>JBHGBE010000015.1:0-77727 GCA_041946855.1 Phycisphaerae bacterium | reverse complement strand
AGCGATACGGCCAGAGGTATTTCAATGAACGCCAGAAATATGGCATAGGCTATGCGTCTCTTGCTGCTCAGGCTAGGGTGCGCGCCGCTGCGCCGTCAAATGCCTACAGCCGCAGGGGCGCGGCCGTGGCACAACTAATCACGACGTTGTCCCACACGGTCTTGGGGTTCACGTTGCGCCAGAGGATCTCTTCATAGTCGCTAAGGTGCTCGATGATCCTCGCGAGCTTGTCAGGCTCGAATCGCCTGGCTATGGCGGCAATGGCCTCCTGCTGATCGCTGTGTATCACGGAGAAGCTCTCCTGCCCCGCCGCACCTGCGCGGACGTGCATGGCGTCCAGGTACGCGCTTGCGACCAGCTCCAGCATAGTGCCGGCCGCGCGGCGAGAAGCAAGGGTCTTGGCCAGCTCGGCGCCTTCGGCCTCCTTGACCGCCTTGATCTCGGCGTCGGCAAGCTTCTCCATAAGCTTGGCCAGGTACTCGCCCAGTTCCGCGTCGCCAAGGGCGCCCAGCGCCGCCAGACGCCCTATTACGTCGCGCTTGACCTCGTACATGCCGGATGCCGCCAGCCGTTCGGCGCGCCCGATGGACCCGCCGGTGTAAGCGGCCCAGAAATCCGCCTCCGGCGCGGCGACGCCCTTCTCGCGCAGCTTGCCGCTGACGAACTGGCGCGGCAGGAGATCGAACCGCACCAGCCGGCAGCGGCTGAGCGTCGTGGGGAGCATTTCCTCCGGCCGTTCGACCAGCAGGATGATCGTCACTCCCGGCGGCGGCTCCTCGAGCGTCTTCAAGAGGGCATTCTGGGCGGCATGGCTCATCAGGTCCGCTTCGCGGACGACGAACACCTTGGCCCGCCCGCGAGCCGGCGAGCGGCAGGCCGGCGCGATAAGAAAGCTGCGGATGACCTCGATGCCCAGCTCCTGCATCTTCCGCTCACGAACGTTCTGCTCGTCGTGGTAGCGGGCGAGCTCCTTGTAAACGAGGTGGAAGTCCGGGTGGGAGCCGCCGGCCATCAGGCGGCACTCGACGCATTGGCCGCACGCCTGTAAGGGGCTAGCGACTAGGGATGAGGGACCAGGGGCAAGGTGACTTTTCCTGGTCGTTGGTCCGTGGTCCCTGGAGGCTACGGGCTTCTCACAGAGGAGCGTCGCAGCGAGGGCCGTAGCGGTGGTCCGCCTGCCGACGCCCTGCGGGCCGGCGAACATGAACGCGTGCGGCATACGGCCGCTGGCCATCGCATGCTCGATCTCGCCGATGGCCCGGTCCTGGCCGACGATGTCCGACATGTGGATCATCTGCTCACGCCCCGCTGTCCCTGAATCGCCAAGAGTGTATCGCGTGCCTGAGCCGCTGCTGGACCTCGTCCATCGTCCCGGCCGCATCGACCACGGTAAAGCGGTCCGGCTCATCGGCCGCCTGCTTGAGGAACAGCTCGCGCACCTTGCGATGGAAGGCGGCCGTCTTGGACTCCATCCTGTCCGGCCCGCCGGCCCGCCGCGAAGTACCGACCCGGGCAAGGCCCGCATCGGAGGCGATGTCGAGTATGACAGTCAGGTCCGGCCACAGGCCCCCCACCGCCACGTCAGCGACGGCCTTCACGTCGGCCGGATCGACCCCGCCGGCGCCCTGGTAGGCCACGGTTGACGAGATGTACCTGTCGCACAGGACGCACTTACCGGCCGCCAGGGCGGGCCGGAGGACCTCCGCCGCAAGCTGAGCGCGGCTGGCCATGTACAGCATCAGCTCGCACTGGACGGACATGCCCTCGTGGGCCTTGTCCAGCAATATGGCGCGGATGCGCTCGCCGACGGCCGTCCCGCCGGGATCGCGGGCAAGGCACAGTTCCACGCCCTGGGATGACAGGAATTCCGCCAGCAGGCGGATTTGCGTGCCCTTGCCGGCGCCGTCGGGACCGTCTATGACGATGAACCGCCGGGCAAGCCTCTGTCGCCACTCACTCATGGGCGTCCAGAATACCGCCGCGTGTCGCGACAAAGCAAGCCGCAACCGGCATCGCCTCAGGAAGCGAAGTGAAATCGTAACGCCTGTATCAGGTGGGAATTGCGCCTCGCACTGTCACCAGCGGCCGCCCGGCGGTCCGCCTGTCATCTTGCTCGACGCAACGCAAGCCCAGCGCAGACCAGCATGATCGCGACAACTGCCGCCGGCTCCGGCACGGGGTCGTAGCCCATGATGTCGACGACGGTCAGGTCGACGGCCGTGAGGGGCTCTTCCACGCCGACGGTGGCAAAGGCGTTGAAGGAGTCGTTCGTTCCGCCGGCCCAGTCCTGGAGGTCGGCGCCCGCCGTGGAGTTGTAGGTCTTGAGGTTCGTCACGCCGTCGTTAATCGAGAAGTACACGCCCGTGTCGGTCTGGTTCATGCTACGCGTGCCGGAGGACTTGAAGCGGGCCAGGTCGTAGGGGTAGTAGGCGGGAAAGCCGTTGATCGCAGTCGTGCCCAGGCCGGGAATGCGGCCCATGATCTCGGACATCTCGTGCATGGCCAGGCCGATGAAGTCATAGGCGCCGGACACAGCACGGTTGGCGGGGTCGAAGGTGTAAGTCCAGCCGGCGCCGAAGTTGAACGTGCCATCAGAGGCGGGCAAGCCCGCCGTCGAAAGGCCCAGCGCCTTGACCTGTGCCGTCGGAATCCAGAAGGAAGCCCCGCCCGTGGGGTCGGTGACCGGCAGGCTCGCGACGAAGGAGGCGTCGGATGCGCTCTTGGAATCGTTGGTCAGCGCGGCCGTGACCTGGGCGTACGTGTATGTGCCGTTGAGGTTGGTCAGGCTCTCGCCCAGGATGGTCGTGCCCGGCACGGCGACGACGGTGATGTGGATCGTGATCGGATCGGTGAAGTTGCTGGTGAACTGCTGGGCCGCGTAGTTGCAGGCGGCCTGTATCGTGCCGGAGTTGGCCAGGCTGGTAACCGAGGCGTCGAAGGTCAGGTTGATGGTCAGGGCCGCGCCGGCCGGGGCCGCCAGGATCAGACATGCCAGGATTGCCGCCAGGAAAGTGCGCATCGCCGTGCTCCTTCTTCTAACGTGTCTGGTTGAGCGAGACTCACATGAGTATCCAAGCGAATGCTAGGCCGCTGGCCGGGCCGCTTTCCATCGCGGCGACGCCGGGGACGCCCTGAATCTGACGTAGGGAAAGTAAGCGGTCGGCGTAGTGCTCAGGCTGCTTTGCGGGACGCGGAAAAATCCGCAAATGGGCTTGTGTTGCCCGCCCTGAGCGAATAGAGTGGCCAAGCGAGAAACAAGAGATAAGGGTCAAGGTCGTAGGTTCGCTCGCCGATGAATGCGCTAATGGCCTTCGGCGGGCAGGTAAGTAAGGTATGGGAATCTCAACGGAAGCCAAAAAGAAGATCGTAACTGAGAATCGGCGGCACGACGGCGACACGGGCTCGGCGGAGGTGCAGATAGCGCTGCTGACGGCGCGGATCAACCACCTCACCGAGCACCTGACAACCCACAAGAAGGACCACGCCTCGCGCCGCGGGCTGCTGATGATGGTCGGCAAGCGCGGCAGCCTGCTGAAGTACCTCTCCCAGACCGCCCCCGAACGCTATCAGCAGATCATCACGAAGCTCGGTCTGCGGAAGTAGTTTGGGAACCAACCCACGTCCTCGCATCGTCCCTCGGGGACGACACACCCTATCCGGCCCGTCGATGGGACGATCCCGGCCA
Organism: Phycisphaerae bacterium; assembly: GCA_041946855.1. Classification (GTDB taxonomy): domain Bacteria; phylum Planctomycetota; class Phycisphaerae; order SM23-33; family SM23-33; genus JBHGBE01. The sequence goes on along the minus strand of JBHGBE010000015.1, from coordinate 74,042 downwards.
GACGGCGTTTGGTCCGCCGCGACTGGATTGGCGGAGAGCCGTAAGCGGTAATCAGTAACCGGTCAGAAGCGGAAAACGCGCGGTTACTGATTACGGCGTGCCGGGCAACACCGAGACAAGACTAGAAAGGCTAAGGTATAGAGCGAATGGCAATCGTGAAAGTTGAACGAGAGATCGCGGGCAGGATGCTGAGCCTGGAGACCGGCAAGATGGCCCGGCAGGCCCACGGGGCCGTCACCGTCCGCTACGGCGACACGGTGGTGCTGGCCACCGTCCTGGCCGCCCCCTCGACGCGGGACATCGACTTCTTCCCGCTGTACGTCGATTACCGCGAGAACATCTACGCGGCCGGCAAGGTCCCCGGCGGGTGGTTCAAGCGCGAAGGCCGCCCATCGACCAAGGAAATCCTGACAATGCGGATGATCGACCGCCCCATCCGCCCGCTGTTCCCCGACGACTACATGGACGAGGTGCAGATTCAGTGCATGGTCCTGTCGGCCGACAACGTGTGCGACCCGGACATCCTGGCGGTCATCGGGTCATCCGCGGCGCTGATGATCAGCCACGCCCCGTTCGACGGGCCCATCGGCGCGGCCCGCGTTGGCTGCCGCGACGGCAAGCTCATCGGCATGCCCTCCATCGAGGACGCCGACGAGGGGCTGATGGACCTGGTCGTCTGCGGCCCGGCCGACGCGGTCAACATGATCGAGCTGGGCGGCAAGGAGGTATCCGAGAGCATCGCCGCCGAGGGCATCGCCCTGGGCCACGATCTGTGCAAACAGGTCATCGACCTCATCAATGAACTGGCCTCAAAAGTCGAGGTCAAGAAGGCCTACGAGCCCAAGCCGCTGCCGGAGGATCTCAAGAAGCTTGTGGCCGACAAGTACGGCGAGCGCATCCGCCAGGCAAAGCAGATCACCGCGAAGGCCCAGCGCAACGACGCGATGAACGCCCTGCGCGAGGAACTGCTGGCGGAGCTTTGCCCGGATGACGTGGAGGAGCCGCAGTACACGCCCGGACAGGTCAAGGAGGCGTTCTACAAGACCGAGGGCAAGATCCAGCGAGAGCTGATCCTCCAGGGCAAGCGGCCGGATGGGCGCGGGATGGACGAGGTCCGCCCGCTGGGCATCGAGGTGGGCGTATTGCCCCGCACACACGGCAGCGCCCTCTTCAGCCGAGGCGAGACGATGGCCCTGGTGACGGCCACCCTGGGCACGCCGCGCGATGAGCAGATCATTGAAGGGCTTGAGGAGGAGTATAAGAAGAAGTTCATCCTGCACTACAACTTCCCGCCGTTTAGCGTCGGGGAAATACGGCCCATACGCGGTCCCGGCCGGCGCGAGATCGGACACGGCGCCCTGGCCGAAAAAAGCCTCCAGTGCGTCATGCCCAAGGTGGAGGACTTCCCCTACACGGTCCGCGTGGTGGCGGACATCATGGAGTCCAACGGCTCGACCTCGCAGGCGGCCGTCACAGGCGGGGCATTGGCCCTGATGGACGCCGGCGTGCCGATCAAGACGGCCGTCGCCGGCATGAGCGTCGGCATGGTCAGCGACGGCGACAAGTACGTGCTGCTGACCGACATCATCGGCGAGGAGGACTTCCACGGCGACATGGACTTCAAGGTCGCCGGCACGCGCGAGGGCATCACGGGCATACAGCTTGACATGAAGGCCCGCGGCATCCGGCAGGACCAGATCGTGGCCACGCTGGAGAAGGCCCGCGTCGGGCGGATGTTCATCCTCGACGAGATGGCCAAGGTGCTGGCGGCCCCGCGCCCGGAGATAAACCGATACGCGCCGCGGATGATCACGCTGAAGATCAACCCGGAGAAGATCGGCAAGGTCATCGGCCCGGGCGGCAAGACGATCAACAAGATCCAGGCGGACACCGGCGCGACGATCGACGTCGAGGACGACGGCACGATCTTCATCGCCTGCGTCGACGCCAAGGGGGCGGAAAAGGCCAGAGAAGCAATTGAAGGCTTGACAGGCGAGGTGCAGGTGGGGACAATATACGAAGGCAAGGTCGTGTCCATTCGGGATTTCGGCGCATTCATCGAGATCCTGCCCGGACAGGACGGCCTGTGTCATGTCAGCGAGCTCGACGAGAAGTACGTGAAGAACGTCGGCGACGCGGTGAAGCTCGGCGATACCGTCAAAGTCAAGGTCATCTCAATAGACGATCAAGGCCGGGTGAAACTGTCTCGCAAGGCGGTCATGATAGAAGAGCGCGGAGGCGCGGCCGAGGCGCCGGAAGGTCAAGCGCCCCATGGCCATCGGCCTCCGGGCGGCGGCCGCGGACACGGCGGCGACAAGCACGGCCGTGGCGGCGGTGGCCGCGACAGGCACGGCAAAGGACCGAGGTGAAGCAGGAATTGGTTCGCTCTTGAAGGCGCTGGCTCGCTTGCGCATGTCGAAAGCAAACGCCTTCGGCGGCCCTGTCATCGGGCCGTGATCGCTGAGTTTGGGCTGGGTCGAGTCCGCCAGTGGGTGGGCGGCTTTCCCCGCCGGCGTAAACTGGGCATAAAGGAGGTCTCTATGCCCACGGGAAAAGTCAAGTGGTTTGACCCGAAGAAAGGGTACGGTTTCATCATTGGAACCGAAGGCCAGGACGTGTTCGTCCACTACACCTCCATCGCCGGCACCGGCTTCAGGGCGCTGAAGGATGGAGAGACGGTGGACTACGAGCTGGTCAAGGGCGAGAAGGGCTTCCAGGCCCGCAACGTGTCTCGCCCTGCTCCGCCCGAGGCCAAGGGCAACCAGGCCGATGCCTGAGCCTCGGCGCGCCTGGCGATGGGCCGCGGCCGCGCGTAGTATAGGATGCCGGGCGCGGCGTCTGAGCCTTCGCGCGCCAGGAACGCATTGAATGGCACCGGTTTGGTGGTTGATCATAGGCGTCGTCGCGAGCGGCCCGCTCTGGGCGCTGGCGGCGCTGTGGGTCGCACGCAGGATGTGGCGCAGCGCCAGGCGGCTGGCGGCGCGGGCAAGGGGGCAGGAGCACCTGGTCGAATTGGGGCAACTCGCCGGGGGACTGGCGCACGAGATCAAGAACCCCCTTTCCACCATCAACCTGAACCTCAAGCTGCTGGCTGAGGACCTGGGCCGGTATCCCGACGAGGACCATCGCCGCTGGCTCCGCCGGCTCAGCAGCGTTCAGGGGGAGGCCGACCGGCTCAAGGCGATCCTGGAGGATTTCCTTCGGTACGCCGGCAAGATCGAGCTTACGCCGGCCGTCGTGGACCTACGGACGGTGGTGTCCGAGGTGGCCGACTTCTTCGCGCCGCAGGCGACGGCCGGCAAGGTCGTCATGCGGACCTCGCTGCCCGATGTGCCGGTGCGGTGCAACATCGACGTCAACCTCATCAAGCAGGCCCTGCTGAACCTGATGATAAACGCGGTGCAGGCCATGCCCGAGGGCGGCGATCTGCTGGTCAAGGTCTTGACAACCGGGGCGCCCAAACGCGGTTTGTCGCGTTTGGGGCGGGATCGCCGCGACCAAGCCGTGCTCGAGGTCATCGACACGGGCATCGGCATCCCGCGGCCGGACCTGCCCAGGATCTTCCAGGCGTACTACTCGACCAAGAGCCGCGGCGCGGGCCTGGGCCTGCCGACGACCAGGCGGATCATCCGCGAGCACGGCGGCGACATCCGAGTCGAGTCCGAGCAGGGAAAGGGCACGCGGTTCGTCGTGAGCCTGCCGATGGCGAGGTGAGGGTGTCTGTCATGTCTCTCGCCGGCTGGTCCCCTGTTCCCATTCGCGCAGAGCGTATGCCGGTCCGTGACGTTGCCTACCCGGCGTGACGATGGTATTCTACTAACGTGGCCCCGTCACAGGACATACTTGCCCGGGTCAGGCATAGTTGCCTGCTGTTGGGCCGAGGATGGAGGAACAGGCCCGTTCATGCCGTCTGTTCGCCCAAGGGCGACTTTCTGGCCGTAATCACTGCGTACCTGCCAGATGGAGCGGAATGGTCGCCGGATTTCAGGAAGAGGATCGAACGATGAGGCGCGTATATTGCCAGGGACAGATGAAGCGCAGGCCGGTCTCGATGCACGTCGACCGCGGCTCCTGCCATCTCACTCTCGACGATGTGCCGGCCTGGGTCTGCCAGCAGTGCGGAGAGCCGTACTTCGAAGGAACCGAAGTGGATGCATTCCAGGACCTGCTCAAGACGATCGAGAAGAAGTCCAAGTTGCTGCGATCGGCTGGCTGAAATGCCGTACGGCATCATGAAAGGCGCCTTCGAGATGATGGCGGCACCTTGTGACGTGAGCATAACAGAGGCCCGATGGAAACCCCGCAGGCAGTCGCCGACATACTGATCGTCGAGGACGAGGTGGCGCACGCCGAGGCCGTCGCGGAAGGCCTGTCGCGCCTGGGCCACCGCTGCACGGCCGTGCATGACGGCGCCGCGGGCATCGCGCGGCTCAAGGCCCGCCACTTCGACATCATCGTGACGGACCTGGTGCTGGGCGGCGCGGAGGACGGGCTTGCCGTGCTCGACGCGGCCATCAGGGAATCGCCGGGGACGAAGGTGATCCTCATCACCGCGCATTCATCCGTGGCCACCTGCCGCGAGGCGCTCCAGAAGGGCGCGTTCGACTATATCGAAAAGCCCCTGGACCTGGACGAGCTTCGTGCCGTCGTCCAGCGGGCCGCGCAGGACACCGCCCAGCGGAGGATGATCCAGGAGCTTCGCCAGCAGCTCGACGAGAAGTACGGGTTCGAGAACATCGTCGGCGACTCGCCGGCCATGCTCAAGGTCCTGGAGACGATCCGCCGAGTCGCGCCGTCCGACCTGCCGGTCCTGATACTGGGCGAATCCGGCACGGGCAAGGAGCTCATCGCCAACGCCATCCACTCCAACAGCCGGCGGAAGGACAAGCGGTTCACGGCCATCAACTGCGCGGGCCTGAGCGAGACGCTGCTGGAGGATGAGCTGTTCGGGCACGTCAAGGGCGCGTACACGGGGGCGGCGGCCGACCGCGAAGGGCGCTTCGAGCACGCCGACGGCGGCACGATGTTCCTCGACGAGGTCGGCGACATGCCGCTGGAGATGCAGGCAAAGCTGCTCCGCGTGCTGGAGAACGGCGAGGTCGTCCGCGTGGGCGCCAACGACCCGATCCGCGTGGACGTCCGGATCATCAGCGCGACCAACTCCGACCTTGCCGCCCGCGTCAAGGACCGGAAGTTCCGCGAGGACCTCTACTTCCGCATCAAGGGCGTGACCATCGACCTGCCGCCGCTACGCCAGCGGCGCGAGGACATTCCTCTGCTGATCGAGCACTTCATCAAGCGGGCCAACGAGTCGCACGGCTGCAAGGTCAAGGGCATCAGCCCGGACGCCCGCCGCGTGCTGATGGCCTGGCCCTGGCCGGGCAACGTGCGGCAGTTGCGCAGCGTGATAGAGAACATGGTGGTGCTGGCCGGCGGCGAGAAGCTCACCGTGGACGACCTTCCGCCGGACATCTACCAGCCGCAGCGCGAGGCGGCCTCACAGGGGGGCCAGCTCGGCGGGCTTGCGGGCATCAGCCTCGAGGACGCCGAGAAGCTGCTTATCCGCAACACGCTCAAGATGACATCCGGCAACCGCGAGCAGGCGGCCTCAATCCTCGGCATCGGCGAGCGCACGCTCTACCGCAAGATCAAGGAATACGGGATTGAGGAATGACGTTTCAGGCCGATAATGTAGGTGTGAAGTTTCAGGGCACGGCGATGATCGACTCGGCAACCATCGACGCGGCGGTTCGGCTTTTGCGAGAGGCCGCCCATCCCCGCAAGGTGATCCTGTTCGGCTCGTATGCCGAGGGGGCGGCCGATGATGGCAGCGACGTGGACCTGCTTGTCGTGGAAGACGCGGTAAGCGACGTTCCGGCGGAGATGGTGCGCTTGCTCCGCGTGCTCAGCCCGCTGCGTATCCCCGCGGATGTTCTGGTAGTCGGCGCGGCGGATTACGCCGACTGGGCGGCCACTCCGGGTAATGTCCTTTTCGAGGCCGCCAGGCGGGGGAAGGTGCTCTATGACGCCGCATGAGCAGGCGCTCTTGTTCCTCCAGAAGGCCGCTCAGGACGAAGCCCTGATAGACGAGGTGCTGGCCAATCCCAGAGTCAGCGACGAGATCATTGGTTTTCATTGCCAGCAGGCAGTCGAGAAACTCCTGAAGGCCGTGCTCGCCGAACTGGCGGTCCACACCCATCGGACCCACAACCTGAGGCAATTGATTGATGTGCTGGGGGACCAGGGCAAGGCGCTTCCGCAAGAGCTTCAGGACTTGGACAGACTGACTCCGTTTGCCGTCGTGTGGCGGTACGGCTCGCCGCCCTGCCCTCTCTCGCTTGACCGGCGCGGAACCCGCGACCTTGTCCGCGCGCTGCGCGCCTGGGCGGAATCCCACGTCCCAAAGTGAGAACGGGCAGCCCCTGTGTCGGATGCCGACAACAATCTGACCAATCAGATTCACCGGCTGATGACGACCAGGCCGTCTCTGGCGGCCAACCTGGCCATTCGTGCATTCATCCTTGTCTGGGTGTGCGTCTGGGACGGCGGGATATCCGCGTTCGTCTACGGCGGGCTCCGCGGGCTGGGCCGCGACCTCCATCGGCACTACTTCTATCAGCCGATAGAGGCCACGGCCGTCGCGGTCACCACCAAGCCCCACGACCGGACGGAGATCAGCTATTCGTATCAGGTCGAAGGACACGAGTATCGCGCATCCGCAGACGGCGAGGGCGGTTTTAAGATCCCGTTCTTCACCCGGCCGACGACCATGCCCATCGAGTCTGGGCAGAAGTTCACCGTCTTCTACGACCCGGCCAACCCGGGCCAGTCCGCCGTCAGCAACTCTGTGAACATGGGAACGATGGTGCTGGCGAGCTTCCTCTGGCCGTTCGTGTTCATCGGGCTGGTGATGCCACTGGCGGTGGTGACGCCCCTGCGTGCGGTTCAGAATCGGCGGGGCTTGTCGTTGCTCATGCTGCTGGGGAGCATGTTCGGCAAGGTCGGTTTCCTTGGCATCGCCGGGTGCGGCGTGATCATCGCCCTGGCCTTCCTGACCAAGGGCGACGCGCCGGGCCTGGGCCTGCTGGTGCTCGCGGCCGTGCCGGTAGTGGCGTATCTGCTGGCCCGGCGGTCCAGAGACAAGTACCTCGCCCGCCTTGCGGCCGCCGAGCGGGCCGCCGCGCTGGGCGGACAGGCGGCGGTCGAAGCAGCCGCCTCGTCGCCGGCCGGCATCGACCTTGCCTCCTTTGCGGGGCGCGTGAACACCGGCCGGGCGAAGTCCCAAGCCATCGGGTTGGCGGTGTTCGCGGTGATCTGGCTCGCGTTTGTCAGCCCGTTCCTTGGGCTCCTAGGCTCGGAGCTTCTGAGTCAGCTCGACGCCCAGCGGCGGTTCGTGGCCGCGCGGGGACGGATACTGACCAGCCAGGTGCGTGAGGAGTCCAGCGGCGACAGCGTGAGCTACAAGCCGTCGATCGAGTACGAGTACTACGTCGGCGACCTGCGGCTGACGGGCAGCCGCGTCTCGTATTCGCAGTTTACCTCGACCGTCTCGTTCGCGACGCACTACGTGAAGGAATTCCCCGCAGGCCGGGAAGTGACCGTGTACCACGACCCTGACCGCGCCCAGGAGGCGGTGCTGCTGACCGGCATCGACGAGCAGTCGCTCTGGCCGGCGTTGTTCTTGCAGCCGTTCCTGGCCGTCGGGCTGATAATGCTCGGCGCGGCCGTCCACATCTTTCGGACCGAGCGCGCCGCCGCCCGCTACTTCGCCGGGGCATACGACGGGCGCGACGTGATGATCCCGACGTGGGGCCCGCTCCGCCGCAACAGGCGCGGCTTCACGATCATCAGGCGGCGGTCCGTGGTCTTGCGGGCGGTGACGGGCTTCATCGCGGGCTTCGCCGTGAGCTGTTTGGTCTGTACGATCATCAGCAGCGCGGCGGCCGTGAACTGGTCGCCGCTGCGGGCGGCCTTTTTCTCACTGGCGCCGGGCGTGCTGGTCGCATTCCTGGCCGCGCGGCGGGGCATCGCGGCGGAGATTAACGTGGACCTGGCCGGGGATGAGCTTTCGGTCCGCGGGCCGCGACGGGACCAGCGGATGGCCGTCAGCGGGATCGAGTCATGGATCGTGAGGATGATCCCCGATCCGCACCTCGTGAGGCAGGAAGGCGCGCCGACCGAAGCGCCGCTGCTTGCCGCTCGCGCCGGCGACGGTCGCGAGATGGCCGTACACGTGTTCAAGGCGGACAGCATGGCCACTCAGATCGCGATGAAGGCGGCCGCGATACTCTCGCAGTTGACCGGCCGTCAGGCCAGATTTGTCGAGGACGGGACGGCAGCCTCTGCCGGCGACACGCCGGCCGAGGGACGTGGCCGTGCTTGGCAATCGGCCCATGCCCGGAAGTACCGCGACCTGACGTAGTTGCCCGCGGCGCGGGACCTGCCGCATCCATGAACAAGGCCCAAGATGTCGCAGACAAACGAACAGACAGTGCCCGCCAAGGAGCCCTGGCAACACCTGCTTGAAGACCTCCCACAATGGCCGGCGTGGGTCCGCGTCATCCTCGTGGTTGCCGCTTCCGCATTGCTTGCGGCAACGGCCGCCGCGGGATATCGGTACGTCCAGCCCATTCTCCAGGCGGCGAGGGCGCGGAGCCAGTACGCTCGAACCATCGGCACGATCCAACATGCGGAGGTCAAGGCCGAGACTTCCAGCGGCGTCTTCGGCGCCACGATCCGCTACATGCCGTTCTTCAAGTACCGGTACGCCGTGATGGATGCGCAGCTCTATGGCAGACGGTACAACTTCGATGCCAGTCCGTTCAGCCATGAGGCCGACGCGCAGTCGATCGTTCGGGACCATCCCGAGGGCAGCGCGGTCACGGTCTACTACAATCCGCTCAGGCCCGACCAGGCCGTGCTTGAGCCGGAGATCAGCCCGAGCGGATGGTACAGGCTGCTCTGGGTCCCGCTGCTCCTGGCGCTGGCGATGCTGGGCCTTTGGCTCAATGTTGAGCTTATCGCCCTGCCCAGGGCGCTTCGCCGTTTCGCCACGGATGAACTGCGCGTGCCCTGGTCCATACCCCACTGGGGTACGATGGTCGAGCGCGGCGGGACGGTGGCCATACGTAGGGAGTGGGCGACTTACGTCAGCAGATTCCTGTGCTACTACGGCGCCGCCGCGGCCGCCTGCCTGCTGATCATCGGCGCAAGCGGCGGCGCGGAGCACGTGCGGCGGGAAACGGTCCTGTGGGCGCTGGCGATCGCCCCGGCGGCATCGATCGCGCTGGCCGCCCTGCCGCTGGGGTCCCTACGCTCGCCAATGCGAATTGACTTGGGCGGACGGACCATCCGGTTGCGCGACACGTTCGTACCGTTTGACGAGATCGCGGCATGGTCCGTTCGCGTGCGGCCGAGGCCCGGCAGGCTCCTCGGCGTGCCGCCGGCCGCGGCCTTGGAGATCATCCTCAAGGACGGCCGCGGGATCGTCGTCCGCCGCTCCCAGCCGCCTCCCGTGGCCCGCAAGCTGGCGATTGAGCTTGCCAGACTGACCGGCACGGAAGCCATCGAAGATGAGGACATCCGGTAGCTCTCGGTTGACTTCGGATGCCGGATGCCTCCTACCGCCACGCCAATGCCTCCGGTATAATGACTGCGCCAAAGAACGCAGGAGCACCACATGCGAGGCGTGAGTTTTCTGGTTGACGAAAGTGGCGAAAAGCAGGCGGTCCTGATCGACCTCAAGAAGGACAGGCGGCTCTGGGAGGACGTCTATGACGCCTCCGTCGCCAGGGCAAGGCGAAATGAGCCGCGTGTCTCGCTGGAAGACGTGAAGAGGGACCTGATTGCCCGGGGCAAACTGCGTGGCTGAATACACGGTCACCTTCGCGAAGTCGGCCCAGAAGGAGTTTCGGAACCTGGATTCCGCCGTTGTCAGCAGAATCTACCCCAAGATCGAAGCCCTGCGTTTGACCCCCGTCCGCCTGGCTGCGCCAAGCTGCACGGACAAACTTATCTCCGGCGGATACGCCTGGGGGACTATCGCGTGATCTACGAAACTGACGATTCGCGGCGCATCATTGACATTGTTCATGTTCGGCGCCGGCGGGAAGCATATCGCTAGGCGACCCCTTGCACATTCGCATCCTTCCAACTCACCTTGTGAACAAGATCGCCGCGGGCGAGGTGATCGAACGGCCGGCAAGCGTGGTCAAGGAGCTTGTCGAGAACGCCATTGACGCCGGGGCCTCGCGGATCGACGTGGCCGTCGAGGACGGCGGGCGGAAGCTCATCAGCGTCAGCGACGACGGCGCGGGCATGGCGGCCGAGGACCTGGCGATGGCCTTCGCCCCGCACGCCACCAGCAAGATCGCCTGCGAGGACGACCTGGAGCGGATCGAGACGATGGGATTCCGGGGCGAGGCGCTGGCGTCCATCGCATCCGTCTCGCACGCGCACATCCGCACCCGCAGGCGCGAGGCCGGGGGCGCCCCCGGCGACGCGGGGGGCCACGAGATCGAGGCCTCGGGCGAGACGCTCGGCCCCGTCCGGCCGTGCGCATCCGCGCCGGGAACGACCGTGACCGTGCGAGACCTCTTCTTCAACACTCCCGCCCGGCGGAAGTTCATGCGGACGGCCAACACCGAGATGGGCCACATCGGCGAGCAGGTCGCCCGATTGGCCCTGCCGCATCCGCAGATCGCATTCTCGCTGACGCACAACGGCCGCCAGGTCCAGAAGCTCCCCGCCGCCGATTCCACGCTCCAGCGGGCGGCGGACCTGTTCGGCACGGAAACGGCCCAATCGCTCATCCCGATCATCCAGCGGCGCGGGCGGGTGGGAGTGGCGGGCCTGATCTCCCGGCCGGACGGCGCGCGGGCGACGGCGCAGTGGCAGTACTTCTTCCTCAACGGCCGGTACATCCGCGACCGCCTTCTGTCGCACGCGCTGCGCGAAGCCTACCGCGGCGTCATCGACCCAAGCCGCTGCCCGGTGGCCCTGGTCTTCGTGAGCATCGACCCGGCCGAGGTGGATGTGAACGTGCACCCGACAAAGATCGAGGTGCGCTTCCGCGACAGCCAGGCCGTGCATAGCGAACTGCTGGCGTCGCTTCGCGACACGCTCAACCGGGCGAATCTGTCGCCGACGGCCATGATAGATGCGCCGCAGGCACCGGCGCAAAGCGCCGCGGACGCCGCGCCGCCTAACCAACCATCCGCGCCGGCGGCGCCACTGGATGAGACCAGGCCATCCTCTCCCCAGGACCAGAAGCGGCAGGCGTCGCTTCGCCAGGCGCTGGCGGACTTCTTCCGCTCGACCGCCCCGCCGCAGCCGAGACTGGGCTTCTCCGAGCCGATGTCCTTCCGCCGGCCCGCGCCCGCTGCCGAAGCCGGGACGGGGACAGTCCCGCCGTCGGGGACAGTCCCGCCGTTTGGGACTGTCCCCAGTTGTTCCGGCGAAGGAGACAACCTGGGACAGTCCCAAACGACGGGGCTGTCCCCCGGCGCGATCCAGATCCACAACGCCTACATCATCGCCGCGTGCGAGGATGGCCTCCTGATCATCGACCAGCACGCCCTCCACGAACGGCTGATCTACAACGACCTCAAGCGCCGTCTGGAGCAGGGGCCGCTCGCCGGCCAGCGGATGCTCATCCCGCAGACGGTCCAGGTGACGCCCGCGGCTGCCGCCACATTGGCGGCACGCGCGGAGCTGCTCGCGCGGCTTGGCATCGAGGTGGTCCCGTTCGGCCCGACGGCCGTCGCGGTGCAGCAGTTCCCATCGCTCCTGGCCGGCAAGGGAATCCAGCCGGCCGAGTTCATCCGCGAGTTGATCGACAAGCTGGCCGAGGATGAGACGGCCGACGGCGAGCGAGTGCTTGAAGACCTGCTGGCCATGCTGGCATGCAAGGCGGCCGTCAAGGCGGGCGACCCGCTGGCCGCCGCCGAGATCGAGTCGCTCCTGGCTCGCCGCGCCGACGCCAGCGTCGAAAAGGCCTCCGCCTGCCCCCACGGCCGGCCGACGACGCTCAAGATGACGCTCAGGGACCTGGAGAAACAGTTCAAGAGGACATAGGTGGAATCGCACAAGGGAGAGGCGTGAAGCACGAGCAGCCGACATTCGTTGGGAGGGTTGACCACGCACTGCCATGGGGCCTGGGTTTCACGGCATCCTATGTCATTCTCATTCGCCTTTGCCTGACATACAAGGCAAGTACCTTGGCGTGGGTGATGGGGATGTCATTCGGAATCATCCCCGCATTCATCCTTGGGTGCCTCGCGTCGCTCTCGTGGGACGTCGCATGGTTTCTGATGTCGCTGGCGTGGCACAGGCTCCGGGGTTGGTGACACTCGGGCGCACCGGAATCTAACCTGAGGATGCTCGTCAGGAAACCCGGTTGCACTGCGACACTGGGGCCGGTATAAGGGCGTCGGCTCGCAAGCTATCTGAGCCGCGCTATGCTGGTGGTTGGAATGCCCAGCCCATCACGACACATCATGATCTTCTGCCTGCCGCTTGCCGCGGCCGTGCTGGCCGGCTGCGGAGGCGATCTCTATGCCAAGCGCATCATCACGCCCGACGCCGCCGGCGGAAGGCTGTCCGAAGACCTGGCCGGAACGGGCGAGAAGCTCGTCAGCGAGAAGCGCATCGACCTCGCCCGCCGGATCGACGCCCCCGACGGCACGCCGCTGGATGTCTGGGTCATCAAGGGCAGACGCCCGGCGCCGGACTCATCCCGCGCGGAGCCGGGCAAGGCCGTCGTCATCCTCCACGGCCTGGGCGAGAGCAAGGCCAACTACCTTGGCATCGCCCAGCGCCTTGCCAGGCCGCGGGCGCCGGAAGCTGGGCTCGACGTGGTGCTGATCGACCTCCGCGCCCACGGCCGCAGCGGCGGCGATTACTTCACCTACGGCGGGCTGGAGAAGCTCGACGTGAAGGCCGTGGTGGACGCGCTGGCCGCGGACAAGACTATCGCGCCGGATGAAGTGTACGTCCTGGGCGTAACGCTCGGCGGGGCGACGGCCATCCAGTACGCGGCCGCCGATCCTCGCGTCAAGGGCGTGATGGCCGTCGCGCCGTACAAGGACGCCCGGTCGTTCGCCCGCTGGCGGATGTTCATCTCCGACCCCGCGATGAGCGAAGCCGATTTCGCCAAGAACTTGTCCCGCGCCGGCGAGTTGGCGCATTTCGATCCCGACGACGCCTCGGCGCTGAAGGCGGCCCGCACCGCAACCTGTCCGCTGCTGCTGGTCCACAGCACGCTGGACATGGCCGTTCCTTTCGACCACAGCAAGGCCATCTACGAGGCGTGGCGCGGCCCGCGAAAGCTGGAGGCACTCGTTCCCGGCCAGGAGCAGATCGTCTGGCTCGTGTGGGATGAATGGGTCGCCAAGGCGGTGGCGGAGATGGCCCGCGGCAACCTTGAGACCCCCCTGCCGACCACGCGGACCGCCACGGCCCCGGCCGCGCCGCGCTGACGACTCGCCCGGCCGCCTTGCCGTTGTTTCCGCGGCCGCCCTTGGTATGATTGCCGCATGACCGCACCGGCCGGACAATCCGAGACCATCGTCATCGTCGACTTCGGCGCCCAGTACGCGCAGCTCATCGCCCGCCGCGTCCGCGAGAACGGCGTCTACAGCGTGCTTGCACGGCCGGATGTCACCGCCGAGGAGGTCCGCGCGGTCAATCCCAAGGGGATGATCTTCACCGGCGGCCCCTCCAGCGTCTACGAGGCGGGCGCGCCCACCTGCCGCAGGGAGCTATTCGACATGGGCGTGCCGATCCTGGGCATCTGCTACGGGATGCAGCTCGGCTCGCTGCTCCTGGGCGCGGATGTCAAGGGCGTCCCCAGCCGCGAGTTCGGCCGGACCGCCCTCCACGTGATCGAGCCGGACGACCTGCTCCGCAACGTGCCGGCCGAGACCACCGTCTGGATGAGCCACGGCGACCAGGTGCAGCGCCTCAACGACGACTTCGTGCCGCTGGCCGCCACGCCGACGTGCCCCATCGCGGCCGTCAGGCACAGGACCAAGCCCTTCTTCGGCGTCCAGTTCCACCCCGAGGTCACTCACACGCCGCACGGCAACGAGATATTCGTCAACTTCCTCTACAAGATCTGCGGATGCTCGGGGCTGTGGAAGATGGGCTCTTTCATCGACGCGGTCGTGCGGGACGTGCAGGCCCGCGTCGGCGCCGATGAGCGTGTGATCTGCGGCCTGTCGGGCGGCGTCGATTCATCCGTCGTGGCGGCCATGCTGCACAAGGCCATCGGCGAGCGCCTGGCGTGCATATTCGTCGACAACGGCCTGCTGCGACTGAACGAGGTCGAGCTCGTCGAGTCGACCTTCCGCGAACACTTCAGGATCGACCTGACGACCGTACACGCGGCCGACGACTTCCTGGGCAAGCTCCGCGGCGTGACCGACCCGCAGGAGAAGCGCCGGATCATCGGCCACACGTTCATCGACGCCTTCAAGACGGCCGCCAGGTCAATCCGCAACGCCAGGTTCCTCGCGCAGGGCACGCTGTATCCCGACGTGATCGAATCGGGCCGGTCGCTGGCCGGCCAGGCGGCCAACATCAAGCTGCACCACAACGTCGGCGGCCTGCCGGAGGAGCTTGGCTTCGAGCTGATCGAGCCGCTCCGCGACCTCTTTAAGGATGAAGTCCGCCACGCGGGCGAATTGCTTGGCCTGCCGGAGGCCATCGTCTGGCGTCATCCGTTCCCGGGGCCGGGCCTGGCCGTGCGGTGCCTGGGCGAGGTGACGCGCGAGCGCCTGGACCTGCTCCGCCGCGCCGACAACATACTGCTGGAGGAGATCATCGCCGCCGGCCTGTACCGCAAGACGGCCCAGACCTTCGTGGTGCTCCTGCCGGTGAAGACCGTGGGCGTCATGGGCGACGGCCGGACATACGACAGCGTCGTCGCAATCCGCTCGGTCGACACCAGCGACTTCATGACGGCCGACTGGTCGCGAATCCCATACGACGTGCTGGCGACGATCTCCAACCGCATCATCAACGAGGTCCGCGGCGTCAACCGCGTGGTCTATGACATCTCCTCCAAGCCGCCGGCGACGATTGAGTGGGAGTAGCCCGGGCGAGCAAGAGCAGTTTAGACATGCTTCCGCAAACGGCAAAGACGCGGAAGCATGACACCCGCCGAGAAAATGACAGGAACATGCCACCGCCGACGCGAGGCATGGCGCAGGGTTGTCCCGTAAGCCCATGGGTATCAATAGGTAAGCATGGTGTTCCGAGCCCAGGAAACAACCATCCAGATGAGCAACGCCAGCACGGCGATCACTATGGCCGTGCGGATGTACCTCCCCGGCTCTTTTCGGACAGCTCCGAACGCAACCTCGATTGGAATAGCGATCTTGTATTGCACGAAGTCCCTGATCCATTGAATGGCATTCGCGCGCGCCTCTCGCGCCCAACCAAGACCTGCCATGACCCGTGAGATCAATGACGTTCGGTCCTCAGGGCCTTTCACCTGCGTGACAGGCCGCGGGTTGTCGGCCAGGACCTGATCAACTTTCCGCAATATCGCGTCAATCCGCGTGGGAGCAATGAACTGGCGCATCGTCTCGAAGCATTCCGCCCAGGCCGCCCTGCGCGCGCAGAGGTACTCCAGGGTCCCGGCGCCCGGCGTATCCAGGTTGACCTCCACAAGACGGAAGGCGACATGGATGTTGCGCTGGGCATACCGGCGCAATTCCGCATCCGGCGCCGAGACGTAGGGAAGGTTCACAGTGATGAAACGCAGATACACGCCGGGCGTGTCAACGAGCACCTGCGCCTGGAGCGCGACCGTCTCGATGTCACCTTCGTCCAGCGCGTGGACCTCCTGATTCGGCGGAAGCGCGTCAAACCACTCGGGATATATCTTCCGGCCCGGTGAGCTTATCTTGCGGGCAAAGACCTCGCGCTCCAAGACAAGGCGGGAAAGCGCGGACTCGTGGCTTACGATTTCCCGCCGGTACAGAATACGCCGCAGGAACCCCCGGGTTATCCAAGCGGCGGCCAGGAGGCCCGCCACAGCTCCGGCCCACAGAAGGAAGTTCAATATCTCAAAGAGCGGGACGAATCTCATATCCCATTCTTCCCTCACTGAAGCCCAGTTCGGGGCACATTCGGGGAACAGCATACGATGGCCGTGAGATCAGGGCAAAGGGTTCGCGAGCCTGCAACGCAAACGGCGGCGCTTGGAATCGTCGCGTTGGCGATGTCGCTGCCCGGATATGGGGGCCGGTGAAAATCCGCCGCTTCCCGCCGTGTCTGGGGAAAGCCCGCGGGCATGATACACGGCGCTCAGCACCCAAAGGGCGGCGTCTCACAACAGTCTGCAATCAGAACCGCGTCTGCCTCTGCACCAAGAACTCTATCAGCGCCTTGTCGAAGGTCATGGCGTTGTCGACGGTGACGAAGTCGGCGCGGACGTTGAGGCAGTCGCGCTTGTACTGGGCGATGAACTCGTGGAGCTCCTTTAGGTAGGCCGCGCGGATGGCCTGCGGGTTGGAGTCGAGGTGCTCGCCGGTCTCGGGGTCCTCGAAGCGGACCTGGCCCTCGAACTCGAAGGTAAGCTCGCTGTGGTCGAGCACCTGGAAGATGATCAGGTCATGGCCGCGGAACCTGAAGTGGTGCAGGCCCTTGATGACCTCCTGCTGGTCGGCAAGCAGGTCCGAGAGCAGGATGATGAGGCCGCGCTTCTTGATCCGCCCGGCGATGTCGTGGAGGCAGGCTGCAACGTTCGTTTCGCCTGAGGGCTTGGTGCGGGCGAGCGTTCCGAGCAGGTTGATCAGGTGCGAGCGCTTGGACTTGGGCGGCATGAACGCCCGCACCTTCTGGTCGAACGTGGCCAGGCCGACGGAGTCCTGCTGGTTCATCATCATGTAGCCCAGCGCGGCCGCCAGGCAGATGGAGTAGTCCATCTTGGTCATCCGGCCCTCGCGGGCGTAGTCCATCGAGCCGGAGGAATCGACCAGGAGGTACGCGTCGAGGTTGGTCTCGGCCTGGTACTTCTTGATGTAATAGCGGTCGGTCTTGCCGAAGACGGACCAGTCCATCAAGCGCAGGTCGTCGCCTGGCGTGTACTTGCGGTGCTCGCTGAACTCGACGGAGAAGCCGTGATACGGCGAATCGTGCAGGCCGGTGAGGAAACCCTCGACGATGAACCGCGCCTTGAGGTCCAGGCGGCGGACCTGCTGGATCACGTCGGGGCGGAGATACTGTTCGGCGGTCAACGGCATGGTTCGATTGTCGATTGGCGATTGGCGATTGTCAATCCAGCGGCGCCGAACATATCATGTCAGACGATGAGCAAGACGGTCCAACTCAAGAAGCCTTACGGCAGGGGCACGTTCTCCCGGATCGCCCACGCGCGGTATCTTGGATGGAAGGACGCGTTCGAAGTGGAGTTTGAGGATGGGCTTTGCTTCTTGGAGTCTAGCTCGCGCATACGCAAGGCAAACCGCATCCCCGCCAAGGCCGTGCCGGTGCTGGTGGAGGTGGACCGCGAACTAGGCGCTCATTTCCGAGTTACCTACGACACCGGCGACGTCGCGGAGGTCTCCTGGTCCTTCGTTCGAGAGCTGCCGCCAAAGCCTGGAAGGAGGTGGTCTCGGACGTCCTGTTGCCTGCAACCTGTCGCCAGTTCGCCTGTCTTGCGCTTACGATCCCTGCCACGGTGGAACCATGAGCTTTGATCGCGGCTGGGCGGCGTTCAACCTTCAGACGCCCGCGGAAATCCCCCACACGCAGTACGTGGACCATCCGGCGTGGGTCGAGTTCCTCCAGCGGCAAGCCGGCCGGCCGGGGGCGAGCGTGGAGGAGCTGCTGGACTTCGATTTCGTCTGGTACACCGACCTGCCAGACATCCCGCGCGGAAGATGGACCGACATGGGCCACGCCGTCTACCTGCCCGACGGCAGCGACTGGCGACTGCCAAGACCCTCGCCGTTCGCGGATGTCGAGGAGATATACGCGCTGGACCCGTTCGAGGAGTACGGCCGGGTGGATATCAACCGCCAGGCGGAGAACTACCAGGCATGGTACGAGCAGGCCCGCAAGGGCGACTGGGTGATACCGGGCGGGATCTACAACTCAGTGGTCAGCTTCGCCATCGCCGCGTTCGGCTGGGAGAACCTGCTCCTGGCGGCGGGCCTCGACTCCGAGCGGTTCGGGCGGACCCTGGACCGCTGGACGGATTACGTCCTCCAGTACGTCCAGGCGTGGTGCAAGACGGACATCGCCGTCTATCACACGCACGACGACATCGTCTGGACGGCCGGGGGCTTTTTCTCCCCGGAGTTCTACCGCAGATACGTCTTTTTGAACCTGAAGCGCCAGTGGGACTGCGCCAAGGACGCCGGCAAGAAGGTTCTGTTCACCTCCGACGGCAACTACAGCGCGTACATCGACGACCTGGTGGCGGCCGGCGCGGATGGCTTCATCTTCGATCCGACGACCGACTTGGAGGACCTGTGCCGCAAGTACGGCCGTACGCACATCATCATCGGCAACGCCGACTGCCGTGTGCTGACATTCGGCACAAGGCAGGATGTCTACAACGAGGTCAAGCGGTGCATGGACATCGGGCGAAGCTGCCCGGGCTTCTTCTTCGCGGTGGGCAACCACATCCCGTGCAACGTGCCGATAGAGAACGCCCAGGCGTGCATGGAGGCGTACTGGGAGATGCGGAAACGCTAGACGCTCGGCCGCGCGTCACTTCCTGTACGACGGGAAGTACTCCTGCAACGGCCGTACGGTCCAGGCGTGCGCGGCGGTCTGCGTGTCGGGGCCGCCGGCGCGAAGGGCCTCGATGGCGGTGACGGCCGCCTCGGCGCCGGTGATCGTCGTGATGAGCGGGACGTTGTGCAGCGTGGCCATCGCGCGAATCTTGCCCTCGTCGGTCCTGGGGCCGCGGGTCGTGGGCGTGTTGATGATGAGCTGGACCTCGCGGTTGGTGATGAGGTCGGCGATGTTCGGCCGGCCCTCGTTGAGCTTGTAAATCCGGCGGCACTTGACGCCGGCCGCCTCGATCATCCGGCACGTGCCGCCCGTGGCCACCAGGTCGAACCCCATCGCCGCGAGTGACTTGGCGACGGCGGCGACGTACTGCTTGTCCGCGTCGTTGACGGAGAGGAAGACCGTCCCGGTCAGCGGCAGCGTCATGCCCGCCGCCATCTGGCTCTTCGCGAACGCAAGGCCGAAGTTCCGGTCGATGCCCATCACCTCGCCGGTGGAGCGCATCTCCGGGCCGAGGATCACGTCCACGCCGGGGAACTTGGTGAACGGGAAGACGCTCTCCTTGACTGATGTCTGCGCCGGGCGCGGGGCCTCGACGACGCCAAGCTCCGCGAGGCTCTTGCCAGCCATCACCTTGGCGGCGAGCTTCGCCCATGGGACACCCGTGGCCTTGGACACGAACGGCACGGTGCGCGACGCCCGCGGGTTGACCTCCAGGATGTACACCACGCCCTCCTTCACGGCGTACTGAATGTTCATCAGGCCCCGGACCTTGAGCCGCTTGGCGAGCAATCGCGTCTGCCGCTCGATCTCGGCGACGATCTGCGGCGGCAGCGAGAACGGCGGCAGCGCGCAGGCCGAGTCGCCGCTGTGGATGCCGGCCTCCTCGATGTGCTCCATCACGCCGCAGATGACCGCCCGCGGGTCCTTCTCGAGCGTGCCATCCCGCCGCGGGCCGTAGTCGGCGATGCAGTCGACGTCGACCTCCGTGGCGTTGTCCAGGAAGCGGTCGATGAGGATCGGGTGCGTGCGGCCGACGGTCGACGCGGAGACGGCCCTGGCCATGTAGATGTCGAGCTGGTTTTCGTCGGAGACGATCTCCATCGCCCGCCCGCCCAGGACGTAGCTCGGCCGGACCAGCACGGGGTAGCCGATCTTGGCGGCGACCTTCCGCGCGCCCTCGATGGAGAATGCCGTGCCGCCGGCGGGGCTCTGGAGCTTGAGCTCGTCCATCACCTCGGCGAACCGCTTGCGGTCCTCGGCGATGTCGATGGAATCGACGCTGGTGCCGATGATGGGCACGCCCGCGTCGTCAAGGCCCTTGGACAGGTTCAGCGGCGTCTGGCCGCCGAACTGGACGATCACGCCGTAAAGGAGGCCTTCATCATCCTTCAACGCAGAGGGCGCTGAGGACGCAGAGGATGTTAGAGAGGGAGAACCAGTGTCTGTGGCTCTGTCCTTCTGCCCGTCCCTCTCTGC
Organism: Phycisphaerae bacterium; assembly: GCA_041946855.1. Lineage (GTDB taxonomy): Bacteria > Planctomycetota > Phycisphaerae > SM23-33 > SM23-33 > JBHGBE01. The sequence continues at coordinate 53,813 of JBHGBE010000015.1, read as the reverse complement.
GTCCTCTGGGCCCTCTGCGTTGACTCTCTTCAGCGGCCGGCCGTTGAGGCGCTCGCAGATGTTGAGCACGTCCTCGTGCGTCAGCGGCTCGAAGAAGAGCATGTCGGATGTGTCGTAATCGGTCGAGACGGTCTCCGGGTTGGAGTTGACCATCACGGCCTCAAAGCCCAGCTCCCGCGCCGCGAAGGCCGCGTGGACGCAGCAGTAGTCGAACTCTATCCCCTGCCCTATTCGATTCGGCCCCCCGCCGAGGATGACAATCTTTTTTTTGGGAGTGATGCGGACCTCGTCATCGACGAATTGACGATTGACGATTGGCGATTGACGATTGGCTCCGTTTGTCTCTGATCTTGGCGCCTGAGCCGAGTCAGGGCTTGCCGTGAGGCGCTGTTGGCCTTCGACCGCCAACTGCTTCATTGGAGATTCATAGGTCGAGTAGTAGTACGGCGTGTAAGCCTCGAACTCCGCGGCGCAGGTATCGACCAGCTTGTAGACTGGTTCGATGCCCATTGCCGAGCGCCAAGCACGGATATCATCTGGACTGGTCTGCCACAAGGTGGCTAGCTGAACATCGCTGTATCCCAATTGCTTTGCCCGGCGTAGAAGACTTGTGACGGCTTTCCACGTCTCAAGAAGTCCCTCCGTATCGAGAATGTCCCCGAACCGTTGGGCCATCGCTTTGGCCTTTGGCGCCACTTCCAGGAGCTTCTTGAACTTCCCTTCTCCTTCTATGACCTCCGCCTCAAACTCCACCAGCTCCTTCATATTCGTCAGGAACCACGGGTCTATCTTCGTCAGCTCAAACACCTGCTCGACCGTCCAGCCCATGCGGAAGGCGTAGCGGATGTAGTAAATCCGCCCCTGGCACGGCACGGCCAGCTTCCGCCGCAGCTTGCCCTCCTCGATGGGGAACGGCGTGTCATCCGGCAGGGCCTTGGCCGCCTCGTCGGCCTCGGGCTTGCGAATGGACTGGAGCCACTTGTCGTTGGTGTCCAGACCCAGGCCGAACCGCTTGACCTCCATCGAGCGGATGCCCTTCTGGAAGGCCTCCTTGAACGTCCGCCCGATGGACATCGCCTCGCCGACGGACTTCATCTGCGTGGTGAGCGTCTCATCCGCGTCGGGGAACTTCTCGAAGGTCCAGCGCGGAATCTTCACCACGCAGTAGTCGATGGTCGGCTCGAAGCTGGCCGGCGTGTACTTGGTGATGTCGTTGGGGATCTCGTCCAGCGTGTAGCCGACGGCCAGCTTGGCCGCGATCTTGGCGATGGGGAAGCCCGTCGCCTTGGACGCCAGGGCGGATGAGCGGCTGACGCGCGGGTTCATCTCGACCACGATCATCCGGCCAGTGTCGGGATTCACGGCGAACTGGATGTTGCTGCCGCCCGTCTCCACGCCCACCGCGCGAATGATGGCGATGGCCGCGTCGCGCATGAGCTGATATTCCTTGTCGGTCAGCGTCTGGGCCGGGGCGACGGTGATCGAGTCGCCTGTGTGTACGCCCATCGGGTCGAAATTCTCGATGGAGCAGACGATGACGACGTTGTCCGCCTTGTCGCGCATCACCTCCAGCTCGTACTCCTTCCAGCCCAGCACCGATTCCTCGATGAGGACCTCGCTTACGGGCGAGTACTCCAGGCCGCGGGCGGCGATCTCCTCGAACTCCTCGACGTTGAAGGCGAAGCCGCCGCCGGTGCCGCCCAGCGTGTATGCCGGCCGTATGCACACCGGCAACCTGACTTCGGCCATCACGCGCCGGGCCTCGTCCATCGAGTGGGCGATTCCGCTGCGGGGCACATCGAGGCCGCACGACTGGCAAATCCGCTTGAACTCCAGGCGGTCCTCCGCGCGGTGGATGACCTCGCGGGTCGCGCCGATCATCTCGACGCCGTAGCGGTCGAGTATGCCCATGTCGGCCGCGGCGACGGCCGTGTTCAGGCCGGTCTGCCCGCCGAGCGTCGGCAGGAGCGCATCGACGCGATGCCTGGTCCTGCCCTCGGCCGCGATGATCTTCTCGACCGCCTCCGGCGTGATGGGCTCGATGTACGTCCGGTCCGCGAACTCCGGGTCGGTCATGATCGTGGCCGGGTTGGAGTTGACCAGCACGATTCGGTAGCCCTCCTCACGGAGGGCCTTGCACGCCTGCGTGCCGGAGTAGTCGAACTCGCAGCCCTGGCCGATGATGATCGGCCCGGAGCCTATGAGCATGATCGTGTGCAGATCGTCCCTGCGGGGCATCGCTGCTTCCTGGTGCGATACACAAAGGCGGCCCTATGGCCGCCTGGTACAACTAGCACACGATATCAAACGGCGGGCGGTGGGACAAGGGGCGGTTGGAGGTTGCGGCGTTCAACGGCCGTCCTGCCGCGCGGCCGCGTCCTCGCGCTTCCTGGCCGCCACGCACAGGCACCCGGTCAGTCTGTGAAGCTGCGCCAACCGCATCGCGGCCGTCCTGACGGGGCTGGCGCCGCTGACGGCCGAAAGCGCCCCCGACCTCGCCTGGTAGCCCATTTCCAGAGGAATGAACCCCGCATCCTTGAGCATCCCGTCAAGGCCCTTCAGCGCGTACAGGCGGTCATGGCTGGGCCTGTGCCGCAGCCTGCTGAACCATTCCTCATAGGACCACCGGTTGGGCAGATATGTCACGACGAGGATGCCTCCGGGCTTGAGGCATCGCCGGAGCTCGGCGATGCAGGCCCGGTCGTCGGCTGAATGCTCCAGGGCGCCGGCCCCGATCACCGCGTCTAAGTAGCCATCGTCATAGGGCAAGGCGGCATGGTCCAGCAGCCGGACGTACCGAAGGGCCGCGAATTCGTGGAAGGCCGGAAACAGCCCCGGGACGTCGAAGTCGCAACCGTGCAGTTCGTTCCCATCCCCAAGGGCAGCGCGAACCAGGCAGGAATCGGGGGCGTGGTGGCATCCCCAGTCCAGCACCCGCCCGCCCGCCGGCAGGAACCGCCGATACCAGAGGAACGTCCGCACCCTACAGGCCACCGCCGCGGGCGATCCGTGCAGCGCCATGTACGGGTCATAGCGGCCGGCCTCCTTGCACCTGCGATAGAGGTCCAGCAGCACGGCCGTCAGCGATTGGGCTGTCGCGTCACCCACAGGTTCATTGCTTCGGGCAAGTTACTTGCCCATCTCCACCTTGACGATCCTGAAGTTGCCCAACGTTGATAGTACGTCGAAGAAGCCTATCGGGTCGCCGTCGCCGGCGCCCAGGGCGATGTGGCCGGCGTCGAAGCCGTCCAGCGCCGCGTCCAGGTCCACCCACTTGCCGCCGATGCGGGCCGTCACCCAGGCATGGCCGCCCAAGACGTGCTGCCTGTCGCCGATGCTTGGCCGGTAGGCGATGCCCCACGCGACCTTCGCGGGGATGCCGGCCGCGCGGCACATCGCCGCCAGGAGGGCCGCATGGCCCTTGCAGTCGCCGCGCTGCGTCTGGGCGACCTGGGCGGCCGAGTCGTACGGGGCCGACAGGTCCTTGGCCGTGATGTACCTGCGGACGAACCACTCCAGCTTCTTGGCCGCCACAGCCGCATCCTTCGTGTCGCCCAGGGCCTCCCTGGTCAACTCCTGAACCTTCTTGTCCTCGCACTGGAGATACCGCGCCTGTTGGGTGGCCGCCAGGAGCGCCTTGTCCTGCCCGGCGTAGGGAATCGTCTGGCCCTTTGGCAAGGCAAGCGGCGTCACCGTCACGACGATGGTGCCATCCTCGGCCGTCGTCACCTTCTGCGAGTCGGTCTGGGGGAACTCGGGCCTGACGGTGCCGGTCGGCTTGATGCTGTAGGCTATCGACCCGGCCTGCTTGTAGTCCCTCAGCGGCCCCGGGCACTGCACGAGCGTCTCCTGGGTGATGTTGAACTCGTCGTTCTTGCCCATCGCCAAGGCCCGCGCGCAGGCGACGACCTCCAGGCTCATTCCGAGCACGGGTATGACCGCCTTGCGGACAGTAAGCTGCTCGTCCACGTACATCGTGGCGGACAGCCTCGCCCGCCCCGCCATCGTCTGGACCGTGCCGATCTCGATCAGCCTCTCGGTCTTGCCCAGTATGTCAACGTCCTTGGCCGCCCCCACCGCCACCTCCGTGTCCCACGCGCCGAGGGCGTCCGGGGCGTACTGCTTGTAGCTGTACTTCGTCCCCTCCTTGAGCCCCTTGGCCTTCATCAGGATCATCGCGCCTTCGTGAAGCACCGCGCCCTCGGGCCAGTCCTGCACGGCCGTCTTGGTCGAGCCGGCCTCGGTCAGCGTGAGTGTGAGCTTGCCATCCTTGATCGTCCCATCCACCGACTTGACGGCCTGGCCCGTCTCGATCACGCGGAAGGACAGCGGCTTGCCGCCGGCGGTCTCAACCGTCGTCTGGATGGTGCGGGTCTTCTGGACGACCTTCCCCCGGCCCAGCGCCATGACCGTCGTTATCGTGTGCGTGACCTTGTCATCCGCCTTCAGGCGTGTCTGCTCCTCGTAGCCGACCTTCTTGCCGCCGATGAAGATGGCGGAATACTCGGTGGAAGTCTCGGCCAGCGCGCCGGCCGCAGGCAGACCCCACCAGCAGGCAAGGCCCACCGCCGCCAGCCAGAGAAACCTGATACATCGTGGCATATCTCGCACTCCAGGCACGCGATTCTACTCGTCTTCCGCATTGAGGCGGAATTGATGATAAACGAAATCGCGAACCATCCGATGAAGAAGACGGTCGTGAGGGTGACGCCGTCCGAGTCGTCCCCCGCCGCCGCGCAGGCTATCGCGGCGAGCCCCAACGCGGCCAGGGAGCACGTCAGCGCCGCCGGCCATAGCCGCCGTTTGGCAGGCACTCGCGCGCGGCGCGGTCGGCCTGGTCGGCCCGCAGTAGCAGCCGGGCGTGGAGGATGTGGACCCGCGGCGGATAGGACCGCTCCTTGAGCAGATCCTCGACGATCACGAAGGCGGCGGAGTTGTTGCCCATCAGGAAGTAGGCGCCGGCCAGGCCGAGCTTGATCTGCTGGTTGCCCGGCGCCTGGCTCAGCGCCTTGCGGTACTCGGCTATCGCCTCCTCGTGCCGGCCGAGCGATGCCAGCGTGTCCGCCAAGTGCCCCAGGAGCGGCACGTTGTTGGGCGACACCTCCAGCGCCGCACGAAGGGCCTTCACCGCGTCATCTCCGCCCTGCATAGTCTGCCTCCCGAACGCCGTATACACCGCCCAGAGCGCGCACGGCCGATGTAGTTGTTCCGTCAGCCAGCAACCTTCGCCAACAAGTTCTCGACGTCTATCTCCGGGGTTTCCCCCAGTTCCAGGGTCTTGCTGGCGTCGAGGACTTCTATGCCGACGAGCTGCTCGGCGGGGCCGATGTTGAGGGCCACATTGTCGGACAGTTGGAGGGTCCGGCACTGATACTGGCCCTCAAGCAGGCGGATGTACAAGGCGTCGACTGATTTGTCATAGCTGATCTTCATGCTGCACCAGGTCAGAAGTAGAAGGTATACACAGTAACGATCACAAGACGGTTTGCCTCCTCGGCAACAACTGGCGCAACTTGTTTGATCGCGTAGCGTCTGCCAGCCCACACCGAACTTACGGCAAGTTCAGTTTGTATTGTACACGGCCCGACTTGGCGGGCTGAGAAATACCTTCTCGCACCGCGCGCACGGTCTCCGCCTCGGATGCTCCTCGCTCCTGCATCTGCTCCCGCGCGTGCTTGCTAAAGACTATACGTTTCACGTTCCATCGACCTCAGAAGCCCAGATTACTCAGCGGGATAGAACCTGTCCAGCACCGCGTGCCAGTCCTCGGCCCGCTTGACGTGTACGAACGCCATGCGGACCTCCTTGGGATGCGCGTGCAGGCGGGCGTACCGGACGCCGAAGCCGCGCATGTGCCTTGGCCCCTTGAGCGGGCCGTACAACTCGCAGTCGGCCGTGAAGTGCCGCAGGAGCACCTCGCGCTGCTGTGCGAGCGTGGGCTTGTACGGCTCATGGCCGTCGGCCAAGTCGCGCACCTGCCGGAAGAACCACGGATTGCCCAGCGCGCCGCGGGCGACGGATGCCGCGTCGACGCCGGTCCGCTCGATCATCTCCAACGCCTTGGCCGGCGATGAGACGTCGCCCGAGCCGATGATGACGCTGCCGGCGAACCGCCTCTTAGCGGCGGCCAGGAACTCCCAGTCGGCCGGGCCGTGGTACTTGGTCTCGACGCTGCGGGCGTGGACTGTGACGGCCGCGGCCCCTGCTGCAAGCGCGCCCTCGGCGATGCGGTAGAAGTTCTCCTCCGTGTCCGAGTTGAGGAACTTCTGGCGGACCTTGATCGTGACGGGCCTGGCGACGGCCGCCTTGACCGCGCGGACGATCTCGACGGCCAGGTCGGGCCGGCCCATCAGGTATCCGCCCCGCTTGCGGGACAGGGCCTTGCGGACCGGGCATGCGAAGTTGAGGTCGATCGCGTCGAAGCCTATCTCGCAGAGCGCCTTGGCCGCCTGGGCCATCACGTCGGGCTCGTTGCCGATGATCTGGCCGGCGACGGGGTGGTCCTGGTCCGTCAGCTTGAACAGCCGCGAGCGGACCTTGCCGCGGACAAGGAGGAGGCGGTCGAGCATCATCTCCGTGATGCAGTACGGCGCGCCGAACTGCCGGCACAGCAGACGGTACGCCAGGTCGGTGTAGCCGGCCATCGGCGCGAGGATCACCGGGAAGTCGATGACGATGTCGCCGATTCGCAGTGGCTTGAGGGTCGTTGGCATGCCGGCAGTATAGCCGAACGGAATGGACTAGGGACTAGCGACTAGGGACCAGGGGCACTGGGAGACCGCCCGACCGCGGAGGTGCGCAAGAGTCTCGGTATCCTGGTCGCCAGTCGCTAGTCCCTCGTCCCTTTCTGGTATCATGTCGGAATGGCTTGGACAAAGCCGACGCGTGTGTGCCTTGTCTCGCTGGGCTGTCCCAAGAACCTTGTGGACAGCGAACGGATGCTCGGCCTCCTGGCGGAGGGCGGGTGCGTGGTGGCCGCGCCCATGGACAAGGCCGACGTGATCGTCGTCAACACCTGCGGATTCCTGTCGGCCGCGAGGGATGAATCCCTCTCGGTCATCGAGGAGGCCCTGGCCTACAGGCGGTCGGGCAGCGCACGGCGGGTGATCGTGGCCGGGTGCCTGGTCAACCGCGATGCGGACAAGCTCTTTGACCTCGCGCCGGGGATAGACGCGATCGTTGGAGTGAACGAGAGAGATAGTATCCTCCGGGCAGTCATGGGAACTGGACGCCCTGCCACCCTTTCCCATTATTCGCCGGGAGGTCGAGCCCAACAGCGCCTAACGGCAAGCCCTCACCATGACTTCCCGCCAGGCACAGCGACAGGCGGAAATCCGAAATCCGAGATCCAGACTCCGAAAACCGATTGTAGACAATCCGCAATCCACAATTCGCAATCCGCAATTGCCTCTGATTCCTCCCGCTTCCGCCTGACGCCGCGCCACACGGCCTACCTGCGGATCTCCGAAGGCTGTAGCCGGCGGTGTACTTTCTGCACGATCCCGGCCATTCGCGGCCCGTTCCGCTCAAAGCCGCCGGCGGAAGTGATGAAGGAGGCACGCGAGCTGGTCGCGGATGGGGCGGTGGAGCTCAACGTCATCGGCCAGGACACGACCGCCTACGGGACGGATTTCGGCTCGCCGGACGGTTCGCGAACCCGCACAAGCCGAACAAGCGGCCTGGCCGCGCTGCTCCGCAAGCTGGACAGGCTCGACGGCGTGCGGTGGATTCGCCTCATGTACGCCTATCCAAGGAGCTTCGCCGATGAGCTGATCGCAGCCGTCGCCGAATGCCCTCGAGTGGTCAAGTACATCGACCTTCCGCTCCAGCACATCAGCGACGCCGTCCTGCGGCGGATGGGCCGGCGGACGACGCGCAAGGCAACCGAGGAACTCCTGAGCCGTCTTCGCGAGCGCATCCCGGGGCTGGTGCTGCGGACGACGTTCATCGTGGGCTTTCCCGGCGAGACGGAATCGCAGTTCGGAGAACTGCTCGCTTTCGTCAAGGACTTCCGCTTCGACGCGTTGGGCGTGTTCGAGTACTCGCGCGAGGAAGGCACGCCGGCCGCCGCCTTGCCCGGCCAGATCAGCGCCGAGGTCAAGGCCGAACGAGCGGCGGCCATCATGCTCGCCCAGCGAAGGATCGCCTTCGCCGCCAATCGGCGCAGGATCGGCCGCCGGGTCGAGGTGCTTGTCGACGGCAAGTCCGCCGACGGCCGGTGCGTCGGCCGGCACTACGGCCAGGCGCCGGATATCGACAGCGTCTGCATCCTCAAGCGCCCGCGCCGGCCGGGCGGCTTCGTGAAGACACAGATCATCGGGGCATCGGAATATGACCTGATTGTCGATTGACGATTGACAATCGCCAATCGACAATCGCCAATCGCATGAACTGGAAGCTGCCCAATCAGTTGACCGTCGCCCGCATCGCGCTGGCCGGCGCGTTCTTCGTCCTGCTTGGGCTTTACCACCCGTCATGGGGGCCGGCGTGGGGGCCGGGGTTGCTCAACGCCGCGTTCGTGCTGTACATCGTCGCGGGCATCACCGACGTGCTGGACGGCTACCTGGCGAGGAAGATGCACGCGGTCAGCGCGTTCGGGCGGATCACCGACCCGTTCGTTGACAAGGTGCTGGTCGTGGGGGCACTGGCGATGCTGACCGGATCGAACTTCTCGCACTTTGCCCCGGACGCGCCCGTCGGCCCGATGGAGAGGAACATCCCGCACTGGTTGACGGGCCACATGGCCTCGTGCGTGCAGGCGTGGATGATCGTGGTGGTCCTGGCTCGCGAGTTCATCGTGTCGGCCGTGCGCGGCTACAGCGAGTCGCAGGGGATGAAGTTCCCCGCCACGCCGGCCGGCAAGATCAAGATGTTCATCCAGTCGGTCGCGATCTGCACGATCCTGTACCAGTTGGCCAACCTGCCTTTGACGCCCTGGGCGGTTTACGCCAAGATCGCGATGGTCTGGCTGGCGGTTATCGCCACGGTGCTAAGCGGCCTGGCGTACGTCGGGCAGACCCGCAAGATCCTCCGAAGCGACGACAGGGAGATGACCGATTGACGTAATGGAGCGCCACACAGCCATGCGGCCCGACAAGCGGGGGACGGTTCCTGCTATGAAAGACTGGCTGGCCAAGCTGATTGTTACCGGACTGGGCGCGGGCTACATGCGTCCCGCGCCCGGGTCCTGGGCGTCGGCGACGGTGTGCGCCATCTTCCTGGGCGTGATGTGGCTTGGCGGGGGGAATCTTCCGGCCGTCAACGCGACGATGGCGGGCGTGCTCGTGCTGGCCTCGGTGGGCTGCGTGGCGCTGGGCAGGCAGGCCGAGAGGATGTTCGGGAAGAAAGACCCCTCGCAGTGCGTGATAGATGAGTGGGCGGGGCAGGCGCTTGCCCTACTCCTGCTGCCGCTGCCCACCGGACTGCCGGCATATCAGAGCTCAAAGCTGCCATCCGGCGAGATCGTCCATAGCTACAGGTATGAACTGGCAGGCAGCCGCCCGTGGTGGCACGAGATCCTGCTCGCCGTCGGCATCGCCTTTCTCGCCTTCCGGCTTCTGGACATAATCAAGCCTCCGCCGGCCCGGCAGTTGGAGAAGCTGCCCCACGGATGGGGCGTGCTGCTGGATGATCTCGCGGCCGGGCTGTACGCAAACGTGGTCTGCCAGCTTATACTTCGCTTAGGATTTCACCTGACATGAGGCTCAAGAATATCGCCTTCGCGTGCGCCGTGCTCATGGCCGCGGGATTCTGCGCCAATGCCTTGGCCGCCAAGGACAATCCGGCGCCAGCGCTATCGAGCGCCCCGGCCGCCGCGCCCGCGCAGGAGAGGATAACGGCCGGTCAGGCCGCCATCCTGGGCGTCGTTGAGGGGTTGACGGAGTATCTGCCGGTCTCCTCCACCGGTCACCTGATCCTGGCCGGCCACTTCATGGGAATGACGCGATACACCGAGGAATCCGGGCCTTTCGGACGGATGCTCGACAAGGACAGGATGAAGGCGCTGGATTCCTTTGAGATAGTCATCCAGCTTGGCGCCATACTGGCGGTGTTGGGCCTATACCGCAAGCGCGTCGCGCAGATGCTCCAGGGCCTGGGCCAGGCCGCGACAGGACTGATCGCGAGGGCCGGGCGCGACTCAACCGCCGTGCCCGGCCTGGGCATGACCCCGTACGGCCAGGGCGGGCTTCGCCTCGTCGGGCTGCTGCTTGTGGCGTTCCTGCCGGCCGCCATAGTCGGCAAGCTCTGCCACCAGAGAATCGAGGAGAATCTTTTCGGCCCCATACCCGTGATGATCGCACTGGCGGCCGGCGGCGTCCTGATGATCGTGGTGGAGTACTTTTTCTGGCTGCGCAAGCGCGGCGCCCAGCAGGTGACGCAGGTCGACGCCGTGCGCTTCAGCCAGGCGCTGATCATAGGTCTGGCGCAGGTGCTGGCGATGTGGCCTGGCACGTCGCGGAGCATGATCACGATCCTCGCGGGGCTGGCCGTCGGGCTGGACATGGTGGCGGCAGCCGAGTTCAGCTTCCTGCTGGCCCTGCCGACGCTCGGGGCGGCGACGCTCTACTCGGCCTACAAGGACTGGGCCGCCCTCCAGGCCGGGGCGGGCGTTGAGGGCCTGCTGATCGGGCTGGTCGTCAGCGCCGTGGTGGCCGCCCTGGCGGTCAAGTGGTTCGTGTCGTGGCTGACCAGGCACGGGATGATCCCGTTCGGCGTCTACAGGATCGCGCTGGCGATAGTGCTGTACCTGCTCATCCTATAGTTTCCCGCCAAATCCGCGGACAACACTTGCCGCGCGCCCGCGGCGACATATAATCTATAGATGATTGCTTCCGCCGTGCTTGTCCCTTCAAGGGCCACGCTATGACCAAACAGACATCGCCTCAGACCACAGCGCAGAAGGTCGCTCGCGTATTCGTTGTGGACGACCACCCGATCATCCGCCAGGGCCTCAGCCAGATGATCCGACACGAGAAGGACCTCTTCTATTGCGGCGACGCGGAGGACGCCCCCGAGGCGCTCAAGGGCATCGAGGCCACCAAGCCCGACATCGTCGTCGTGGACATCACGCTGAAGTCAACCAGCGGCATCGAGCTGATAAAGGACGTGCGGATCCGCTTCCCGGAAATGCCGATCCTCGTGCTGTCGATGCACGATGAGGCCTTCTACGCCGAGCGCGTGCTCCGCGCGGGGGCGCGCGGCTACGTGATGAAGGAGGAGGCAACCGAGAAGGTCATCGAGGCCATCAGGCGAATCCTGGCCGGCGAGCTGTTCCTGAGCGACAAGATGTCCGCTAGCCTCCTGTCCAAGCTGGTCGAGGGCCGCGCATCGGCCGGCGTGTTCCCCGTCGAGCGGCTCACGGACCGCGAGTTGGAGGTGTTCGAGCTGATCGGCCGCGGCCTGGGCACCCGCCACATCGCGGCCAAGCTGCACCTGAGCGTCAAGACCATCGAGTCGCACCGGGCAAATCTCAAGATGAAGCTCCAGGCCAAGACCGCGACGGAACTTCTGCGACACGCGATCAACTGGGTGCAGAGCGAAAAACAGGCCGCCCAGGCCCATCCTGAGGCCGCAGCGTCCGCCAGGCAGAGGCCGTCCTAGGCCTGTCCCGCACCGGCATTTCCTTGGTTGCCAGAGTGTTGCGCACCACTGGCGGAGACCCCGCAGATGCGGCCCTAAGTGCGATAGGGCAACCCCTTAGCCCGCCTCCGGGAGTTCCTCCACCGACGAACCGGGGATAGCCCCAATTGCACAAAGTTCGGTTCGTGGGAGAATGATTTGCCGGTTTGTCCGTGCCTAGAATAGCACAATGCTCGCGCGGGACCCAAGCGGCAGGATGGAGTTGGCCATGAGGTTGCCTATAAGAATCCGCAACGATGACCGCGGACAGTTCGTCGCCTGGTGCGAGGCGCTGCCCGGGTGCAGCGCCCGCGCGGAATCTTACGAACAGGCCGTCGAGAAGATAGAGCAGGCGATCCACGGCTACCTGGCCAGCCTCAACGTCGCCACCCCGGCGGACCTCAAGCCGCACCTGACCCTCGCCTAGAGCGGACACAACCGAATCCATAGAAAGGAGTCCAAATGTACAGCAAGGCTAGATTACCAGGCAAGGCGCGATTTACATTCAAGCCGTCGGGCGGGTGCAGCAAGGTCCACATCGCGGCCGATTTCACCAACTGGAAGCCGGTCCCGCTGGCCAAGCAGAAGGATGGCACGTTCGCCGGAGACTTTCCGCTCCAGTCCGGCAGCTATCAGTACAGGTTCATCGTGGACGGCAACTGGACCAGCGACCCCGACAATAGCCTCCACGCCACCAACCCGTTCGGCTCGACGAACTCTGTGGCTCGGATCTGACGATCGCGGCGAGGTAGTCGGTCGAGCATTCGGACAACTTCTACCCATGCCCCGCGGCCGGCGCATCGAGGGCCGCCCGCGGGAGGTCTGTCTTTCCGTTGCCGGCCGTGCTACCCAAGAAGGCGTCACCAAATGCAGCAGCCCATCCGACACGGCTCGGATGGGCTGTCGCTTGAGGCGGGCGCCGGATGCCTTGTGGCAGTTCTCGGGCCAAGCGCCGGCGGATCAGGCGCTTGCCATCGCCGCGATGGCCGCCTCCATGTATCGTTTCCGCGCGGCCTTCCACGAACCCGTCGTCCGCCACAGGCCATGCGCGTTGCAGTAGGCCCTGGCGACGACGTCCGCGCCGTTCACCGCGAAGATCGCCTCGGGCGGGTCGCCTGGCCGGAGGAACTGCCGGCAGCACTGCCCCGCCGAGGTCACTTCGATCCAGGCGATGTGATGGTCGACTTCCATCGAGTGGCCGCGCCGGCCGACCCGGACAACCGCCTGGCCGCCTCGCCGCTCGATGATGATGGCGTGAGGATCGGACGGCCCGCAGGTACGCTCGCCCAGGGGGATCATCTCCGGGCCGCAGCAGACCAGATCAATGCCGCACGGCTCAAGAATCTCCACGACGGTATCGCACACCGGGCACTTGTACAGCCTGGCTCGTCCGTCCGTCTTATTGCCGCCGCCGGAATGTCTTTGAGCGTTCGATACCATCTGGGCGTCTCCTGCGCTGGCCGTCAGGCCACCGCGCTGCGGCGGTTGGTGCGGGAGGTCCTGTCCCGCGAGATCGCGCCGCGGGCGGACGTCCTGGCGGGCCTCGACGAGCTTTGCTGAGCCGGACCCGCGCCGATGCGCACGACGCTGTCAAGGCCGAACTCGCCGCACTCGATGCCGAAGGCCGCGTAGTCGATGAACCACTGGCCGTCGGCCCGGTAGCGGAACTTGAAGTCGCCCGCGGGGAGGAAGATCCTGGCGACCCAGTTGCCCTCGGGCGTGCGGACCATGTTCAGCTCGCCGTCGCGCCATCCGTTGAAATCGCCGAGTATGCAAACCTTCTTCGCCTGGGGGCGGTAGAAGCAGAACTCGGCGAGGTTCCCTTTTGTCGTGACCATCGTGCAATCCTTTCGTTACTGCTGGCTAATCCATCCTAGTGCGACCGCTTCTCACAATGCGACCTGAACGCCTCAATCATTAATGCTCGGATTGTGAATCGTTTCAATCAGGGGCGGGCATGGATTTACCTTGCAGGAGTACATGATGGCCGGTAGGTGATTCCCCGATGGAACACCGGGCTCAAAACCTGTTGTCCCGTCAACGCCGCCCTTGCGTTGTCAGGCTCATTGCGACAGGGCGTAAGGATTCGCGTAGACGGTGTACGGGCCGGAGGTGTTCTCCGTGATGACGGCATCGAGCGCGACGCTGCCGCCCGTGCCGGCGGGGAACTTGTCGCCGGCGATGGCCTCCACGTGGCCGTCGGCGAAGACGGCGTTGGCCATGCCCACGCCCCCGGGGTGGCGATAGCCGATGCGGCAGTTGGTGGAGCCGATGCGGTTGTCCCTCTGCCGGCCGGCGTAGACGCCGTCGGCCAGCACGATCAGGTTGGCTGTCCTGCGGAAGGCGGAGCCCATGGTCAACCGGAGATACTGCCCGTTGGTCCCCGGGCCGTAGCCGACTGAACTGGTGTAGAACTGGTCCTTGACAACCGTCGTCGCGCTGCCGATCGGGTTGTCTGCGTTGATCCAGTAGCCCACTCGGATGATGCGGTTCAGGCCGCGGCCGGGGATCGTTACAGGGACGTTGGCGGTCCCCATGCGGAGGTTGGGCCAGTCCATCCAGCCCTTGGCCTTGTTGGGATCGCTGCCGGTCTGGCCGTCCTTCATCCCCTCGATGTCGAGCATCGAGGGGCACGTGAACAGGCTGCCGGAGTTCTGGCGGTTGCCGGGGATGACCCTGTCGTGGTCAAGTATCGGCCCCCAGCCGTCCAGCGGCACATCCGCCCCGCCGCTGACCCCGGTCATGTTGTAGGACGGCACGACATAGTCATTGTTGTCGGCCTGATAGGTCGTAAGGCCGATGCCCAGGTTCCTCAGGTTGGCCTTGCACACCGTGGCCCTGGCCAGGTTCCTGGCGGCCCCAAGCGACGGGACAAGTATGGACACCAGCAGCGCGATGATGGAGATCACCACGAGCAGCTCGATCAGCGTGAAAGCGCCGCGTTGTGCGCAGGGATTCCCCGCGCGCATCTGCTCCGCTCCTTCGAATGCGGGAACCGACAATCCGCCTTTCGTATCGACAATCGGCAGCCGGCCCCTGCCGGCCGATCAGTTCTTGAAGACTTCCTCCAGCGCAAGGGCGCAGTAGCAGGTGACCAGGACGGGGCTGCCCTCTTCCCACCTGTCGGCCGAGTTGGTCCACGAGCCGTCGTCCTTGACGCGTTTCTTCATCGCGTCCACGAGCTCCTCGCGCCAGTTGTGCTCCTTGTCCTTGAGGTCCTTGACGGTCGTCTCGCCGTAGGCCCTCAGGGCCTTGGCGAAGACGTGATAGTAGTAGTAAAGCCCCTGCTGCGACTGGGCGTCGGGCAGGTTGGGGTTGCTGTCCAGGCCCCAATACTTGCGGATCCAGTTGTACGCCCCCTTCACGCGCGGGTCCTCCTTGGCCACGCCGGCGTAGAGCAGGCTCTTGATGCCGGCGTAGGTGACAGTGCCATAGCTCCGCATTCCCTTGCCCGCGCTGCCGGCCTTCGACTCATCGAGGCTGTAGACGAAGCCGCCGTCGTAGTTTCCATCCTTGGCGAACTGCATGGGGTTGGTCTCGGTGTTCTGGAGACGGCTCAGGAACCCCAGCGCGTTCTGAATGGCCGGATCCTTGCTCGGCACGCCGGCATCCTCCATCGCGCCCATCCAGTAGTCCATCACGACCATGTTCGGCGAGAAACCCGGCGGCTTGCCGTAGCCCACGCCGCCGACGCGCGGGTCATCGGCCGCGATCTTCTTGGCGTCGGGCGACTCCTGGCCGGGGACGATCTGGAGGCCCTTGAGGTAATCCACGGCGTCCTTGACGACCTCGTTGTACTTGGGGTCCTTGGCGGCCTTGAGGGCCATGACGGCGATGGCGGTCGTGTAGGCCGCCTGGCCTTCCTGCGGAATGTAGATGCCGCCGTCCTTCTGGCGGTACTTCAGCAGCACGTCGAGCGCCTTGGTGACGACTGTCTTGTCAACTTCCGTGCCAGGCTTGCGCGTCGGCATGTTGCCCGCGCCGGCGGCTGCCTCGATGGCCGGTGCGTAGTCGGGGTGCTGGAGCAGGACCTTGAGCACCATCGCGGTCATCGCGGGCTTGTACTGGCCTTGAGGGCCGGCGCTCCAGCCTCCGTCCGCGTCCCGCTTGCTGATGAGGAACTTCACCGCATCATCAAGCATCTTCTTGCCAGCGGCAATGTGGGCAAGGTCCATGTTGGTCTTGCCGGCAATGCCCGTACTGACAATGGGCTTTGGCCCCTCTTGGCCAACGACGGCCACGGCCGCCAAGCCAATCGCCAACAGCGCCAAGCACGCAATTGCCCAAGATGATATCTTCATATCCAGCGCCCTTTCATGGCCCGCCGATAGTCCCTTTGCGCGGACTTACCGTGTGCCTCAGCCACAGTCTATCAAATGCCGTGCCATCATACCCACAATCCCCGCCCGGCTCACAACTAACGCCCATAGAGCTAGATACGCACGAGAGCCGCAGTTATTGCACATCTCCGCCTGGCGGGCGCATGCACATTCTTTGTGCAGTTGCTGCACAAATCCAGTGCAACAGGTCACTCCAACCCCAGTTCTCGAAGCTTGTTTCGGAGGGTGTTGCGGTGCAGGCCAAGGCGCTGGGCCGCCTCGGACAGGTTGCCTCCCGCCTGGTCGAGAACTCGCCTGATGAGCGCCCGTTCCAAAGGCTCGATGGCCGAGCGGTAGAGATCGTTTCCGCCTGTTCCAACGGCGTCGAGGTACGCCGCCAATGCCTGCTCAAGTCCGCTCGCGGCGACGGCCGGCGCGCGAACCGCCTCGGGCAGATGCGATGGGAAGATCGCCCCGCCGCCGGAGACGACGGCCGCGTGCTCCATCGCGTTGCTAAGCTCGCGGACGTTGCCCGGCCAGGAGTATCTCTGAAGAATCTTCGCCGCCTGGTCGCTGATGGGCGGCGCTAGTCCCGCCGGCGAGCACTGCGACAGGAAGTGCCGCGCAAGCGGCAGGATGTCGCCCGCGCGGTCGGCCAGGCGCGGCAGGTCGATCTGGATGACCGCCAGCCGGTAGAAGAGGTCCTGCCGGAACTGCCCCGCGGCGATGGCGGCCGCCAAATCGCGGTTGGTGGATGCCAGAATCCGCACGTCCAGGCGTATCGGCTTGACCGTCCCCAGCCGCTCGATCACCTGCGTGTCCAGGAACCGCAGCAGCTTGACCTGCGCCGCCAGCGGCAGGTCGCCGATCTCATCGAGCAGCAGCGTGCCGCCGTCGGCCGACTCGAAGCGCCCGGGCTTGTCCGCGTCGGCCCCGGTGAACGCCCCGCGGGCGTAGCCGAAAAGCTCGCTCTCGACCAGGTTCTCCGGCAGCGCGCCGCAGTTGACGGCCACGAAAGGCCCGCCGCGGCGCTGGCTGTGATGGTGGATCGCCCGGGCGACAAGCTCCTTACCCGTGCCCGTAGCCCCACGAATCAGTACGGCCGCGCCGGACTGCGCCACCTTGCCGATCTGCTTGTAGACCTCCTGCATGGCCGGCGAGCTGCCGACGATCACCGGCCCTGAAACATCGGAGTCTGCCGGGGCGGACCGCCCTTTCGCGGGCGGTTCCTCGCGCATTGCCTTGCGCGACGCCAGGGCCTGGGTCACCAGTTCGCCCGCCTTGTCAAGGTCGATGGGCTTGGGCAGGAAGTCGAAGGCCTTGTTTCGCAGGGCGGTGGCGACGGTGTCCAGCGTGCCGTAGGCGGTGATGATGATGACGCACGCCCGCGGGTCATCGCGGCGGAGAGTCTCAAGGACGCTGATGCCGTCGATGTCGCCCAGGCGGACATCGAGGAACACCACATCCGCCCGCGAACGCCTGTAGGCTTCGATCCCCTCCCGGCCGGTCGGCGCGACGTCCACCGCCATGCCCCGGCCCTCGAAGAACCGCTTGAAGGCGAAGCAGATCGACTCCTCATCGTCGATGACCAGGATTCTCGCCTGCTGGCTCATAGGGGCAACTCGAACCAGAATGTACACCCGGTTGCGGAGGTAGTGTAGCCGATTCTCCCGCCGTGGGCGGCGATGATCCGGCGGCTGATGTAGAGGCCCAGGCCCGCCCCGCCGCTCTTGGTGGTCACCAGCGGGTCGAAGATATCCGTCCCGGCCGGCGCCTGCACGCCGGGGCCCGTATCGCTCACACTGAACCTTGCCACGCTGCCGCTTTCGCCCCTGGCCGCGGCCAGCCGCATGGTCCCGCCACGAGGCATGGCGTCCATCGCGTTGAGCATCAGGTTCATGATTACCTGGCGAATCTGGTCGCCGTCGGCACGAACGGGCGGAAGCGAGTCGTCAAACGCCTGCTCGATGGTGACGCCCGCGTGGCGGCACCGGCCTTCAAGCAGCGCCACCACCGAGGCCGCCAGGTCGCCCAGCTTGACCCGGCCCAGTTTCGGCGGGCGGGGCGCGCCCGTTCCCGCCGCCAGGCTCAGAAGCTCCTGGAGATACAGGTCCATCCTGTCGATCTCGCGAACTATCAACTCCAGGCTCTTGTCGCGGATGGACGCCTTGGCCAATTCATCCGCGAGGATCCGCGCGTTCATCTTGATGCCGCTGAGCGGGTTGCGAAGCTCGTGCGCCACCGATGCGCTGAGCTGCCCAAGCGTCGCCAGCCGGGCGGACTGCTCAAGGCGCGCGTTGGCCTCGTCGAGGCGGCAAAGGAGGTGGTCGAACGAATCGCGAAGCTTGACCACCTCGACCGGCCCATTCAGGAAGGACGAAGAGGGAAGAGGGAAGATAGAAGAGTGACGGTCCTCACGCCGACCAGTTCCTTCTCTCTCTTCCCTCTTCTCTGTTCCCTCTTCGCCTTTGTTCCCCCCGCCAGCCGGACGGCCAACAGCCCTTCCGCCCGCAACCGCATCCATCCTCGCGGCGAGCTTCCGCAATGGCCGGCTGATCGTCGCCGAGACGAGGAACCCGAGCACCGTCGCCACGGCGACGGCCGCAAGCGTGGCCCACGCGATCCGCCATGCTACATCCTGCTTGGCCGTCCTGATCTGCGCCTCGCTGACCAGGAAGTACAACCTCAGCGGCCTGGCGCCTTCCTCCTGCCTGACAAGAGCGCTGCCGACCCGATATGAAGCGCCGTCGATGACCACCGTTGGCGGCGGCTGGTGCTCGGCCAGTTGCGCGGCGAGTTGGGCAGTGCGGCCCTCCGACATGCTCGAACCCAGTATCGTCCCCTTCGACTGCGGCCCCACGGCCGCCTCGACACCGTAAAGCCGGGCCAGGTGGCCCATGAGCGTGTCCTTCATGGGCAGACCCATGCCGGCGGCCACTTCCGCCGCGCGCCGGACGGAATCATCCACCAGCCGCCGCTCGATCTCGTGGCCCGCCAGCTCTATGCCCGCCCACCCCACCGCCACGCCGACGGCCGCCACCAGCGCGTTCATCGCGAGCAACATCCGCGTTCTTATCGATGTCCGCATCGTGCGTTCCTGAGGCGGGCGGGCGCCACCGGCGTCCGGTGGAATTCCAAATTAGGAATTAGGAATGACGAAGGAATGCCAAATGTCCAAATGCACAAATCACCGTTCCCGGAGAATGATGCGCGCGGCCTCGACCATGTTGTGGACGGTGAAGTCGGCCTGAACGTCCTCGTCCTGCGGCTCGCCGCTTGGCGGCCGCGAAGGCACGCGGACCCGTATCGTGCGGCAGCCGGCCCGCTGGCCCGCCTCGATGTCGCGGGCGCCGTCGCCCACCATCCAACTGGCCGTCAGGTCGATGTCCATGTCCTTCGCCGCGGCAAGGAGCATGCCAGGCTTGGGCTTGCGCATGTCCGATTCCCTGGCGTACTTCTCTATCACGCCCTCGGGGTGGAACGGGCAGTAGTAGACCCCGTCCAGGGCCGCCCCGTGCTGGGCCAGTTGACGCCGCAACTCGTCGTGGATTCCCGCGAGCGTCTCCTCGGTCAATATGCCGCGCGCGATGCCCGACTGGTTGGTCACCAGCACGATCCTGAATCCGGCCGCCGACAGGGACTTCAGCGCCGGCCCGACGCCTGGCAGCAGCTTCACGGCCGCCGGATCGCTCAGGTAGCCCGGATCCTCGATGAGCGTGTGGTCGCGATCTACGAAGACCGCTTTGTTGGCCATTGCTGGCTCCATCCGCAAGCGACCAGGGACTAGCGACTAGGGGCTAGGATCAACCAGGCCTGATCCCTGGCCGCTATTCCCTGGTCCCTTTCCGGCAATCCTGTCAATTATCTGCGTCGTGCTGAGCCCGTCAACCTTGTCGAGCGTCAAGACCTTGCCGCCGTACTTCTCGACGAGCTCACGCCCCACCACCACCGGGGTCGTGCCGCCCTTGGCGAGGACCTCCGGCCGGAGCAGTTCCAGTAGCGGAATAGGCGTGTCCTCGTCGAAGATGGTGACGAAGTCCACGCACTCAAGCGCAGCCAGCATCTCGGCCCGCTCGCGCTGGCCAATGACCGGCCGTGAGGGGCCCTTGAGCCGCCGCGTGCTGTCGTCGGAGTTGATCGCCACTATCAGCAGGTCGCCCAGCTCCCGGGCCTGCTGGAGGTATCGCACGTGGCCCATGTGGAGCAGGTCGAAGCAGCCGTTGGTGAATACCACCGTCTCGCCGCGGCGGCGCCGCCTCGCGACCTCATCCGCCAGACGGCGGCGGTCGAGCACCTTGTCGCCGCGCAGGCCGATGATCCGGCGAAGCTCGTCCGTGACCTCCTGCCGCGTGATGGGCACGAAGCCGAACCGCTCCACCTCCAGTCCGCCGGCCACGTTGGCCAGCTCGACCGCCTCCTCGCTGGTCGCCCCCTCTGCGAGCGCGACCGACAGCACGGCCATCGTCTCGTCGCCCGCGCCCGTTACGTCGTAAACCGAACGCGGATGGCGGTGCGGGATGCGCTTGCCCCGCGGGGGCTTGCCGGGGCCGTCCGCCGCGCACAGGTACATGCCCTCCTTGTCCAGCGATATCACGACCGCCTGGCACTGGACGATGCGGATAAGCTCCCGCGCGGCCTTCTCCAGCGAGGCATCGTCGGTGATCTTCACGCCCGTCGCCGTCGCCGCCTCGTACCTGTTGGGCTTGATGAGCCAGCAGCCGCGGTAGCGCCCGAAATCGGAGATGCGGGCCGGGTCGACCATGACCTTCTTGCCGGCCGACGCCGCGTCGGCGATGAACTGCGCGGCGCTGGCATCCGTGAGGACGCCCTTGTTGTAGTCCTCGAAGATCACGATGTCGGCCTCGCTTATCAGGCCGCGGGCCGAGGCCCGGAGCGTCGCCTGGAGCGCGGGCGGCAGCGGCTCGACCGACTCATCATCCACGCGCAGCATCTGCTGCGCGTGGCGGTGCTGGGCCAGGCCGACGTAGCGGGTCTTGAGCGACGTGGGCCGGTCCTTCAGGCGAACAAGGTTCGACGTCTCCGCCCCGGCCGCCAGCAGCAGGCGGTTGAGCTCGTCGCCTGCCCCGTCGGACCCGATCACGCCCACGCACGCTGCCCTTCCGCCGAACGCCCCCACCGCGGCCGCCACGTTGCCAGCCCCGCCGACGCTGCTGGCGCTCCGCACCGTCCGCAGCACGGGCACCGGCGCCTCGGGGTTGATCCGCTCCACGTCGCCGTAGACGTACCGGTCGAGGATGAAGTCGCCGATCAGGGCCACGCGCGGTTGAGGCCCCTGCCCAAGGCTCTGGAGGCGTTCGATCAGGTGATCCATTCCGCAAATCTTATCGGCCATCGGCCCCTTCCGCAATCACACGGCCGTATCGAAACGGCCGCGTTGTGCCGATGAATACGGGGTGAATTGGCGTGGCGCGCCCCCCGCGCCGTCTGGTAGACTATGTTTTTGCGCTTGTCCGGAGTTTTCGGGGCGCGCAGAAGGGACACTGGAGTGTCGATGAATCCAACAGTTGAGTTGTTCCAGCAGGACACATGGCGAATCTTCCGCATCATGTCGGAGTTCGTCGAAGGTTTCGAGGTCATGGGCCGGATCGGCCCGGCCGTCAGCGTCTTCGGTTCGGCCAGGACGCCGGAGTCGGACCCATTCTACGCCAAGGCCCGCCAACTGGCGCGGATGCTGGCGGAGAAGGGCTTCGCCATCGTCACCGGCGGCGGGCCGGGCATCATGGAGGCGGCCAACCGCGGCGCGCACGAGGTCGGCGGCACGTCCGTGGGCCTGAACATCACGCTGCCGCACGAGCAGAAGTTCAATCCGTACGCCAACCTCCGCATGGACTATCACTACTTCTTCGCGCGCCTGGTGATGTTCGTGAAATACGCCTGCTCGTTCGTGTGCTTCCCCGGCGGGTACGGGACGCTGCACGAGTTCTTCAACTCCATGACTCTCATCCAGACGGGCAAGGCGGAGAAGTTCCCCGTGATCCTCATCGGAAAGCGGTACTGGCGCGGCCTGACCGATTGGATGCGAAAGACTCTGCTGGACAATGAGTACGCCAAGATCGACCCCGGCGACCTGGCGCTGTTCCACGTGACGGATGACCTCGCCGAGGCCGTCAGCATCATCGACGAGGCGCGGCACCTGGTGCTCACCGCGCCAAGGAGGGCGGGCCTGGTGCGCAGCGGCGAAGGAACGCTCATGGGATTCCCGGCCAAGTCCTATCCGCGGCGGCCCAACGGCGCGACGAAACGGCGCCGCAAGGCATGACGCGGGCGGCGGAACCCAGGAACCGAAATACTCAATATTCAACACTCAACACTCAATGCTCAAGTGCAGAGGGAATGAGCCGTGAGCTAGTCCATCGCGCCGCGTTCCTGTCTTTCACTTGAGAATTGAGCATTGAGTGTTGAATATTGATTATTGCCGTTGTCGTGGGGCGACCGCCGATGTTGCCGCCGTTGCCAATCCAATCTAGAATCCCGCCATGTCCGCCCCCGGCAGGCCCATCCGCGTCGCCCTCGTCCACGACTGGCTGACGGGCATGCGCGGCGGGGAGAAGGTCCTCGCCTGCCTGTGCCGGATGTTCCCCGATGCGGACATCTTCACGCTGATCCATAGGCCCGGCGCGTGCCCGCCCATCGACGGCCGGTCCATCCGCACAAGCTGGCTGGACGACCTGCCCGGCGTCGCGCGATATTACCGGAGACTGCTGCCGCTCATGCCGCTGGCCGTCGAGCGGATGGATGTGAGCGATTACGATCTGGTCATCAGCTCCTCGCACTGCGTCGCCAAGGGCATCGGCGGCATCCGCGCGGGCCAGGTGCATGTCTGCTACTGCCACACGCCGATGCGGTACGTCTGGGCCGTCGAGGAGGACTACCGCAGGCAGGCGGGAGTGAGCGGGATGCTGCTGCGGGCATTCACGCCGTACCTCCGCGCGTGGGACCGCCGCTCGGCCGGACGCGCGGACCTGTTCCTGGCCAACAGTGCCTGCGTGGCGCGGCGGATACGCCAGGCCTACGGCCGGACGGCCGTCGTGCTGTATCCGCCTGTGGATGTCGATTACTTCACGCCGGCCGATGTGCAGCGGGAGGACTTCTACCTGGTCGTGGCGGCGATGGCGCCGTACAAGCGGATCGACCAGGCCGTCGCGGCCTTCGCCTCGCTCAAGCGCCCGCTCAAGATCATCGGCTCCGGGCCGCTGCTGGGCCGGCTCCGCGCGGCCGCCCCGCCGAACGTCGAGTTCCTCGGCTGGCAGGCGGATGAGGTGCTTCGCGACCACTACCGCCGGTGCCGAGCGGTGATCTTCCCGCAGCTCGAGGACTTCGGCCTTGTGCCGCTGGAGGCGATGGCGTGCGGCACGCCCGTCATCGCATTCGGCGCGGGCGGGGCGCTGGAGACGGTGCTGGATGCGGCGGACCCGGCCGTGCCCGCGCCCACCGGCCTGCTCTACGATCCCCAGACGCCGGAGGCCCTGGCGGCCACCGTCCAGCAGTTCGAGGCGCTCACCGGCCGGTTCGACCCCAAGGCCTTGCGCCGGTGGGCGGTAAAGTTCTCGCCGAAGGAGTTCATGGACGGGTTCCGCCGCGCGGTCCATCCGCTTGTAGTGACGCCGTAAGGCGTTCGCCGTCATGCCCTTACGGGCACACTACGAACGGACTGGCGGCTCACTTCACCGGATCATACCCGCCCTTGGAGAACGGATTGCAGCGCAGGATTCGCCACAGGCCCATGAGCGTGCCGATCACCGCGCCGCGCTTGCGAACGGCCTCGATGAAGTACTGGCTGCACGTCGGCGTGAACCGGCACTGCCCGCCCAGGAACCGCGCCAGCGTCGCCTGGTACAGCCGCACAAGCAGTATCACGAAGCCCGAAACCAGCCACGACAGCAGGCGGATCATCCCGCGCCTCCAGACGCGGCCTTGGCCTCCGCCGTCGCCCTGGCGGCAAGCGACCGCAGCGAGCCCTGTATCGAAGTCAGCGTCAGGTCCGCACCCGGCCTCGGCATTACCATGAAGTCCCACCCGGCCGGCAATTCCACGCGGATGAGCCGGAACGCCTCGCGGCAGAGGCGCTTGACGCGGTTGCGCTTGGCGGCCTTGCCGTGCCGGCCGGACACGCCCACCGCCAGGCGCGAGTGCGCCAGGCCGTTTCGGATCGCCAGCAGCGTCAGCAGCGAATCGTTGACGCGCCGGCCGCGGTCGAACAGGGCCGCGATGTCGTTCCGCGCCGTCACCCGAAATGTCCTGCCCGCTCGCTGGTCCATACCGGTCCGCCATTCAGACCGTGGCATGGGCGTCTCGCCCGTGCGTCAAGCGGGCGTCTCGCCCGCCTGCCTTGCAGTAGCTCTGCGGGCAGGATGCCCGCAAGACGCGCGGGCCGGAGGCCCACGCCACGTTCTCAGGCACGCTCTATCCGGCCATTCTAAGTGCGGCCCGGCCGTTCGTGCCACTTTCTCTTGACGGCCGGGCCGGACGGCAGTAAAAGGGCTCTCTTTCCCGACCCCCGAAATCAGATAGGAGCAGACAATGGCAAAGGCAAAGAAAACAACCAGGAGCAAGCCCCGAGCGAAGGTCGCCGCGCCGGTCAAGGCGCAGCCAAAGGCCGAACTGAAGATCTTCTACGACAAGGACGGCTCGCTGGCCGCCCTGTCCGGCAAGACCGTGGCCGTCATCGGCTACGGCAGCCAGGGCCACGCCCACGCGCAGAACCTGCGCGACAGCGGCATCAAGGTCATCGTGTCAGAGCTGCCCGGCACGCACAACTACAAGTTGGCCGTCGAGCACGGCTTTGCGCCCGTGCCCGCGGCCGAGGCGACCAGGCAGGCCGACCTCCTCATCATCGTGCTGCCGGATGAGGTGCAGGCCATCGTCTACAAGAAGGAAATCCTGCCCAACCTCACGCCGGGCAAGACGCTGGGCTTCTGCCACGGCTTCAACATCCGCTTCGGCTGCATCGTGCCGCCGGCGGGCGTGGACGTGGTGATGATCGCCCCCAAGGGCCCCGGCCACACCGTCCGCTCGTGCTTCAAGGAGGGCTCGGGCGTGCCGTGCCTGATCGCCGTCGAGAAGAACGAGACGGGCAACGCCTTCCAGACCGCGCTGGCCTGGGGGATCGGCATCGGCGGCGGCCGCGCCGGCATCATCCAGACCACCTTCACCGAGGAGACCGAGACCGACCTCTTCGGCGAGCAGGTCGTCCTGTGCGGCGGGCTGACCGCGCTGGTCAAGGCGGGCTTCGAGACCCTCACCGCGGCCGGCTACCAGCCGGAGATCGCCTACTTCGAGGTCCTGCACGAGCTGCTGCTGATCATCAAGCTCATGTCCGAGGGCGGCATAAGCTACATGCGCTACAGCATCTCGAACACGGCCGAATACGGCGACCTGACCCGCGGGCCGATGATCATCAACGCCCAGACCCGCAAGACGATGAAGAAGATCCTCGCCGACATCCAGAGCGGCAAGTTCGCCAAGGAGTGGCTGGCTGAGTGCGCCAAGGGCAAGCCGAACTTCAACCGGCTCTACGAGGCCGACAAGAACCACCCGATCGAGGTCGTCGGCCGGCGGCTTCGCAAGATGTTCTCGTGGATGGAAGCCAAGGAAGTGCCGGAAGACTGATTCATTCTTCCTTGTGCATTCCGCATTTTGCACTTTGCCTTCATTCGCCAGCCACGCAAAGCAGATGAATAGTGCAGAAGGCAAAAGGCAGAGTGCAGAAGGCAGAAGGCGCTATGCGAAATCTGGGGCTATGGATCGGCTTGCTGGTTGCGCTGGCGGCGGTCATCGGCTGTCCGGGGACAAGTCCGTCGCCCGGTCCTGCGCCGACAACCGGGCCGGGCGTCAAGGGCCCAACCACGGCGAGCGGCCCGGCAGTCACGGCCGCGCCGACGGCTGGTCCGACGCCCCGCCCGACGCCATCGTCCACGCCCCAGCCGACGCGCCGCCCGACGCCGGCCGCGTCGCGCCCATCCGCGCCGGCCGTCGATCTGATGGGCACGAAGTTCGGGGCCGACAGCGTCGTCTTCCTCTTGGACTGCTCGGCCTCGATGCCGCTGGCGCAGGCCCGCACCGCCCTTCTGAAGGCAGCCGACAGCATGGACTGGCCGCAGAAGTTCAACGCCATCGGCTTCTTCGCCGATGGCACAGACCCGGCCATGGAGGAACTCTCCCGCGCCAGCAGCAACAACAAGGAAGCATTGCGCACGGGGCTGGGCCGGCTGTCGGGAAAAGGGACCAGCGCGATCATCCCGGCCGTCAAGGAGGCGTTCGCGGCCCTACGCGGCCAGAGCCCCGAATCGGTCAAGGCCGTCGTCATATTCACGGATGGCAAGTCTACGGACTTCAGGGACCTCGCCGAGGTCGTCAACAACCTTGACTCCCAGCGCGACGTGCTGGTCTACGCGGTCCTGGCGGGCAGCGCCGCCGACGCCGTCAAGACTCTCACCAAGATCGCCGGGGACAACGGCGGCAAGTTCCTCAGCCTGCCATAGGAAAAGGGGCCGTCTCCATTTCAACAGCCGCCACGGCCGCGGGCGGCAGTTCCAGCACGCCGGATGGGGCAAGCGCCCGCTCCTTGACGGAAAAGACGTCGGGGCAGGTCTCCATTACCTCCGTCTGCGGATCAGCGGCGATCATGAACACGCGGCCGGATTTGATCCGCAGCGGCGGCATTTCCACGCGGACTCGCGCCGCGCGTGTCCGGCTGGTGTTGACCACGTGAAGGAAGACCCGACGGCCGGTCATGCTGGCCGTCGCGTCGATGCCCGCAGGCGACTTGACCACCTCCACGGCATGGCGGCCGGTGTGGTGGCGAAAGAGCGACATGACGCTCCCGACCGGCATGAGGTAGCTCTGCCCGCGCGGGCGGACCATCAGCGCCACCACTTGCCACTGCGTGCCGATGAAGTCGGCCAGCGTGGCGATCTTGAGCAGGTCGCCGTTGCGCGCGTGGACGTTGAGGATTCGCGCGTAGGCGACGCCCGCGGCCCAGGAGGACAGCACCTCGCAGCGGTTGCGGCCGGGCAGCGAGAAGTGGCTCTCGGTCATCGCCAGGCCAAGCCCGGCGCCCGCCACCTGCTGGCGCATCAGGTCGATCTTCTCCTGCGTGGACTTCCACGCGTTCATCAGGTGGTCCCACGTCCGCGCGGGGTCCTTCCGGTACTGCTCGCCCACCAGCGGGCTGTCGGGCAGGCCGGACTGGAAATGGTGATGAAAGGCCAGGTAGTCAAGCTGTTCGCCGGCCAGTTCGATCATCCGCGGGGCCCAGCCGGAGTCGCCCCAGCCGATGAGCTTGATGTTGCGGTCGGCCCGGCGCATCGCCCGCGCGAACCGGGCGGTGTAGCGGCCGGCCGTCTCGCAGTCGAAGCCGCCCTTGCCGTAGGAGGTCTCGTTGCCGATCTGCCAATAGCGGACCTTCAGCGGCCGGTCCGCGCCGTTGCGGCGGCGGTCGCGGTCGGCGGGGTCGTTGCAGTACCGCACCCACGCGGCCGCCTCAGCCGCAGTGCCGGCGCGGGCGCCGCCCTTGAGCGGATGCGCCCAGCGCGCCTTGCCGTCGGAGGCGAAGTTGACGCATATCAGCGGCTCGGCCCGCACCTTGCGGCAGAAGCCGACGAACTCGTGCGTGCCGACCTGGTTGGACTCCATGCCGCCCCACGCGATGTTGTACATCGGCCTGCGGCCCCCGCGCGGCCCCACGCCCTCGCGCCACTTGTAGTATGAGCTGAAGATGCCGCCCCAGCGGATCATCGTCGGCCCAAGCCGCCGGGCGGCCCCGATCACGTCGTCGTGCCACTTGTCCCGCTGGAAGTCCCACGCGGCCTCGACCGATGGGTCATGGTCGCCCAGCGGCTCCATGAACTGCATGTAGAGGAAGGGCGACAGCTCGAACTTCGGCTCGGGGCGGACACTCAGCACTTGGGGAATCATCGCGGGCGTCCTCTTTCTATCTTGGCATCCTAAAATCATCCCACGGCCGTCGGTGCAGGCCGGTCCGCATCAGGTAGCAGCGTCGGGGTAGCCTTTGTCGTTAGGCGTCGCGCCAATCCACGTCAGGGCGGAAGATCAGGTGCGGCATCATCTCGTCAGCCCAGTCCTTGGATCTAAAGAGCAGCTTTGACCCGCCAATCGCTCGGCCAAGCTGTGCAATAGCTTCATTGAGTCCGGCAGGTTGCGGATTCGTCGCGTTCGAGAGAAGAAGACGGCCCAGAGTCCACACAACCAAGGACTGAAGCAAGGCGATGCGCGACAGTTTCACGGGATCCTGGCAAATGGGGCCTGTTGAGAAAATCATCTGCAGCTTCCCAGACCGGTTCACACCGTCAGAGTGGACGACCGATCTCTGCCACTCGAAGAGGCTTGGGGTGTAGTGAGCATACGGTTGGACGGCACTCGCCAAATTTCGAAAGAACTCCGCCCACGACTCACTCCACAACCCTAGTCCATAGCGATGCCACGCTTTCGCTTCCAAAGCCTTGCGCAACTCGCCACAACTCCGCTTCCCCGACAGCCAGTCCGCCAGAAGATCGTCGCGGAGCAAAGGCTCCTGGAACCCAGCATCAATTACTGCAAGTGCTTCCACGCACTGACGAAGTAGGCAGATCGCAACGGAGGGCAGTAGCTTCGCGCTTGCATGTATGCTCGCATTGAGGCACCCATCGAGGTGGTAGAGCGCAAGTTGTGCGGCGATACCTGCGTCGAGATTCGCAGAAGCATCGAGCCTCGCTTCGAACTCACGGGCTGTGCGCGTGAAAACTTCAGCGCCGACTTGTGACACGATCACCTTCCACTTCGGGTTCGACACGCGCTATCTCCCCTACAGCAGCACTGGTTTGAATGGACAGTCTGGGACCCGGAGACCGCCACCGGGCCGAGTTGATTATCTCCTCGCTATGCAGATTGTACAACGGTTCACACTCGGAGGTAACCGGCCAGAGTCTGAACGGTGCGCAGATGCAGGAAGCCGCCGGCGTTCCGACAACTTCCTGCTACTTTCATCGGGGCGGCGAGATTTGAACTCGCGACCTCCTGGACCCAAACCAGGCGCTCTAATCCAAGCTGAGCTACGCCCCGGGCCGGTCACGGCCGAGAATTCTATTGTCGTGGATGGCGCTCGTCTGGTCAAGGACCGTTCACTTGCCTACGGTCAAGGACCGCTCACTTGCCGATGAATGCCGGCCCCCGTATAGTCTGGCCGTGCAAGGCGTGATCCACGTCATCGACGGCCGGACACCGCGAGACATGCTCAGCCAGCTTGCGCTGCTGGTCGAGGATGATGAGCGGATAGTCTCGCTCGGCCCGCCGCCTGCCTTCGACTGGGGCGGGCGGAGGGTCAGGGAGCTTCACCGCCCGCTTGGGATCGAGCCCCTTGCCGCCTGGCGCGCGGCCGAGTTCGCGGATGCCCGGCCGGGCGGGATTCACGCCTGGTCGCAGTCGGCCGACATGGCGACTGGCGTGCTGGGCTGGGCCGATGGGATGATCCTGTCACTGCCCGCCCTGCCGCGCGGGGCGGACCTGAAGGCACTCGTCGCGAGGCTGACGCTGCGGTTCGAGCCGGCGCAGGGCGGCCGCGTCGCCTCGATGTTCAGCCACCCGCTTACGGTAACGGTGCCGACAGAGGCAAGCCGCATGGCGCTGTTGAAGGCCTGCGCCGAGCACGAGACTAGCGGAGCGTCCGCGCCGGCCGTGTACGTCCTGCCGCCGGCCGCCGAGCCGTTGAAGGATGCGGCCGAGGCGCGGGCGCGGGTCCGCAAAGCGCTTGGCCTCAACGACGAGCACTGCCTGCTCGTGGCGCCCGATGAGATGGTCCGCGGCGCGGGCCACCACTATGCATCCTGGGTCCAGGCGATCCTTCGCGAGATCGTGCCGCAGCCGCGGCTGCTGCTGCCCGGAAGCGGCCCGCACGAGCGCTATGTGCGGTACTTCGCCGGCACGACCGGCCGCGACGACGAGGAGTACTTCACCGAGGACCGGTTCCCGCTGGCCGACTGCCTGGCGGCGGCCGACATCGCGATGCTGCTGCACGAGTGGGACTGCGGCGTGGCGGCGCTCGTCGGGGCGATGGCGGCCGGGCTGCCGATCATCGCGTCGCGCACGTCGGACATCGTCGAGTGCCTCGGGGCAGGGGCGGATGGCGACAGCCCGACGGCCGTCCTGGTCGAGCCCGGCGCGCCTCGCCTCGCGACGGCCGCCGCACTGAAGCTCGTGGACGACATGCAACTGGCCCGCCGATACGGCCAGGCTGCGAAGGAGAGGGCGGCGTGTTATTCCGTCGCATCCGCCAAGGCGCGGCTCGCGGAGATCCGCGCGGGGGTGGCGTCGGCGTGCTCGTCGGGCAATATGCTCTGATAGCCGAGGCGAGAAGCGCAAGGGCTGGCCTTGGGACGCGTCGGGCCGATATAATCGTGTCTCCAAATGGCCATTCCTCCGGAAACCGCCAGCGGCCAGACTCCGCCTTCCACCGACGCCGGCAAGGTCCTCTACGCCGACGACTCGGCCGCCGCGATCCTGCGCCCGCACCTGGAATCGCTGAACCGGCCGGCCGGGCCCGCGTGGAAGGTCGTCAAGCAGAACCCATCCCGCACGGTCTACGCCGGCGCTATCGCGGGCAAGGAAGTCTATCTCAAACATTTTCACGGGCGGTCACTCGGGCATCGGCTGGCCGCGTTCCTGGGCTACAAGCGTGCGATGAAGGAGCTTGACCTCGCGTCGCACTTGGGCAGGAACGGCGTCAGCGCCACGCCGATACTGGCGGCGATGTCCGACGGCAGTACGGAATGGGTGGTCTCCAGCGCGGTCGCGCCGGCCGTGCCCGCGAACGTCTGGCACGCCAGGCAACTGGAGGCCGGCAGTGACGGGGCGGCCGCCATCCGGCGGGCGACCGTCGCGCTGGCGGACATGATCGGCAAGATGCACGCGGCCGGCGTCAGCCACGACGACTTGCACTGCGGGAACATCCTGGTCAGGGCAGGCGGCGGGGAACTGGTCCTCATGGACCTCCACCGGGCGCGGCGCAGGCGGCGGCTGGGCCGGCGGGCGAGGGCGGCCAATCTCGCCCAGCTTCTTTACGATCGCTGCGACTGGACCACACGCACCGACCGCCTACGGTTCCTGAAACGGTATCTCCAGGCCGCCCGGCCCGGTGCGGGCGGCACGCTTCGCGGGTGGGTCGCGATGATCGAGGATGCGGCCGCGCGGCACCGCGCCAGGCAATACGCCAGCGAGGAGGGCAAGATCTACGGGCGGAACCGCTACTTCGCGCCGATGCGCCTGCGCGGCGGCTGGCGGGGACGGGTGATGCTGACGCAGCGGATGCCGCCGGGCCGTTTCGACGAACCGCCGCGCGAGTTCACCGCTGCCGCCTGGCGGGAGGCGCTGGGCGACGTTGACTCGCTCTTTGCCGGCGAGGGCGTGCAGGTCGTCAAGGACTCCCGCTCCGGGCGGGTCATCCGGCGGCGGCTTGACGTGGGCGGCCATCGCCTGGACGTCTACATCAAGCGCCCGCGGCGCAAGTACGCCTGGAAGGCGATCATCGACTGCTTCCGCTCCAGCAGGCCCAAGCGGGCCTTCGCGCTGGGCCACGCGCTGCTCATCCGCAACATCCCCACCGCCCTGCCGCTGGCGTTCCTCCAGAGGCGGGCCGGGCCGCTGCTGGTCGACAGCATCCTCATCACAGAGACGGTCGAGGGCAGCAGGCTCAACGACTTCCTGGCGACGTGGCTGGCCGACCCGCCGCGCGGCAACGCGGCCATCGACCGCCGGGAGCAGCACCGCCTGGCACAGGATGTGATATTCAGGCTGGGCCGCCTCCTCCAGAGGCTGCACGACAACAACTTCGCCCACCGCGACCTGAAGGAGACGAACATGATCGTCCGCTGGTCGCCGGGGCGCAAGCCGGACATCGTCCTGCTGGACCTCGACGGCCTGCGGCGGGTGCGGAAGATCACCACGAGGCGGCGCTTCCAGGGATTGATGCGCCTGAACGTGTCGCTGCTGACCTGTCCTACGGTCAACCCCGCCGGACGGCTGAGGATGCTGCTGGGCTATCTGCGCCGGCCCGGATGCGGGCGGATCGACTTCAAGACGCCGTGGCGCGTGCTCGAGCAATGGTCGGAGAAGAAGCTGCGCCGCCAGATCGCCTCGAACAGAAGGAAGCAGAAGGCCCAGAGGGTGGGATGATTGCAGATTGTAGATTGTGGATCGCAGATTCCAGACAGCAGACTTCGGATGGCGGACGGACACGAGAACAACTTGGAGGAGATTCAGACGCCCTTGGGCGCGATGAAGCGGCCGGGGCGTGTCCTGATCGTCAAGCCAAGCAGTCTCGGCGACGTGGTGACGGCCATGCCGGTCCTTCGCGGCCTGCGGCGGACGTTTCCGCAGGCGCACATCGCGTGGCTCGTGAGCAACGCCTGCGCGCCGCTGATCCAGGGCGACAGCGACCTGAACGAGACGATCATCTTCGAGCGCAAGAAGCTTGGCGCGGCCTGGCGATCGCTGGCGTCGCTGCGGGCGCTCAAGGCCCTCACGGCGGCGCTGCGGCGCGGGCGGTTCGACTGGGCCATCGACCTACAGGGCCTCTTCCGCAGCGCGTACTTCACGGCCGCCACGCGAGCGCCGCTGCGGGCGGGATTCGCCGACGCACGCGAAGGCGCCTCGCGGTTCTACACGCACCGCGTAGCCGTCAGCGCCGCCCACACGGTCGACCGCAACATCGAACTGGCCCGGCAGCTTGGCGTCGACGCCCGGCCGGAGGACTTCAGCCTCCAGGTCAGCCCATCCGCCGCCAGCCAGGCGGCGGAGCTTTGCCAGAATCACGACCTGCCGGAGAAGGGATTCATCCTCTGCGTGCCCCCTACCCGCGGGGCCGTCAAGCAGTATCCGCTGCGGCACTGGCGGGAGGTCGTCGCGGCCTTGTCCCGGCGCATGCCGGTGGCGCTGGGCGGATCGGCCGGTGCAGGTGAGATGGAGCTTTGCCGCGCTGTGGCCGAGGGCCAGGACGGCCGCGTGGTGAATCTCGCGGGACAGACCGACATCCCGCGGCTCGTGGCACTGGTCGCCCGTTCGCGGCTGGTGGTCTGCAACGACTCGGCCGTCAAGTTCATAGCCCCGGCGGTCGGAGTCGACGTGGTCACGCTGATCGGCCCGACCCGCGTTGACATGACGGGGCCGTACCTGCGCGGGCAGGCCGTCGTCGCGGAAGTCCCCTGCCAGGGATGTCTGAAGCGCCGCTGCCGCCACGCGGCGTGCATGGAGATGATCCTGCCTTCCCGCGTGGTCCAGGCCGTCCTGTCGCGCCTGGGCTAGGCCGTGCGACGATCAACGCCGGCGGACATTCGGCGTGGCATCCCGCGACCGTTGCGTATATCATTCACTTGCCTCGAGGCGCCGCGATATGACCACAGGCCAGCAACAGAGCGTGTCAACACTGCGGTTCATGGTCTACGACCGTCCGCTGCACCCCGAGCTGTTCGTGATTTACCACGACCATCGCATCGTCAAGAGCGCATACGAGGCGCGGATCTGGATCACCGGCTGCACGCACGTCATCTCGTTCTATCGCGAGAAGCTCTCGCTGGTCGAGCTCATGGCCGATGCGCGGGCCGAACTTCCGCGGCGCGGGCGGTTGCTGGAGCTGCCCATCCGCGGCGAGCGCGACCACGACTGTAGGCGCGAAGGCGGCATAAACTACATGGCCAGCTTCCAGGTGGAACGCATGAGCCCGCAGGTCTACGCCCGCACGCACCGCGAACTGACGCTCGCGGGAGCGCGGCGCGGCCTGTTCGTTCCGTTTCCCGCGCGGGCGGCGCGCTCGCTGCCGCCGTTCACGTACATCGACTACGACGCCAAGCCCAACGAGCTCCACGTCTTCGCGTATCATGCCTTCCCCGAGGACCTGACTGTCATCAGGACGCAGTCGATATTCGAGCTGGGATGAGGAACGATCATGAGGAAACACCTGCAAATATTCCTGGCCGGTGCGCTGGTGGTGGTGCCGTTCGCCGTCACGGCATACCTGGTATGGATCCTTGCGACATGGCTTGGCGGCCTGGGATACGGCCTTGTGGAGGCCTTGGGCGGCTTGGCGCTTCAGCAGCACGTGGCCGAGCAGCTCGTCGCGCTGATGGGCGCGCTTCTGGTGCTGGGCGGAATCTACATGGTCGGAATCCTGGCCAGATCGTACATCTTCAGAAAGCTGCTCATGCTGATCGAGCGGTTCATCGCCCATCTGCCCGGGGTCAAGACGATCTACGAATCGGTGCGCGACCTGATGAAGCTCTTCGGGGCCGACTCGGGGCGGATGGGCAAGGCGGTACTCTACCAGATCCCGCAGACCGAGATCTCGCTGCTGGGGATCATGACCAACGAGAACCCGCTCGGAACGAACGCCGAGGGGAAGCCCAAGAAGGTGGCCGTCTATCTGCCCTTCAGCTACATGTTCGGCGGGCTCACGATGCTCGTCGGGCCTGACCAGGTCAAGGACGCCGGCATGTCGGTTGACCAGGCGCTGAAGATCTGCGCCACGGCGAGCGTGTCGCCGCAGTCGTCGCTCCTGGAAACACCGGCTGTCCCGAAGGCCAAGCAGGTGGCGGGCGCCCAATGAAACGAAGGCCCGTAGGCATGGTCCGTCAAACACTTACGCGGTGCCTCCGCGCCGGCATCGAGGCCAAGGAGGCGTTCCTGAAAGGCAACGGCGGCCAGTTCGATGCGGTCCAGCGCCTGGTGCGGGCGATAGTCAAGGCGTTCTCCGGCAAACGGCCCAAGGGCAAGCTGGTCATCTTCGGCAACGGCGGCTCGGCGGCCGATGCCCAGCACGTCGCGGGGGAGATGGTCTGCCGGTTCCTGAAGGACCGCCCCGCCCTCCCGGCCGTCGCCCTGACAACGGATACATCCGTGCTGACGGCCGTGGGCAACGACATGTCATTCGACGATGTCTTCGCCCGCCAGGTTGACGCCATCGTCAACAAGGGCGACGTCGTCGTCGGCATGAGCACCAGCGGCAACAGCCCCAACGTCATCAAGGCCCTCCAGGCGGCCAAGGCCCGCGGCGCATTGACGGCCGCCTTCACCGGCCGCGGCGGAAAGCTCGGGGCTAAGAACTCGCCGGCCGACATCCGCATCCGCGTCCCATCCGACAGCACGCCGCGAATCCAGGAAGTCCACATCGCCGTATGGCACGCGATCTGCCAAGCCGTCGAGCAGGAAGTGTTCGGCCGGCGCCGCTGACTCGAGCGCCCCTGAACTCGCGGACTGCAATGCCTTTCATCCCTCGTGCTTTCCAAGCGCGCGGCCATTAGAATGCCGCCTCATTCGGAAAGGAGTCGCCATGGCCGTCAGATTCGCGTTCGCCGGTTTTCGCCACGGGCACATCCTCGACCTGGTCGCGGCCGTCAAGGAAAGGCCGGACCTGGAGCTTGTCGCGGCGTGCGAGGATGACCCGGAAACGGGCGCCCAACTGGCCGCGGGAGGCAAGGTCGAGATAACGCACCAGAGCCTGGAGGCCATGCTCAAGGAAGTCGATTGCGACGTGGTCGCCATCGCCGACTACTACTCCCGGCGCGGCTCGATGGCCATCGCCGCGCTCAACGCGGGCAGGCACGTCATCGCCGACAAGCCCCTCTGCACCAGCCTCCAGGAGCTGCGCCGCATTGAGCGCATCGCGGCGCGGAAGAAGCTGGCCGTCGGCGAAATGCTGGACTTGCGGGCCTGCGGCGCGTGCCAGGCCGCCAAGGACTTCATCGACGCCGGCCAGCTCGGCCAGGTGCATACGCTGTCGTTCAGCGGCCAGCATCCGCTGATGTACGGCAAGCGGGCCGGGTGGTACTTCGAGGAGGGCAAGCACGGCGGCACGATCAACGACATCTTCATCCACGCGGCCGACATGATCGAATGGCTCTTGTCAAAGAGTGGCCGCAGGATCGTCGAGGTCGTCGCCGCCAGGACGTGGAACACTCACTTCGCGCCGGCCCCGAAGTTTCCAATCGGCGCCCAGCTCATGCTCCGCTTGGACAACGGCGGAGGCGTCCTCGGCGACGTGTCGTACCTGGCGCCGGACAAGTGCGGCTACTCGACCCCGCAATACTGGCGGTTTGTCGTGCATGGCTCGCGAGGCGTGATGGAGTTCAACCTTCACTCGACCTCGCTGATG
The DNA here is from genome assembly GCA_041946855.1 of Phycisphaerae bacterium. Lineage (GTDB taxonomy): Bacteria > Planctomycetota > Phycisphaerae > SM23-33 > SM23-33 > JBHGBE01. The sequence goes on along the minus strand of JBHGBE010000015.1, from coordinate 17,720 downwards.
GTGGCCACGCACGATGACGACGCGGCGCGCCAGGTCCCGGTCAAGCCCAGCGCATCGCGCCTTTACCTGGATGATTTCCTGCGCCAGATTCGCGGCGAGAGCCAGGGCGTCTGGCTGACCACCGCGCAGGTCATCCGCGCCACGCGGATCGCCTTGACGGCGCAGAGGGCCGCCGACACGAACAGGGCACACCTGAAGATAAGTCCATGACGCCTGCCCAGCGCCTCCGGGCCACCTACGAGTTCAAGCCCCCGGACCATATTTGACCGGCTGGCGGCCTTTGTGCGATAATCGGCCTTGATGCTTGCGGTTACCTTCCTGCTTCCGGCGGTGCTATGGGCGACGACGGCGGCGGCCGCTCCGGTGATCATCCACCTGATCATGCGGACCAAGCCGCGGAGGATCGTCTTCCCCGCGCTGCGGTTCGTGCGCAAGACGCACCAGGCGAACATCTCGATGCACATCATCAAGCACATCATCCTGCTGCTGATGCGCATGGCCGCCATCGCGCTTATCGCCATCCTGATCGCGCGGGCGGTCATCCCGGCCTGGCAATCGACCAAGGCCGACACGACGCCCGTGGCGGCCGTCTTCATCATCGACAACAGCGGCTCGATGACCGCCAAGTCGGGCGGGCAGACGGTCCTGGCCCGCGGGGAAGACCTGGCGGCCAAGGTAGTAGAGGCGTTGCCGTCCGGGTCGCGGATGGCCGTGCTCGAGACCGCCGACCCGACGGCCGGCGGCACGTTCCTGGCCGCCAGGGAAGAGGTCGTCAAGCAGATCCAGCGCATCCCCGCCAGCTACGGCCACGCGAGCGTCTCGTCCGCCCTGACCCGCGCGGCCGGGCTTCTGGCCAAGAGCGACATAAGCCCCAAGGAGGTGTACCTCGTCACCGACATGACCGGCCAGGCCTGGCGCGAGGGATTCTCCGCCAAGGCCGAAGGCATCGACTTCATCGTCCTGGATTGCGGCCTGGCGCAGGATGGCAACATCACGCTCGGCCCGGTCAAGACGGCCGGGGCGATGGTGCCGGTGGGCGTGGAGGTCAACGTCGAGACTACGATCTACTCCACCTCGTTCGCCGGCGACGTTACCGTTCAGACGGAGCTGGACGGCCAGCCGGTGGACCAGCGAACCGTCAGACTGTCGCCGGGGCAGCCGGAGATGCTGGAGATACCCGTCCGCCCGCAGACCGAAGGCATCGCCAACGGCCGGATCGTCCTCCAGCAGGCCGACTCGCTGGAGGCGGATAACGTCCGGTACTTCACGCTGGAGGTAGGCCCGCCGCCTGGGATGCTGATCGTCTGCGACAGCGCCGGCAACGAGACGTATTTCATGATGAGCAATGCCGTCGCGCCCAACCGTTCGGGCGAGCCGTCGCGCTCGTGGGTCAAGGCCGAGACGGTCACCGCCGACCGCCTCAGCGCCGACATGCTGGCCCGCATGCGAGTGGTGATGCTTGCGGATGTGGCCTCGCTGACAGATGCCCAGTGGCAGGCCCTGGGCAAGTACGTCAACGAGGGCGGCAACCTGTGGGTGGTGGCCGGGCCGGCGATGTCGGCCGACTCCTATAATCTGCCCGCGGCACAGAAGATCCTGCCAGTGGCGATCAAGTCGATGGAGGAGCTGCCCAAGGGCGTCGCGTTCAAGGCCCCGCAGGTGGCGCACGCGATGATCGAGCCGTTCATGGGCCCCGAGAACCCGCCCCTGGCGGAGGTGCTGTGCAAGGGACGGCAGGCGATCCAGTCGTCGGCCTCGGATGCGCAGGTCGTCCTCCGGTACGCCGACGACGTGCCGGCCATCCTCACGCGGCCCGTAGGCGACGGCCTGACGCTGTTCTGGAACTTCAGCCCCGCGGCGCAGTACTTCTCGCGGCCGGGGCTGCCCCAGTTCGGCGTGCTGGCCATCCGCGCGACCCGTCTGCTGACAAGCGACCCGGCCGTTCAGACGGCCTACACGTGGGGCCAGGACGTGACGATCCCGCTGCCCAAGTCGTTCAAGAGCCCGATAGTGACCGTCCGCGAGCCGGCCGGCGGCGAGGCCGGGAAGCCAGCGCCGGCGGCGGAGACGCCGATCTCCTTCGACCCGCGCCGCGGCGCCGTTCCCCTCCGCGCCGACCGGCTGGGCCATTGGCAACTGAAGTTCACCGAGGACAAGCGAATGGTGACGCGCGGCTTCAGCGTCAACATGGACACGGCCGAGAGCGACCTGTCCCGCGCCGAGCCGGCGAACCTTGAGAAGATGTTCCCGCCGGGCAAGCTGCTGGTGACCGCCGATCCGTCGGAGGTCGTCAGGCAGCGGCAGACGGTGACCAAGCCGCTGGACCTGGGCGTGCCGCTGCTCCTGGCGCTGCTGGCCCTGCTGACGGGCGAGGCGTACTTCGCCAACAGGTTCTACAAACAGCCGGCCTCTCCCGAGGAATAGGATCGGCCGGGCGAACTGAGACGGGAGGAGGGGGGTGAGGGGAGGACCGGGAGAATGGAGGACGGGAGGAGGGGAAGAGGGGAGGAGGAACCATCCGGAGCCAAGCCATTGTCCCGTCCTCCAGTCATCCCTTCCTCCCGTACTCCCGTCCTCCGTTCTTTCTTTGCTGGCCTCTATCATTGCACATCGGTGCCGCGTTTCCGGTTGACGTGGAGCCGGCCAATCGAATACGGTAACGGCCGGGGCACGTCTGCCCCTATGATCTGATGAAAGGAACCCATGCCGCCACAACCTCTGTTCGACGTGACGCAGATCGACCAGTCCAGAATCCTCGCTGACCGCGACGGCATCTACAAGGTGAACCCGCACCGGTTCGAGTTCCAGGTGCTCGACGGCATCTATCTGATGGACCGTTCGGCCGGGCTGGTCGTCGGCTACCGCGACTGCCGGGCCGATGAATTCTGGGTCAGGGCCCACATCCCCGGCAGGCCGATCTTCCCCGGAGTGCTGATGATCGAGGCGGCCGCCCAGCTCGTGAGCTACTACGTCATGAGCGCCCACCCGGAGCGGGGCTTTCTCGGGTTCGGCGGCGTGACGGATGTGAAGTTCCGAGGCAGCGTCGTGCCGGGAAAGAGGGTGATCCTGGTCGGCAGACTTCTGGACGAGCGCCCCCGCCGCTGCATCGGCGCGACGCAGGGATTCGTCGACGGCCAGATGGTCTACGAGGGGACCATCACCGGCATGTGGATATGACACCGTGGTCGGGAATGTTCGACGGTCAACTGGCGGTCCAACCGCCGCTGACCGACGAGCAGCTTGACCTCGTGCCCGCCAAGCGCGGCGTCGTGGCGCTCCTGGCCGACCGTGACCTCCCGATCGTCGCCCTGACGGCCGCCGACATCCGCGCTCGCGTCAAGGCCCGCCTGCGAAACCCCGACGAGGACCCGCGCCGCAAGATCGCCGACCTGCGAGGCATCACTCGGAAGGTCCTCTGGAAGCTGACGGCCGGCCATTTCGAGACGGACCTTGAGTACCTCCGGATCGCGCGGGCTGTCTGGCCCGGCCAGTACGCCTCGATGCTGTCGTGGCGGCCCGCGTGGTTCGTGTACGTGAACGCGGCCGAGGAATTCCCGCACTTCGTGCGCACAGATGATGTCCTGGGAAGCGCCGGGCTGTACGTCGGCCCGTTCGCCAGCGGGCGGGCCGCCGACAGGTTCATCGAGGCGATTCAGGATGCGTTCGACCTCTGCCGCGACTTGCGATGTCTTCGCCAGGCCCCGCACGGCCCCCGCTGCTCCTACGGCCAGATGGAACGGTGCGTCTGCCCCTGCGACGGGACGATGCCGATGGATGAGTATCGCCGCCTGATGGCCAGGGCGGCGGACTTCGCCGCGGGCTCGCGAGATGCGTTCCGCGACGAGCTTCGCGCCCGGATGAGCCAGGCGGCCGCGGCCCTTGAGTTCGAGAGGGCCGCCGCCCTCAAGTCGCGCCTGGAGCGGTTGGCGGAGTTCGACCGCGACGAGTACGGCAACGCGGCGCCGATTGAGCAGTTCCGGTTCCTCCTCGTGCAGCCCGGCCCGTCGTCGCGGAAGGCCAGGGCATTCCTTGCCGACAGCAGCGCCGTCGAAAGGGCCGGGGACTTGGACTATCCCGTCAAGGCGGACCAGACGGCGGCGGCCGTCGAGCGGGCGCGCGCGTGGCGAGGCGCGTTCGACGGCGACGCGGCGGCCCGAAGGTGGCGGATCGGCCTGGTGGCGCACTACCTCTGCTGTAGCGACCAGAAGCGGGGGCTGATCCTTCGCGTTCGGGATGCGCTGACGGCCGAGGAGCTGGCCGCGTCAGTCGAGAAGGCGGCGGCCGTGCTGCACTTGAGGGCGCCCAAGCCTCGCGTCCGAGCGCCAAAGGCACAAGGCGCTGCCGCCAGGCCCGCGGAAGACTATAATAGGCCCGATGGTCGATAGGACCGGGGCATGGTGGAAGATGCGCCTGCGCCGCCGCAGGCGGGCCTGGCGATTCGTCTCGCCGCGCCGGCACAGGATGGTGCTGGGGCTGATGTTGGCGCTCCTGGCCGCGGTGTACGCGTACTGGCACTTCACCAATGACCATCGTGTCGCGCGACAGGCCGAGCGGTATCTCCGGGAGGCCACCGGCTCGCCCGTCCGCGTCGGCCGCGCGCATTTCAGCCTGTTCGGCGGCCTGCAACTGCGGGACGTTCGGCTTTTCGCGCCCGCCGACGACGCGCGCTCCCCAATCATCCGGGCCGACATTGCCGTGATGAAGCTGAACCCATGGGGCCTGCTGGAGGGCCGCCTCCGCCCCACCTCCGTGGACATAACGGGGCTGATGATACCCTATGACGTCCAGAAGGGCGCGTACGAGGCGCGCCAACTGCTGGGCGCAGCCGGGAAAGACACTGGGCCGGGCGGATGGTCCCTTCCCGATGAACTGCCTCCGATCAACATCTGGCCGCTCAGGATCATGCGGACGGGCGACGAACTGGGCAAGGCCGCGGTGGAGATCCCGCTGAATCTCGCCCTGCGCCAGGCCGGGCCGCACGCCTACGGCATAGATTGGAGGCTCATCCGGCCCGGAAAGGATCCTGCCTCGGGCTACATGAAATACGACCTCGTGAGCGGCCAGATGTCGGATGTCCAGGGCGCTTTCCCCGACATCGGCGACCTTGCGAAGCTGCTCCCGCTGCGGTACAGCCAGGTCCTGCGGCGATACGACGTGCGGGGCGAGGGCATCCGGTTCAAGCAGGTCGCGGACGGCCAGGCGGGTAAGCTCGGCACGCACGAGGTCGAGATGACCGGCCTGATGCTCAAGCTCCCGCGCGAAGAAGGCGGGCTGGAGCTGGCCAACGTCTGCGGCAAGGTCATCTTCGACGACGGCGGCATGACGCTGAGCGGCATCACGGGACGGATCGTCCAGGCGGCCAACGCCGAGTTCGCCGTCTCAGGACGGTACTGCGGCTACGAGCCCACAAGCCCGTGCGAACTGGACATCTCCATCCGCGGAATGGCGCTGCCCGCCCAGGAACAGGTCAGTGGGACAATCGCCGATGTAGTCCGCGACATCCGGACGGCCTACCAGCCGTCGGGCAAGTGCTCCCTGTCGGGCCGGCTCCAGCGGCTGCCCGATGGGACCATGCGCATCGGCGGGACGCTGGAGCCGGAGGACATGTCGATCTCCTACATGTACTTCCCGTACAAGCTGACCAACGTGCGCGGCAGGTTGGTCCTGGCGGATGGGGCTATGAGCATCAAGGACGTGACCGGGCGGCATGGCCCGGCGCGGCTGACCATCACCGGGACCGCCTCCGCGGACGGCCGGACCTACGACATCAACACGGACGCCATCAACGTTCCGTTCGACGACGACCTCCGGGAGGCCATCGGGACCAAGATGGCCGGGATCTGGCCGACCATCAACCCGGTCGGGCGCGGCAGCGGCCACGTGCAGGTCACAAGGGGCCAGGGCCAAACGCGCGACCGCGTCCGCGTGGCAGTCAGGCTCGACGGCGAGGCCTCGATGTGCCACGAGATGTTCCCATACCGCGTCGACAAGCTCATGGGCGAGATCCGCATAGACGACTCCGACGTGGCCGTGGACTCGCTCCAGGGCCAGCGGGGCGGCATGAGCTGCACCCTGGCCGGCACGATCAAGGGCGCCGACTCCAAGACGCCCGACGTGAACATGACGATCAATGCCAAGCGGTTCCCGATTGACGAGGCGCTGTCGGCGGCGCTGGGTGAGAAGGCGCGGGCCATGCTCGCCCAGTTGCACGCGAGCGGGCAGGCGATGACGGCCAGGGCCACGCTCCGCCAGAGCCGCGGCGGGCCGCTGGAATATGACATTCGCGCCGATCTGGCCGGCGTCAACTACCAACTGGAGTCCTTCCCGTATTCGGTGACCGGCGCGGGCGGCGTCGTGACGATAGCGTCTGACCGCCTTGTCATGGAGAAGCTCGATGGCGTACACGGACGCTCGCCCTTCCGCGTGAAGGGCGAGGTGCTGCTTGGGGGCGCGAAGCCGGGGGTGGACCTCCACGTCTTGTCCGAAGACGTGCCGCTCGACGATGACCTGTTCAAGGCCATTCCGCCGGCCGCCAAGCGCGCCTGGGAGCGGCTGGCCCCCGCGGGTAAGGCCGACCTGGCGGTGGACTACCGCCAGGGCCTGCCCGGCATGGCTGCCGGCAGCGACTTCGCGGTGACGCTGCGGCCAAAGGGCATGGATCTCCAGTACCAGGAGTTCCCGTACCGCTTCCGCAACGTGACGGGGACGGCCGTGATCACGCCGGGCCGGATAGCGCTGGATAGCATGCACGCCGCCGACGGCCAGACGGCGTTCGACGTGTCCGGGGCGATCGCCTACGACGAGGCGTCCAGCCTGGCGAATCTCTCCCTGAAGGCCGCGAACCTGGCCATCGACGCGGACCTGCTGAAGGCCCTGCCGAAAACCGCGGGCTCGCTCATGGACAGCATCAAGCCCGGAGGCGCTTGCGACCTGGACATAACGGACCTGCGGATGGCGCGCGGGCCGTCGCCCAACGCGCTTGCCGGCGGGCTTGCCTCAAGCGGGACCCTTGCGCTGCGCATGCCCGCGCGAGTGCCATCGTCGGCAAGCGCGCCCTCGACGGCCGCCAGCGCCCCGGCCACTCAGGAAACCGCGCCCACGTGGTCATTCGACGGCGCTGTCGCCCTCCGCGACGCCCGCCTCGACGTTGGCTTCGGCGACAAGACAGTGACCGGGACGATCAAGGGCCAGTGGGGCGCCGGCGGCGACGGGATGGGAGTGGACGCGGAGGCAAGATTCGAGTCCCTTGAGTTGGCCAAGCGGAAAATCACGAACATCAGCGCCATGCTCCGCAAGAGCCCGCGCGGCGCGTCGCTCCGCGTGGAGGACATCGCCGCCAGGACGATGGGCGGCCGCCTTGCGGGCGAGGCGGAGGTACGGCTCGTGCCGCCGCTTGGCAGCGCGATACAACTGAAGGTCAACGACATCAGCCTCTTCGACCTTTTCAACGCCGGCATCGATGACCCGGCCAAGCAGGTCAAGATCGAAGGCAGCATGGCCGGCACGCTGAGCCTGATTACGCGCCCAGGCCAGCAGGTCAGCCAGCAGGCGGCGGGCGAGCTTTACCTCAGCAAGGCCAAGACCAACAGGGCGCCCGTCGTGGTCAGCCCCCAGAAGGTGATGCTGGTGTTCCTGCCCGGCGGGACGCCATTCAATGACGGCGTCGTGCGATACGAGCTCAAGGGCAACACGCTGCTGCTCAAGGAGATTTACCTCAACGCCAGCGGACTGTCGCTCGTGGGCTCCGGCAGGATAGACACCAAGACCGAGGCCCTCCAGATGACTTTCCTGAGCAAGGTCGGCGGCTCGCTGCCGCGAATCGAGAGCCTGGGCCTGCTGCTAGACCAACTCTCCCGGCAGATCAGCGAGATCCGCGTGACCGGGACGCTGACCAAGCCCATCGTCCGCAACGTCTCCCTTGGTAGCGTGGAGGACGCCATCAAGCGACTCACTGACCCCGGCCGGGAAGACTGAACGCATGAAGGCTGTCCTATACGTCCTATCCGTCCTGTTTGTCCTATCTGCTTCGAGCGGCATGGGACCGATAGGACAAATAGGACAGATAGGACGGATAGGACTAATAGGAAAGGAGTAGCAGGGATGTCCAAGGCCAAACTGGGGATTATCGGCGGCAGCGGATTGGGCGACGCCCTGTGCGAGGGCCATGCGGGCAGGAGCGTCAAGGTTGACACGCCGTTCGGCCCGCCGTCCGACGCGATCATCGAGACCGAGTGGTCCGGCACGCCGATAGCCATCCTCAACCGCCACGGGCCGGGACACCTGATTCCCCCCTCGTCGGTGAATTATCGGGCGAATGTCTACGCGCTGAAGGCCCTGGGCTGTACGCACGTCATCGCCTCGGGCGCGGTCGGCTCGCTGCGCGAGGATGTCAAGCCCCGCGACCTCGTTATCGCCGATCAGGTCATCGACAAGACCTATCGCCGCGTGGGGACGTTCTTCGACGACCTGGCCGTCCACATAGAATTCGCCTATCCGTTCTGCCCGGTGCTGCGGCGGCACCTGTACGCCTGCCGCACGGCCGTCGGGACGACGGTGCATGACGGCGGCACGTACGTCTGCATGGAAGGCCCGGCCTTCTCGACCCGCGCCGAGAGCGAGATGCACCGCACGTGGGGCGGCGACGTTATCGGAATGACCGTCATGCCCGAGGCCAAGCTCGCCAAGGAGGCCGAGATGGCCTACGCGATCATCTGCCTGCCCAGCGACTACGACTGCTGGCGGCCGGCCCCGGCCGACCTGGACAAGCACGAACTGCTCAAGGAGATCATCGGGAACCTGCGCGAGGTGACGGCCGCCGCCATCGCCTTGATAAAGGAGGCGGTCAGGCGATTCGGCGAGATCGCCGACACGCCGTCGCCTTCGCATAGCGCCCTTGAACTGGCGATATGGAGCAACAAGGCGCTGGCCGGGCCGGAGGTCTTCAAGAAGGCGGGCGTTCTGCTGAGGAAATATGCATGAATGGCGTCTTCCCGGCGATGATGAGGGCGAACTGAGCGCCCGCCGAAGGGCGGTTCTGGGCGTTTGGCCTCGTCCATGCCTTACTCGCATGTTATGATAGATGCAAAGGAATGCAGCGAAATGAGCGACGCCGAAATCTTCTTGTGTGAACATCGCCATTGTCCGATCCGCCGATTTCTGTTGGCCGTCCTCCTGGCGGCGGGCTTGCTGATCGCCGTCGCGGCGCCGGCCGCCGCATGCAACATCCCAGTGTTCCGGTACGCGCTGGAGAACTGGCCCAGCGACGCCTACGACGTGGTGATATTCCACAAAGGCCCGCTCAGCGCCGCCGACCAGGGCGTGGTCAACTGGTTTGAGAAGATCGCCCCGTCCAGCGGAACGGGCGCGAACCTCGTCGTGCGGACCGTCGATGTGAGCACGCTCACGCCTCCTCCCCCGCGCCCAACGGAGCCATCCACGCAGGAGGCGTACTGGCCCGTGCCGGAGGATGACCTCTGGCCCCTCTGGCAGGCGCAATCGAAGGACCCCAGGGCCGCCGGCGCGGAACGGCCGTGGATGGTGGTGCGATACCCGCCGTCATCGCGCAATCCGCCGGTAGTCTGGGCGGGCCTGCTCTCGGCGGGCGAGGCCAGGGCACTGGCCGACTCCCCCAAGCGCCAGGAGGTCGCCAAGCGCATCCTCGAAGGCGACGCGGCCGTGTGGGTGCTGCTGGAGTGCGGCGACAAGGCCAAGGATGACGCCGCCGCAAGGCTGCTGGCCGATGAGCTCAAGGAGATGCAGAACACGCTGGAGATCTCCTCCCCCGACCAGCCGCCTGAGGGCGAAGCGCCGCCGGAAGTCACCCCAGGCGCCGAAGGCGGTGCGGCGATGAACCCGGAAAAGCTTCGCGTGACATTCTCAATGGTCCGCCTGAGCCGCAAGGACCAGGCGGAGCGGGGCTTTATCGCCATGCTCCTGAACATCGAGAAGGGCCTGGCGGACATCAAGGAGCCGATCGCGTTCCCGGTGTTCGGGCGCGGGCGGGTGCTGGGGCCGCTGTCCGGCAAGGGCCTGGTCAAGAGCAACATCGATGACGCGTGTGCGTTCCTGGTGGGCGACTGCTCATGCCAGGTCAAGGAGCAGAACCCGGGCATCGACATGCTGGTCTTCGCCGACTGGGACGCCGGGCTGGTCGGCCGGCTCACCAAGGACAAGCCGCTTCCTCCGCTGATGGGGCTTACGGACATGACGGCCGACCCGACAGGCGCGCCGGCCGCCAATCCTCCCGCCATGGCCGTTCCGGGCGCGACGCCGGCCGGCGGGGTGTCGGCCATCTCGGGCGTTGTGCTGGTGCCGGTGGTGCTGGCGGCGCTGGCGGTCATCGTCGGCGCGATAGTGATGGTAATCGTCGTCGCGGGGCGTTCCAGAAGAGCATGAGCATCTGGCGGCTGGTCATCAAGGAGATCGTCCACCGCAAACTGAACTTCGCGCTGGCCCTTGTGGCGGTGCTGGTGGCCGTGGCCTGCGCGGTGGGCGCACTGACCCTCCTTCGCGCGCACGACCTGGGAACGGAGGAGATCCTCGCCGACAAGACGCGTAAGGCCAGGGCCGAGCTTGACATCTTCGAGGATGAAATCCGCAAGCTGACCGTGCAGATGGGCTACAACACGCTCATTTTGCCGGCGGGCCAGAACATCGGCGACTACCTCGCCCAGGGCTACGCCACCGCCACGATGCCCGAGGAATACGTCAAGCGGCTGTCAGGCTCGAAGATCGTCATGATCCAGCACCTCATGCCGATCCTGGAGCAGAAGGTCAAGTGGCCGGAGCGCCAGCGGACGATCATCCTCTGCGGCACGCGCGGCGAGATGCCGCTGATGCAGCGCGACCCGAAGAAGCCCATCGTGGCGGCCGTAGCGCCGGGCAAGATCGTCCTCGGATACTCGCTCTGGAGCGACATGGACCTCAAGGCCGGCGACAAGATCACGCTGATGGGCCGGCCCTTCGAGGTCGCCCGCTGCCACGAGGAGCGGTTCAGCACCGACGACATCACGGCGTGGGTCGACCTGGCCGCCGCGCAGGAGCTGCTGGACAAGAAGGGCCAGATCAACGCCATCCAGGCGCTCAAGTGCATGTGCGCCGGCGTGGGGATCAAGGCGGTCGTCGCGGAGATCACGAAGCTCCTGCCCGACGTGCAGATCAAGGAGCTCGCCAACAAGGCCACCGCCCGCGAGAAGGCCCGTGATCTGGCGGCCGCGCGGAGCCGGGACGCGATCGCCGCCGAAGCCGCCGCCCGCGAGCGCCTGCGGCAGACCCGAGAGGTCCTGGCCGCCTGCCTGGTCCCGCTGGTCATGGTCGGCTGCGCGGTGTGGATCGGCCTCCTATCGCTGGGGAACGTCCACCAGCGGCGCGAGGAGATCGGCATCCTGCGGGCCATCGGCGTGCGATCGCGGCAGGTGATGGCGCTGTTCCTGGCCAAGGCGATGCTCGTCGGGCTTGTCGGTGCGGTGCTGGGCTATGCGGCCGGGTTCGGCGTGGCCGGCGGATGGGCGAGGATGTTCGATTCTCCGGGCGGCGCCGGCCTGCGGCTGGGCCAACTGATGATGCCCTGGCTGCTGGCGGCCGTGCTGGTGGCCTCGCCGCTGCTGGCGTGCTTCGCGAGCTGGGCCCCGGCGACCCTCGCGGCGCGGAGCGATCCGGCCGACGTGCTGGGGAAGGAATAGGCGATGCTCGAAATCCGCGACCTGGCCAAGTCGTATCGCAAGTCCGGCCGCACGGTCGATGTGCTGGCGGGCGCGGGCCTCAACCTTGAGGCCGGGCAATTCGTCGCGGTCCAGGGCGCCAGCGGCTGTGGAAAGACGACGCTGCTCCTGATCGCCGGCGGCCTGATGGCGCCCGACAGCGGCGGCGTGCTGATCGACGGGCGCGACCCGTACGCGATGTCCGCCGAACAGCGGGCCGCCTTTCGCGCGACGACCGTGGGCTTCGTCTTCCAGCAGTTCCATCTCGTGCCGTATCTGAGCGTGCTGGACAACGTGCGCTCGCCGTCGCTCGCGGCCGGCGGCGACGGGCGGGACCGGGCGGCCGAGCTGATCGAGCACTTCGGCCTGTCCGGCCGGGCGCATCACCTGCCGAGCGAGCTCAGCACGGGCGAGCGCCAGCGGGCGGCCCTGGCGCGGGCGCTGCTCAACCGCCCCAAGCTTCTGCTGGCCGATGAGCCGACGGGAAACCTGGACGCCAATAACGCGAAGGTGGTCCTCGGCTACCTGGGCGAGTTCGCGGCGTCCGGCGGGGCCGTGCTGCTGGTGACGCACGATGTCAACGCGGCCGCCCATGCCCAGCGTACATTGCACCTGAAGGACGGCCGGATCGCTTGAGTCCGTGGCATGGGCGCCAGCGCCCGCGCGTCCGGCGGGCGTCCCGCCCGCGAGTGTCGTTGTTCATGCCGGGCGCGGGCAAGATGCCCGCAAGACGCGCGGGCCGGAGGCCCACGCCACATTGCTACTGACACGCCGCATCACTACGAAGAGGAAGTATGGATAAGCACGTCACCGTCACGGCCGCGTCGATCAAGTCGCGCTGGGGTTGCGTAGACGAGAACCTCGCCGAGGTCGTCAAGGCCGCCCAGCGCGCCGCGGATGACAACTCGCGGCTGCTCCTCCTGCCGGAGTGCTGCCTGACCGGCGCGGATTGGCCCACGGGCGAGACCCGGCCCAGCTTGGAGCAGGTCGCCGTCACGCTCGACAGCCCGCCGATGCTGGAGGTGCTCCGCGCCGCCAGGCGCACCGGCGTCGTCATCGCCGTCGGCCTCTACGAGAAGCGCAAGGGCCGGATCTGCGTCACGCAGGCATACGCGGGGCCGCGCGGCATGATCGGCGCCTACCGCAAGGTCCACCAGGGCGGGCAGTCGAGCTTCGAGAAGGAGCTGTTCCCCGTCCACGACCTGGGCTTTGTCCGCGTGGGCTGCTCGATCTGCTACGACAACATGTTCCCGGAGTGCGCTCGCATCCTGGCGCTCAAGGGGGCGGAGTTGCTCCTGTCGCCGTTCACGTCGCTGCCGCTGACCCGCAAGGCCTGGCGGCTGGAGAGGCTGGTCGCGCTGCGGGCGCGGGCGCAGGACAATCGCCTGTTCGTCCTCTCGGTCAGCCACGCGCAGGCGCACGTCGCCGGCAAGCCATCCGAGTGGGGCTACAGCGGAATCTGCTGCGCGATCAACCCGCTTGGCGAGGTGATCGGCATGTCGGGTGGCCGCGCCGGCCGGCCGCAGCGCCTGACCGTCACCCTCGACGCGGCCGCAAGGCGGACGTACCTTCTGGCCCACGTGCCGTCGATGCTCGCCCGCCGCGCCGCCGACTACCACGAACTGGCCGATGCGAAGCTCCAGCGGAATTATCTGAAGATCGCCACGCCGCTTGGCGACGTGTACAAGGCCAACCGCAACGTCACGCCAGCATGAGCCGCTCGACGATCCTCGGCAGGTCCGTGACCTTGAGGTCCTCCGGCGCGTCAATCTCGCACGTCGCGGCCAGGACGGCGTGATCGGCCGGATCGGGCGGCACCAGCCCCCTGCTTGCGCGGACGCGGGCGGGATTCGGATCGATCCTGCCGGCGTCGGATTGTTGCCCGCGGCCCTCCTCGCCGAACGGCGCGGCGAAGAGTTCGCACGGGTCGTGGCCCAGCTTGCCCTGCACGTCCCACCGGTCGGCGGCGCGCGGCGCTCGATCATCCTCGGGCCACCAGCGATAGCTCAGCCACGCATCGGGCCGGGCGAGTAGCATAATATCGCCCGCCCGCTCGCAGCCTATACCGCAGTCCAGCGCCTCCGACGGCCGGAGGATCTGCGCGACGCCGTTCAGCCCCGCCAGCGCCTCGCCGGCCGCCTGCACCGCGGCGGCGTCCGCGCAGTAGACGTATCCAATCTGGTGATCGACCATGGCGAAGGCCGCCGAGTTCTCCAGGTCGGCCATCTCGCCCAGGTCGGTCTGGACCGTCTTGAGCAGCCCCGCCTGGTGCAGCCGGATGTTCGGGAAGGCGACCGTCGAAACGTTGACGTACCCGCCGTCGCTGACGATCACCGTCCGCCCGCCGCCGGCGGCCACTTCTTCAGCCAGGCGATGCGCCTGTAGGTCCAGCACCCTCAGCGCCTCGGCCGCGTGAGCGGAGTCCACGCCGTGCCGCACCGCCTCGAAGTCCACGCCCGGCATGTAAACCCAGGCCAACTGCGGCTTCTGTTCGCGCCAGATGCTCGCGGCCGCATCGGCGATCCATCCCGCCGCCGGCCATGATGCGCCCGGCCCGCGCAGGAGCGCCGTATCGCACGGGCCGATCTCGGCCGCAAGCCTGGCGTACAGGCCCACCGGCAGGTCCGCCAGCGACACGCCCGACGGCCCGTTGGTCATCGCGCCCAGCACGAAGTCCGCCGCGCCGGCCAGTGGGTTTGTCCAGAACACAAGGGCGGTCTTGGGCATCCCCAGCCGCCGCGCGTGCCAGAATCGCTTCTTCGCCAGCAGCGTGTTTGACCGTTCGTCGAGGCTGACCTCTCGCCGGCCCCGGCGGAAGAGGCCCCCGCCGATCACGCCGTGCTGCCCGGGCGCCGCGCCTGTGGTCATCGACGCCTGCACGCTGGCCGCGACGGCCGGCAGCGTCGGCTTCATCGCCCGCGGCCGGCTCGGAAGCGAGTTGATCCACAGCCCGTCCACGCGCGTCGCCAGGCGAGGGCTCAACGCCGCGATGTCTATGACGCAGACTCGGTTCATATCCGCAGATTTCGCAGATTGCACGGATGCCTACCCGGTCGACATGGCTGGTTGAATCCGTGCCGTCAGCGGCAATAATAGTAACGTCACAGCCGGAGAACCGCCATGACCAACATTCACATTGAGCAGGGCGACCTGACGGCGTACAAGGTCGACGCCATCGTCAACGCCGCGAACAACGACCTCGAGCTTGGCGGCGGCCTGGCCGGCGCGATCGCGCGCAAGGGCGGGCCGGAGATACAGCGCGAGTGCTTCGAGCACGGGCCGGTCGAGGTGGGCGAGGCGGCCATCACCGGCGCTGGGCGGCTGCCGGCGAGGTTCGTCATCCACCAGGCCTCCATGCGCCTGGGCGGCCTGACGACGGCCGATGCGCTCCGCGCCTCGACCGCCGCCGTGCTGAAGATCGCCGAGGACAAGGGCCTGAAAACGCTGGCATTCCCCGCCACCGGCACGGGCATCGCCGGCTTCCCCATGCGCCAGTGCGCACAGATCATGCTGGAAGAGGTCCGCCGCCACATCGCCGCAGGCACCAAGCTCACCGACGTCTACTTCGTCCTCTTCGACGCACGCGCGGCGGATGTGTTCCGCGAGGTCTATGCCGCGATGGCGAAAACCGGAAGTCAATCGGTGAATCGGTTGATCGGCTAATCGGGACAGAAGTTCGGAGCGTGCCTTCCCGACTAACCGATTCACGGATTCACCAATCAACGATCAGCCCTTGGCCCGGCCAAGCCATTGTGCCTCCCGCCGCGACGGGGCATAATATATCCCCGAGCACGAGCGAAGCCTGTGCATGGGACTTTCCGCAAAACCGGCGTGGTTCACGTGGGTACTCCTTGGGAGTTGCCCGAAAAAGTAGTGACTGTCCCGACTTTTGAAAAGTCGGGACAGTCACTACTTTTCAGCAGACCAGATGGCTCCCCGAACCGCCATGAACCGTGCCGCAGAACCCGGCGATGGCTCCTTCCTGCGACGATGGCTGCCGCAACGCTCATTGCCAGCGTGGCGACGATGAACGGCCCGGCCGCCAAGCCCGCCCGGGCGCAGGACCTGAACCTCGACAAGCCCGAGGACAAACCAACGTCCAAGCCCGCCGGCCTCACCGGCCCCGACACGATCACCTCGCCGGACAACTCCCGGCCCCGCCGCGAGGACGCCCTGCCCGGCGTGGTCGAGCTTTCCAACGGCCGCCTCATGGCCGGCTGGCTCTTCACGACGGCTGAGAAGCCCTGGATCGTCTACGTCGAGTCCGAGCAGCGATGGCGGATGATCCCCTTCATCACCGTCCTGTCCATCACGGCCGAGGTCGTCGAAGAGAAGATGGAGCAGGAGTGGCGGTGGAAGGAGATGGGCGTGCCGGAGAAGGTTTTCACCGGCCGCGAGTATCCCACGCGGCGGATGCTCTGGCGCTTCCACCTCATCGACGACTCGACGATCACCGGCGCGATCAAGGGCCAGCCGCTCTGGATCGAGCGCGACGGCCGGCGCGTCGGGCCGATGGCGCTGACCGAACGCTCCAAGGGCGAAGTCGGCCAGAAGCTCGCCGACTTCACCTACATCAAGCGCATCATCATCTCCCCTCGGGCGATGGACCAAGTGCTGAAGGAGCAGCCGGCGACGCTGCCCGCCTCGAACCCCGCGCCGTGAATCAGTATTCGATCTCTCCCACCGGCGCGGTTTCCTTCTGTTCCGCCAGGCGGAGAGTGAGGCTTTGCTCTTTTCGTTGGGACGGCCGTAGTTGGTGAACACGTCCACCTGAACTGTCGTCGGGCCCTGTAGGGCGGCCGACCGGCTGCCGAAGTAGTTCACGTTGATCTTGTACACGCCGTGCATGCCCTTGCGGAGGACGTACTCCTCGGGACCGTAGCCCTGCGTGAAGTCGCGGCTGACCAGGCCGCCGATGGTCGTGCGGTTGTGGCCGTAGAACGCCTCCTCGCCGGACGGCTCGATGACGTGCAGGTCGATGTCGGTCATGTCGGCGTCCCAGGCCATGTCCTAATGCACGGGCCGGAGGCAGGCAAGCATCAACCGGCCATTGGGGGCGTCAGTTTCCCCCGAGCACAGGCGCGGCGTCGTCAGAGGGCTGGGCGCCGACGACGCCGCTTTGCACGCCGCGTTCGTAGATGTCCGGCGAGGCGACCTTGCACTTGGGGCATGTCGGCGGCGCGGGGCGGGTGGCGCTCCACTGGCTCGTCCCCGCGAGGCGGTACTTGAAACGGCCGACGGCGTCCTTGACCGTCTCCAGGCCGCAGAAGACGTTGCCGCACTGCGGGCAATTGAAGTAGACCTTGAGGACGGCCGCCCCGCCGCACTTCGGGCAGGCGTGCGAGGCGCCGGCCGGCTCGTCCCACTGGTAGCCGCAGGCGTCGCAGGTGAAGTGCATCTTCTGCCCCGCCGGCCCCACCATGGCGTGCCAGCAGGCAAGCACGGCGATGGCAACCGCGACGGCCGCGACTGCGCAGATGGCGACAAGCTGCCATCGCGAGCCCATAGTGTTCAGGAACGGCAAGCCGGCCATCACGACCTCAAGGGTAGAACGGGTCGCCGCTGGCCCGGCCCATCGACGGAACGAGTATCGCCACCAGGAGGGCGATGATCGAGATCACGACCAGCAGTTCGACGAGTGTGAAGCCTGTCTTGCTTCTCATGTCGCAGCCTCGCACGCGAACCAATTCCTCCCGCGCCAAGGATAATACCGCGCGCAGGCGGAAATGTCACCAACTACTGACCGACTTGGCCCAGCACGGCCAGGCCGTTGTCGTGGAAGATGCGGTCGATCTCGGCCTCGGCCAGGCCGCCGCGCCGGGCGGCAGTTTCAGGTCCAGCGCGCAGACCGCGACCAGGAATATATCCGGCGACTTGGCCAGCCGCTTGAAACCGGCCAATGCGTCTGGATCCTGCGCAAGGTAATGGCAGTGAAGATCTGCCAACGGTTCCATGGGTGAGTTCCTTAGAGCCTATCCGAATAACCCGTGATTTGCCGATAGACCTTACCGGGACACAAAA
>JBHGBE010000149.1:0-6680 GCA_041946855.1 Phycisphaerae bacterium | reverse complement strand
GACATCGTCGAGCGTCTCGCCGGGCAGGCCGAGAATCACGCTGAAGACCGGGAAGAAGCCGGTGCGGACCATTTTATCGGCCGCCTGGCGGACCATGTCCTCCCAGTCATCCGCGCGGAACGGGGCGACCTTGCCGGGGCTGTTGGCGGCCACCAGACGGCCGTTGGCCGATTCGATGCCCATGTTGACCCACAGGAAGTCGGTCCGCCGCTCGCGCTGGAGGAGGCGATGGACCTCTCGCAACTGCTCATCCTCGTACTGCACCACCGAGGAGACGTTGGCGTGGTCGATCTGCACGAACGACACGCCCACGACTTGGCGCATCGCCTCGAGGAGCGAGCGGAGCTTCTCGAACTGGACCTTCGGCCCGGAGGCGCCGTAGCGGAAGAAATCCTCGCTGCCGAAGACGACGCTGCGGACGCCGGCGGCGACGTTGGTATGGATGTCGGACAGGATCGCGTCTTGCGGCACGTGCTCCATCGGCCGCCGGGCGCTGGTGCAGAAGCGGCAGCCCTTGCCGCAACCGCGAGATAGCTCGATAGCGCCGAAGACGCTCGGGCTGCGAATCGGCTTAAGGCCGCGTATCGCGGTGCCGTCTTCGCGGACAAGCTCCGCCGGCTGCCTGCCGGCCAGCAGCTCGGCGAACAGGGCCGGGCCTTTGTTCTCGAAGTAGCCGTCGAAGATCACGTCGAAGCCCTGCTCGCGGGCGACGCTGGGGTTCTGCACCCACTGCCACGCCCCGCCGCCGCCGCCGACCACGGTGAACCCGTGCCTGTCCTTCCCCGCCCGCACCCGGGCCATCAGCCGTTCCATCCACACGGCCGTGTATAGCCGGCCCTTCCAGAACTGCGTCGTGGTGGTGTTGGTCATGCCGATGCCCATCGGGTCGCTGGAGGAGACGGCGACGATCTTCGTCCACGGCCCCAGCAGTCGCGGCAGCGATTCGGGCGTGGCGCAGGCCACTTCCTCCGGCGGCAGAGGCGCTGCGAGCGAGGTGCCGGCCGCATCGCCCGGCCCGGCCGTATCCTCCTTGCCGGCGGCCCCCGCCAGCAGCGCCGCCTCGATCCGGCGAAGGCCCAGCGGCGCGATCAAGGCCCGGCCGTCGCCATCCGCCCGCGCTCGCGGCGAGACGAAACTGCGCATCACAATCGCGGGCACCTGCGTTGTCTGCATCGTGGCGAAGATGCCCTCGAACAGCGTCGGATAGCGGGCGCTGAGCGTCCTGTCGGCCACAAGGACGACGGAAGGGTGAAGATCACTGGCTCTTGGAGGCATTGGCGTCCGGTTTGGTCTGGCCGTTCTTGCAGGCGCACTTGCGGCGCTCTTCCATGGCGCGGACGATCTCATCGGGATTGGGGAACGCGCCGCCTGTGGCGCCCGCTGATGTGCCCGATGGTGCGCCCGCTGCCGCGGTCCCCGAGCGGCTGCGAAGGGCCGCGTATACGTCGCCCTTGAGCAGCGCGGACATGTCGGTCCGCATCTTCTGGGCGCCGAGGTCGCCGGGGCGGACCTCGTCGCCGTTGATCGGCGCCAGCGGGTACTTGGGGAAGATGATCGCGGCCGCCGGACACACCCGCGCGCAGGCCGGGCAGTGCGCCTTGCACTTGTCGGGATGGGCGACGACGACGCGGCCCTCGCGGACCTCGTACACGCCGAACAGGCAGAAGCCGTGGCACTGTCTGCAATCCGTGCATCGCGAGCGGTCGATGACCGGGAACCACGGCAGCCACTTCCCGGCGGCCGGGAGGCCAAGCCCCTCGCACGCGGCGGCGACGGCCTCGACCAGCGCCGGGCCATCGAGGACGGCGATATCCACAAATAAATGGGGACTGTCCCTACTTATGTGCGCTTCCGGGAAGGATGGTCCCGCGAATTGGCCGAGGATAACGGCCGGGCCGGAAATGGGCAAGGCCGAAGTCGGGCCAGCGCCGACGGACACGCCATAGCCCCTTTCCAGGAGCGTCCTGACGACTTCAAAGCGCCTGACGGCGTCGAGAGGGCGCGACCCTGTGCCCTCATACACAACGACAGTGGGGAGCGGTGTGTGGGGAGTGGGGAGTGAAGAGGAAGGGAGGACGGAACTCTCCGCTTCGGCAGGTCCTGCCTCCTGTCCTCTTGTCCTCGCGTCCTGCCTTCCTTCTTCGGTCAACAGCCCCGCGCCCGCTTCCGCCGGCGGCGTCTGGCGCATGTTGAGCGCGGCCGCGTTGGCGCGGAAGCCCGCCGCGTCGAGCAGCCACTTGACGGCCCGCTCAAAGCACGCCACGATCCGTACGCGGCCTCCACGGCCGCCATCTCCAGCAAGCAATGCGCCGATCGTCTGATCGCCTCTTGCGCAGCGCTCGCACAGGTCCGCGACGGCCACAAACAGCCGGCCGGACTCGCACAGCGCCTTCAGCACGGCCGTCTTCGTCTCGGCAGGCACAATCTGCGAGTGGGCGCAATGACAGTAGAGGATTGTCGGCAGGTCGCTCGTCGGGTTCGGGCCTTTGTCCATATCCCTCTCTTGTACCACAGATCATGGGCGTGGAGGTCAACCATCGCACGTGGGAATCCGCAATCCACAATCCGCAATCTATTCGCCCACGCACCACAGGTTCTCCAGCCCGCGGATGTACATCCGCCTGCCGTCGAAGACCGGACTGCTCCGCAGCGGCTCGGCGGCGCACCTGGCGGCCTGGCTGAACTCGCGCCCGGCCTCGACGATGACGGCCGTGCCGCTGGAGTGCATGATGTAAACGAGCTTGCCGGCCGCCGCCAGGCTTGGGAAGACGTTCCCGCCGCCCAAATCCAGCGTCTTGCGGTAGACCTCCTTGCCGTCCTTGGCGTCGATGCACGTCAACATGTTGGTGGCGTTGCAGGCGTAGATCAGCCCATCGACCAGCACGGGCGAGGCGTAGTAGCTCTTGGGCTCGGCGCCCAGCGTCCAGAGCAGCTCGAACGTGGCCTTGTCATCCTTGATCTCGGCGGGGAGCTTCCACGCCTTGCCGCCCTCCTGGACGAAGTAGACGGCCCCGCCGGAGACGATCGGGCTGGCCGACCCGAGATTGCCCAGGCCGCTTGCGAGGATCTTGCCGTCGCTCACGCGGGCGCAGTCGCCGCTGGCGGTGATTACCACGTCCACGTCGCCTATCTTCGCGCGGGCCGGCGTGCCCCACGCGCGGGCCGATGGCGTCTTCCAGATGACCTCGCCCGTGCCAGCATCGAGCGCCGTCAGGCCCGCGATGTGCAGTATGACCTTGCCCCCGACCAGCACTGGCGAACTGCCCTGGCCGTAGGCGTGCGTCGGCCGCTCGACGAACTTGATCCACTTGCGGTTGCCGTCCAGGTCGTAGCAGGCCGCGATGCCCGTGCCGAACAGGGCATAGACGCGCTTGCCGTCGGATGCGGGCGTCGGCGTGGTGAAGCCGCACTCGGCGTGCCGCTGCGGGTAGGCCCACTTGAACTCGACCTTGACGGCCTGCGCCTTGGCCAGGTCCTCCTTGAGCTTGCGAAGTTCGGTGTTCAGTTCGCCGTCATCGCCTTTGGGCGAAATCCTCTTCTGGACGGCATCGATCTTGCCCTTGAGCTCATCGATCTTGTTCTCGCGGTCGGCGTAGGCCTTCTTGAACTCGGCCTCATCCTTGTCGTAGGCCTCCTTGCCCGCAACGTCCTCATAAGAGTTGGGCTTGGACCACAGGACGTTGCCGGTCTTGGCGTCCACGCAGACCAGCGAGTGCGGCTGGCAGGTGACAAAGACCTTGTCGCCCACCACTACCGGCGATGAATTGCCCCAGGCCGGCAGCTTGGTCTTCCAGAGGACGCTTGCCCCCGTCCACTTGGTCGGCCCGGCCGCGTCGGGGAACACACCGCCGCCATCGCCGCGCCAGCCGACGGGTCCGGCCGCGACGGAGACGGACGCCAGGGCAGCCACAAGACAGCCAAAGGTTGTCAGCCGCATCGTTGTTCCTTTCTCTCTAACCGGCAATGATAAGTGCAGATTCCCCAATCCAGAACGCAAAAGTGGCTGACGGCCCGCGTTTGGCCATTGGACATTGAACCTGCGCCGGCGCGCGTTAGGATGGTCGGCGACATGAAAGGCGCCGCCGATGGGCGAGAGGCTGAGAGTAATAGTGGTAGGTTGCGGCCGCATGGGGACTTCCCACGCTAAGGCATACAAGGCAATCGACCAGTACGAGGTCACGGGCCTTGTCGACCGCGACCGGGCCCGCTGCGACGCGACCGCCGTGGCGCTGGGGGGAGGCGTGCCAACCTACACGGACTTCGCCACGGCGATGAAGACCGCCCGGCCGGACGTGGTCAGCATCTGCACGCTCCCGGACTCGCACGAGCAGTACGCTCTTGGCTCGCTGGCGGCCGGGGCGCACGTCTTCCTTGAAAAGCCGATGGCCACCACGGTGGCGGGCGGTCGGCGGATCGCGGCGGCCGCCGCGAAGACCCGGCGCAAAGTGCTCATCGGCTACGGCCTGCGCCACCATCCCTCCTGGATCAGGTTCATCCAGATCGCCCGCTCGCTGGGCAAGCCGCTGGTCATGCGGATGAACCTCAATCAGCAGACCCATACCGACGTCTGGCTCGTGGCCAAGGGCCTGCTCCAGTCCGTCTCGCCCATCGTCGACTGCGGCGTCCATTACGTTGACGTGATGTGCCAGATGACCGGCGCAAACCCCGTCCGCGTGTCGGCCATCGGCGCCAGGCTCTCGGGCGAGATAGCGCCGACGATGTACAACTACGGCCAGCTACAGGTGACGTTCGACGACGGCTCGGTCGGCTGGTACGAGGCCGGCTGGGGCCCCATGATGAGCGAGACCGCGTTCTTCGTGAAGGACGTCGTCGGACCCAAGGGCTGCGTGAGCATAGTGGCCACGAGCGCGGCTGCCCGCGGCTCATCCAGCGACATCAATGCCCACGGCAAGACCGAGTCGCTGCTGGTCCACCACGCGGAACTGGACAAGGACCTGAAGTTCACCCGGCCCGACGAGGTCATCGACCTGAAGGATGAGCCGGACCACGCCGAGCTCTGCCGGCGCGAGCAGCGTTACCTGCTGAAGGCGATCACGGAGGACATCGACCTGTCGGCCCACCTGAACGACGGGATCAACTCGCTGCGGATAGTCCTGGCGGCCGATGAGTCCGTCCGAACGGGAAGGACGGTGAATCTGACTGCCTGACGACCTCGTCGCCCTGGTTCAGATTGAATCACGAGTATCGAACAGGAACTATCGAATATCGAAGTGAAGGATCCGGTCGCTCGAGTCACTTCGTCATTCGATATTTCCTGTTCGATATTCGTTATTTCTTCTAGCTCTTGCTCACGTCGTAGCACACAAGCCCGCCCTCGTGGTTGCGGACATAGAGCCTGCCATCCGCCAGCACGGGCACGGTCCAGCACGTGCCGCCGAGGGCCTTGAACTTGCCCGTCGGCTTGAAGCCCTCGGCGCCGGCCGGGGCGACGCCGATGTCGCCGCCGTCGCTCATCGCGATGAGCTTGCCATCCGCCACCAGCACCGACCCGCCGCGGCCGAAGCCGTTCTGCTTCCACTTCACAGCGCCGCTGGCCAGGTCCAGGCACACCAGTGCGCCCCCCTCGTCCACGCCGTAGACGCAGCCCTTCCAGACCACAGAGCTGTTGAAGTGGTTCTTGATCTCCTTGTTCCGCCAGAGCTGGCGAAGCTTGCCACCCTCAAGCTTGAACAGCGCGCAGCCCACGCCGTAGTTCGACGAGATGTACAGCAGGTCGCCCTCGACGCAGACCGTGGCCGCGTGGCAGTCGTAGGACGTGCTCCACCCGGCCGATGCGATCTCTACGCCGCTGGCGGCATTGACCACCGCGAGCCCCGAGCCGGTGAACGAGGCGATGAGCGCCTGATCGCCAAGCTTGAACGCCACGGGCGAGGAGTAGCCGGGCTTGGAGGCCTTGGACTTCCACACTCCGCGGCCGGTCTTCTTGTCCAGCGCCACGATCGGCCCCAGGTCGAAGAACACCTTGTCGCCCGACACCAGCGGCGAGCTGGAGTATTCCCATGTCGGGGGATGAGTCCCGATGTCGCGGTTGGCGTTCAACTCCCAGATCTTCGTGCCCTTCTCCGCGTCGAGGCAGAAGATGTGGCCCTCGCTGGAGAGCGTGTAGACCCGCCCCTCATCGACGGCCGGCGTGGACCGCGGCCCGTTGTGCTCTTTGTCTCCGCCCTTGGACGCGCAGGCGTAGGGGAACTTCCAGACCTCCTTGCCGGTCCTGGCCTCCAGGCACCAGATCGTGTCCCTGCCGCCGGCGTTGCCCATGGTGTAGATGCGCTCGCCGACGGCCGCGACGGCCGAGTAGCCGGCGCCGACGTCCTTCTCCCAGAGCTTCGCCGGAGCCTTGGACCAGTCGCTGTTCCAGTCCTTCTGGGTGCTGATGCCGTTGCGGTTTGGCCCGCGGTAGCACGGCCATGCCCCGGCCGGCTGTGTCGCGTCGGCGGTCGGCTTGGCGGCCGGCGCGCCCGCCTGCGCGAGGGCAAAGCCCGCCACGCAGGCAATCGCTACCGCAACAGCCGTCAGGACCGCTGGCATCGCCACTGGCGCTTGATTCGTCGATGATCCGGTTCTCATTGGCGTCCTCTCATGTCCTTGTGTTTGATTCGGCGTAACATTTCACCCGTCTGCAACGGATTGTACGTATAGCGGCGGGAGGTGGCCAGAGG
>JBHGBE010000148.1:0-6685 GCA_041946855.1 Phycisphaerae bacterium | reverse complement strand
ACCGAGACGCCTTCGCTCCTGCATCGGGCCGGCGGACATACGCTTGTTTTGGGTCTAGCGAGGTTCCTGCTCACGTGCTGGGCAAACTCAGGGGCAATTTGAAGAAGTGAACGGCACCGGCACAACCCAGGATCGTCCCTCAAATTCCGAGAACGCAGGGCGCAATACAGATGAGCATACGCTGCAAGCAGTAGCCGCTGAAATGACGAAAAGGGTGTTGAGTGAATCGTCCCGTCAAGTCCTTGACCACGATCAACAACTTCGGCCGATGTCAGGCGTGCGAACTCCTCTCGGTCTTCATCGGACAGCAAGAAGGCAAGGACGCTGATGGCCGATTTCTTCATAGGTCAGTCTCTGTGCGTGCGTACCGTCGTTCCGAGCAAGCCTCGGTCTTCCTCAATTCATGTGTCAATCTGGATAGTGTCGGGGAGCCCGTCGTGGCCGTGATAGACATGCGCCTGATGGCCCGAATCATCCCGAAACGTGTCAGGAAGCCCATCATGGCCGTGATAGTACCATGCCTGGTGCCCCGCATCGTCGCGGATGGTATCAGGCAGACCATCGCGTCCGTGATATATCCATGCCTGATGATGGCTGTCCAAGCCGCTGCCCAGTGCAAGACCCAGCCCACCCTCTTGGGTCATCATCAGCAGGTATTCGGCTTCTCGCTGACGCAGATCCGCTATCATTGTGTCAATCGCTTCAAGATGTTCGAGAAGGGTCATAGGATATCCTCTGTTCTTACCATCGTTTGCTCTTTCCCGACGCCACCTGGTAGGCGTCGATAGCCGACCAGATCGCCACGCCGAGCCATGCAGCTCCGCACGATATGAGGCCGCCAACGATGGCGATGCCGAGCATGATGCCACCTTTCTTTGGGTCATCGTTGTAGAACTGGCCAAGTCCGACGATCAGCAGGGAAAGAACAAGTGCAACTGTCGGGCTTTTGGGTTTGTGGACCACATACGGATACGGTTGTACCGCGGCTGGAAGAGGTGGCGTCGGTGGCGGATACACAGTGTAGCCGCGAGGGTCGGCCCTGGACGACTGCGGCGGCGGGGCGACGGCCTGCGGACGCCGAGGCACCGTGAGCACGGAACCACAACCTGGGCACGTTTCCTGTGCCCCAATGATGGAATCAGGGACGCTCAGCAGGGCTCCGCATCTGGAGCAGTTGAAGTCGATCATGCTGAAGCCCCCTTCTTGGTTGCCGCTTCCTGATCGCGTACAGACCGCAGTTTCTTCCCGAAATGCCACGGCGCGACGATGGACAGAATGAATGCGCTTACGCCGCAGATAACAGTGAAGCCGACTGGCCAGCCCCAGTCGCAAATAGCCACGGTCGCCACCGTGAGAAAGGCGGTGCAGACCAAGAAAGCCCACCAGAACACCACCACAAGTTCCGGCGGGAAACACCAGGGTCGATTGCTCAGCCACGCCCATCCCCGCACCCAGCCGAAGTAGTGGCCGAGCGTCGTTCTGTCGCCCAGCGTGCCCGGCGCGTCGGCCCAGGACTCCAACGCAGCACTGGTCAGGCCCAGTGCCTTCTCTTCCTTCGATAGGAGCATGGTGATGCATCGGTAGTTATAGCCCAGCGCGGCGCAGTACCACGCCCCCAACACCAGCAAGCCCTCGAGGGCGATGGCGGCAACACAGAACGTCACGGCCGTAATGTCCTTGGGGTACTTGGTTGCGAGCCACACGAACCCGCCCAGAGCCGGCCCCAAAATGGCAAGATAGTGGAACACCTCTTGCTCCCTGTGGCGCAGGGCTTCCAGGAAGAGCTGGTGCCTCGTCGTCCTGACATCTTCATTGGCCACGGAAGTGCTCCTGTCGTCGGCCTGCTGGGGCCGGCCAGCGGGCCTGGCATCTTCATCGGCGGCTGCCGAAATGAAAGGGAGCCGCCGACTACTACCCCACAGGAGGGCCTGCGAAAGCCCATGAAGGAGGATTCGCCGACGGACTCCCAGAGGGAGTCCGCCAACGCAATCGCTACCTTCATGTGAAAATTCGCAGTTTTCCTGTGGCGCGAACGCTTGGTCAGACCAAGTTCAAGTTGTCTATCATCAAGATGCTACGCCTTGGCCAGGACGCCGTCAACAGCGATTTTCCTGCGTGACCGGCCGGATTCCGCCGGACAGATTCGGCCCGCGTGGGGTAGCTAGTGAAGGGAGGGCAGCGCGGCCCGGCGGACAGGTCGGGCAGCGACGCGGTAGCTAGGAAGTAGAGGGCCGGCGCGCCCGCCGGAGCAGAAAGTTCCAGTAATGGAACGATTTTGGAAAAAAGCCGGATTCCTGTCCGAAAAACAGCCCTCTGCGGGTAATAACCATCTAGAGGGCCGCGATACCGGCGGGACAGATTTGGCCGACCTGCGGAAGTAAGAGGATGGAGGGGACGTCATCTTTTCGGCGGCTTGACGGTGCGCCCGGCCACCGACGGCATAGGTAACCAATGGGAGGGCTCACGGTTTAGCTGGGATTTTTGCGAAGAGGATTGTGTTTTTCTCTAGTGTGTAATACAATATGTATTACACAAGAAAGGAAGGCGCTATGGACAGCGACCAGAACAAGCAGGTTGTGGCAGTAAGGCTGGCTGGCTACGAGCTTTATGCTCTGAACCAGCTCGCGGACCTCGTCAGCGCGAACCGCACGGAGACGGTTCGGGCGGCCATCGTCAAGTTGATGCAGGACACCATGTTGGAGCATCCGGAGTGGCCGATGCACCCCGCGTGGGTCAAGGCCGGGATGCCTTGGAGCCAGGCCAACCATGAGCGTTGGATTGTCACCATGTTCCAGCACTGGGCCTATTGCGTCACCGACGACGACCCCGGCAGGCACCTCGAGCAGGTGGCGATGGACGACGTGACGGCGTACCGCTTCCGAGAAGGACGCCCGACGCCCAAGCTCGGTCAGTGGGAAGAGCACATCGAGCGGTATCGGGCCCGGCAGGCCCATAACCAGGAGTGATGAACATGGAGGATACCTTGGTCACGGAGGACCTGCTGCTCAGCGCCGCCATCGACACCAGGAAGATGCCGTCGGTGAGCATCCTGGCCTACGCCGGGGGCATCATGAAGGTCGCGCCTTGGGGCAACATCGTCATCGACCTGGCCGCGCTGGACGTCGCCGGCTCGGTGGCGATTCTCAGCGACCATGATTCCAGTCGGCGCGGCGTGGTCGGTCACGGCGAGGCGATGGTCAAGGATGGCCGTCTCGTCGTGGCCGGCAGCATCTCGGCCGGCGGGCAGGCCGCCCGCGAAATCGTTGATGCCGCGAAGAACGGGTTCCCCTGGCAGGCATCGGTCGGCGTGGAGGTTCTCGAACATCGCCGTGTCGCAGCGGGCGAGACGGCATATGTAAACGGTAACGCCATCAAAGCGCCGGCGGGCGGCTTGACGCTGGTGGCTCGCGGGCGTCTGCGGGAAGTGAGCATCGTAGGACTCGGCTGCGACACCGCCACGACCGTGGCCATCGCGGCCTCGAAGGACAAGGAGCGGAACATGGACGTTGCGGTTGAGGAAACGAAAGTGAAGGACACAGAGATGGTCGAGGCCAGCGAGACGAAGCGCCTGGCCGACATCAAGCGCATCTGCGGCACGCGCCACAGCGACATCAAGGCGCGGGCCGTCGCCGAAAAGTGGGACACGGCGCGGACGGAGCTCGAAGTTCTCCGCGCCGACCGGCCCCGCGTTCCGGCGTCGCACATCGTCGAGCGGCCCGGTGGTCCCGCTGTGCTGGAAGCCGCCATCTTGTCGCACATGGGCAAGATGACGCTGGGCGAGAAGGTTCTCGGCGCGGCCGCGATGGATGGCGCGTCCCTCCTGGGCGCTACCAGCATGCTCGACTTGTGCCGCACCGCGCTGCACATGGATGGCGTGGACGTGCCGCGCGGCCGCATGGAGATGGTAAAGGCGTCACTGTCCACGTACAGCCTGCCGACGGCGCTGGGCAACGTGGCGAACAAGGTGCTGCTCGACGCCTACAACGAGACGCCCGCGACGTGGCGGTCGTTCTGCGCGATTCGCAGCGTGGCCGACTTCAAGACCAACACGGCCATCCGGCCGTCGTTCCTGGGCGGGCTGGAGCGCGTCGCCCCCGGCGGCGAGTTGAAGCACGGCACGGCCGGCGAGTGGACGATGCAGTACGCCATCGACACCTTCGGCAAGCTGTTGTCGGTGGACCGCCGCGACATCATCAACGACGACCTGGGCGTGTTCAACGACAGCGCCGCCGCGCTGGGCCGGGCCGCGATGAGGAAGCTCAGCGACCTGGCGTTCGACGTGCTGCTGGCCAACGCCAACAGCTTCTTCGGCGTCGGCAACGGCAACTACATGGACGGGGCTGATGCGGCGCTGGCGATGGACTCGCTGGCGAAGGCCATCACGCTGATGCGGACGCAGACGGATGCCGAGGGCAACAACCTCGACCTCAAGCCGGCGACACTGTTGGTCGGCCCCGAGCTTGAGCCGGTCGCCCGGGCGCTCCTCAACAGCGAGTTCATCCAGCGGGCCGTGGATGTGCCCACCGGCAACTCGCTGCGGCAGGCGGTGAACCTGGAGGTCGAGCCGCGCCTGAGCAACACGAAAAAGTACGGCTCGGCCGCCAGCGCGAAGCACTGGTATCTTTTCGCCGCGCCGTCGGCCGCCGCGATGATCGTGGCCTTCCTGAACGGCCAGCAGTCGCCCACCACCGAGTTCTTCGGCCTGGAGCAGTCGGTGGAACGGCTGGCGGTCTCCTGGCGGGTGTACTTCGACTTTGGCTCGGCGTTGTGCGACCCGCGTGCGGCCGTCCGCAGCAAGGGTCAAGCGTAACGATTCTCCTTGGTCGGCGAGGGGCGGGGCTATCCATGAGGCCCCGCCCCTCATTGCGGTTTACGGAGGAACAGCATGGTTGCCACGGAAGATGAAGTCGTCGAGAAGGTGGGCGACTACGAGTTCACGGTTCGCTTTGCCGACGACGAAAACCCCGAGCAACGGCAGCGGTGGGACCGCCGCGTCGATGCGTTGACCGCGTTGTTGGTGGCGGCCTGGAAGCGTGAGCACCAGAACTACCAGAACAACTGATTGGAGGAACCCATGGTTGCGTCCGCCCAGGCAGTCAGCATCTACGACGACAGCGCAGGCTGGCCCAATGCGACGGTGGAGAAGGAGCATGCCTTCCGTCAGGGCTTCCTCGAGGAAGCCAGTCGCGTCGTCCGCGAGTGGACCAACCCCGACGATGCCACGTTCGACCCGTTTGGTGAGGAACAGGCCGCGCTGCACCTGCGGCTGCGGACGAAAGAGCGGTACACCATTTACAGGCCCGGCTATGGGCCCAACTGCGCCGGGCGGAAGACGCACCACGTCGGCTACTGGCCCGGCCATGAAGCTCCTGCCGCTCGTCTGCGCGGCCGACATCATGCGCTCGCCTACGTGACGCAGTCCTGGGACGACGTGCAGGATTTCGACGCCTTCGACCGCCTGGTGCTGCCCGCCTGGCTGGCGGCGGTGGAGCGCTGGGCACAGGAGCCGATCAAGATGGGCCTTACCATAGCGCCGCCGCGCCCGCTGAGCATCGTGCGGCCCGACGACGACATCGCAGCCAAGCCCGCCGCCAGCGACAACCTCCCATCGACGCCATCACCGCCGCCGGCTGCGCCTGCCGTGCGCCCGCTGAAACTCACCAGGGCCGACGAGATCGAGATGCGTCGGCCCGACTGGCTGCTGCGCGGCATGCTGGAGCGCGACACGTTTGCGCTCATTTTCGGCGACCCCGGATGCGGCAAGACCTTCCTGGCCATCGACTGGGCCTGCCGCATCGCCACAGGCACCGCCTGGCGGGGCCACGATGTGAAGGCCGGCCCGGTGGTGTACGTCGCCGGCGAGGGTCAGCAGGGCTTCGGCAGGCGCATCCGGGCCTGGGGCGAGCACAACGGCGTCAGCCTGGCCGACGCGCCTCTGTACGTCGCCCCGGCCGTGGCGATTCCCGATGTGAGCGAGCTTACCCGGTTGGTGCTGGCCGTCCAGCCGCTGCCCAAGCCGCCGGCGATGATCGTGCTGGACACGCTGGCCCGCTGCTTCGGCGGCGGCGATGAGAACTCCACCCAGGACATGTCCAAGTTCGTCTCGGCCTGCGACGCCCTCCGACGGCACTACGGCTGCACCGTCCTGGTGGTGCATCACACCGGCCATGCCGACAAGAACCGCGCTCGCGGCGCGATTGCGCTCAAAGCGGCGCTCGACGCCGAGTATCGCCTGGTCAAGGACGACAAGCTGCTGCTGACGGCCACCAAGATGAAGGATGCCGAGATGCCCGTGCCGGTGGCGATGGAGTTGGTGACGGTGGAACTGCCCGGCCTCCTGGACGACTACGACAACCCGGTCGCCTCAGCCGCCGTCAACGTCCTTGACGCCGACGTGAGCGCGATCATCTCAAAGGTCGGCTCGTCGGGCAATCGGGGCAAGTGGCAGCAGTTGGGATTGGAGGTCGCTCGGCGGCTGGTTGCCGATGGCGACGATGGGCAGGCCAGCGTGAAGGACTGGCACGACGAGTGCGAGAAGGTCGGCATGCGGCAGTCCACCAGGTATCACGTGCTGACCAAGTTGCACGCCCAGGGGGCGCTGGCCGTCAGCGGCGACACCCTGGTTACAGCATGATGTTCCAGTGCTCCTTCCAACATTCCAATTCCAATGTCCCTATAGGGACAT
>JBHGBE010000147.1:0-6733 GCA_041946855.1 Phycisphaerae bacterium | reverse complement strand
GCGTAGAATGCCCCCGCGATGACGACGCTGGCGATGGGGCCCGCGATGGCCATCCAGAATTCCGCCTTGGGGCTGGGCGGCTCATCGGCCGACGACCAGGGCCTGAGGGAAGGCATGGTCATCAATCAGGTCGGCGACAATGACATCGACACGGCCGAGCAGTTCGAGGCGGCCGTCTCCGCCAAGGAGGCGGCCAACGGCGTTCGCGTCCGCGTGACAGACTCATCTGGTGGAGCAAGGTTCGTCTTCCTTTCACCAGCCAAGTAGGCCAGCCTTGATCGAGGCCGGGAGACGCTGCCCGGAATGCTCTGGGCGATCGGAGCGCCGTCTGCGCTCGGAACGCTCTGGGCGCTACGGGCAGCATGGAACGGCCGCACGGCCATCGACCGCGAGCTGGAGCGCATCCGTCCACTGTTCGAACAGGGCGGCGTCATCCCCCACCTGAACCACCTCGTCCCGCCGGATATCTCGTACTCCAACTGCTGCGATTGCCTCCAGAAGAAGCGGAAGATGATTGGGAAGGAGTGATGGCAGGATCAGGTGGCGTCGAAGCTGTCCTATACGCGGGCCCGCCGACGATGCCTGGCTGC
Source organism: Phycisphaerae bacterium (assembly GCA_041946855.1). Classification (GTDB taxonomy): domain Bacteria; phylum Planctomycetota; class Phycisphaerae; order SM23-33; family SM23-33; genus JBHGBE01. The sequence goes on along the minus strand of JBHGBE010000147.1, from coordinate 6,143 downwards.
CTATCCGGCCTTGACGGGCTTCGGCAAGACCGCCAGGATCGCCGGCGCGATTCGATCAAAGTCGCTCACGAACTTCGCGCGCAGCTTGGGGAACCGCATCGCCGCGGCTGGGTGGTAGGTGGCAAGGACGCGCCGGCTGTCGAGGCTGAACAGCCGGCCGTGGAGGTCGTCCAGGCGCACGGGATTGCCAACGCGGGCGCTCTTGCCCAAGAGGGCGGACTTGCCGACAAGTTGGCGCAGCGCGACGGCGCCCAGCGCGACGATGAGACGCGGGTTGACCAGCTCGATCTGGCGCAGGAGCCAAGTGGCCTTGCACGTCGCCAATTCATCGGCACGCGGCGGGCGGTTGTGCGGCGGGCGGCACTTGACGGCCGACGTGATGAAGAAATCCTTCCGCGACATTCTTACGGCCGTCAGCAGCTTGTCGAGGAACCGGCCGGCTTGCCCGACGAACGGCCGGCCGGTGCGGTCCTCCGCCGCGCCGGGCGCCTCGCCGACGAGCATGATCCTGGCCTCGCACGGCCCCTCGCCCGGCACGGCGTGCATCCGCCCGCAGTGAAGCCGGCACTTGACGCAGCGGCGGATGCGGGCGGAAAGGCGCAGAAGTTCCTTCTGGGCCGTGGTTGGCATGACGAATTATAGAACTGGGCATGAAAAGAGAAGGGAGGAAGGGAGGAGGGGAGGACTGGAGGAAACGCCGAACGGCCGCCGGATGTGGCAGTAGACATTTGGCATTAGACATTAGACATTCGCGCTCCCATTGATCCTGCCGTGTTCCTGTAGGCAGAACCTGTCCGTCATTCCCGCGATGTAGTCGCAGACCACGCGGTAGAGGCTGTCGGCGGCGACGCGGTCCTGGTATCGCTCCGGCAGGAGGCGCGGGTCGGCGACGTAGGCTGCGAACAGGTACATGATCGCCCTGCGGGCCGGGCCTCGCGCTGCCTCGGAGCGCGGATGAAGGTAGACCTGGTGGAGCAGCAAGTCCTGCATCGCCCGCACGGCCAGGGCAAGCTCATCGGAGAACGCGACAAGAGGCCGGCCGGCATGGCGAACATCGTCGGGCGAATTGATCCGCGGCCCGCAGGCCGGCGACAGGTTCCGCGCCGTCGTGGCGATGACATCATCTGCCATCATCGCCAGCACGGCCTTGCAGGCGCGGATCCGCTTGTGGATGTCGTGGGCGTCCGGGGCGTCGGCCTGGGCAACCTGCCACGCCCGGCGCCAAAGCTCCAGGCCGCCCAAGTCCTCAACCTTCAGCCACCCTGCCGCCAACGCGTCGTCGAGGTCGGCGGAGGTGTATGCGATCTCATCCGCGACATCCACGACCTGCCCCTCCAGCGGCCCCTGGAGCGACGGGTCGAACTCAGGGCAGACCGGGTTGTCGTATCGCGTGCGGTGCTTGGCGAGACACTCGCGTACGACTCGCGTCAGGTTCAGGCCGCGGAACCGCGGGTAGGGGTGCTCCAGGTAATCCACCACGCGGAGCGACTGGCGGTTGTGCTCGAACCCGCCGTGGTCCCTCATCAACTCGTCGAGCGTCTGCTCACCGCAGTGGCCGAAGGGCGGATGGCCCAGGTCATGGGCCAGGGCGACGGCCTCGACGAGGTCCTCGTTTAGCCGGAGTGCCTGGGCGAGGGTGCGGGCCACCTGCCTTACTTCCACCGTGTGTGTAAGACGCGTCCGTATGTAGTCCTGAAATCGCACGTGATCCTCAACGTGCGGAAGGAACACCTGCGTCTTGAATCTCAGCCTCCTGAAGGCGGTCGAATGGAGGACCCGGTCGCAGTCGCGCCGGAAGCACGTGCGATAGGGATGCTCCGCTTCCGGGAACTTCCGCCCGCCGCTGTCTGCCTCGCGGATAGCGTAAGGCGCGAGCCAGGTGGCGTGGACGCGCTCGAACTGTTCTCGGAGCGTTTCGGACATTGGTCGGGATCCGCACATCAAATGTCTAATGCCAAGTGTCTAATGTCTACCCAATCTCCGTTGGGCGGCAAGAGGGCGCTTACCTGGCCGTTTTCCGAAGCGTAGTTAGACATTAGGCATTGCGTCATTAGACATTGCGGTCTTGTCGTCCCACCGTCGGCAGCTTGAGCTCCTCGCCCGCCTTACGAATCTGCTGGTAGAGCGTCTCGAGCGTCTGCGGGATGACGCGTACCCCGCCGAAGACGGGCATGAAGTTCGTGTCGCCGTTCCATCGCGGCACGATGTGGACGTGCAGGTGTCCCGGCAGCCCCGCGCCGGCGCAGCGGCCGATGTTGATGCCGATGTTGAAGCCATCCGCCCGCAGCGCGTGCTTGAGTATCGCCTGGAGATCGCGGAGCATGGCCATGATCTCCAGCATCGCCGGCTCGTCGAGCTCGGACAGGTCCGCCGCGTGCGCGTTGGGGGCGACCATGCTGTGCCCGCCTGTGTAGGGGAAGCGGTTGAGCACCGTGAACGTGTGACGGCCGCGCCACAGGACGAGGTTCTTCGCATCCTCGCCAGGCTGGTCGCGGTAGCGGCACAGGAAGCACCCGCCCGAAGGCTCCCAGAGGGCGTCGATGTACTCCATCCGCCAGGGCGCCCACAGGTTCCGCTGGCGCTCGGTGCTGGAGGATTCGTCGCTCATGCGCGGCAGTATAGCACAGCACGGCCGCAAATGCTCCGCCCTACAATTTGATAGGGACGGGGGAGCAATCAAACATGATATCAGTCAGACGCGTATATGAGCCGCCCTCGCCGATCGACGGGTTCCGGGTGCTCGTTGACCGCCTATGGCCGCGAGGCCTGACCAAGGACCAGGCGAAGTTCGATCTGTGGCTGAAGGACATCGCGCCCAGCGACGAACTCCGCAAATGGTACGGCCATGACCCGGACAAGTGGGGCGAGTTCAGGCTGAAGTACCTGCGCGAGCTCAAGGGGCGCAAGGACGCTGTCGAGCAACTGCGTCAGGTCATCCGCCAGCACCAGGTCGTCACGCTCCTTTACGCGGCCAGCGACGAAAGGCACAATAACGCGGTCGTGCTGGCGGAGCTCTTCGGCCGGCTGACGAGAAAGAAGCCGGCAAGCGTCGCGCACAAGAGGCACGCGGCCGCGAGAACCTAGCCGGGCAACCGAATGCCAGGGGCGACAGCCAGCTACTTTGCCGCCGGCTCGCTTGCCGGCTTGCTGGCCGTCTCGGCCTTCACGACGGTGATCTTCTTGACAATCAGGTTCGTTTCGCCGGCGTCGGCCGCGTAGAGGCGCAGGAGCGTGATCTTCTTGAGGTCGACCTCTCTGCCGGCCAGCTTGAAGGTGTGGGTGACGGACTTTCCGGCGGCCACCTTGAACTCGTCGTCGGCCTTGGAATCCTTGCTGCGGATGCGGAAGGTCATCGCCAGTTCCTTGTCGCCCGCGTTTTTGAGCTCTATGGTGATGGCCGTGGCGTCGCTCAAGTCGTGCGTTCCGGTCTCGATGCCGATGCCGCCGAACTTCTCGACCTTAGTGATCTTCAGGCCGTCTTCCCCGGTCTTGCCCTCGGCCTTGTCGAGCTTCCACTTGCCCATGTCCTTTGTGAAGTCGTTGGACACCTTGTCCTCGGCGGCCGTCGCCGTGACCGGCGGCATACCCAGCAGGGCCAGGGCCAGCGTGCCAATGACTGCGATTCTCATCTTCGACATGATCTTCTCCTTTCGCGAGTTTGACATGTTCAGGGGCAACCATCGTCGCCTTTTGGCCCGGCCGCGTCAATGGCCGATTGCTGGCCTTTTGCGCAGTGCCGAACGTAGTAATAGCCAGCAGTCTGGCGCGTCCGATGCCGTTTGACGAAATCGCAAGTTGCGGTTAGGATAGCACAAGGAATGGAGGATTACGCCCGGTGGCGAACGGGCCTTGGTCAACTTCGGCTCTTGGGCGGGCTGTGGTGCTGTCCCGCGATGCATCCTTCTGCCCCCCGTGTCCCGTGCAGTGCGTGGCGGTCGCGTGCGCTTACGAGGCGGCCGCCGAAATCCTGGCCGCGCCCACGCTTGCGCTTGTGGTCGATCTGCGGGCGCTTGCCCGCCGGCACCTGCGCCTGCTGGAGATAGCCAGGCATCTCGGAGTGGAGATACTGGCCTCCGGGCCTCTGCCGGCCGGCATGAACGCGGGCGACCTGGGCGGCGTGCGCCTGATCGCACTTGCCGATCTGCCCGCGGAGCTCGGCCGGCTGGCCGCGGCGGAGCCAAGGCCGGTCCCGGCGCCCACACTGGCCGTTCCGGAAGGCGAACCGAGCCAGGAGACGCCCGGACCGTTGCCCGAGACATCGCAGTCTGAGATTCGCCCCGCGGAGCCGGAAGAGCCGCCGCCGCGCCCGGCGGCGCCGCCTGCCGCGCATCTCGCGCCCGCCAAGCTGCGCGAACCGGCGGCCCAGACGCCGTCGCTTGACCAGGTGCTGACCAGCGAGGAGCTGTCGGCCCTGCTGGAGAACCAGCCGTGAGCGACTCAAGCGACATGCTCGTGATCGGCCGGCAGGGCACGGCGCAAGGGCTGGAGGAACTGCTGGGCCCCGGGTCGCTGACCGCACTGTGCGACCCGTACGACGCGCTGATGGAGCTTGGCCGAAGGCGTTGGCCGGCCGTCGTGCTTGAGGCGCCCCAGGCGGAACTGCCGGGCCTCGCCCGCGCATGCCGCCGGCTTCAGCCCGACAGCCGGCTGGTGGCCATATGCACGCCGACGAGCGAGCCGGAGGTCCGCGAACTGGTGGGCGATCCGCTGGACGACTACTACATCTCGCCTCCGACGGCCGGCGACGTGGATGAGCTTCGCGGCGGGGTCGAAGCCGCCGCATCCGGCCCGCGCCCCAGCGGCCTGACGGCCGACATGATCGCGCGCCTTATCGAGGCGTCGAGCACGGTGGCCGGCCTGGAGGCGGCCGTCGCGGACATCGTCGGCAAGGCCCTGGGCACGAAGGTGGCCTGGGCCGGCATCGGCCGTGCGCCGGCCGGGTCGATACAGCTTCTGCTGGCCGACGGCGGCTCGCCGCGAGTGATGTTCGCCGCCGATGCGCCCGCCGGGATGAGCGACTCCGCGAAGGCGATTCTGGCGGCCATCGAGCGGTGCCTGCCCGCGCTGGCCGGCGCGGCCCGCCGCTCGGAGTCGCTCCGCCTCCTGGCGATCACCGACCAGCTCACCGGCCTGTACAACCGCCGCTACTTCTACCTCGCCACCGACCGCATCCTGGCCCGCGAGGCCCGGCGCGGCGCGCGGGCGGCGCTGCTGCTCTACGACATCGACGACTTCAAGCACTACAACGAGACCTTCGGCTACGCCGTGGGCGACGAGGTGCTCCGCCAGACGGCCGCGATGATGAAGTCGATCAGCCGCTCGCACGACATCGTCGCGCGGATCGGCGGGGAGGAGTTCGCGGTGCTGTTCTGGGACCCCCGCGGCCCGCGCACGGCCGAAAGCCAGCCACTCAAGACCGCCTATGACCTGTCCGAGCGGTTCCGCCGCGCGGTCGCCAACCGGCGGTTCACCATGCTCGGCCCGCAGGCCGTCGGCACGCTGACCATCTCCGGCGGGCTGGCCCTGTTCCCACGCGACGGCCAGACCGTCCGCGACCTCCTGCGCTCGGCGGACAGGGCCCTCAAGTCCGCCAAGCGATCCGGCAAGAACGGCATCCGCATCATCGGGCCGTGAACTGATATCTGATAGGAAAATCGATCCGGCCGCCGCAAGGCGGCCGTGCCGGGGGGGTGGGGGGTTTTCAAGCCTCAACCGATCTCTGTCGAAATTCTACCCACAACCATCGCTTTACAAAAGCGGATGCTGGCTCCTCTAACTCGCGGCTCTACCAAGCGGTTGCGGGCAACGTCAACGTGGCGGTGCCGGAATCGGTGACGAACGGTGGGGCAGTGCTTTCCGCCAAAGTCGTACCGTGTCATGACCAAGCGGCACATCGCGTTTGGCACATGGACCTGACGGTCGCGCCCACAGTCGTGTGAGGAGTTCAGGCCGCATGAATCTATGGGGGCGGCCGGACGCGCCGACGAACGCTACCGGCGTGTCCCACCAACTTACCGACAGCCAAGGTTCTAGTCACGGCCTCGCTGGCCAGACGACTCCGGTTGCGCTGAGCTGCCAGCTCACGCTGTCTTGGCACGCAGTTCAAGTGGAATTTTCTGAAGCCGTTTTGCGTTAGTCTTCTT
>JBHGBE010000146.1:0-6829 GCA_041946855.1 Phycisphaerae bacterium | reverse complement strand
ACCGAGACGCCTTCGCTCCTGCATCGGGCCGGCGGACATACGCTTGTTTTGGGTCTAGGGATGGACATTTGACGGCAATATTGACGGCTGTTGTGGTCGTCGCGAGTACGTCCACCTGCATGGCGGAGCAGCCCCAGAGCGTGTACGTGGCCGGCAGTTGGTCGGGCTACCGTGTCCAGACTGATGTTGGCAGGGCCTTTGAGACGGCGCAGGGCGTTCGTGTCGGCGTCGGCGGCCGGGACAACTCAAAGGGCTTCAGCGACCTGGCGGCCGGCAAGATGAACGTGCTGATCTACTCGCCGCAGGCTGGCATCGCCGAGGAGCAAGCGGTCGCCAAGGCGTTTCCGAAGGACGCTCCCCAGCCCACGCGATACGTGTTCGGCCAGTTCGTCGTCCGTGTCATCGTCAGCAAGGAGAACCCGGCGGCAGGCCTCACGATGGCGCAGCTCAAGGACATCTACACCGGCAAGATCGTGGACTGGAAGGACGTGGGCAGCGCCGCCGGCCGAATCGCCCTCTATGGCGGGGCTGAGAACAGCAAGGGCCGCGAGATGTTCAGCAACAAGGTCCTTGGGGGCCTATCCTTCTCAGCCGGACTTACCAGGTGCCGGGAGAGCAAGGAGGTCGTAGACAAGGTATCCAAGGACCGTGGGGCCGTGGGCGTGATCCTGGACGACCGGGGCAAGCTCGATACCGTCAAGTCCCTGGCCCTTGGCGCGGAAGGCGCACAAGCCGCGCCCACCGAGGGCAACATCTACGACAAGAAGTACCCGCTGACAGAGGAACTGATCCTCTACCTGCCCCCGGGCGCCTCGGATGCGGCCCGCAACTACTGCAAGTTCGCTGTAGGGCCTGACGGGGCCGGCATCGCCCGGAAGTGGAACCTGTACGCCGAGTACGACAGGCAGCAGTTCTTCGCCAACCGGCGGCTTGAGGAACTGAAGGCCGGCAAGGGTCAGAGGATCACGGTCATAGGCGTCGAGGCCGACAAGACTCTCATGCCGGATGTCGGCGCGGAGTACGTCCGCGCCAAAGCGGTCATCCAGACCGGCTACCAGGAGATGATCGAGACAGCGGCCAGGCCGGCGCTGGCGGAAGTCCTTTGGGTCGAACCGCACCACCTGGTAGAGCAGTTCGCCGGACTGATCGCAGTAGTCGTACTCCGCGACTATGCGGCCCTTGGGCTCATGGCTCTGTGAACCTGGCGGGAAGAACGCGCTCCACGGCAGGTCAAGCTCCCTCCGAATCTCAAACGTCGAACATCCTGCCTGGCAGTAGACAAGGGCACGCCCATCCTTGCCGCGGCCGATGCACAGACTGGCGTGCCGATCATCGTGGGCCGGGCAGCGGGCCTCCCACTGATGTTCGCTAGTGGCCTTGACGCCCTGGAGGTGGGAGAGGATTTCCTGGACGGGATCATTCACAGTACGGCCGCCCTCTCAATATCCTCAATGCTGCGAGCCAGGACGTAGATGCCCTTGCGCTTCCGAATCTCCGACTCCATCGACTTCTGCACCTGCGACTGACGGCCATCCGCAGACTTGCACTCAACACCAATGAACCGGCCATCGGGCAATAGCCCGGTGATGTCAGGCCAGCCGGCCGGAACCGTGTCGGCGCCGAATGAACCTGCACGGTACGCGGCGCCGGCATCAGTCACGGCCACCAGGCATCCGTGCAGGCGAAGCCAAATCAGGATCGCCCGCTGAATGGCCCGCTCCGGCCTGCCGCGATGATGGCGCGGGGCGAAGACTTCCGATTCACGCAGGCTCACTTGGCATCCTCCATGTACTTCTGGCCGTTGGCCCAACACTGGGCCTGCTCACTGCCGGCCGGGAAGGGGTTGTGACGCTTGCCTGCTCGCCAATCGCGGACGCCGCAGTAGAAGGCGTGGAACCGCCGGCCTTCCTTGGCCGCCTGGCGAGACTCGATCAGCCGCTTGCGTCGTTTTGACCGCATCAGCCTGTTCCCTTGCGATTCAGCCACGTGATGACCCCATGCTCCTCGACCTGCCTGGCGTAGATCGCGATGCGCCGCTCGACCTCGGCCTGCTCGTCAGGATCGCGGAAGCGCTTCGCCGGGCCGATCATCCCATCCGCCATCGGCCGGATGGCCTTGACCGGCAACTGCTCTTCCTGCTCCTCGTCTTCATCCCAAAGCATGTGTCAGGCCCCAATCCGCCCGTAGGGCCAGGCAGGGCATCCGTGCCCCACCCGGCCCGACAGGCTTGTCCGCCGCACTCAGAACGGGATGATCCTGCCCGGCGCCTCCTTCACCATGACCGCCCAGTCGGCGGGCGTGAGCTGGTCAGGCTGCTTGCCGGGGAAGAGCGCCGCGATGATGCGGAACCACTCCTTCTCGACGCTGGCCTGGTCCCACTTGCCTTCAGGGGGTGGCGGGCAGTGCCTGTTGAACTCCTCCCACGCCTGCTCCATCGTGGCGGTTGGCGCGGGCTGGGCCTGCGGCGGCGCGGAAGGTGCCGGCGCGGTCTGCGCGGGTTGCGATGGTGCAGCCGCAGGTGAGGATGCGGCGGCCGGCGCGGCGGCAACAGGCTTTGCCGGTGGGGCCGGGGCCGTCGGCTTGCCCGCTGGCTTGGGCGGGTTCACAGGCGTCCCGCCCGCCAGGGCGCGGAACTTGGAGCCCAGGCGGTTGCCCACAGACCGGCGCATTTCATCATCCGCCTTGGCTACGCCGCCGCGCTGGCTGCCGTAGGGATTGAGATACTGGACCTTGAGCGTCTGCTGGCCGTCGTACTCCTCGAAGGCCAGCTTCACTTGCACGGGCTTCTGTGCGAGTTCCGCGGCGTTGTCCTGGAGCCAGAACGGATCCCGGCCGTCCCAGCCCAGCGCATCCTTCAGCGCGCCGATGGTCTTCTCATTGAGGCTGTGGTCGCGCTTCTCCAGGATGTGATAGCCGGTGATTTCCAGGTGCTCCTCGGAGCAGTCGGACCACTGGCCCTCGACCTGCTCCTCGACCAGCCGGTACAGAATCACAACCTGGAGGAGCTTGTTCTGCCGGCTCTCAGACAGGCCGATTTCGACGGGATACGCATTGAACAGACCTTCACGATTCGCGAGCAATGTCTATGTCTCCTTGAAGTTGGGTTTCCTACGACTTGATGATGTTGGACCAGATCGCGGCGTCGCTTTTGGTCAGCGCCATGGCCGTGTCGGCGACGCGGCTCTTGGCCATGCAGTGTGGAAGCTCGGTCGGGTAGATCGTCCGCGTCCCCTTGCCCTGGCCCTTGCCGCCCTGGACATCGATGTCATATCCGCAGAAGAGCACGTGATCCGCCCACTCGCGGACACGCAGGCGGATGGAGTTCTTGCCGGATGCCGGCGACTGAAGCCGCGGCTCGTAGCGAAGCCAGTTGGCGCCGGCCGGGTTGGGCACTTCAGTGGTGCAGTCGTGGGCGATGAGGATTACGTTGCGGCCGGCCCTGACGTGCTGATCCAGGTCGCCCAACAGCGCAAGGAACGTGTCGTAGATGTGGCCGAACTGCTTGCCCCAGCCGTAGTCCTCCAGGCGTTGGGCCTTCTTGCCGTTCTCCAGGGGGACATTCTCCAGGACGAACTGCGCGGCCAGCTCCTCGGCCTTGGTCACGCTGTCGATGACGATGGTGCGAATGTCATCCCAGCCGGAGGAATGAAGGGCCTCACGCAAGTCCTGCCAGACGGCGATCCCGCTGACGATGCGGATGTCGCGGTCGGCAGGAAGCTGGGCGCGAAGGACCGGCATGGACTCGTCCAAGTCGATGAACGCGACGGGGCCGGGCGCCATCGCGGCGGCCGACGTCTTGCCGATTCCGCCCGGGCCGTACAGCACGATGCGATGGCCCTGCGGCTGGATGGTCCCGAAGGCGACTCGCTTGCGGGGCGGGGGCGGCTGACGGCCGGCGGCTGTCTGCGTCTGCGGATGATGCTTCACTTCGGACGGTGCGATCATGGGTTTCTCCTTGGTTGGTGTCAGTTCTCCAACGCCCGCACGGCGTTGGCTTGGTATCCGGTAACGTCATCAATGGGGCCGGCGCTTCCCCCTGGGCGCTCATGGCCGTCGCAGTCGAAGCACGGCAGCGGCAACTTGGGGTTGGAGGTCCGCACAGGCGCGCCGCAGATCGGGCAGTACCCGCGGACGAATCTACTGCCGGGGATCGGAGTGCCGGGCTTGCCGTACTTGGCGTAGTCGAAGGGCTTCATGCGGTCGCCTCCTCGCCAAGCTCGGGATTCACATCCGAGAGCACCTGGTAGCCATGCGGCGGGCTGGCCGGATCGACGCGGGCGCCGCTCAAGCACAGGTTGGCGAACTCGCAGTTCGAGCACGTGATCTTGCCGACGTTGCGGAAGTGGGCCTTGCAGGGATCATCCAGGCGTGAGGCGCGGCGGCGGATTTCCATCAACTGCTGGGCCTGCTGCCAGAGTTCCGCGCGGTACTCGGCAAGCTCATCCTCCAGCCGTGGAATCTCCCGGCGCTGGTAGTAGTAGTCCGGCCTCTCGCCGATGTCGGCAAGGAGGCGCTGGCCGTAGGCTTCGGGCGTCTCATTCTGGCGAAGCCGGATCGTAGGCTTACGCGTGACATCGTAGATGACCGTGGCGACATCATGGCCCATCGCGCGGGCGGCCAGGACGTAGTGGCTGATCTGCCCGTCGCAGCGGAGACGAAGCCAGTAGTCTGCCTCCGGGCCGATGTCCTCGCCCGCGGTCTTGTACTCCAGCACGGCCAGGCGCCCATCGGGCAGACGCACGATGGCGTCGATCTTGCCGGCCAGCGTGAACTTCCTGCTGACTCCGCCCGTGTCGGGGTTGACCAGCGGAATTTCAAACGCCGCCTCCACGGCAACGAACTGAAGGTTGTCTTGGCCGTACCGCCAGAAGTGGCCGGAGAGCAGTGCCACCAGCGTCTCACGCTCGACGGCCCAGTCGGTTGGGTCCGCCCACTGTGGGCAGGTCTGGTAGTCGGCCGCGATGCTGCCCAGGATCGTGCCCGTATCCGACCCGAAAATGCCGCTGCGAAGCTCCAGGCCCTTGTGGAAGGCAGAGCCGAATCGAAGCGGCGTGGCCGTGCGGATGCGGGAGAGGCCCAGCTCATAGCGATAGAAGTGCAGCCGCAGGCAGCGACGCAGGGCCGACAGGCGTGAAGACGTGAGCTTGCAGGTCATACGCCCATCTCCTTCAGCTCGCGCTCCGCCCGCTCGATGGCCGCTTGACGCTGGGATTCCGTCCTTCCGCGCGGCTGGGGCGTCGGGCGGGCCTGCTCGTCCAGGCTGAAGTAGTGGACGTCTGATTCGGCAAGGGCTTGACCGAACTCGGCCATCCACCTGACAGAACTGAAGAGCTTGCCGCCAATGCGGACGTGCTCCAGTCGGACCCGCCGGCCGTCACGGGCCAGCACGCCCTTTCGGCACCAGCGCCAGATGCAGTTCACCGACGGCCGGCCCGGCGCCAGCTTGGCCGCCTGCGTCAAGGTGATATAGTCATTCGTCTCGTGCATGGTCTTCTCCGATTCCTTTGGCTCTCGTGTCGCCATGCACGGGTTCTAAAGGCTGTGATCTGTGTGTGAGTGTGGCTGGCCGTAGTCACAAGTTGTGACCGGGCAACGGAGCGGCAGACCCCTGGAAACACAGGCCGACGCGGCAGCAAAGATTTTGCAGAAAAGATCGCGTCGGCAAAGTCACGTAACTACGGCCGCCAATCCCCAACAAGTGTGTGAGTCAATGTGACTGTGTGTGACCATGGCGGCGGTCCGCAAGAGGCACCAATATGAAGCCCCTGAACGGCTGGCCTTTGCCGCCGTCCAGGGGCTTGTGACTATCTCGTGACCGTGGCTATCCGATCTTCCGGGCCACCTCCGTCGCCCGGTCCATGTCCCGCTCGGCGTAGACCTGCGTTACATCAGCCGTGCTGTGGCCCAGCAAGACCTGCGCGGCCTCCAGCCCATATTCCCTGCGAACCATCGTCGCATAGTTGTGCCGAAGCTGGTGAGGATGCCAGTGGTGGGCCTTGCGCCATTCCCTGACTTGCCCCATGCCCGCTTCGCCAAGTCGTGCGGTCCACTGTTCATCCGTCTCGCCGTCGAGGATGGCAAGCGGGCCGGGCAGCGGGAACGCCTTCAAGCAGCCCTGACTGATTGCCCTTCCGTAGCTCTGCGTCCTGTAGTGTTCGCCCGGCTTCTTCCGGGGGGCGTCCTGTCGATTGGTGCCAGGCCCGTTGCCGCAGGACAGCGGCGTGACGCGCTGTTCGTGGCGGGCATCCCTTCTCTGCCGTTCGGCCTGGGCGGGTGAGAAGCAGTACGCCTCCGGCGGGCGAAGCAAGTACGGGTTGAGGACCGCCTGCGCCTTGGGACCGATGAAGATCACCCTCTCATGGCCGTGGTGCTGCGTCTTGTGCTCGGAAGGCCGGTAGGTCCACACGGGGCCGCACTTGTCAATGTCGCACGGGCGCATGATGACAATCTCGCCTGGACGGGCGCCCGTGAGGAGCTGCAAGTCGATCATCGCGGCGACCTGTTTGCTCACGAACCGCTTGGTCGGCTCGATAAGTCCGTCTGCGACAGGCTGAACGGCGTCGGTCTCGCGGGCGCTAGATCGGCCGCGTTTGAGGCCGGCCACGGCTTGCAGGCCGTGATACACCGAAGGCGGCACCAACTCCTCGGCGACCGCCCACTTGAACATCTGCTTGATCCTGCCTACCTGCTTGTTGGCGTACCTGCGGCTCCAGTCCCGCGTCAGCATGTCCTGCCGCACCGCCTTCAGCGCCCTGGGACCGAACTCGGCGGCACTAGACCCAAAACAAGCGTATGTCCGCCGGCCCGATGCAGGAGCGAAGGCGTCTCG
>JBHGBE010000145.1:0-6882 GCA_041946855.1 Phycisphaerae bacterium | reverse complement strand
GCGACGCTCGACGACGCCACAGGATCCCCGTCGACCCCAGAACTTGCCGGAGACTCCAAAACAGGAAGGGATTGACATCCTGCTGCGGCCCGCGTAGACTTCGATAGGTGAAGGGGATGGAGTCCCCCAAGAGTGCTCGTTCGACGCGAACGGCTAATGACTCCTACTTGGGCTCCGTGCCGGTAGGAGTGGAACGGTAGCGAAACAAGCTCCTGCGGGCGAAGCCTGTAGGAGTTCTTTATATGGTCAAGGCGACAAGCGAGCCATCCGTCACGAGCTCCGGCGCGGGCGACGAACGCCAGAACTGGCCGGAAAGTTGCATCGCGCAGATCGGCAATATCTGCCGCGAGTTTCGCATCGACTCCCTGCTGCCACAGGTCAACGCCTGCGCCGAAGTCCTGGAGGACGGCGGCACAGTTGACGTTGCTGTGGTCGGGCGATTCAAGGCCGGCAAGAGTTCCTTCCTCAACAGTATCATCGGTGCCGACCTGATGCCCGTGGCCGTCCTGCCTGTGACGGCTATCGTCACCCGTCTGCGATTCGGGCCGAGGGATCGGGTTGTCCTGCGGTTACAGGACGGGAGCGACCGGGAAATCCCGCTCGTCAGCCTGGCCGAGTACATCACCGAGCGGCGGAATCCCGGCAATATCAAGGGCGTGGCGATTGTCGATGTGGAGTTGACCGCGCTGCGGCCATACCGGGGCATTCGCCTGGTCGATACACCGGGCCTGGGCAGCGTCTTCGCCCACAATACCCGCACGTCAATGGAATGGCTGCCAAGAGTCGGAGCGGCAATGCTGGCCGTGAGCGTCGATCAGCCGTTGTCGCAGTACGATATTGACCTGCTGACGGAACTATCCAAGCACACGCCGGAGATTTCCATACTGCTGACCAAGGCGGACCTGGTTTCGGAGAAGGACCTGGCCGACGTGATCGGCTTTGTCGGCGAGCAGGTTGGCAAAGCCGCCAGCGGCCGGGTACGGGTACTTGCCTATTCGGTGCGGCCGGGCTACGAGTCGCTGCGCCGGCAGGTACATGAGTACTTGCTCCAACACGTCTCGGCCCGGCACGAGGAGAAGTCGCAGGAGATCATCCGCTACAAGCTCTGCGCGCTCATCGACGGCTCGCGTCGCTACCTGCGGATGGCGCTGGCCGCGGCTTCGGCCGCGCAGGAGGCGCGCGAGCAACTCCAACAGCAGCTTCAACAGGAGCGGCACGACCTGTCGACCGTGCGGAACGAAATCCAACTACTGGCCATCGACTTGAAGAATCGGCACAGAGACGACGCCTTGATGCAGTTCCTCAATCACTACAATGGACTGGCGGGCGCCCTGACGGATGAATTGCGCCAGAAGGCGGGCCGTTGGCGTGGCAACCTGATGAAGACCACCGAGGCGTTCGAGTTGTGGGCGCAGGAGAGCTTGCACGCGCGGCTTGGGCTGCTATCGGCTGAGCAAGGCGACGCCCTGACCAAAGAGCAACTGGCCGCGGCGAGGTCGAGCTTTCACCGTATCGTGCGGGCCTTTCAGGACCGGCTGGCAAAGGGCATTGAGCAGGCGTTGCACATCACGTTTTCAGGCGCGGAGTTTGAGGCAGCCGTCAAACAGCCCAGGCGTCCCGACATCAGCATCGGGCGCGTGTTCGACACGCCAATCCAGACGCTCTGGTTTGTCGTCCCGATGTTCATCTTCAGGCCGCTGGTGAACCGCCATTTCTTGCGGCTGCTGCCGTGGGAAATCGAGAAGAACCTGCACCGGCTGGCGGGCCAGTGGTCCACGGCCATCGGCCGATCCGTCGATGACCTAGCCGAGCAGGCCCAGCGGTTCATCGAGGAGGAGATGACCACCATCGAGGGTCTGGTCGCCAAGGCGCAGGACCAGCGCCCGGCCATCGAACGGGCGCTGGCTCAACTTGACAAGATGGAAATGGCGGACGGAGAACCATCGTGAGCGTGAAGATGGAGATTGATCGGTTCGGGCACGAGCCTCACGAGTTCACTGACCTGGTTATGGACTTCACCGGCACGATGTCGCTGGACGGCAAACTGCTGCCGGGGGTGGCCGAGCGCCTGGTGGGTCTGGCCGAGCACATGCGGATCACGGTGCTCTCCGCCGACACTTTCGGGGCCGTTAAGAAGGAACTGGCGGGCCTGCCGGTGGAAGTGCATATCATCCGCACGGGCGACGACAAGGCCGATTTCGTCAAGACAGTCGGCGGATCGAACGTCATCGCCATCGGCAACGGGCGCAACGACGTGGGCCTGATGCTGACGGCCTGGCTGGGTATTGTAGTGATAGGCCGCGAAGGGGCGGCCGGCGAGGTGCTGGCGGCGGCCGACATCGTTGTGACCAACATTCTGGACGCGCTTGACCTGATAATCAATCCGCTTCGCGCAAAGGCCACGATGCGGGACTAGGCCACAAGGATCTTTAATAAGGAGTCACCATGAAGACGGCGATCTCGACGGTTAGTGCGATGGAAATCCTGGACTCGCGCGGCAATCCGACCGTGCGGGTGTTCTGCAAGCTGGACAACGGCGTCAGCGTGTCGGCGTCGGTGCCTTCGGGCGCATCGACGGGGGAGAACGAGGCCGTCGAACTCCGCGACGGTGACAAGAAGCGTTACGGCGGCAAGGGCGTTCTGAAGGCTGTCGCGAATGTCAACAAGCTGATTGCTCCACAGGTAATCGGGCTGGACCCGTCTTGCCAGGCCGAGATCGACCGGCTGATGATCGAACTGGACGGCACGCCCAACAAGGGCAAGCTTGGCGCAAACGCGATCCTTGGCGTGTCGATGGCCGTTGCGCGTGCGGCGGCGACGGCGGCCGGTCTGGAGCTGTATGCGTACCTGGGAGGGACCGGGGCGGTGCGTCTCCCTGTGCCGATGATGAACATCCTCAATGGCGGCAAGCATGCCGACAACAGCGTGGACCTCCAGGAGTTCATGGCTATGCCCGTTGGCGCGCCGACCTTCGCCGAGGCCCTCCGGTACGGGGCTGAGGTCTTCCACGCCCTCAAGAAGATCCTTGCCAAGAAGGGCTACGCGACCAGCGTGGGCGACGAGGGTGGCTTTGCCCCGAACCTGAAGAGCAATGACGAGGCGTGCGAAGTAATCGTCGAGGCAATCGAGGCGGCGGGCTACAAGCCCGGCAAGGATGTGGCCATTGCCCTCGATCCGGCAGCCAGTTCCTTCTATGAGGGCGGTGAGTACAACCTCGCCAAGAGCGGCCAGGGCAAGAAGAGCAGTGACGAGATGACCAAGCTCTACGCCGCCTGGATCGAGAAGTACCCCATCGTCTCCATAGAGGACGGCCTGGCGGAGGACGATTGGGACGGCTTTAGGGCACACACGGCCGCCTTGGGCGACAGGATTCAGATCGTTGGCGACGACATCTACGTCACGAACACGCGGTTCATCGCCCGCGGAATCAAGGAGAAGTCCACCAACGCCGTTCTCATCAAGCTCAATCAGATCGGCACGGTGACAGAGACTATCGAGGCCATCAATTTGTGCCGCAAGGCTGGATGGGGCTTCGTGATCTCACACCGCAGCGGCGAGACGGAGGATGCGTTCATGGCCGACTTCGCCGTGGCAATGGGCGGCGGGCAGATCAAGACCGGCTCGGCCTGCCGAAGCGAGCGGATCGCCAAGTACAACCGCTTGATGGAAATCGAAGCCGGATTGGGCAAAGCGGCCGTGTTCGCTAACCCGTTCGCGAAGTAGCTTTGGAGAAAGCAGAGAAGAGCGTCCGTATGTTGGAATCACCCTGGTTGATCGCCGCTTTGTGGGTCGGGATGGCCCTGCTTGCGAGCCTGATTTCCATTCGCTTTGCCATATCAGTGGCCCTGATCGAGATTATCGTCGGGGCCGTTGCGGGGAACGCTATCCCTTGGGTCACCGGAGGTGAACCCTTCGAGCAGCCTGAGGCCGTCGGCATCCTGTGCCGAAAGGTCCGCCGGCGAGGCCTGTCCGTGATGGTCTTCACAGGCTGGACGTACGAGCGCATCTGCCGCAGCCAGGACTGGGCCGTATCGACCCTCCTTGGACAGATCGACATCCTCGTCGACGGCCCCTTCATCCAGCGGCTTGCCGACCCGGGCCTCATCTGGCGCGGCAGCAGGAACCAGCGCATCCTCTTCCTGACAGATCGGTATTGCCCACAAACCGTTGCGCGCGGCCAAGCCCCTCAGGTCGAGGCGAGATTCTCTGCCAGCGCCGCGGTGGGGATCACAGGGTTCCCGGAGCCACAGGACCTGTCCGCCCTCGCCGGACGACTTGAGGGCGCCGGGATCACCCTGGAGCCCGCGAAGGCTGCTTCCCGATGCCCAGCCACGTCCATCACGAAATACGCCAGATCGCCCTCCGGCAGCCAATCCCGCGGCGACGGCGGCAACAACCAAGGCTGATCCGGGTTCCACGGCCGATACGTCTTGCTCATCCTTGAATCTCCTGCCGGCGCTTTTCCCTGACGCCGACAGGAAGCATATCATACGTGTCAAGCATTACTCGGACAGACTCCGTAGCCCCGAATCAGCCTCGACCAGATGCGAGCCAGTGTGGACGGCTTGTCGAACAAGTCCATGGCCACAAACGCCCCATCAATTGCCACCAGCACTCCCCGGGCCTCGGCCGGGCATGCCAGGCATTCAGCGTACTTCGTCAGGGCCTCCTCCTTCTGCTTCATCATGTCGAACCATGCCCTGGTCGGAGAGTGGCTGCCGCTGGCCCACATAGTCCTATCTACCTCGGCCCACACGCGGCCCTGGTCGCTGCGGGGCTCTGCCAACTGTCGGTACGAATTGCTTACGGAGCGTGTCATCATCGCGCGGAGGCCGGAGGAGGAGTAGCTGCCGCTGCTGAAGCCGTGAGATCTGCGGTGCCAACGCCCGGCCTCCACGCAGGATACGGGAATCTTCGTCTTGGACTTGGCGGGCAGCAGAACGCTGGTGTTAAGTACGCGGTTCTGCTTGGCCCCGACCAGCTCCTCGCCTTCCAGCAGGAGCACCATGAGTTCGGCCTCATTGATCGCCAGTAGTTCCGGCACGGTGCCGCCTTCGCCCACCTCGGTGATGACCAGTGTCCCGGCCTGGATGGCGTCGGCGCTGAGGGTGTACTCGATCTCCTCGCGCCCCGCACCACGCAGGGGCACGAGCGTCAGGTTGAGGTGGCTGGTGGGCTCCGCGGTCACCAGTCCAGCAAGGAACGCGCTGAGTGTCTTAGGTTGCTGATTCGTGTCCATGGGATGCTCCTTTCGATAACGCCTTCTGTCACAACACCTGCAAACAAATGCAGGATCAACGTGCCTACGACCTTGCCAGCGTCATCGCGCGATCCGCTCTCAGACCTGCTTCGCACAAACTTTGATCCTGCCGCACGCGGGAGCCGTAGATATTCCCTGCCGGACTGCCCGAGGCCGGTCGCCTGAGTCCGCTCTACTTTGCGTACGGTTCCGCAATCTCCAGGCATTTGCGCACCTTGCCGAGGTCAAGTTGCCGGCTGTCATCACTCCGAACTCGCGACTCCAGATTGATCCAGATCGCGGCGTCACCAACATGGTGCTCCAATCCACCCAACTGAGCCGCCAGGTTCTCCGGACCCAGGCCTCCCGCGAACGGCTCAACGATCATGCAGCGCGTGATTTCGCAGTTCCTGGGCGAAGTTGACGGCTTGGGCGGCACGTCCGACGATCATGTTCTGCTCTTGATTGGAGCGACAAATGAGCCCGACATGATCGACCCAGCCATGATGCGGCCCGAGCGACTTGGCTTACGGGTCCAAGTCGGCCCGCCCGATGCTGCTGCCCGCGACGGCTCGACGCCGATGAACGAGGGTCAGAATTACGAAACGAATCATTCATGAGCCGTGGCTCACCCGCCACCGATGAAGATTGCGAATCTTCGAAGGGATCTTCGAAGGAACCCGAACTCATATGCGACTGGGTAATCTGGGTAATGGCGACGGGAGGGCGGGCTATCCCACAAGCTTGCGTATGACATCCACCGCCGGCACCGGCGCGAAGATCAGCCACGCGATGTTGATCCCCGTCACGAGGTCGTAGGGCCAGGTCATCCTCGGCCATCGCCACAGGCGGACCTTCAGCCACCAGCCGCCCTGGCGCGGGTCGGTAATCTGCGTTCCGCCGTCGATGACAGCCTTGGTGTGGAAGATCCGCCGCATCACGGTCAACAGCGGCAGGCACGCCTGCTGAACCACCAGGGACGGGATGTTCTGCGCGAAGGTCGCGATAAGTATCGCCGCGGACCGTTCACCGCGCTGCCAGTAGCCGACGGTACACTTTTCGATGATGTCCTCGGCCCGTGCCCGCGTGTAGGAGATCATGAACCCGTTGAGAAACGCCATCATCGCAAGGAAGATGAAGGTCACGTTCGCCGGGCTGTTCCAGGCGTAGTAGACGGCGATGCCGGCGTAGACGGCGAAGTCGCTGTAGCGGTCGAGTGTGCTGTCCAGGAACGCGCCGAACCGGCTCTTCTTGTTGCCCAGGCGCGCCACCGCGCCGTCGAGCATGTCGCAGGCGGAGGACAGAACCAAGAGCGCTCCCGCCAGCAGGAGGTACGGATTGGCATGAGCTGTCCCCCGCAGGCTCGGCGGAAGAAGGTTCTCCCGCCAGGTGAGCGTGTTGCCCGCGCCGGCCGCGTAGGCCACGCCTGCCAAGGCCGTCAGCGCCATGCCGGTCAGCGTCAGCGTGTTGGGGGCGACGCCCAGGCGGATAAGCCCGCGGGCGATGAAGTCGCGGGCGGTTGAAAACCCGAAGCCGATGGATCGACCGATCATGGGCTCGTAGATTATAATCACTGCTTTGCCGAATCGTAACACTTCACCCGTCTGCAACTACAGATTGCAAACAACGTCATAATATATTCT
>JBHGBE010000144.1:0-6899 GCA_041946855.1 Phycisphaerae bacterium | reverse complement strand
CCTCTGGCCACCTCCCGCCGCTATACGTACAATCCGTTGCAGACGGGTGAAATGTTACCTCGCCCCAAGTGGCGTAGGCGATCTCCAGGTAGCAGTGGATCTTCGTCATCGTGGAGTTGTGGAAGGCGTTCTCGTCGTCCACGTACACTCCCAGGTGGCCGTTGAGCCACTCGATCATCTTCTGCCGGTCCTCCGGCGCGATGGCGTCGTGGAAGGCGTCGAACGTCTGTGCGACCCGCTCCATGGCCAGCCACGTGTCCTGGTGTACGTTCGTGATCCCCCGCCGGACGGTGCTCAAGGCCCGCTGGATATGCCGGTCCTGCGTCTCCGGCGGCAGCCCCTCGACGGCCTGGACGATGCGGGCCGCCAGCAGCAGCCTCTCCTGCGCCTTGACCTCCTTGTAGAGTTCCGGCTTATCGGCCGCGAGCTTCTCCAGATAGCCCGCCGGGCCAAGCAGGCGAGGATGAGGGCCATTCAAGGCCGACCTCCATACACCCGCAGGAACCGTCGGCCTGCCTTGCGGAACGCCCGGGGCCGTCTCCGGCGACGTGCCCTCGGAGCAAGCTATGGGCAGGACCATCCCCAGCAGCAACGCGGGAAAGACGTGCTTATGCGCCATCAATGCTCCTTCAACGATTCGCGTGGCCGGATGATACCGGGCAGCAGACAGATCGCCAAGGCGGTCTACTTGTACTGTCCTTCGGTCTTCATCGTGGTGGGCAGCGGCGTCTTGCCCACGGTCCCTCCCAGTGCTCCCGTGGCGTTAAACCGCACCTGCCATTTCGAACCGATGTCGACGCCGGCCGGAGGCACGAACTTGATATCGGCGGATGGTCGAGCGCCTTCCTGCGCGACCTCCATGACGTTCAGATAGAGCGTCCGGGCGCCGGGACCGCCGTCGCCAATCTCGATCCGCCAGGGACAGATCGGGGGCCGGCTTCGCCCGCGCGTCTGATGGTCATACTGCGCCGTCGGCTCAAGAGGATGTCCCCACGCCTCCTTGCCCGCGCCGCCGCGAGTGACGATCTCCGCCTTGTCCGGCAGCAGCGAGTGCAGGACGATCCGTGCGCGGCCCTTGGACAGGACCTCCCTGTCGCCGTCCCCTTCCGGCAAACTGTTCCACGCCAGGACCCGGCCGTCCACGTCAGGCTCTGTCGGCACGTGGAGGAAGAAGTGGCGCTTGAACTCGGCCTTGGTCGCCTCCACGCGGTCGAAGATGACGAAGTACTCCCGCTGGCCCCGGAGATAGAGGAACTGCCGCGTCACCTCCCGGACCTTGCGGTCGCTGTAGCCCTTGGTGATGTCGGCGGCCGCGTACGTGTATGCGTCGGTATGCCCGAACGCGGTGATCTTCCCGCGCTCATGCGGGAAGGGAGGGAGCTCGTAAACGTGCCTGAGCAACCCGCCGTCGTTCTCGTTCTTGTCCGAGCGCCGGAACTGCTCGGACGGATCGAATACCGTGACGATGTTGTAGATGAGCGAGCCGCCGGCGTAGAAGTCGTAGTCATTGTGCCCCTGCCCGCCTTGCCGGGACACCAGCGCCCCCTGCTTGTAGATAAGGAAATGCCCCTCATCGTCCCGCGAGTGCCCCGCGAACTGCGGCCCGCAGCCGAAGAACGCCCAGGTCGCGTTCGGATCGTTCCATGCGCTGCGCATGTAGACGTGGCCCGCGCCCGGGAAGAGGTATCCGAGGGGAAGCGTATCGGGCTTCACCGGCTTGACGGCCGGGTCGTAGCTGGTCACCCTCTGCCACCGCTCGGACATCCAGTCCCTGCCGCAGTCGGAGAACCACTGCGACAGGCCGTCGTGGAGCATTGAGGCCGCCTGGGCGAAGGCGGTCGGCCTGGACCCGTCGCCGTCGTCTATCCACGCCGTCCGGTTGTTGTGCGGCATCATCGCGTAGGCGATCCAGCGCGGCGCCTCGACCGGCCAGCCCCACGGTTTGACCTGCTTGAGCAGGTCCTCCCCGGTTGCCGTAAACCAGGCGCGGAATGCGTAAGGAATCACCGTCACCGGCCCGTAAGCGCCATGGCCGTAGGATTCCGACCAGACGCCTCCCACACGGTTGAAGGCGGGGATGCACTCCTCCGGAATCCTCTTTCGCCACGAGACGATGAAGGCCCGCGCGTCGTCTTCATACGCGGTGCCGGCCCCGGCGATGGCCAGGGCCACCATGAGCTTGGGCGCGATCGCGTCGCGGCTGTTCATCACGCTGAAATGGATCGGGCCCCAAGTCTGGTTGTACTCCCAATGCCCGGATTTCAGCATGATCTCCGGCGTGTCGGTGTAGTAGCGCAGCCAAGGGCCAAGGGCGTCCCCGTATTGCACGCGCTGCTGCGGCGTCAGGGCGTCGTAGATCCAGTCGTAGAGTATCGCGTGATAGCCGAACTGGCTGCTTCGCTTGTTGGAGATAACCGCGCCGTCCCCCCACCGCTTGATGATGGCATCCGCGTACTTGCGGTCCTTCTCGACCAGCCACGCCAGGCCGCAGTTCATGAGGTCGTCGGGGGCGTACCACCTGCTGTAATACCTCGTGCCTTCCGCATTGACGGCTGCATCCGCCGACCGCTTGATAACCTTGTAGTCATCGGCCAGCGGGCCGGCGATCCGCTTCTTCATCTCCTCGACACTTTGGATGAAGATACGCGGGTGGGCCTTTTCCAGGACAGGAGCCTCGGCCAGTGACGCCGCCGGCGCGGCTGCCAGCCAGACCAGGCAGAGAACGCAGACTTCGAGCACAATGCAGAATGCGGAATTGGGAATGACGAATGAATGACAAATGCCAAATGACAAATGAGCCGCCGAGCCGCCGCCATCCGCCGCGCGCGCCGCGCGACCGGCCAAGTTAGACATTGGGTCATTTGGCATTAGACATTCATTTCCCATTCTTCCGTGCGACTTCTGCCGCCGCCTCGTAGAGATCCCGAGTCCGGGCCTGCCAGCCGGAGCAGGCGAACCACTCGGACCCGATGACGCCCGGCTGCTCCCACCAGTCCTCACTGTAGTTGGCGTTCCAGCCGCCGACCTGTATCAGCGACGACTGGCCTCGCAGCATTGCCCGCGTGCGCTCGTCCAGGACCTCCTGGCATCGCTTGGCCAAGTCCTCTCCAAGGGCAGCCCTCGTGCCCTTGTCGAGCAGCGCACGCTCGATGAAGATCCGTGCCTCGCACTCCTGGAGGCCCTCGCGCAGCGTTTCGTAGCGAACGGTCGCCACGGCCCCCCTCGGCCCCGGCGCCAGCAGCGACGTGACGATGTTGAGGTTCCACCATGAGCTCTTGGGGTACCGCGCGGCGATGCTGCCCGTGCGTTCGCCCGCCTTGTTCTTGAGCACCGGCCAGAAGTCAGCTCCCAGCCGCGCGAAGCCCCGGCTGTCCCCGGCTATGTTCCTCTCGCCCAGGAACCGGAACGTGGTCAGCGGGTAGTTGTCCTGGAGCAGGCGAGCGAAATGTACGTTCGCCACGAGATTGGGCCGCTGCCAGCCGTGCTGCCGCGAGACCGACGGGTCAAGCGCCTGGCTGGAGCCGAGGGGGTTGGCCTGATAGCCGAACGGCGCGCCGCCGACGTCCTTGGGCCAGCCGTGCGCGCAGCTCACCCACCGGATGCCCGGCAGCATCTCGCCGAAGAAGGCGGCCGTGGCCTTGTCCGGCGTCCGGTCACTGACTAGGCCGAGCATCATGCGGTCTTCCAGGCCACGGTCCTTCATCCGCTTGCGTATTCCCTCCAGCAGAGGCTGCCAGAGGTCCTTGCTCTTGGCATCCGAATAGGGCGGCAATTGCACCTTTTCGGCCGCGCCTGAGGCCTGGTCGAGTACAATGACCTCGGGCCCGCCCTGGTAGTTCTTCGTCGCATCCGTGCCCCACCCCTGCCGCCCGACGGAGGACAGGAAGCAGTCCCACACGCAGAAGCACACGACCTCCGGCTTTCCCATGTACTTCGCCGCAAGGTCCAGGTAGCGGTCCATCGCGCGGTAGTCGTGGCTGTATGTCCCATCCGCCTTGCGAATCCATGGCACCATGCTCTGCGCGTTGCCCATGTTCGTCTCGCAGATCAGCGGGATGTAGAGCGTCTTGGCGCCGGCCCGGCCTATCAGCTCCAG
Source organism: Phycisphaerae bacterium (assembly GCA_041946855.1). GTDB lineage: Bacteria > Planctomycetota > Phycisphaerae > SM23-33 > SM23-33 > JBHGBE01. The sequence goes on along the minus strand of JBHGBE010000144.1, from coordinate 2,803 downwards.
CGGCCGCTCCAGCAGGCGGAAGTGCTCATCGCTCCAGAGCGGCACGCCGTACCATAAGGCGACGGTCTCGGGCGACTGGACCATCTCACAGAACGTGCGGAAGTCCTTCGGATCGGGAAGCGTCCAGCCGCACACGCGGAGCTTGACCGAAACTTCAAAAGGCCCGGCCCCATCCGCGCGCAGGGTCAGCTTGCCTTCGTAGTCGCCCTCCGGCGTGCCGGGAGGGACCTGCACCGTCATCCAGACGGGCACCACCGCGCCGAACGAGGGCTCGACGCCCTCCGATCGCAGGCTCTGCTTGAGCACCTGCTTTTTCCTGACGGGGACATCCTTGGGCGGCTCATCCGCGAGGGCGTCGAAGCGGCTGGGCTCCGCAAGGTAGCGGGCCTCCGCACCGGCCTCGGAGCCGCCGTAGTAGTGAACTATGTCTATGCGCCCCTCGATTGTGGTCAGCACGCCCGGAAGTGCGTATCGCAGGCGGATGGAGGAGGCGGGAACCTTGCCCGTCCCGCCGTGCTGGGTAAGGTCCGATGCCTGTGCGGTCAGATTGGTGATTGGCGCGGCCGACCCCACGACGACCTTGCCGGAGAACGAACCGTTCGCCGCAGCCACAATTGAGATCGGCCGCAGCGGCTCATTGGGGTCGCCGTAGTCCATGTCGAAGTCCGGTGACAGCACATCGCTGTTCCAGACCTGCATCGCGGCGGGCCGGCCGACGTTCGGCGTGACGGCCGAGTCCTTAGGCGCATCCAGCCGGACGCCCACCAGGCCGCAGGTGGCGCCCAGGATGAACGCCCTCCTCCAGTTGTCCCGCGTCGGAAAGTTCACGTCGGCCATTTCGTGCGGGGCGCGGTAGATGGCCAGGGCAAGCACGTTGACGCCCTTTCGCAGTTGGGCGCTGGGCAGGCGCACGGTCAGCGTTCGCTGCTGGTCCTTGGCCTGCCGGTAGTCATCGGCGAGCGTGTCGGGGCCGAGTGCCCCCTCCTTCGGCAGGTGGTCGCGCGCCACTTCCTTGCCGTTGAGCCAGACGGACAGTCCGCCTATGTATGTCACGGCCAGTGAAAGATCGCCGGCGCGCTGCGGGTCGGTCACCTCCAGCCGGCCGCGACGGCATTCCATCCCCATGTAGCAGCTTCTGCGGAAGATGAAGACGCCCTTCTCCCAGGCCTTCGTCGCCGGGTAGGCGGGCATGCGGCACCACGTGGAATCGTCGAAGTCGCTCTGCGTCCACGATTCGGGCGGCTGGGCCGTGTCGAGCATCAGCCATTTGGCGAAGCGGTCCCCCTGGATGGTCTTCCATTCGCTTGGGAACGCCTCCGGCAAGGGGACAATGCCCTTCTCGGTTCGGAAGACGGGGGCCTTCAGGACGTAGTAACAGCGCCAGAAACTGCTGGTGTCGAGGATGGGCTTCACGTCCCCATCCGCCCAAACCGTTGAGACGATGGCGGCGATTGTGAGCACGAACGCGGCTGGGCGATAACTCATTGGCCTGTATTCCTCCTACCTTGAACATGCCTGGCCCGGCAAAGTACCTATCTCGACCTGTAAAGCATGTTCGTATCCAGGCCCATTTGCTGCACTTGCGGGAGTATCTCGGACCAGAAACGATTCCCGTCGGAGTAGTACCCGGCCGTCGGCGCGATCCGCGGAACGCGGCCCGCCCACCAGCCGTTGAACATCTCCATGAACAACTCTCGCAAGTACTTGCTGAGCATGGATGCCAGGGCGACGGGAAGGTGCTTGTCCTCGGCCTCGACGAGGAAGTGGAACTCGACCCTCCGCGTATCCTTACTTCCTCCCTTCCTCCCATCCTCCTGTCCTCCCGTCCTCGTGATCTCGGTAAGCCGGTAAGAGCTAACGAGGTCCGTCTCATCAAGTATCTTCATCGGGCACTCGGGGAAGAGCCGTTGGAGAGATTCGCGATAGTGCATCCGCCCGCCTTGGCGGTCGACGAAGACGAGCATGTCCTCACTGGCGGAAAGCCTCCAGAGCATCGCCAGCAGGCGGCTTGTGACGTCAAAGAGCGTGACGGACTTGTTGTCGGTGGCCGCCACGAGCCGGTTGAACTCGCCCTCGAAGACGACCTCGCTCCGCATGACCAGCGGCCCCATTGACAAGAAGCCTGCCCGCTCCATCCCGACGGCCAGGGCATTGCCGCAGAGCGCCACGCCTTCCGCGCCGGCCGTGCGCGGAAGCGGTAGAGGTGCCTGATTGTACCAGGGGTACTCCGACAGATGCGCCAGGGCGGCCGGGGCGACTTCGGCCAACAGCGACTTAGTATCCGCCTGGCGCCTGCCCATCGCGGCCAGCATCGCCAGCACGCCGCGCTCCAGGTTCAGGATGCCGCGCGTGCTCTGGCTGTTGTAGAGCTTCTTGGAGTCGGCGATGGCGACAGTAGCCGCCCGCTTACCGGGCTTGCGGCCGACGCAGGCGGAAAGCGCCTGCCACATGGAGACTTCGGCAAGCTCCGGCGGAACGCGGAAGGCCGTGGCCGACACGACCAGCGGCCCAAGCACCGGCCCCAGGCCGGCCTCGTCAATGCCCGCGACAATCGTCATCGCGACCGATTGTAGATTGCAGATTGCAGAATGCAAATTGCAGATTGCGCGACATGCCCAGTCCAGTGTCGTTCAATACGCAATCCACAATCCACAATTCGCAATCGAAAAGCCCCGCCGCCGGTGACAAGGCCTGGAGTGCTGTCTTTGCGTCACCTTGCCACCCGCGACGAGGCTTTGACCTATTCTAGGCCCAAAACAAGCGTATGTCCGCCGGCCCGATGCAGGAGCGAAGGCGTCTCGGT
>JBHGBE010000143.1:0-6983 GCA_041946855.1 Phycisphaerae bacterium | reverse complement strand
GGTGAAGAGGTGGCCGAGGTCGGCTATCGGCCCACCAAGTGCCGCAAGATCTACCGGCTTGGGCAAGACCCTGAAAAGCATCCTAGACCTGCCAACACAGTATTCGAACATAGCGATAGGAGTGAAGCAAGCCACTGCCGAAGACTTTGGCCAGTATGCCGCCTGTGACCTCGGGCGCCGCCGGCGTGGAGCTCAAGGCCAGCGAGCTGGCCATGATGCTGGATGGCATCGACCTGCGGAGCATAAAACGCACAAAGCGGTTCGCGGCCGGCGGCAAGAGATGACGGCGGAAAGATTTTGCGAAAACACTTTCGATTCTCCGATTTTCCTTCAAACGTTTTTGCGATGCATTCGTCTATGTATATGTGACCACGGACGGCGCACAAGTCCTCGACTCCCCGACAGAATCGCCAGACGATCTGCTGCGCGAATTGACGTTGCGGCGCACGATCAACCAGCAGCTCACCGAGCAACTTGATAACGCCACCCGCAAGATCCGCCACATGGAGCATCAGCTTCAACAGTTGCTCCGCCGGCTCTACGGCCGGTCGAGCGAGAGGATCGACCCCAGGCAGATGGCGCTCTTCGCCGAGATGCTCAAGCAGTTGGAGGCGCAGCAGCCCGCTGTCGAGCCGCCGCCTGCGCCAGCGCCTGCAACTGCGGCCCATCGCAACGCCCACGGCCGGCGCAGGCTGCCCGACGATCTTCCCCGCCAGCGAGTGATCCATGACCTTCCCGAGGATGAGAAGCCCTGCCCCTGCTGCGGAACGATGCGAACGCTCATCGGCCAGGAGACTTCCGAGCAGTTCGACTATGTGCCGGCGCAGGTCAAGGTGATCGAGCACGTCCGCCTGAAGTACATCTGCAAGGCGTGCGAAGTTGAGCGTCTTCCTGACCCTCGAGCGGCTATACAAGGAAACCATGCCGCTTGACGAGGCCCCCTTGGACAAAGAAGGGAATCGTCAACTACGCCTCATCATCGTCATTGACGAGGCCCACAACTTCCTGCCCTGCAAGCAGCCGACTCTTGAGAAGATGGTCAGAGAGGTGGCATCAAGGGGCGTTGCCATCTGGCTCTTGTCTCAGTCACCGGATGATTTCGACCAGGCCAACTACAACTTCGCTCGCGAAATGGGGCTGGCGATTGTCTTCTCGTGTGTCTTGGAGAAGCCGAAGATGCTTGAGGCCCTCCTTGGCGGACACATTAACCCGCAACAGCTATCGCAGTTGCCCGCAGGCGTTGCCATAACGCGCCTGCCCGGCGCCGAGAAAGTCGTGGAACTGAGAATCTGGCATCCGAAGGGCTAGGCTTTGCTGCCCCTTGCCGGTTCTGCCATATCCGCTCTCTCTATGGGCGCGTCCTGCCGATTTGGCAACTTCGCGGGCGAGCGGCCTGGAATCTGACAGCCGCGCCGGCCGGCAAGGCGGTGAATCTGCTACACTTACCGTTCGGCACGCGCCTTGCTAATATTCCTTGTGACGCCGCGCTCGGCGAGGAGTTCATTATGCGCCTAGACAAGCTCACATTGAAGGCACAGGAGGCGATCCAGGCCGCACAGGGCATCGCCTCGGACCTGGGCCATCCGCAGATCGGCCCGCTGCACCTCCTGGAGGCACTGCTCCAGCAGGACAACAGCCTTGCCGTCTCACTGCTTGAGAAGGTCGGCATCCCCGAGGACCGCGTCAAGTCGGTCGTCAAGGGCGAGCTTAGCCGCCTGCCGACGCAGAGCACGCAGGGCGGCATGGCGATGGACGGCACGCTCAGCGCCGTCTTCAACCGCGCCGAGAAGGAGGCCCGCGAGTTGAAGGATGATTACACCTCCGTCGAGCACTTCCTGCTGGCGCTGGCGTCGGAGCCGTCGCAGGCCAAGGAGGTGCTGACGGTGCTGGGCGCCGACCGCAACCGGATACTGGCGGCCATGAAGGAAATCCGCGGCGCGCAGCGCGTGACGGACCAGAACCCCGAGGAAAAGTACCAGGCGCTGGAGCGTTACGGCCGCGACTTGTGCGAGATGGCCCGGCGCGGCAAGCTCGATCCGGTGATCGGGCGCGACGAGGAGGTCCGCCGCGTCATGCAGGTGCTCAGCCGGCGGACCAAGAACAACCCGGTGCTGATCGGGCTGCCGGGCGTGGGCAAGACGGCCATCGTCGAGGGCCTGGCGCAGCGGATCGTCAACGGCGACGTGCCGGCGGGCCTGGCGGGCAAGAGCATCATCGCGCTGGACATGGGCGCGCTCTTGGCCGGGTCGAAGTTCCGCGGCGAGTTCGAGGACCGCCTCAAGGCCGTCATCAAGGAGGTCATCGAGTCCGACGGGCGGATCATTCTCTTCATCGACGAGCTTCACACGGTGGTGGGGGCCGGGGCGGCCGAGGGCGCGATCTCCGCCGGGAACCTGATCAAGCCGGCGCTCGCGCGCGGCGAGCTTCGCTGCATCGGCGCGACCACGCTGGATGAGTATCGCAAGCACGTCGAGAAGGACGCGGCCCTGGAGCGGCGCTTCCAGCCGGTGCTGGTCGATGAGCCGAGCGTCGAGGACACCATCGCGATACTCCGGGGCCTCAAGCCGCGCTACGACGCGCACCACGGCGTCCGCATCCAGGATGCGGCGCTCGTGTCGGCGGCCGTGCTGAGCCACAGGTACATCTCCGACCGCTTCCTGCCCGACAAGGCCATCGACCTGGTCGATGAGGCGGCGTCGCGGCTCCGCATCGAGAACGACTCCATGCCGGCCGAGATGGACGAACTCAACCGCCGGGTCATGCAGCTACAGATCGAGCGCGAGGCCCTCCGCAAGGAGAAGGACCAGGCCAGCAAGGACCGCCTGGTGACGCTGGAGCGGCAGCTTGCGGACCTACAGGCACAGTTCGACCAGATGCACGCCCGCTGGCAGAACGAGCAGGGACTGCACAAGGAGATCAAGTCGCTTCGGGAGCAGATCGAGGCCAAGCGGACCGAGCTCGAGCAGGCCCAGCGCAAGGGCGACTGGGAGAGGGCGGCGCGCATCCAGTACGGAGAACTGCGCGAGCTTCAGGCCAGGCTCGACGCGCAGGAGAAGCGGATCATCGAGATCCAGTCCAAAGGCGGCCTGACCAGCGAGGAGGTCACGCCGGAGCACATCGCCGAAGTGGTGGCAAAGTGGACGCACATCCCGGTGGCCAAGCTGCTTGAGGGCGAGCGCGACAAGCTGCTGAAGATGGAGGACCGGCTGCGGCTCCGCGTGGTGGGGCAGGATGATGCGGTGAAGGCCGTCAGCGACGCCGTCCGCCGCAGCCGGGCCGGGCTGGGCGACCCGCGCAGGCCCATCGGCAGCTTCCTGTTCCTGGGGCCGACGGGCGTCGGCAAGACGGAGCTGTGCAAGGCGCTGGCCGAGCTGCTCTTCGACACCGAGGACGCCATCATCCGCATCGACATGAGCGAGTTCATGGAGCAGCACTCGGTCGCGCGGCTGATCGGCGCGCCGCCGGGCTACATCGGCTACGAGGAGGGCGGGCGGCTCACCGAGGCCGTGCGGCGGAAACCCTACAGCGTGATCCTCTTCGACGAGATCGAGAAGGCCCACCGCGACGTGTTCAACGTGCTGCTCCAGGTGCTCGACGACGGGCGGCTCACCGACGGCCACGGCCGCACCGTCGATTTCAAGAACACGCTCATCGTCATGACCTCCAACATCGCCTCGGCGTTCATCCAGGAGCTGATGGAGAAGCGGGCCGAGCAGTGGGAGATCGACGCGCAGATCAAGGATGCGCTCAAGCAGCACTTCCGGCCGGAGTTCCTCAACCGCATCGACGAGGTCATCGTCTTCCACTCGCTGACCAAAGAGCACCTGGCGAAGATCGTGGACATCCAGCTTGGGCTGCTCGCCAAGCGCCTTGCCGACCGGAAGATCACCATCGAGCTTTCCCCCGGGGCCAAGTCGCTGCTGGCTGAACTGGGCTGGGACGCGGCGTTCGGCGCGAGGCCGCTGAAGCGCGTGATCCAGCAGGAGATCGAGAACCCGCTTGCCCAGAAGATCCTGGCGGGCGAGATCGCGGATGGCGCGCATGTATCCGTGGATGCTGCGGGGAAGGGGTTCAAGTTCAAGACGGCCGCGCCTGCCGCCCCCGTCGGCGCGCCGGCTGACGATACCAAGGCGACACGCGAACCGGCGGCGAGCACAGCCCCATCCTCCTCGAACCGCAAGCGCGCCGCGAAAAACATCAAGCGCGATGATGAGGTGATCGAGGGGGAGATTGTGGAATAGGCCGGTGATGGAGATCATCCGCCGGGCACCACAGCGCCTCACGGCAAGCCTTGACTTTGCTTCTACACTATGCCGGGAGACTGGCCTTTACAGGTGACCCACGCAAGGGCTTGCCGCGAGGCGCTGCCATTTCCCGTCGAATCTCGTGTAAAATAGTCTGTTTACCCGTCCCGGAGGATTGACGTCAGTGGACAGCATCATCAAGCGCGTGCATGTGATCGCCTGCGGCGTGCTGGCGATTGACCTGAGGGCCGCCGTCGAGCGGCTTGGCATCGACGCATCGACGGAGTTCTTGCCGGGCGGGCTGCACGCGACGCCGCGCGAGCTGCGCAAGCGGCTTCAGGAGGCCATCGACCGCGCCTCGGAGGCCAACCTCGGCGACATGATCGCCGTCGGCTACGGCGTCTGCGGGATGGGCCTCGTCGGCGTCCACGCGCGGCAGATCCCGCTGGCCGTGCCGCGAGTCAACGACTGCATCGCCCTGTTCCTGGGCAGCGACGCGGCATATCGCGAGCAGTTCGCGAAGTTCCCCGGCACGTACTACCTCTCGGCGGGGTGGGTCGAGGAGAAGGCCACGCCGCAGTCATCGTGCAAGGGCGACGGCCGGGGCGACGGCCGCGGCGATGACGATCCGGAGTTCCGGAAGCTCGTCGCCCGCCACGGCCGGGAGAACGCCGAGGCCATCCGCTACTTCCTGGCCAGTTGGCAGCGGAACTACCAGCGGGCGGCGTTCATCGACACCGGCGCGCCAGGCAAGGGCCGCAAGTACGCCGACCTGGCCAAGGCGATGGCCGATGACTTCGGCTGGAAGTACGAGGAGGTTCGCGGCAGCGGGCATCTCCTGACGCGGCTGCTTACGGAGCGGTCGAGCACGGATGAAATACTGGTCGTCCCGCCGCACCACGTAACCGCCTACGACGCCATCCGCAAGACGCTGACGGCCGTGCCGGTGTGGGAGCAGACGGGGCGGTTCGCCGCCGGGTCCGAGCAGGTGATCGTGTTCGAGGATGACAGCGCCCCGGCCGGCGATGCGGGCAAACCCGTGCGCCTGGGCCTGGGCATCGACGCCGGCGGGACGTACACCGACGCGGTCATCTTCGACTTCGACGCCCGCGCCGTGCTCCAGAAGGCCAAGGCCCTGACGACCAAGTGGGACTTCACCATCGGCATCGACGCGGCGCTTGACCAGCTCGACGCCGGCAAGCTGGCCCGCGTCGACCTGGCGGCCATCTCCACGACGCTGGCCACCAACGCCATCGTGGAGGGCCGCGGGCAGAAGGTGGGCCTGATCCTCATGCCGCCGTACGGCCGGTTCTGGCCGGAGGACATCTCGCACAGCCCGCTTGCGGTGGTTCGCGGCAAGATGGAGATCGACGGCAAGGAGATCGCCCCGATCGACCCGGACCAGGTCCGCGCGGCCGCGCGCCAGATGATCGAGCGCCAGCACGTGGGCGCGTTCGCCGTCGTCGGCTACGCCAGCAACATCAACCCGGCGCACGAGCTTGCGATTGCGAAGATCCTCCGCGAGGAGTTCGGCGTCAGCGTCACGTGCGGGCAGGACGTGTCCGAGGGCGCCAGCTACATCGTGCGTGCGACGACGGCCGTGCTCAATGCACGCATCATCCCGGCCGTGGAGGCGCTGCTGGACCAGGTGCGAGTCTCGCTGCAGCGACGGAAGATCGAGGCGCCTATCATGGTCGTTAAGAGCGACGGCGCGCTGATGAACGTGCGGACGGCCCGCGAGCGGCCGATAGAGACGATCCTCTCGGGCCCGGCGGCCAGCGTCGCGGGCGCCAGCCACCTTGCCGGCCTCGCCGATGCGGTCGTGGTGGACATCGGCGGCACGACGACGGACATCGCGACCATCGTCGAGGGCGTCGTCCGCACATGCCCCGACGGGGCATCTGTCGGCGGGCATCGCACTCATGTCAAGGCGCTGGACATCCGCACGCGCGGCCTTGGCGGCGACAGCCTGATCGCCTGGGACCGCCGGCGGCTATGCATCGGTCCGCGGCGGGTCGCGCCGGTCGCATGGCTGTCGGCGCGGCACGCGAACGTCGAGCCGGCACTGGCGTGGCTGGAGCGCCACCTGGATCAGTTCGACGCCTCCAGCCGCGGCATGGACATGCTCTGCCTCAACGGGCGCGGGCCGTGGCATGGGCGTCCCGCCCGTGCGTCGCGGGGGCATTCTGCCCCCGAAAGCTCGGTTTTGGCAACAGATTCCGCTGGCGAGACGCCAGCGGGACGCACGGGCGAGACGCCCATGCCACGTCGCGACCTGTCGGAGCAGGAGTCGCGGATCGTCGAGCTGCTTGCCGAGCGGCCCATGTCGCTCCAGGAACTGGCAAGGCGGATCAATGACACCGTCGTCTGGGAGTTCCTGCCGCTGGAGCGGTTGGAGGAATGCCACGCCGTCCAAGATTTCCGAAAGCATGGCGGCCGACTGTACCAAGTACCCCCTAGAGGCCTTTATTCTGTTTCTTGTGTACGATCCCGACGGGAAGATCGCGGATACAGAAGCGTTCGCTGCGGCATTCGAGTCGAAACGCCGGTGCCTTGTTTCAATAATCCGCTAGCACGGAATACCTCCTGGGCCACTGCTCAGGGCCTCGAGAGAGCGCCAGCCCACACGGCACCAGGCTAGCCACTGACGGCGAGGGTGGGCCAGCCGGCAAATAGCAGGTGAAGCTTTCCCATGTCGAAAGCTCCGGGCTGGCAAATGGAGGATGACCCATGTCTGTT
>JBHGBE010000142.1:0-7332 GCA_041946855.1 Phycisphaerae bacterium | reverse complement strand
AGCGGGTTACTCCACCCTTTAAGCTCGCAAAAGTTGGCAAGATTTCGTGAGGGCCACATACTACACAGAGAACAAAATCATGCAATCACTCGGGTACGGAGGGGAATACAGGCCTGGATACACCCTTGGGGTACGGACAGGATTCCAAGGCGACAGCAAGATAGTTCCGTCCACCAGGGTGAAACTGGATGCTAAGACAGCCGTTGTAGACACTTCTAAGAAAAGGTTCATCCCAGATGATCCGACCAGGAGATAGAGGTCATGATCAAAGTCAGCAAAGCAGGTGCAGTTGCACTGATCATTGCTTTTGCCGGTTGTTCCGGTCCCCGCCAGTGCAGTGTTGCACCACATCTTGGTGTTTCGGTTGAGAGGACCCAGCAGGCTTACCTAGTGAAATGGGAGTTCCGAAATGAGACTGAGGATCCCATATGGGTGGGGATCCCCGACTCCTACGGTTACCGAGCCGAGTGGGATGGCCAAGTACACCTGCCAGGGTTTGTCACACCTTACGGTGAGGTAGTCTTTGTCCTTGGAAATATGACACTCTATGATCGTGTCATTCGTGACGGAATCGATCCCGATGATGTTGGGGAAGGATATACTCGTGTTCTTCCGGGTAAGTCCTTGTCAGGAGCGATAAGGATTCTGCTTCCTTACACCATTCAAGGCGAATTCGTGGGAAGGGGGCTGTCCCTCCTGGGCAACCCGTTCGAGAAGAACTTCGGAGACCCAAATGCATCTCCCGAGCGGATCGAGGTGTGCTCTGGCTTCTATCTCTGCGTTGAGTACTGGCGAGCTCTTCCCGGTTTGCTGTTGCGACCAGACTGTCCATCGGCGACCGTGGCGGCATACCGGGAGGCCATGGGTGCGGCCATGATCGACAATGAAACATTGCGGACGTTTCGAACGTGGACTACTCACAGAGTCGTTTGCTCTGATCTGGTGAATGTCAAGGTGCCTCTTGCCAAACCTGCAATTCTCTATCGTCCGTGAGGCCCTGTTGGTCCAGCGAATGTTGTGAGGCAGTTATTCGGACACCGTCCCGGCCGATGTGGGCCGCGAAGGAGCCCCTGCAGGTGGCCATCCCATCTATAAGCAAGTCTTCGTCAAGACGAAAGCGGTTGGGAAGCGGATTGTTTTCCAACCATCTATTCGGTGTCATCGAGGTGGACGCACTACACAACGTAATCCGCCCCGGCCCCGTTCAAGCCAGCAGCGTTCTTGCGGCGCCACGGGATGTACGCTCGGGGTCCGGGATTTACGTCCGCTTCCGCTTTGACAGATCCTCGCACCTTCGACGGGCGCGGTCTTGTTCCTTCTTCGGTTGTGTTCGCCTCCGGCGAGACAGTCCGCCGGGCGGAAGGCGTGTGGCCATCCCTTGTCCCAGCAGGTCGTGGCACGCTCAACCGTCCCGGCGCGCCGAGATTGTCGTTGCGGTTGGGCATGTGGTTCCGGCGACTGAACATTGCACTCTAAGGCAAAGAGCATGGTCCGAACACACGCGCTTGGGAGCGACGACCATCGTGAAGATCGACGCCATGTGCAGCGCGTTCCTTTACACCACGCTGTCGGCATGGATGCGGATCCGGCCGCGCAATGGCCTTCGGGCAACATGAAAGAGCATCACCGAGATATGTTCATGCGATGTCGATTCTGGCGTGTGGGCACAATCCTGATTGTTGTCTTGGCGCCCTGCGCCACTTCTGCCTTCACGGCAGATGTTACGGAACCCGTCGGCGAACCCGTTCTTGAACCGCCCACACTTTACTCTCTGGGCGTTTACTGGATCATCCACGGCGATGAGGGCAAGTCTGCGCGTGTTGAGGTCGAGTACCGTGCGGTCCGCCAATCACAGACACGGACGGCCGCGGCCAGCAGCAGGCCGGGCGATCATGCGCCCTCCAATCCCGATCCCTGGAAGAGAGGCGCGAACCTGTTTCGCGTCGAGAAGCTGTCCAGGCAACTTGCCAAGCACGAGAGCTCCATAGAAGTCCCATCCGGCGCATGGCTCTTCGCCGGCAGTCTCGTGATGCTCGAGCCGGACACTGAGTACGAACTGAGACTTAGGTTGGTTGCCCCGGAGGACCGTGGCGCGGTCAAGGCTGTCGAGAAGACCCTGAAGGCCCGCACGCTTGCGGAGCCTGCAATCCCCGCCGATGCGCCCCGGTACCACGTCGTCCCCGGCTCAGGCGGAGGCAAAGGCACGGCCGTGGCGCCTTACGAGGGCCTGGCGGAGGCGCAGGCCAGCGCCAAGCCGGGCGATGTCTTCCTGGTCCACAAGGGAACGTACACCGGCCCGTTCAACGTCACGACCAGCGGCCGGGCCGGCAAGCCCATCGTCTGGATGGCGGCCGGCGATGGCGAGGCGCTCATCGACGGCCGTGACAGGACCAACGGCATCGAGGCCAGGGAAGTCAGCGACGTGTGGTTCGAGGGCCTGACCATCCGCAACGCCAAGATCGGCCTTGTGGCCAACGAATCGGCCAACGTCGTGATCCGACGCTGCTGCTTCGAGGGCTGCCCATCGGCGATCTGGTGTACCACCAACAAGTCCGGCAAGGTGAAGGGCTTCTTAATCTCGGACAACGTGCTGGAGGGCACGCACAAGTGGACCGAGGAGAAGGGCGCCAACGTGGCCGAGGACAGGGGGATCCAGATAACGGGGATTGGCCACGTGATCTGCTACAACCGGGTGAGGGGGTTCAAGGACGGGATCGACACGTTCCCATCACGCGAATGCTCCGCCATCGACATCCACAACAACGACGTGAGCGAATGCCTGGACGACGGGTGCGAGATGGACTACTCGGAGCGAAACACCCGCAACTTCTGCAACCGCTACACCAACGTGTTCCAGGGAGTCTCAGTGCAGCCGGTGTACGGCGGGCCTGTGTACGTCTTCCGCAACGTCCTCTACAACGTGTGCGTCGAGCCGTTCAAGATGCACAACAGCCCGTCGGGCGCGATCTTCTACCACAACACGGTCGTCAAGGCGGGCGAGCCGCTGCTCCTGTGGACGACGGCCCCGGTCCACAACTGCGTCTATCGCAACAACTTGTTCATAGGCACTTCCGGGAGCTGCGCGTACGACTGTAGCCCGCAGATGGTGGACTGCGACTTCGACTACGACGGCTTTGGTGGCGGGCCGTGGACGAACTTCCTGAACTGGAACAAGGCCACCTACAGGACTCTAAACGAGGCCAAGGCGCGTTCGGGCATCTACAGGCACGCGGTGCTCGTCGATCCCGAGATGGTGTTCGCCAGCGGCATCAAGCCTCCGTCGAGCAGCAAGGAGCAGTTCGACCCCGGCAAGATCGACCTGCGCCTCAAGGAAGGCTGCGGCGCCATCGACAAGGGCGAGGTGCTGCCGGGCTTCAACGACGGGTACGCCGGCAAGGCGCCGGACCTCGGGGCCTGCGAACTTGGCACTGAACTGCCTCACTACGGCCCACGGTTGCAGAAGAAGTAGTCCGCAGCCAGGAAGGTCGCTGCTAAGATCGCGCTCAGCACATGTGTTGACAGGCACCGATGTCAGATAGCATGATCGTCAGGGCTTTTCCAGCGGGGTGTCAGCAAAAATCCGCCAAGGCAATCCCTTCTTGCTTGACTCCAGACGAACTCGCCGCATAATTACCATCGTTCAGTTCAAGGTTCAGGGGTTCGCACAGTTCCGGCAGCGGTGTTGTTTCGCCGCCAGGTCAGGATGAAGTGGGCACGCGAACCCGGACAACCTTGGACGTGGGTAGTTGCACACCTGTTCCTGCGAAGAGGCAAAGGGCGGCCTCGTCTTTCCGTTTATGGCCATTGGGTCCCCGGGTTCCCCCCTCCACGTTCCCCAGATGTTTGGCGTCCCCGCCGCCGAGCGGCGAGGTCTGTCATGTCCAGCACAAGGAACTCACCTCCCGGGTTTTGGTCCGCGTGCATCGAAAGGAGCGAAAGATGAACAGGTTCATGACAATCGCTATCGCATCGTTGGTCATCGCGACTGCCTCGGCCGTGGAGCTTTCAGCACAGTCGTCCACGGTGCCGACGACCTATCCGGCGGAGGTCTCGAAGCTGACCGCGCTGGCCTGGCAGTACAGGAACCAGGGAGATTCCGGATTGAACGATGCAAAGGCCCTTGGGCAGTACGTCGCCCAGAAGTACGCGACGGACTCCGCGGCCGGGCAGGTGAACTGGGATGACTGGTCGGGCCTGGCCTCCGCCATTGCCCCTTACCTGCCGGATGCCACGCGCACGACGATGGCCCAGGACCTCGTGCAGAAGTTCGCCTCTACGACGGATGCGGTCAAGCTGCTGACCGGGGGGAAGCTCCAGGGGGTCGCCAGTACTCTGAAGGCGCTTGGCCAGAGCGCCAGCGCCTCTTCGCTTTGCGCTACGTGGATCAACTCATCCGACGCATACAAGTCGATGACCTCCGACAACCTGGGTGATATCTCCGGGCTGGTCACGGGGAGCGACGACGCCTCCAAGTCGGCCCGGCAGAGGCTGATCGACCTGGTGCAGACGAAGTACCTGGCCGATCCGGCGGCGGCCAGGACGGTCAGTTGTGGCAACTGGAACCGCATAATACGGGGCTTCGCGGGCGATCTGAGCGCCGATCAGGTCTCGCAGTGGATCGCCGGGATCCGGGCGGCCTATCCCAACAGCTCAGATGTCTGGTCGGGCCTGAAGTACTCGGACATCACGGCGATCTACTATGCCCTGGAGAAGCTGGGGGACAAGGATGCCCCTGGCTTCCTGGCAGCCTTCGTCAACGGAGGAACCAGCTGGCAGAGCTGGCCGGCCGAAGAGCTCCGGGGCCTCATCTACGACCTGTGCAAGGGCACGACGGATGCCTGCAAGACGGCGCGTTCGGCCGTGGCGCTTCGGGCGCAATCCGCGTTCATGACTGATGCCGCTGCCGTCCGGAAGGCGGGAATAGTGCTCTGGGAGACGATCGCGGGCCATATGGGCCAGGAGCTCTCGCCCGACACCAGGTCCGCGATAGCCTCCAAGCTTAGGGAGGCCTTCGCCACGGACCAGCCGACGCTGGCTGCGATGAGCGCCGCGGAATTCCAGAGGCTCGCGGGCGTGCTCAGACAGCTTGGCGATACCGGGGTGTCTGCACTGGCTTCATCGCTGGTCACCGGATGCACGACCTGGCAATCCTGGAAGCCCCAGGACGTGCTTTGTCTGGCCCAACTGGTCGGCACGGGTGAGGGCGGGACAGGCGCCCGCCAGGCGCTGATGTCCTTCGTCAACGGCAAGCTTCTCGTCGATGCCACGTCGACCAAGTCGCTGGCGATCCTGGACTGGGGCAGTCTCTACCACGTCCTCAGGGGAGACTTCGATCCGCAGACCACCAATCTCTGGGCCGCCCACCTCCACGAGGCGTACGCGCCCGCGGCCGCAGGCATGACCGGGACGGAGTTCCATATGCTGCTGTCCATGCTCCAGTTCTGCGGGGATAGCGGCGTTCCGCAGATGGTGGAGACACTTGTCAATGGCGGCACATCCTGGCAGTCCTGGGATGCGCCGACCGTAGTCAGGCTGGCGCAGATCATCCGCGAGGACTATGCGACGGATGCCGGCATGGCCGCCAGGGGGAGGCTTGTAGGCCATATCCAGAACAGGATTCTGGCGGATGTCAAGTCCACGCAGGCGGTGAGTCTGAGATCCTGGCCGTATCTGGCGACGCTCCTTGCGCAGCAGTCTGCAGATGTCCGATCGGCGGATGCCAGGGCGCTGGTGACGGCGTTCGGCGGCAGTTCCGAGGCGCTATCGGCGCTGAAGGCGGATGACTTCAGGGCCCTGGTGGATGCGGTGACCAGTCTGGACAGCAAGCAGGCGTCGGCCCTGGTCCTGGCGTACCTAGCGGGCCCCGATTCCCGGGCTGGAGCGCCCGGGGAACTGACCGTGGCCGTGAGTCTGGCCGCCGCCGGCGACAAGACCGCGATGACGGGGATGCTGGCCGACCTGGACAAACAGTGGCAGGACCAGAACGCGCAGACGCCCATTGGCTGGAAGGACTGCCAGGCCATCGCTACGGCGTGGCGCTCGCTGGGGAACATGCCCAAGGCGCAGGACTGGGCCATGAAGGCCTACAACGTGGTGCTCGGGACGGATGAGGCCAGGATTTCCGCCGATGTCCGGACGCTTGCGAACATAAGCTCCCTGCTGGAGCACGTGAAGCTCACGGGAACGGGAAAGGGGTATTCCGGCTTCGCCCAGGCCGCGACACGACTGATCCGGGATGGCCAACTGGACAGGTCTGAGGAGTACCTCACGATGGCTATCCCCCTGGGCACTCCTGAGACACGCCAGATCGTCCAGAACGACCTGACCGACGCCGGAGGCGCATTGCGCCTGGCTGCCGCGAAGGTCTTGGCCTGGGCCTACAGCGAGGCCGGGCAGATAGACGACTGGCGCAAGACGCTCGACGCCAAACTCGGTGACTCCAATCTCGCGGGTGATGAGAAGGCGCGACGGCTGATGGCAAGGGCCTATGCGGAGTCGCTTGCTTCCGGCGAGTTCTCGCCTCTGGCGGGCAAGAAGTGGCTGGACGACGCACTTGTCGCCGCGAGCACCGAAGGCGTCAGGCTGGACGTGGTGGAGACCTTGGCGGGCGGCTTTGCCCAGATCGGCAGGCACGACACCGCTCTGGACTTCCTGGACAGCGTGGCAGGCCAGTTCACGAGTGACGACGGCGCATCGAAGATCGCAGCGCTGAAGGACCAGATCCGTCAGGCCAAGACCCAGTATGCAGTCGCAAAGACCGCGTCCAAGGCCAGGCAGGAGAGGGCGATCCAGCAAGCCTGGATCAGCGAGTTGCAGCGGCGCCTGGCGGCCGCCCAGAGTCGGGGCGACAACCAGGAGGTCCAGAGACTCAAGAAGATCCTCGGCCAGTGATGCGCGCCGGGCTGCGGTGACTTCGTGCGGGATCCAACTGAAGACATCAATGCAAGGGATAGAGCCATGACAGACAACAGGCCTTGGTTCGGGAAGATGGTCGCGGGCGTCAGGGCGCTGTTTGGCGGCCGGTACGGCGCGGTAATCCCGCTGCTGCTGGCGGCGACGCTGCTCATGGTGCCGATGTTCAGCACTCCTGCATGGGCATGCACACCGCCTAACAAACCGACCAGCGTTCCTCCCGGACCTGACCCGGGGTGCGATCCTTGCAACGGGAAAACCGCCGCGTCCAGCGGCGGGAAAGTCCAGGGCTGCACCAAGAATCCCATCATCTACTGGCAAGGCAGCGTCTACGAATCTGTGACTGACCTTTCGCTGCCGGGTGTCTTGGCACGCAGTTCAAGTGGAATTTTCTGAAGCCGTTTTGCGTTAGTCTTCTTT
>JBHGBE010000141.1:0-10996 GCA_041946855.1 Phycisphaerae bacterium | reverse complement strand
CTCATGTCGGTGATGCCGTCGCGGTTGGCGTCGCCGGGGTAGGAGATGTTGGACAGCGTCACCCAGCCGGCCTGGGCGCCTGTGTCAACGGATGTCGTGCCGGCGACCGTAACATCGGCGAAGCCCGTGTTGTTGAAGTTGATGCCGTGGAGCACCTGGCCAGTCAGGTTGTTCTGGCTGCTGATGACCGTCAGCGTGTCTCCGAGCCAGTTCTGCTTGGCGGCCAGGTTGACGCTGAGGTCCAGGGCGGCAAGGCCGGTCACGGCGCCCACGCCGGAGAGCGTGCTCACCGCCAACTGGTCGTGATGCGTTCCGGCGACCGGCGCCAATGCGCCGTTGCCGGAGACCAGATCAAGGGCCAGTTTGGGCCAAGTCGTTCCGGTGCCCGAGAAGGCGAGGTTGCCGTCCACCTTCAGTATGCCCGCCGCTCCGGCGGCGGCGCCGGGCGACCAGACGGCCGCATTAGCGCTGGTCAGGGTGCGGACCGCGCCGGGCGCGAGGTTCGGTGCGTTGGCGTTGTTGTAGATCGTGCCCACGCCAGCGTAGGTGCAGCCGGGGAGCGTCAGGTTCGCGGCGACGTTGTAGTAGCCATTGGGTCCAACATAGATGTTGAGGGACGGGGGAAGCTGGTTGGCGGCGGAAATCCTGACCCAGCCTTCCTCGATGTCGAGGGTGCCTGTGAATGTGGACGAGCCAGTGGCGGTCTGGAAGTCCAGGCCGGCCGTGCCCGTCTTGCACAGAGTGCCCGACCCGGTGATACCGTAGATGGCTTTGTTCTTATAGTTTTCGGTGCCCCAGACCATGTTGATGGTGCCCGTTGCGCCGGCCGGCACGTTGACGACGGTAGCCGTGCTCAGGTTCGTGTTCCATACGCCTGCAAAGACCAACTCGCCGCTGAGATTAATGGTGCCTGAAGTCACTGTTCCTTGGCTGACGCCCAAGTCAACGTGGGCGCCGGCGGCGATCGTGAGGGGACCTGTGCCCCAGGGGCTTGCGGCGTTCGCCCACTTCACAGTGCCGGCATTGACGATTATCCCGCCGGTCGTGTAGTTGGTGAAGCCGTTGAGAGTGAGCGTGCTGTTGGCGTTGTCCTTCTGGAGGTAGCCAGGGCCGGGATTGTTAGCCCCGGCAAGGCTCAGGTTGGCGTCGCCGGAGTAGCCGAGGGATCCGTCCAGCCAGCGGAGAGCGACGCCCGTGAGGTTGCCGCCCAGGCTCAGGAAGCCCGAGCCGTTCTTGGCGAGGGCGACTGCCTTGACGTCTGCGGTGATGGTCAAGTCGCTGTCGTTGGTGATGTAGAATATGCCGTTGCCGCCCGTGTTGGCGCGAATCGCCCCGCCGCTGATGACCGAGGGGCCCGTGCCTGTCTTGATGATGCCGCCGCCATTGCTGGCGCCTATCGTCAGTTCGTTGCCACCGAGGTTGATGTCGTAGGCGCCGTCTATCTTGAGGGAGTTGATCGTGGCGCTCGCGGCCAGCGTCTGGGCGGGGCTGGTGGAGTCGATGAGGATGTTGGTCGTGCTGATCGCCGTAGCAATATCGTTGAGACGGCCAACGCCGGCATACTGGATGACCTGATTGGTCCCGTCCCCGTCTATGTTGGTCGCAAACTCCATTCCAATGCGGGCGTACGGGCAGACCCGCTGAGCGGTGCCGCCGGAGTACAGGCCATCCTTGTTCAGGGCGCCGAAGACCTTGCTGGTATAGAGCCCGCTTCCGTTGAGGCCGGCTATGCCGTCGTCGTTGCCCGAGAAGGTCACGAGGCCGATACCGTAGGCGCCTGTGGACCCGGGGCCGATGGAGCCGAACGTGACACTTGCGTTTGCGCTGGTCCCGTGCAACACGAGTACCTTGAAGTCGCCGCCGGCCGTCGCGCTGTGGAAGTACTCGGAGGAATCCGTCGTCTCGTTGCCGATCATCTTGAGGGTGACGCTTCCGAAGTTCGGGTAGTAGTCATTGTCCGACCAGCGGTCGCTGAGGTTCACCACGCTGTTGTCCAACTCAATCACGCCGCCGGTCAGGAAGTGGCCGCTGCCGCAGATTCCGCCGCTCTTGTAGATGCCGTTGCCAGTGAATCGCAGCGTGCCGAGGCCGTTCTTGTACATGTAGAGGGCGTTGACGGAGTCGTCGCCTATCGTGCCTTCAATGAGGCTGACAGTGCCCACCTTGCCGTTGAAGTTGTAGGCTTGCCCGCTCTTGTTGACGGTAAGCACCGCCCCTTCGGCCACATGGACGGGCCCGCTGAAGGTCGCGCCGTAGCCGGTGACCGTGCCCTGGAGGACGTCAACATTGCCCGTGCTGGTGAAGCCATAGGCGCTCCACGTTCCCCAGATCTCCAAGGTGCCGGTTCCGGTCTTGGTGAAGCCGGCGGAGTCGTACCACGATGTGAACTTCAGCGTCGAGCCCTCGCTTACGGTGAAGGTCTGCGCAAGCCCGTTGGGCGCAACCTTCGAATTGATGGTGTACGTGTGTGGGCTGGGTGGGCTGACCTCGATGCCGTACTTGACCCTCAGCGTGGCCTGCGGCTGGTCGGTCCAGGCCGCTGTGAGGAGGAAGTCCGCGTCCACGTTGAAGACCAGCACGCCCACGTCCCTGTTGCCGTTGGAAAGGCGTGCCTCCGTCCCGCCGCTGCCGATGTAGGCGACCGAACTCGCGCCTGGGACGACACCGTCGTCCCAGTTGGTGGGCTCGGTCCAGAGGTATTGGCCGCTGACCGGATCGAGCGTCGTCGGGGTCCATACGCCCGCGCCCATCGCCGCCGAGGCAACAAGCCCCGTCACGCCCAGCACAACTATAATCCTTCCGCTCATTTCTCGTCTCCTTAATAAAGAGTAATGAAGTGGGGTTACCTTACGTTTCCTCGCCAAGTGCTCCTGCGGACCACAGTAGATACGACGCTACGACTTGCTCGGAACAGATACGACGGTACGACATGCGTTCGACGAAGAGCGAACAGATAGCGCTCGAACGGTATGGTAAACCATCTTCCCCGTTTTGTCAATGCTGATTCCGCTGGGAATGATGGTTTTTGTTTACGCCTGGTAAGGCCTGCTGGCGTAAGGTGTTATCTCCGGCGGACAACCGCGGTGCGGCCGGCGCCATTGGCCATCGAACCCCGCGACGCGCCATGTGCCGCAGGATCCCCGCCCCCAACGCCCGCTGGCGCGGCGAGCATCCATGCAAGTCCAAGACCCGTGCACGTTGAACAATTTTGCCCAACGTTTATCCTGTTTTCGATTATTTAGACCTATTATTAACTATTATAAATATCTTTATCATCCCGGCGAAGGGGGTTTTTGCCCTGCTGAAAGGGCAAGACTACGAAACAAACCCGAACTTACGGGCGTCCAGGCAATCTGGGTAATTTCGCGGAAAAGAAATTGCGGTCGATGATGAATACTTGGTGATCAATCCTGCGCCGGCCGGGTCGAGGTCCTGGGCGTGGCCCCGGTGACCGCCTGGGGCGGCCCCGGCTCGGTAATCACCCGGACCAATTCCCGCTCCGATATCGTCACCGGTCCCGTCACCAACTCCGGCAGATTGCAGGACTTGAGGTACGAGTCGTAGTAGGCCGGATCCTCCTGCGGCACCAGGAACGCCTTGTGCTCCCGCCCGTCGCGGTCGAAATACGCCAGGTACGGCCGGGACACCATGCCATCGCCGCGTTTGGACGCGAAGACGAACCACCGCCCGCTACTGGACCAGCAGTGCCACGAGTCGCACTCGCCGGTGCTGACCTCCTTGCTCATGCGGCGAAGCTCGCGGCTCTGGAGGTCCAGCAGATACAGCGTGCAACCCGGCTGAAAGACGGCCACGTTGCCGTACTCGCAAAGGCTCAGCATGGCGTACCGGCCGTCGGGGGAGATCCGCGGCTCCAGGATGCTCTTGCCCGCCTGCTGGTGCGAGAGGACGATCTCGGCCTGGCCCCACGTCCCCTTGTCGATGTCGTAACTGATCCTCATCAGGTCGTACATGATGTCTCTGTAGACCATGCCGGGAAAGGCGTTGGTCGTCTGCGGATTAGGCCATTGGGCCCGCGAGTTGCAGTAATAGAGGAACTTCCCGTCGGGCGACCACGCGGGGAAGGTGTCGAGGTTCATGGGGTCCACGGCCGGGCGCATCGGGGAGATCTGCATAGTCCCCATGTCGATAGTCACCAGGTTCGAGCACAGGTCCAACTGGTCGCGAAGCTCCGGCCCGGCGCCGTGAGTGAACAGCTTGATCCGGTTGACCGACGATGCCACTATCCGCCCGCTTGGGTGCCAGGAGGAGTAGGCCGTCGGAGAGGGATTGAACTTGGTCCGCGTGTCAACCTTGACGGCCTTGCCGTCCCGCACCAGGACCATGCCGCCGGCGTAAGGCCCGCCCTCGGAACGCACGTGGAAGAAGAACGTGTCGGGGTTGTTGTTGAGGAAGACGTGGCAGTTGACGCACCCGTTCTGGATCTTCTGGCGGTGAATGATCTCCCGCTCGTCGAAGGTCTCCAGGTTCCGCTGATAGAGGCCCAGGTCACCCCAGTTGTGTATGCTCGGGTTGACCAGGCGGTAGACCAGGTGACTGTCGACGGCGTCCTGCGAGACGGTGTTGAGGATCGAGTCGAACTTCGTCCACCGCCCGTCCGCCTCCTTCACGTACACGTCCGCGGCGATCTGCTTGCCGCGGTTGCGCCGGAGCAGTTCCTTCCAGGCTGAAGGCGGAATGATGACCTTCGCCCCGTCGCCGGCTATATCTATCCGCCCGCCGTCCTGGCCGGTGATCCGCGCGCGGACGGCGGCGGCCGGCTCCTCAACGATGAAGTTCAGGGGTGCGATGTTGGGGGGAATGATGATGCCTGAGTAGTCGGGGCGAATGCGCGGCGGCGCGTGGCGCTCGCTGTACCGGCTGGGAATGCCTCCCGCCAGGCAGAGATAAGCGGCCGCGCACGCCACGCATGCCAGCACGGCGCCGACCGCGATCACGCACTTCATCCGGCGGCTCATTTGGTTTCCTCCGGCCCGCACACGAAGTAGTAGAAGTACGATCCGCGGAACTCATCACGGAGCGCCTGGCGCGCACGGGCGATGGTTCCGGCGTGGATTTCGCGGAGACGATTCTCCTTCTGGTCCTGCGGCAGGGGCTTGGCCTCCACCTGCGCGCGCTGCCGCGCCTCCTCATCGAAGAACGGCCTGTACTTCTCAGTAAACCGATCGAAGAGCTTCCTTGAGCCTTCGCTCGGCGGCCGACCGATCCTGGCGAAGGTCCCTCCGTCCGGGCCCTCCAGCATGAGCACGGCCTGTTCGTAGAGCCTCGGCACGCCCTTGTACCACGGCCGGCCCTGGGCGTCCTTGAAACCCTCCAGCCTCCAGAGGTTCCTGGCCACGCTCTCCCGATCGCACCGGACGAGATAGAGGGCCATCAAGTACTCGAAGGCCATCCGGTTGGACGGATTGGCCTCCAGCAGGTTGAGCAGCGCCTTCTCGTCGGCGTCGCCCGTCACGCGGTAGACGACGTTGAGGTCGTCTCGCTCAGGCGGCAGCATCATCGAGCGGGCATGTAAGACTGGCTCCCACTGCGGGTCGGAGGTCGCCGGTTCGCCCGCCGGCCTCGACGCGGGCACGGAGGGCATCGGCGATGGTTCGACAGCCTGTGCCGGGGCCCCGGAGGACCGGTCCTGCCCACAAAGCTCCGGATGCTCATCGAGCCGCCGGAGCCACTGTCTGGCCCACTGGCCGTAGACGGGGTCGTCGGCCAGGGCGTTCAGCACGAGCCTGGCGGCCTGGACCTGGCCCTTCACGATCTTTGTCAGGGCCAGCGTCTTCATGAAGACCGGTTTGTACTCAAGGCCCGCGAATGCCTCCGCGTCGTTGACCCGCCCAAGCTCCAGGTAGAACTCCGCCATGCGCCGCGACAGCGGGGTTGAGGCCTGCATGATCCTCATCGGCGGGATCACGTCGAACTGCTGGGGGTACGCGAACATCTCGTCGGGCAATCGCCCCGATTTGTAGAGCGCCAGGTTGACGTCGAAGTTGATCAGATACGTGTAGCGCACGGGCGGAACGTCGCGGGCATCGTTCAGGATTTCCTTCCACTGGCCGCTCAGGGACAGCGACTCCATCCGCACGGCGATCCTGTGGTCCTTGTTGAGGCAGAGCGATCCCGCAAGGGCCATGGCCACGATGACGGCCGCCACCTGGCCCTGCGCGACTACGAAGCCCCTGCCCGCGGGCGGGGCGGTGGCATGTTCGTCCTTGGCGCGGTTCGGCGCGGGATTGCTGCGCCGGATTCCGCGCCACAAGCGCCCGGCCAATCGGCCAAGGCCTCGCCGCCAGACGACAACGGCCGCGCACGCCGGCGGATATGCGTATAGCGCGGCAGCGCCGATGATTGACGGCCAGTACCTGTAACTCAAGAACGGAAACAGCCGCAACTTGGTCTGTGGCCAGATTGAGAAGTAAGCCAAGGCCCATTCCGTTCCCACGACGACGCACGCGGCCAGGACAAGACAGATCGCGCCCGCGGCCCAGCGGCGACGAGCCGCCAGCTCATAGACCAGCGCAACGGCGACGAAGACCAGGTACGCCCCAGCCACGGCGTAGTACAGCCCGGCCGAGATGACAAGGAACGCCGCGGACCTGCCGGCCCAACGGACCAGCGGAAGACGAACGTAGAGATTGGCCATCGCGACGGCCACCGCCAGGCCCAGAGTGGTGGATAGCAGGTACTCGTACTGGCCGTGCAGCACCGTCAGGATCACGGCAGGGACGATCCAAGTTCCGCGGACGGGCGCGCCGGCGATGGCCCTCATCGTGAAGACGATTGACGCCAGAAGCCCCCAGGCGACGGCCGTGACAACCACGGCGCCCGCCAGGCCCTGGCGGCACGGCAGCGCCAGAAGCGTGCCGGCCCATTCAACCGCGTCGCCGGGGACTTGAAGCGATGCGGCCAAGCTGCGCCAGCTCCATGCCACCATGCGATATGAGTAGCTCTGGAAAGTGTAGACCAGCCTTGGATCGACCACCCACTGGACCAGCGCCAGCAGAAACAGCAGGCAGACCACCATCCGCGCGGGGAACATGGCCGACAGCAGCCTGAGTGCTGGCCGGAACGAGGACACTGCGGGGTCTCCTTGGGCCGCGCGGGCCGCGCCTTGGGCGACTAACGCCTTCCGATTTGCCTAATCGGATGATAGCAGAATCGCCGGCGTCGGGTCAAGGCGGCTCGCGGCCCGCGTGGATTCGCCTCCACCAGGGGCGACAGCGGCGGCCCCAAAAAGAACGTGGCATGGACTCCAGCGCCCATGCCACGTCTTCCATACGTCAGGATCTCAGGTCCGTGACCTATCGACTATTCGTCTGGCCGAAGTTGTTGAACCAGATGATGTAGTCGCTCATGTCGGTGATGCCGTCGCGATTGGCGTCGCCTGGATAGGAGATGTTGGACAACGTGATGTAGGCGCTGCCGCCGGCAACGCCGCTGACTGTAACGTCGGCGAATCCGGTGTTGTTGAAGGTCACACTGGCTGGCGCCTCGGTCATGTCAGTGCCGGTGATCGAGTTGATCGTGAGCACGGTCAGGACCTTCCCGAGCCAATTCTTCTTGGCGGCGATGTTGGCCTCCAGGGCCATGCTGTGCAGCCGGTTGGTGCCGGTCGTGCCCTGGATGGACAGGCCGTCCGTCCCGGCGGTGTTGTTGATGAACAGGTTGCCATAGTCCGTCGCACTGTTGAGGTCGAAGATGAAGCGGGTATTGCTACTGGTGTCGGACCACCTTAGGCTCATCCGGCCGGCCAGTGTCAGCGTGCCCTGGGGATGGATAACGCAGCTCTGGAGGTCCAGGCGCTGGTTGCTGGCCATCACGATCTGGCCGCCGCCCTGGATCGTCTTGGTGTTGAAGGTGGAGCCGCTGCTCCAGTTGGCGTCCAGCGTTCCGCCGGCGTCGATCTGCGTGACGGCCGGCAGGGAAGGCGAGTAGGCGGTCATCGTGCCGCCGTTCTCGACGATGACGCCGCCGGGCCATTGGTTCGTGTTGTAGTGGATGTACAGCAGGCCGCCGTTCTTGACGCGGATATTGCCGTTGAAGCCGTCGGTGGCGTTCGAGCCGGTGATATACGCGCCGCTGCCGGACTCGATCGTCAACTCGCGCATGTTGCGGGGGAACACGCCGGTGGCGTCCGCCTGTAGGTAGCTGCCGGGGGTCAGGTCGATGCTGCCCGTGAAGGTGTCGCTGGCGCCGCTGTCGGGCCCCAGATTGAAGTGGGCGGCCCAGTTGCCGGCGTTGCCGCCCTGGATGGCCAGAGTGCCGTCCCCGTCCAAGCCGCGGATCCACGGTGTGCCGGAGATCCACTTGAACGTGCCGGTCTTGCCTGTGCCAAGCGTGATCGTGGAGGCGTCGGTCAGGCCGGAGCTGCCAATGCCCCAGGCGTTGAACTCAATTGTGCCGCCGTTCATGGTCAGGGGCGAGCCCAACGGCTGGATCAGCCTGAGCGTGCCGCCGTTCATCACGGCCGGGCCTGTGCCCAGGTGGATCGGGGTGGCCCACCAGATGCTGTAGCCGAGCTGAACCAGGCCGTCGTTGATCTCCGTGCCGCCGCCCCAGGCACCGTCAACTATCGCGCTTTCCTGCCCGTTCGGAGAGTCGCCGATCAGGAGTTTGCCGCTGCCGTTCTTGATCAGCTTTCCGGAGGAGCCGGAGGAGCCGCGAATCGCATAGAACGGGTGGACGGTCTGGGGCAGCATGTCGGAGCTGCTGGCAGTCCCATCCGGGACGTCAATGGTGTAGTCGGGAACGTCGATCTCAAGATCGCCCTGTGCCCACTTGACGCCAAACTCCATGTTGATGGTATCGCTGCCGTGGTGGATGGGGTGCGGGACGGCCCAACTGAACGTCGAGCTGAGCTTCAGCTTGCCCGCGCCCAGCTTGGTAACAGTCCCCAGGTAGGCGCCCCATGTGTCGGTGTGCGGCGTCTTGAGCTCGGCGTTTATCTCAAGGTCGCCGTCGTTGACCAGCTTGAAGGACGAGGAGGCCTGATAGAGCCTGCCGTTGGTGATCCTGGTTGCATCGCCGCTCTTGAGGATGTAGCCGCCCTTGATCTCGAGCTGCTTATCCGACAGGTCGATGTCGCCGGATGACTTGATCTTCAGCGACTTGACCGCCTGGTCGTAGGTCAGCGGGTTCTGCGGGTCGGAGACCACCACGTCGGCGCTGGCGCCGGCGCCCTCGATCTGCGTCGGCCTGCCCGCCTCGGACTGCTCGACGACGCCCAGCACCGGGTCATACGCGGCGAAGTCAGCGCCGACGATGCCCGTTACTGCGCTGCCGTTGTTATTGAACATGATACGGCTGTAGTTGGTGCCGTTGCCGCCCAGGTCGTTGCCGCTGAAGTACAGGAACGCGCCGCCGGCGGTGAAGTTGTCGAACGTCAGGATGGCGTTCTGCCCCTCGCCGTGCCGGACGGAGATGATGGCCAGGCCCGTGCCGCCGCCGGCGTTCAGGCCGCCGATAAGCTCGGTGGTCTCCTCGACGTCGCTGCCGACCAACTCGAACATCGACGAGAACGGCGCGCCGCCCACGTCAAGGCTGCGGTCATCCTGGAATCGGTCCAGGCTGTTGACCGCCTTGTTGTCCAGCCGCAAGACGCCGCCCTTGAGGCCGAAACCCGTGGGCCAGCCGCCGCCAAGGACGATCTTGCCCTCCGTGCCGGCCAGTGTCAGCGTGCCGTTGCCCGTCTTCTCGACGTAAGTGTTCATGGCCGTGTACGTGGTCTCCCACGTGTGGTCAGCCGCCGAGTTGTAGTACGGCCGCCACCAGCCGCCATTGATGACGAGCTTCGACATGTCGGAGACGTTCTCGGGGTCGATGTAGTTGGCGCCCCCTAACAACGTGAGGGTCGTGGACAGGATGAGTTGGGTGCCTTGGGCGATGCCGCCGTAGTTGCAGTTGATCGTGGCCTCGCCGCCGCCCGAGACGTTGAGTACCGTGGTGGCTGTCGTACTGAAGTCACCGTAGCTGGTGTTGTTGGGGTTGACGCTGAAGGCCAGTGTGCTTCCCGTGCCGACGGTGATCAGATGAGTGCCGCCGGTGAACTCCGTCGTGCCGCCGATCGTGTACGTGTGGCCGGTCACGTTATCCACGCCGGCGCTGACGTTGCCGCTGATCGACAGCCGAGCGCTTCGCCAGTCGCCGGTCGGAACGCACATGGAGACCACGAAGTCATTGTCGGCGTTGAACGTCAAGCTGTTGATGTTGTACGGCTGGTAGCTGTTGACCGTCCCATCGCCGAACGTCGTCACGCTGACGTAGGGCTGTGTGACGCCGGTGCCGCTGAACGTCACGTCGATGGCTGTGCCGTTCGACGGCGGGGTGTAGTCGTCCCAGTTCAACGGATCGCTCCACTGGTCCGAGACGCCCTGGAAGATGCCCGCCGCGCCTGCCTGGGCGCAGAGCAAGCCCAGTGCGGCTGTCAAGACAAGCAAACTCGTCCTCATTTGCGACTCCTTAAAAGAAAGAATGGGGGGAACCAAAACAGGGCACTAATACACTAGTTTACTACTCCCATGCCTACGGTACAAATCACGCCTGTCCGAACGAATTGCAGCCAGCGAACGTATACAATTTAATGTAGTCTACCACGGATGCCGCACTTGTCAAGATGTTTTCCCAAATCATCGCAGATGTGGACGGCAGACAACGCCCCTGGCTATCCCCGGCCAAACTAAGGAATTACATGGAGGTGCGAGCCGGCCTGACGGGCGTTTCTGTCGGTGCGGCGAAAAAACGCGCGCCAAAGACGCAGCATGAGCGCTGGCGCCCATGCTGCGTCCTTGGCATCTCAGAAACTCAGATCAACGATCTGTCAGCTCAACTGCCTGCGAGCTCACCGCCTCTTCCTGCGTAAGAGCGGCAGGCCCAGTGCCAGCAGTGCCAGCGTGGCGGGCTCTGGGACAGCGAAGGAGCTTTGGTCATCGCCGAAGTAGTTGAACCAGGCGATGTAGTCCGTCATGTCGGTGATGCCGTCGCCGTT
>JBHGBE010000140.1:0-7460 GCA_041946855.1 Phycisphaerae bacterium | reverse complement strand
GTCCGTGGCTCGAACCTTGGCCTCCGGCACGCGGACGGAATGCGACGGTATCGCTCGTCGGGTGTCCGGCCGCTCAGCGCAGAGTGCGGGCGGACACGGTTATACCAGTTGATGTAGAGAATGCACTGGCTGACGAATTCCTTCCGCCGAAGCGGAAGCATGATCTTGCGGAGCCGTTCGTCTTTCATCGAGCGGATGAACCGTTCGATGACGGCGATGCCGCCGTGTGTACCGACGGCGCAGAATCGCGGCTTGATCTTGCGGCGGCGGCACCATCGCTTGAAGCCGATGCACCGGAACTGGCCGCCCTTGTCGCAGATGATGTACTTGGGGCTCACCTTGTTGGCGCGTATGGTCTTGTCCAGGAATTGGCGGATGTGCCGGCCATCGGGCTGGTTGCGGAAGATGGCGATTTCCATGACGCGCCGGGAGAAGTGGTCGATGACGACGGCGAGCCACCAGCAGAACGGCCAGCACTGCGGCAGCGCGAATGGAAGCCAACTGGTCCAGAAGCCACCGGTGGGCACGACAGTCAAGTCAACGTGCCAGACGTGGTTTGGTCGCTTCGCGGTCACGACGCGATTACCTTCACCTTCGGTAGCCGTGGCGGTCTTTGTCGCGACCGGCTTGGGTGGCTTGGCCTTCAGCATACGCCCGATGGTCGTCGTGGCCAGGTGCAGGCCGGCCCGTGCGAGCGTCCGGGCGATGCTTGCCTTGCCCATGCTCGGGCAGAGGGCCTTGAGGCGCGTGACGATGTGCCGGACGAACTGCGGGAACTTGTTGACCGGCTCGACGATTTGCACGAGAGCGCCGGGGTCTGCTTCGTCCACACGCTTGAACCAGGCGGTGATGGTAGCCGGCTCCACCAGGAACCGCTTGGCGGTCTGCGCAAGGTTCCAGCCGCGAGCGGATTTGAGTTCAAGAATCGCCATCCGCATGACCGGCGCGTGATGCGGCCGTCGGTGCGGTGGGATGGCGGCCATGCGGCAGTCCTTGATGCGGAGCTCTTCGCGGAGCATGGCGACCTCGGCATGGAGGCGCTCGATCTCGGCGGCCAGCCGGGCGCGCGGATTGATGGCGCTGGCGGCCCATCCGCCGGCCGACAGGATGGCGTAGCGGGCCAAGGAAATCACGTGGAGGACGGCGGACTTGACGCTCTTGGCCCAGCCGGAAGGCACATGGATGTCTGGCAATGACTGATCGGACAAGGGTCTGCCTCCAATATCTCGTCAGTTTGGTTGAACTCAAAGGTTATTACGTGATCCTGTGCCGTCAAGCCCCCCCCGATCCGTTCGGAGGGCGAAGGGACGAAAGTCGCCGACGGGCGACGTCGGGTTGGTTGTGATTCATCGATGCCGGCGATATACTCACGCCCAAGATGGTTCATCCGCTTCCCATCCCGGTTTCCGACTTGCTCGACCGTCACATCGTGGAGTCCGAGCGGTTGGAGCTGAAGGCCGGGTGGAACCCCGCCGCCATCATGCGAACCATCTGCGCATTCGCGAACGATTTTCAGAACCTCGGAGGCGGCTACATTCTCATCGGCATGGAAGCGAAGGACGGCCTGCCCGTCCTGCCGCCCAAGGGCGTGCCGCACGGCCAGATCGACAGGATTCAGAAGGAACTGCTTCAATACTGCCATCTGATCCAGCCCAACTACTTCCCGATCCTGTCCATCGAGAAGGTCAGCGTCAGAACTGTGCTGGTCATCTGGTGTCCGGGAGGCCAGAACCGGCCTTACAAAGTCCCCGTAGACGTCTGCGCCAAGGCCAGGGACTACCAGTACTACATCCGGCGCTACTCCAACTCGGTTATCGCCAAGGGCGCTGATCTCGAGGAGTTGATCGGCCTGACGGCCAAAGTGCCCTTTGATGACCGGATCTGCCACAAGGCCGAGGTGGAGGATCTCAAACTGCCGCTGATCCGCTCATTCCTCAAGGAGGTCGGCAGTTCGTTGTTCGATGAGGCAGGCAAGCTTCCCCTTGCGGAGTTGTGTCGCCAACTTGCAGTGGTGGAGGGCGGGGATGAGTACCTGAAGCCACGCAACGTCGGAATCCTGTTCTTCAACGACAACCCACAGGACCGGGAGTTCTTCCCTTATGCTCGAATCGAGGTCGTGCAGTTCCTCGACGGCCTCGGGGGCGACAATCTGGAGGAGAAGACCTTCACCGGCCCGCTGCATCAGCAGTTGCGAGATGCCTTGACGTACCTGAAGAACGTGGTCATCAAGGAGCGCGTGACCAAGGTGAAGGGCCGGGCTGAGGCCCGGCACTGCGTCAACTATCCCTACGAGGCCATCGAAGAGGCGCTCGTGAACGCCGTCTACCACCGCAGCTATGAACTGCGGGAGCCGATCGAGGTGCGAGTCAATCCCGACAGGATCGAGATTCTCAGCTACCCCGGCCCCGACGCTTCCATCGCCGATGATGCCTTGAACAAGAAACGGATTGTCGCCCGTCGCTACCGCAACCGCCGAATCGGGGAGTTCCTCAAGGAACTTGGCCTGACCGAGGGCCGGGCCACCGGAATTCCCAAGATATATGATGCCCTGGAGCGGAACGGCTCGCCGCGGCCTCACATCAAGACGGATGAGGGACGAACGCACTTCCTGATAGAACTGCCCGTGCATCCAGCCTTCAAGGTCCCAGTCAAGGTATCAGTTAAGGTACCAGTTCAGGTCCCAGTCGTCGAAGATGTCCTTCTCAACAACACGGAGCGGAAGATCCTGTTGCTCTGCCAGGTTCGGACCGTTGGCCGGAAAGAGATTCTCGTCGAACTCGGGTACTCGGCACTTGTTGGTAGTGTCAGACTGGCTCTTGGGCGGCTCAAGGAGCTGCACCTGCTGGAACTCACGATACCGGACAAGCCCAACAGCCGGAACCAGCGGTACAGAATCACGGACAAGGGACGCCAGGTGCTGGAGTCAGCCAAGTGATGAAGGCGATATCTTTCGCACCCAAGCCGATCCCGGCGCAATGACCCCCTGCCCGTGCGGCAGCGGCAAGAAGTACAAGAAGTGCTGCGGGCGATGATTTCACTACTCTCAGACATCATGACAATCGGCGGCACTCTGAAAGAGAGCAACCCCACAATGGCAGGCACACGCAAAGATCAGGTCCGGGAGGCGAGGATCGAAAACGACATAGTTGTTGATGCCTATGACGCCTCCGAACGGGCGATGGGCTGGTACTACTACCTCGAGGAGAAGCTTCAGTTCCCATTCACGGCCAGATGCATCAAGGCCCGTCCGATATCGCCTTTGAGGGTAGGCGACGAAGTTGAAGTGCTTGGGATGGCCCCTGAAGATGAATGTGAGCACGAGATGTTCGTGATGATCCGCTGGGAGAAGCCTGGCTTGGGAATCCCACTTTCCCAGCTCAAGGCCGTAGCGACGGATGATTCCACCAGCCAAGCATTGGATGACTGGCACTACTGGGTGAAACAGGGATATGACTTCTGACGCACGCAAGCAGCACTGCAAAGCCGCAAGACCATCCTGGTCGCAGGTGAAGGCTCAGATCAAGCACTGGGACAAGGCCCAGCTGACCGGCTTGGTTCAAGACCTATTCGACCATTCCCAAGACAACCGCGGCTTCCTCGCCGCGCGGCTGCTGCGGGATTCCATCGGCGAGCAGGCAATCGCGCCTTACCTGAAGCGCATCGAGTCGGCGTTCTACAGGAAGAACGGCTGGCCGGCGAACCGGCTGGACCTGAAGGACGCTCGTTCTGCGATCCGCGAGTATCAGCGTGCGACGTCCGACCCGGCCGGGACGCTGGAGTTGATGCTCGCCCACGTGGAGATCGGGACTGCGTTCACACGCGAGTTTGGCGACATCAGCGAGGCATTTTACGACAGCCTGTGCTCGTCCCTACAGGAGTTGAAGAAGCTGCTGGTCAGCGAGGAAGGGCGCCTGCTGTATCCGCGGGTGAAGGATCGGCTGGCAGCGCTGGCGCGGCGGGCCGATGGGATCGGCTGGGGCTACGGTGACTACGTGGGCGATGTAGTGGCGGAACTTCAGCAGGAGTTGGACACCCAGGCACAGCCTCAAGCGTGACGATCCCCCCGCCCGTAGAGTCGCGAGGCAATCGCCACAATCCCCTGCTGGTACTCGGACACGAGCGCCTCGGCTGGCGAAGATCTCGCCGAACGGCGGCGCCCGCCGAGGTTCGACCGCATAGGCTTCGGGCACGAAACGTTCCTTGGAGCAAACGCGTCTCGGCAAAGTGGGTCACTGAGTGGGTCAGTCGCCACGTGATAGTGACTTGTTCTCGACTGCTCAGTGACTTGTCAACCACTTGTAACTCTCAAGAACGCCCGGAAACTCGCCTCTAACATCCTTCTCAACAAGCTGTTACACCACGATCCCTGTCTTCCTAAACCGCAGGTCACAGGTTCGAATCCTGTCGGGCGTAGTTAAGAGGACGGGAACTGTTTTCCGCAAGGATGGAGAACGGCAACTTGTAGTCTCCAACGAGAGTTGCGCGATCAAGCCTCAAGTTCGATAACACCTCAGCCACCACTTGGCGCTTCTGCGGCCCTGGGAACGTAACGAACAGTCTCGGCAAGCGTTGCGCGAGTTCGATAATCTTGACCGCCTTTGTGCCGTCCGGCTTCTTTCCTGCCTCCAATTCTGCCATCCGACGTTGAAGCAGCGACATCTCTTCCTGTTTCTGCCGGGCCAGCCTCATGAAGCCCTCGGCAAGGCTGTCGTCCGCCTGGGCAGCCTTCATCAGCAACGCGTCCAGGGTGCCTTGAACCTGCGAAGCCTTCTGCCGCAACGAGTTCAATGCCTTCTCCGCCTCAGCGGCGTTTTTGGCCTCGGAGCGTTTCAGGCAATCTGTGGCCCACTCGCAGACCTCCTGCGGCAACACCAGTTTGTTCAGCATGAGGAGTACTTGAGATTCAAGCAGCCCTTCGGGCGCCCAGGCGGGCCCTTCCGGGTGTTCGCGATACTGTAGTTGCGCGCAGCGGTAGTAGGTGTAGCGCTGTTTGTGGATCTCCGCGGTGATGCGATAGCCGCAATGGGCGCACCTGATCAGCCCGCTGCCGTACGTGAATTCCCGCCGCTGCAAGTGCCGGGCATGATGGTGCCCGTCACATACATCCTGGACCTGCTGCCAGGTCAGTTGGTCCACCAGCGGCTCGTGCTTGCCCGGGTAGATCTGCCCGCGCCAGCGGATCTTGCCAATGTAGAACGGATGCCTTAGCGTCGACGCCAGGTACGAATGCGTCCATCTCGGGCGTTTCGCGGAGAACCACATTCCGTCCCGGAACAGTTTCTGTCGGAGCGTCTCCACCGTGTACTGGCCCGTGGCCATCAGCGCGAAGATCTTTCGAAGGATCTGGGCCTTCTGCGGGGCAGGAACCGGCATTTTCCGGCCTTCCGCGTTCTTGCCCCGGCAGTAGCCGTAGGGAGGAGCGTGTGGGTACTCGCCGGCCTTGACCTTGCCGCGGAGTCCCTTGTTGACCTCCTCCCGGAGATTGTCCGTGTACCAGCGGGCGGCAACGCCCATCACGCCGACGCCAAGGCGGCCGGCCGCGTTTTGCGGGAACTCCTGGCTGGAGAAGAACACCCGCTTGCCCTCCTCCTGTTCCAGCCGCTCCAGCATCGCCAGATCCGCCAGGTTGCGGCAGGCGCGGTCCACCTTGTGGAACACCAGCCCGTCGATCGAGGCGGTGCGGCGGACGCGCTCGACGATCTCCTGGAACCGCCGCCGCTCATTCTGTTTCGAGGCCGTCTCGACGTACTGGACAGTGTCGACGACATGATAGCTCTTGCGTTCGGCCCATTCCTTGTTGACCTGGGCCTGGACATCGAGGTTGTAGCCTTCGCTCTGCTCGTTCGAGGAGACCCTGCAGACGCTCAGAAGCCGCATGTGTTTGTCGGCGACCTGGATCACGTTTCGTCTCCTTCCCATCCGTTGAGGGCGCGAAGGAACCGGCCGAAGTTCCTTACGATCTGCTCGGCCTCATCCGCCGAGATCGGCCGTCCCGCCACTCTTGACCAGACGCGCTGTGTGTACAGCCGAAATGATAGCGCATCGTCCCCGTCGGGCGCAAGAGAATTCTCCCGATCATTCGGAGCGGCGACAACGAGGTTGTCGGAATGGGAACCCATGTTCGTTACGGTGTGCCCTGAAGACCAACTTCGCCCGATGAGCCGGAGAGCGGACGGTCCTGGCGATGGCGACTAATGCCACCTTGCAGGCCGTTTGACCCGATGGCGGCACACGCGCGTTCTATACTGCGGCGATTCCCGCCGAAGGCCGACGAGGCCTGCAGCGTTTTGTGCCAGTGAGAGTGGCACCCCATGTTTTTGCGGCTCCGAGGCGTGCCCAAAAGATCGCGCGCGCACAAATCCCCCTCTCGTAACATTTGCAATGCCAACAAGTTATATTGCCCCCATTTCATCACGCCTCCCCATGTGCGCCAGTTTCTGTACGGGTTTCTGTCCGGGGTGTGCGCGCGGCCTGAGCGGGAATCGGAACCACAACCAGAGGCCTGCCGCGTTCAGGAAGGCGCCGGAACTGGGCGGCGGAGGCACGCTGTATCTCCTCCACGATCTGGTCGACGCGACGCCGGCTTGTGATCCCCAGCCGCTCTGTGATGTCCGCCAGACGCACGGGCCGGCCAGCCTGGGCGTATATATCCCTCGCTACGTCCACGACGGCCTGGGCGGAAGCGGATAGCGTGGGGACAACGGAGGCCGAGACCTTGCCAACAAGGGCTTCCACCTCATCGTCGGTCGGTTCCCAGACCTTCGAGAGTGGCGGCCGCACGTGGACCTTGACGACGCCCCAGTGCGGGTTGCAGACATACGCCTGGCCGGGCGCCAACTCTGCGATGGCCCTGCCATCCGGCAGATGCTCGTCGGCGTATTCGATCTCACGGTCCGAATTGCCCATGAAGATCCTGGTGGAGAAGTTCTGGCGAACCGTTGCCAGGGCGTGAGAGAAGTCGCGGTAGGACTGGGCGAGTAGGAAGAGATAGACCCCGTATTGCTGTGGTCAAGGAACTCATCGATGGCGGCGCGTGCTGTCTCCCACTGCATGTTTCGCGGGGCGTGCGATCGCTGCGCCTCGTGCCGGCCGTCGTAGACGCAATAGGAGCAACGGAAGTTGCACTGCTCAGTGATGTTGAGGATGAGCTGGCCGCGATGGCTTGCCAGTTGTTCGCGGACCTTGGCGGCGTCGCAGGGGACGATTTCGGCGACGCGATGGGACAGGAACAGGCCCTTGTCGCGGGCTGCTGCGATCTCGCGCATAGCCGCGGCAACAGCATCTGCGCCGTGGGCAGCCACATGGCCTGCGCGGATGCGCTCGTCGCCCAGGCGGGCGAAGTCTTCGATGATGTCCCAGACGGCAGGGCCGACCTGGATTATCCGGCCGGGATTATTGCGGTTCGCAAAAGTAATGTAACGAAAACGCCGATATATGAAGCATGAGACCACATGGTTCTG
>JBHGBE010000014.1:0-80675 GCA_041946855.1 Phycisphaerae bacterium | reverse complement strand
GCGAACTCCGGGCCGAAGTCGTTGGCGGCGAAGGTGACGGCCGCCTTGCCCAGCGGCGGGTGATAGCGGTCGCGCGCGGCGATGGTGTAGCCGCCCAGGTCCGCGAACTCCTCCACGGGAAAGACCTCGTCGCCCTTGGTGAAGCGGCGCGGCTTCTCGTCATACGTGAACCCGCCGCCGTTGAGGATGACCAGCTTGCCGCCCTTCTGCACGTAGTCGCGGATTCGGACCGCGTCGGCCTTCGGGATTGCCTGGAAGCCGTCGCCGATGACGATGAGGTTGTACTTCGACAGGTCGCCCACGCCCGCTATGTTGAGGAAGTCCGCCGGCACGTTGGCCGCCTTGAGGATCCGCAGGTTGTCGCCCTCAAAGTCGGCGTAGGGCTTTGCGCCCATGAAGTCCAGGAAGAAACTGGTCTCATCGAGCGGGTAGAGGACCTTGGGCTCCAGCGGCTTGGCAGGCAGCCACAAGGGCGCGAGGCGATAGAGCATCTTGTTGGCGCATGATGCGTAGAGGGCCTGGCGCTCCATGTTCACCGGCGGGCCCTCGAACGCGCCCGGCTCGTAGAACGCGAGCTGGCCGGTCCAGTGGATAATCCTGTACTGCGGGGCGAGCTTGCGGATCATGGCGGTGCGGTGGAAGAAGTGGCACATGCCGTCCGAGTACCACTCGTTGTAGAAGCCCTTGGCGCCCTTGAAGACCGATGAGACGATCTTGTTGTAGACGGTGTTGACCTCGTCCTTGCCGAGGTAGCGCCGCGGTCCGGGCTTGTGGTCGAACTGCTTGCGGCCGTCGAGGTACGCGTACTCGCAGTTGAGCATGTACCCGCCGATTATGGCCGCCTTGTTGAAGCGCCTCGCGACGCTGGCGGCGACCTCCGGACTGTACCAGCCGAACATGTCCAGGTATTCGCCGGGGTAGTACGACTGGGTGCCGAAGTCGCCCTTGGCCCCCCAGGTGATGTGGTCGGGCTCCAGCGACCTGGCCGTCTCGCAGGCGCTCTTGACCATCTGCTCCTGCGCCCAGCCGCGGAACTTGCGGAAGTTCACGAACTCCGGCGTGTACTGCCAGAACTCGGTCTTGGCCTGCGACGGGGGGATGATGTCGTCGAAGCCCTTGTAGTCCTTGCCCCACTCCTTGTCGAGGGCCTCGATGGTCCCGTACTTGCGTCTGAGCCAGTCCCAGTACTGTATGTAGGACTGGTCGTCATAGCCCTGCTCATCGGGATGCCACAGTTCCTCGTAGATGTAGTTGCTGCTCTTGGCCGGGTGCAGGCCGAGCTGGTTGGACATCATCGTGTAGGCCTCTTTCTGAATCTCCTTGCCGAGGGCGGAGTTCAGCGGAGGCTGGACGTTGTAGCGGTTTCGCCGGCCGCGGGCGTCCATCGTGGGCGTGCCCTCGCCCTGCACCGCGTGCGGCACGAACGAGAGGATGTCCTCAAGGGCCAGCGCGGACAGGCAGTGCCAGGTGTATCCGACGTTCATCTTGTCGATGTTGTCCCAGGGGTAATCGTCGGAGTAAGACAGCTTCTCCCAGTCGGGCTTGAAGAAGTGCTGCGAGCCTTTAACGGTGGTGTAGACGTGGATCGAGTTGGCCAGGCAGTAGTAGTTGATGTAGTCGGTGTCGCCGACGACGTAGTTGTTTTGCAGCAGGCTATAGTAGTACGGCTTGCCGCTCAGCGAGATGAACGGGGCCTGCACTTCGCCGGGCTTGTTCTCCAGGCGCGTGATGGCCGGCTCGCCCTCGACGAAGGTCACGCGGCGGATGATCTCGCCCCGCCGCTTGATGATCTTCCACTCCCACTCGTTCATCAGCTCCTTTTCCTCGGCCGGCAGGATGACGATGTAGTTGATCATCCACCCGACGGCGAGGTTGTGGTTCATCCACGGGTCCATGCACTTGCGGACGTCCACGAAGAAGCGGAAGTCCATCTTCCCATTCTCGACCAGGATGTTGCGGATGGGGAACTGGTTGGTCCTCCGCCAGTTGGGGCCGAGCTCCTGCTTGCGGACGCGGCCGTTGATGTCCACGTTCATGCACCGCATCTCGCCGCCGCCGAAGAGCGACTGCGAGTACCCCAGGCCCATGATGACGTTGTAGTTGCCGTTGGGCACGTCGATGACGAAGTCGGCCGACAGGTCGTCGTCGATGTATAGCGAGCCGCGCCGCTCCTCGATGTCCTTCTGGGCCAGGTGGTTCATGGCGAACTGCATCGGCCTGGCCATGCCCACGAAGTCGCGCTCAAGCGGCGTCTTGAGGTCCAGCCACTTCTTGAAGAACTCGACGTAGTCCCCGCCGTGCGAGGTGGAGTAGAAGACCTTCTTGTCGTTCTTCTCCAGCCAGTACGCCTGGCGGATGAAGGAGATGTACCAGTTGTCGCCGTCCGGGTTGGGGGGCGGCGGAGGCGGGAAGCCGGCCTCGGCGATCTCTTTGTCGGTCATCATCGGAACGTCGCCGCGCCAGACCTTCTCGTACTCGGGGACGACCCAGCCGTAGCCCTTGGCGGGCGTGTACATCGTGTACTGGTTGACGGGCATGAAGTCGTCTTCGAGCTCCTGGTTGACCGGGCCGAAGTCCAGGTGGAACTCGCGCCGGGCCGGGTCGCGCGGCAGCACGGCCCCGCCGGAGACGCGCATGGTCTTGATGAGGACCGTGCCGGTGGCGTCGTCCGTCGCGCGGACGACGAACCCCAGCTTGTACGAATCGCAGTCCTCCTGGAAGTAGGTCGTCTTCGGGTAGTCGGCGATGCCGTCCCATCGGTACGGCTGGCCCTTCAGCCGCTGGATGAACCAGACGCGGTTCTCAGGCGCCGGGGCCTTGTGAATCCGCAGCCATTCGAAAGGCACGGTGCCGGCCCCCTGGTAACCAGCCGTGTGGCTGGAGTCCCGCCAGTTGCCGTTCCAGTTGAAGCCCATAGCCTTGCCATCCTTGAAATACTGGAAGGCTCCCCTATCCGCGCCCTTGCCTGGGGCTGAGTTGACGTAGGTGCCGATTGCCTTGCGCTTCTGCGCGTCGTTGACCAGGACCACGTCCACGTATATCTCGCCGCGGTCCCCGCGCCCGACGACCTCGACCTGCAACTCGTAGTCGAACTCATCCGAGAACGGCCGGGTTGTGGTCAGTTGGTACGTGACGCCCTTCTTGACGGGCAGCTTCAGCCCGGCGGGCGTGAACGCGTCGGCGGGGATGTCAGTGGTGTAGGCCTGCTGGTCGTTCTTGGTGAGGTCGAACGTAAGAGTCTGGTAGTGGGCCGAGGCGGGGCTTGCGAGCAACGCCACGACTGTGAACGACACGACGATGGCCAGCAGATTGCAGATTTCGGATTTCGGATTTCGGATTGCCCGTCCATAGGGAACTGTACCTCTACTGGGACAGTCGGAAATCCGAAATCCGAAATCCGAAAGGCTTAGTTCTGAGAGGCCGGGCCTCATTTCCCGCCTCCCTTCGCGGCAGTGATCTCGAATCCCTTGACCTGCCAGGCGGTGAACTGCCCGGCGTCGAACACGTTGCCTGCGATGCTGACGGCCTGGCCGTCGAGCGTCTTGACGGCCAGCGTCGCATTGGGAATGGTCAGCGTGACCTTTGCGGCGTCGGGCTTTTCAGCGGCCAGCAGGAGGATCATCTGCCCGCCGCCGGAGTCGAAGAGCGTGCCGTGGACGTTGGCCGACGAGGTGGTGAACCTCCGCTCGGCGGCCAGCAGGTCCGACTCGACCCGGCTGCCGCCGGCCGGCAGGCGCTTGCACAACTGCCACCAGGCCGCGTGGTTCTTGTCCTTGGCGGGCCACAGGATGATCGGCGTGTCGGCGTAGGTGGCGGCCAGGCCGATGTGGTCGGCCGTCATCGAATCCAGCACGGGCGCGAAGCCCGCGCCGCCCTTGTATCGCCGCGTACACCGGCCCTGCGGGGAGTCGTACCGGTAGTTGTCGTACCTGGTCGCGGCGTGCAGGTCGAACTCGGCCAGGCTCAGGAGCGTCGGCCCCATGCCCGTCTCCTCGCCTATGAGGAACCCGCGCGGGCCCACCGTCGCCCGCAGCGCCCTCATGCAGACCGCCCACGACGGCGCGTTGGCCCGGAACGCCTCATCCCGCTTGAAGCTCACCTTCTCCGCGCCGACGGCGAACTCACCCTGTCCCATGGCGTTTGACAGGCAGTTGGCCCCGACAAGATACAGGCCGTCGCGGTCCTTCTCGAAGACCTTGGTGAACCACGCTCCATCCGCCACGAGCGTCTTGAGGTCCTTCACATCGACGGTTGCGCCCACGCGGATGCCGGAGGCGTGGGCGGCCGCGACGGCCGCCTTTGCCGCCGCCTCATCGGCCTTCCACGCCGGGCCGAGGACAAGCGTATCGCACCCATCCGCCGCCATAGACTTAACATCATCCGCCGCCGGCATCTTGTCGCGGGCGTAGTAGACGCGGGCGCCCAGGAGGACATTCCGGTCGTCGGCGGCCGCATCCGGCAGGCTCGACCGCTTCCGGCAGCCGACAGCGAAAGCCAGCGTGTTGCGCCAAGTCAGCGGCTCGTTGAGGCCGGCCGTCTTGCCGTCGAACAGGTTCCAGTTCACGCTGAAGCACACGTTGCCGCGCATCGACCCGGCGTAGGTCGGCACGGGCGACATCCCCGACTGCTGGCGGATGAGGGCCATCGACCCGAAGTCGTCCTTCGTGCCCAGTAGGCTCCGGGCCTCCTCCAGGCAGCACTCCATGTACCCCCCCACGGCCGAGCCCTGGATGTGCGTCAGGTCGTAGTTCGCTTGGGCGCAGAGGATGGGCTTCTGCGTGCGAACGCACTGTTCCAGCTTCACGTCGATGTCAAGCGGCAGGTGGTTCATCTCCTGGACGTGCGACTTCCACCTGTCGCCGTGCAGCGTGTCGTCGCCGGGGAAGGCGTAGTTGAAGCCGAATATCTCCTGCCTGTCGGGGTGCGGCTCCTTGTAGAGCCAGTCGTCCATGTTGACCGACATCTGCGACCAGTCCAGCTCGTACACCTCGCCCTTGGGCAGGATAACCTCGATGTTGGTCAGGACCACGCCCGAGTCGAACACCCGCACCACCTGCTTGACCTGCCAGGGAACCGGCATGCGGATGTTCTCAAGTATCTTCGGATTGCTGGTGGTCTCGAAGACAACCTCGTCCTTGCCGGACTTGACGATCTTGATCTGTGCGTTGCGGTC
This sequence comes from Phycisphaerae bacterium, assembly GCA_041946855.1. Taxonomy (GTDB): domain Bacteria; phylum Planctomycetota; class Phycisphaerae; order SM23-33; family SM23-33; genus JBHGBE01. The sequence continues at coordinate 75,502 of JBHGBE010000014.1, read as the reverse complement.
GGCGTTGGCGTAGGCGATGGTCCACTCGCCCGAGTAATACGCCCCGCGCCTGGTGGAGAAGGAGATCGCGGGGATCGTGTCGAGCGACTTCCAGGCGAAGTTCGAGTTCACGCGCTGCCAGTAGGTCGGCTTGCGGGGCACTTCGGCCAGGTTCCACCAGCCGCCCTGGAGTAAGCCGGGCTGCTCGACGACCGAAAGCTCCCATCCGCGCCTTGCCTCCCACGTGTAGCGGAAGTTGGAGCCTGTGAGCACTAGCTTGGCGATCTTCGCCGGGCCTGTAGCGGGCGTGCTGGAAGGCTGCGTGGCGGCCGGGATGATGGCCACGTCCATCGCGCCGGCGGTCGAAGCCAAACTCATTATCGCCACAACTGCCAGCAGGAGCGAAGATTGCGGATAGCCAAACGCGGATTGCGGACGGAGCCAGCGCATCATAGTGATCACTCTCTGCATTCGATACGGAGTCTACTTGCGCCGCAGCAGGCCTGTCAGGGCCGGCAGGCGCCGCAGAAGCAGTTCGATGACAAGCAGCACGGCCGCCACGATCAGCCATGCGGCTGGGGCGATCTCGGCCGTCACCGTCGCCCTGCCGGGGGCGAACGGGCCGTCGTTTGGCCCGAACGTCCCATCGGCCGCGAACGCGCCGCCCGTGGCCCGGCACAGTTCCTTGAGCGTCTCGACGCCATGGGAGGGCTCCGCGAACTCGCGCCCGTACGTCCGGCTCCAGGCGAAGGCCGAGTTGGTCCGCGACTTGGCCGTAACGAGCAGCGCATCGGAGTCGCCGGCGGCGACTTGCAGATCGCCGGGCGTCACCGGCTTCTTGCTCTTGGCGCCGCTGTCCAGTCGCCACAGTTCGCACGTCGTGGCGCCCTTCTCGCCGGCGAAGGCCGCCGTCACCGAGGCAGACAGGTCGAACACAGGCTTGCCGCCATCGTACTCGACGCCGGCCTCCAGCGCGTGATACGGCTCGCCCAGCACGGACAGCACCGCCTGCCGCCAGAAGGCCGTGTACTCGGGCATCTTCTGGTCGATCCATTCCTTCGACCAAGGCCCGGCCACCGTTGACATGAACGCAAGCGACTGCCCCCGGCCGTACCGCATCCTCGCCAGGAGCGGCTCGTTCTTGCTGGATATCACCAGCGGCGTCCACGCGTGCGTCCTCGCCCGCGAGCGGTTGTAGCCGCCCAACTTGGGCATTGTCGCGATGTCGATTCCCGCCAGGGCCGGGTCGTCGCTCGGATCGTTCTTCCGCGGCTGAAGGGCGATAGGCACGACCAACTGGTCCTCCAGGCCCTTGGCCTCCTGTAGCACGGCAGCGGGCACCTCGGCGACGCTCTTGGCGTGGTAGTAGCGGCCCTTGCCGGCGAACGCCAGCGTGTTAAGCAGCTTGTCGTTGGCGCCCAGGCCGACGCCTATCGCGGTCAACGTCACCTTGTCGCGCTCGAGCAGCGCCAGAACGCGGCTGTAGTCGGTGCCGACCTCCGTCTCCTTGCCGTCGGAGATGAGGATGAGGTGCTTGTACGGCGCATCCATCGTCTGGAGCAGGCGGGCGCCCTCCTGCATGCCGCCAAGTATGTTGGTCATGCCGAAGGCGCCGATCTTGGAGACCTCGTACTTCAGCGGCTCCAGGTCCTGCACCTTGGTGGGGTTGATGATGTTGTGGTAATCGCTGTCGAAGGAGACGAAGGTCAGGGCGTCGCCTTTGTTCAGGCCCTCGATGGCCGCGATGGCGATCTCCTTGGCGATGTTGATCTTGCCGACTGATGATGTGATGCCCTCGTTCATGGACCAGGAGTTGTCCATGACCACGGCCAGGGCGTAGGGCGGCCGCTCCTTCTTGGGCATGAGCATCACTGGAAACACCGGCTCCAGGGGCGAGCCGACATAGCCGCCGGCGGCGAACGCCTTGTTTCCGCCGGTGAAGATGACCGACCCGCCGCCGCGGACGAACTGCTCGATGGCCTTGAGGCGCAGGTCGATCTTCGGGTCGGGCGGCGGCGCGGGGGCGCTCGACGCGGTGGTCGGCCTCCGGGCAACGGGCTTGTCCGAGAACGCCTCGGTGGGCACGTTGGCCAGCACGAGGCAGTCGCACGCGAACTGGTTGGGCAGGTCTTTCGGCGCCCGGACGATGGTCAGTATGCCGTTGGCTGTCAGGATGGACTCCAGCGGCCTGGCCGCCTCAACTGGATCGGACACGATCAGCACGCGCGGGGCAAGCGGAACGTCAACGAGGGCCGACGCCGACTTGTTCCACGGATAGACGCTGCGCTGGAACTCGGCCTTGACCTCGATGCTGTGTACGCCCTCTTTGTCGAAAGCGGCGGCCATCTCAACCGATGACGTGCCGTGCGGAAGTTGCACGTCCATCGTCCCGCCGGCGGCGGGCGGCTTGCCGTCGACCGTGAGAGTGAGCTTGCACTGCTGCTTCTGCGCCTCGCTGGAGTACAGGAGTACCTCGATGGGCATGGGAACGTTCTGCCAGGCGGCCGGCGGAACGATCAGGTCAGCAATCAACGACTCCCCGGGCAGCGGCTCGGCCGGCACTGCGAAGACCTTGATGTTCTCGTTCTTCAGCCTGCCGGTGAGCGCCAGCGGATCGCGCGTGGTCGCGCGGCCGTCGGAGAGCAGGAGGATGCGCTTCTCGCCCTTGCCGGGCAGGCTTGACCGCGCCGCGTCAATCGCCTCGGCGATGGGCGTCGAACGGCTGCTGCCGTTCATGTCAACGACCTTGAGCCATCCGCCCTTCATCGCCGACTCGGCCTTGTGCTTCCAATCCTCCACGGTCGACAGGCCCTGCTTGGAGATGGACTCGGAGTGGTCAGCGATCACGACCATCTCGACCTTGCCGGCGCTGGACTTGTATTGGAGGTGGAAGTCCAGGCACCACGCCGCGACGCCCGCCAGGAGCAGCAGGCGGCAGGCGAGCAGCCACCCAACACGCCACCGCGCCCATGGCAGGTGCGTCCGAAGGGCCGCGAAGATCGAGTAACCGGCCGCCGCCAGGAGGACGGCGGTCACGATGATATTTGCTGTCGAAAGATTCACCGACATATTGGTAATCAGGTCCGCTACTCAGTGAGCCGTTTGTGGAAAAGGCCCCATTCAATGGGCAGCAAGGCGATTGCCAGCACCACTAGGAACATCGCCAACGAGTGTCCTCGGCCGAACGTCTCGCCCTTGAGGCCGGGCGGACGCCGCAGGTCCGACTCGCCGGCGCTGGCGACGCTGAAGGCGTGCGTCCTGGCGTCGGGGCCTTTGACCAGACCGGCCTTGCGGGAGGTCCACTCGCCGGCCCGCTCGCCCGGCCGCAGGGCCTCGGCTGGCGGAAGCATCCACTGGAGCGTGTTGCGCATCAGCACCGGGAACGAAGCGATCAGCGGCAGACGCGAGCCCGACGGCCCAGACGGCATTGCGGAAATGCCGACGAACAGCACCTTGGTCTTGCCCGTCTGACCCGCCCACACAAGCGGCAGGTTGTTGTCGGCCCACACCAGCGGCGTGGCCCACTGGGGCACGGCCGCCAGGACGGCATTCCTGACCGCGAGGCCGCGGAGGTCCACGCCCGCGAGCAGATCGTGCCCGGCCTGCCGCGCGACCATGACAGGCTCGGCGTGCAGGCCCACATCGATTACGCCCGACCGCAGCGGGTAGAGCACGATGGCCCCGCCATCCGGCCATTGGGCGGGAAGCTGGTTCACGTACACAGTGACCGGGGTGGCGATCTTCCTCTCGGCGGCGTTCTCCACGATTGATCCGATCAGCCCTTCATCCTGCATGGCCGACAGGACGGCCGCCACGTAGTCGTTCCGCAGGAATATCACAGGGCCTTTCGCCGGCGCGGTCGCGGTATCGTCCCGAGTGGGCCAGACCACGCCCACGCGCATCTCATCCAGCGCCGGCACGTTGACGCAGGCGAAGTCATCGGCCGCCAGGGCGTCCTTGTTGCCCTCGAGCTTGACCATGACGGCGGCTGCCCCGGGCTCCTCAAACTTGACCGTCTTCTTCGCGGTCGCCCCGCCTTCAAGCTGAGTGCTCTCGAACGAGCCTCGCGCCTGGCCGTTGCAGATGATGACGCCCGACAGCGTCCGCTGCGCTTGGCCGTAGTTGGCAAGCGTGAAGTTGACGGTGACCTCGCGCCCGCGCTGCTCGCCGGAACCGGCCGATGACCTCTCGGCGGATATCGCGATGATGCCGGCGTTGCCGTCCTCGCCGACGGCCGGCGCGATCCAGGCGTGCGCCCGCTGGCCCCAGGGGCTGTCGGGCAATTCGTTGTCCGTGAATACGTAAACCTCAACCTCTGGCTTGTCGCCCCACAGGCCCCACGCCTCGGCCAGTGCCCGGCGCATGTCGCACGGGCCTTCGAACGGCTCGATCCGATCAATCCTGGCGATGGCCTCTCGCCCGCCGGCCCCCATCGGCCGGAGGACCTCCAGCCGGCCCGATGTCTCCGCGACCGCGACCTGCGCCCCGCCGCCAAGCGACTCGACGAACTGCGCCGCGGCCTGCTTGGCCCGCGACAGGTTGGTCTTGCCGTCGACGACGGCATTCATGCTCGCCGAGACATCCACTATCACGACGGCGCCGCGGGCCTTGACGGACGTGCTTCCCACGGTCAGATCGGCGGCCGCCAGAACCAGCGACGCCAGTATCGCCGCCAATAGCGCGAAGCCCAGCGCGCGGCGGAAGCGTTCGCTTGCCCGGCCGAAAGGCTCCGAACTGAGGAACCGCTGCCATAGATACAGGGCGCTGGCCTTGATGAGCCGGCGGGGAAGCGGCAGCAGGTACAACACCAGCGGCACTACCAGCAGCAGCGCGAACCAAAGGGCGGCTGGATCCTGAAAACTCATTTATCCGCCTTTCGGAGTTGCCCGAAATAAGCGTCGGTCAGCGCGGCGGCGTCATCGGGGACCCCCTCCTGCCGGACGACGCGGTCCGCCGAGCGGTTGGCCGCCAGCGGCGCGGTGTCGAGCTTCTCTCCAAGCACGTCGGTCTTGATCTTCTCCAGCGCCGCGAGGAAGTCCAGCAGGCTCATCGGCTGTTCCTCGCCCTTGAGCTTGGAGGCCGTGCGGGTGAACGACCGAACCTGCATGCCTTTCCTGGCCGGCTTGATTGCCATCCGAGTCGGCTCGCCGCGCGGGTCCTTGGAGACCGCGTTGGCCAGCGATTCGCCGCTCTCCTTGCCGCCTTCCTTGCCCTTGACCTTGGTGTCGCCCTTGTCGGACATGACGGCGATGTCCACGCCGCCTTCCTTGCCGCCGGACTTGTCCTCCTTCTTCTTGGCGTCCTGGAGGTCCTTAAGCAGCGCGGCGTCCAGCTTGACCGGGTCGATCTTCTCGGGCGTTGGCTGGTTCTGCGGATTGTTCTTGCCGCTGGCCTCATCGGCGTCCCAGCGGATGGGCGTCACGCCCGTCAGGTCGATGTCCTGGTCGGTAGGCATCTGGGCCAGGTACTTGTCGATCATGTCGTTGGTGATCTGGACGGCCGGCTCGCTGGTGGGCTCCGGCTCGGGTTCCTTGGCGACCTCCTGGGTCGTCAGGGGCGTCTGCTCGACGGCCTTGGGCTCCTCGACCGGGGGCCTGACTGGTGCGTCGATCTTCTTGGGCGGCACGACGACGGCCGTCTGCTTGGGCGCGGAGTTGTTGCCGAATGAGCCCACTATGGCCGCCCCGACGTAACCAACCAGCAGCACGATGGCGGCCGTGCCGATGGCCACCCACTTGCGGGGCGATCCAAGCGACCATCGCGGCTGAAGCGCGATGGCAGCCGCCCTGCTCCGGGCTAGATCGCACGTCAGGGCGCCCATCCAGCCGAAGCGGTCGGGCGTGCGGGCGAACTCAAGGGCCGACGCGAACAGGTCGCGTGAACCGGCCCGCTTGTCCAGCAGTTGCGCAAGGTGTATCGCCCTCGGCGCTGCCGCCCGCGCCTGTATCACCAGCACCGCGACGGCCGCCACCGCCAGCAGCGCGACGGCCAGCGTGCTGGCCGGCGGCAGCCCCACCACGCGATTGAGGAGCAGGCACAGCAGGCACCCATCCAGCGCCAGACCCAGGACCAACAGGCCCCCGCGGGCGCAATGCTCCAGCATCCACACCCGCCGCATCTTGTGCAGCGTCTTCTTTACCGGCTCCACGTTTGTGTCTCCCGCACTGGGTCTGACAATCTCATGCCTTGGCCAGGATTTCGTTCACGATGGTCTCGGGGGCGATGCGCTCCGCCTGCCCCTCGAAGTTGAACAGCAGCCGGTGGCTCAACGCCGGGATCGCCACCGCGCGGATGTCGGCCACGCCGACCTCGTTCCGCCCGTCTATCAGCGCCCGGACCTTGGCGCCGAGGATCAGCGCCTGCACGCCGCGGGGGCTTGCGCCGAGCCGGATGAACTTGCGGACCGATTCGATCGTCCCGTCCCCGTTGGGGTGCGTCGCGGAGACGAGCTTGGCGGCCTCGGCGCACGTCTGGCGCGAGACACTCACCGCGCGGACGGCCGCCTGCATCGCCAGCACCTCCTCGCGCGTCAGCACGGGCTTGACCTCGGCGGTCTGCGTGCCGGTCCGACGCCGCACGACCTCGATCCACTCGCTGTCCGACAACGCCGACAGCCGCATCCGGAAGCTGAACCGGTCGATCTGCGCCTCCGGCAGGCGGTAGGTGCCTTCCAGGTCCTCCGGGTTCTGCGTCGCGACCACGAGGAACGGCTCTTCCAGCACATGCGTCTTGCCGGCGACGGTCACGTGGTGCTCCTGCATCGCCTCCAGCAGCGCCGACTGCGTCTTGGGCGTGGCGCGGTTGATCTCATCGGCCAGCAGGACGTGAGTGAAGACCGGGCCGGGCTGGAAGACCATCTCCTTCCTGCCCTGCTCATCCTCGACGATGATGTTCGTGCCGACAATGTCGGCCGGCATCAGGTCGGGCGTGAACTGGATGCGGGTCTGCTTCATGGACAGCGCCGCCGCCAGGGCCTTGCCGATGAGCGTCTTGCCCAGGCCCGGCGCCGCCTCCAGCAGGATGTTGCCGCCGGCGAACACGCCCGTGAGCACGTCCACGATGGCCTCGCGATAGCCCACCACCGAGCGGGACATCTCGTTGGCCAGCGCGTCGAACTTGGTCTTGAATTCCTTGGGAGTCATTACGCCTTGGCCTCCTTGACCTCTGTTAGGATGGCGTCGAGTATTCGGTCGGCGGTCATGTCCTCCGCCTCGGCCTGGAGGTTCCGCTGGATGCGGTGCCTCAGGGCCTGCTTGGCGACGGCCTTGACGTGGTCGCAGGAGACGTAGAACTCCCCGTGGGCCAGAGCCCGCGCCTTGGCCGCGTGAAGGATCGAGAGCAGTCCGCGCGGCCCGGCGCCCGCCTCCAGGTACTTCTTGCTGGTGGGCGTGGCGTGCGGGCCGTCGGCCTGCGTCGCGCGCACAAGGCGCATCGCGTAGTCCTCGACGTGCGAAGCGGCCGGCACCTTGCGGACCAGCTTGCGCATCGCGAGGATCTCCGCGCCCGTGGCCTTGGAAGTCACGTCCGGATACTTCTCGAACGTCGTCCGCATGGCGACCTCGACCATGCCCTCCTGCGACGGGTAGCCCACCATCAGCTTGAACAGGAACTTGTCGAGCTGCGCCTTTGGCAGCGGATACGTGCCGTCCTGCTCGATGGGGTTCTGCGTGGCCAGGATGAAGAACGGCTCGTCCAGCTTGTTGGTCACGCCGCCGACGGTGACGTTGTGCTCCTCCATCGCCTCCAGCAGCGCGGCCTGCGTCTTGGGGGTGGCCCGGTTGATCTCATCGGCCAGCAGCAGGTTGGTGAAGATGGGGCCCTGCTGGAACGCCAGCCGCTTGCCGTGGGCGTCCTGGACGAGCAGGCTCATGCCGATGATGTCGGAGGGCATGAGGTCCGCCGTGAACTGGACGCGGCGGAACCGCAGGTCCAGCACCGTGCCGAGGGTCTTGATGAGGTAGGTCTTGCCGATGCCCGGCACGCCTTCCAGCAGCACGTTGCCCTCGGCCAGCATGGCCGTCACCACGTCCTCGATGACCTCGCGAAGCTCGACCATGATCTTCTCGACTTCCGAGCAGATCGAGCCGAACTTCGCGGCGAACGCCTTGACGATCTCGGTGCCCTTTTCCGTGTTGGTTTCCGTTGAAGCGCTTATTTGAGGACTCCTTCCTTAGGTAGACGGGTGAAGAGGACTTCGTCCAGCGAGCGGTCGACGCCCAGCCGTATGTACCGGACGCCGTAGCGCCGCAGCTCGGCACGGAGCTGCTCGCAGTGCGCCTCGAAGAACTCGCCGAAACGTTGAATAGTATCCTTGCGCAAGGGCACGCGGAGCTTGGCCAGCGTCTCGACGTCCTGGAACTCCACGTCGCCCGAAAGGCCCGGAAAGAGCTCTTCCTTCGCGACCAGGTGTACTGCGTAGACGCCGAACTTGCGCCCCGCCAGCAGGCGGATGCCGCGCAGCACGCCCGCGGGATCCAGGAAATCGCTGATGATGAACGCCACGCCCGGCAGGCGGCTCTCCGTCGAGAATGACTCCAGGGCCGACGAGATGTCCGTCGTGCCCTCCGGCGGCGCATCCAGCATCTCGAAGACCTCGTAGATGTGCGTCTTGCCGCGAAGTACCTTGCTGGAGGAGACCAGGCCGTTGGCGAACAGCGACACGCGGACGTGGTCCTGGTTGGCCAGGCCAACGTAGGCCAGCGCCGCCGCAAGCTGCGCCCCGAAGAGCAGCTTGGTCGGCGTGCCGACCGACATCGACGCGGAGCGGTCCAGCAGGACGTAGGTGGGCAGCGCCTCCTCCTGCTCGAAGATCTTGATGAACAGCTCCTCCAGGTGGGCGTAGACGTTCCAGTCGATGTAGCGAATGTCGTCGCCGGCGGAGTATTCCTTGTGGTCGGCGAACTCCAGGCCGGTGCCCCGGCTTGGCGAGCGCCGGTGGCCGATCTGCCCGCCGCGGTGCAGGCCGTGCGGGATTATCTCGAACCGTTCGAGCTTCCTGAGGAACGAACTGTCAAGCGTCAGGGCCATCGGGCAAGTCCTGAGTGTACGCGGGTATCGAACACTGAGCAACCACGCCGCCTTCCTTTATAACACACCGCGGAGCGATGAGGATTCGCGATTTCCGCGCGACGCAGGCGTCATCTCCCGCCGTAGCGGTTGTAGTGCGTAACATCCGGCGCGGCTGGTTTGGCTGGCCGGGGCGGCATGGCGGCCGGCTTGCCTATCGGCGTCAGGCTCCAGATACGCAGGTCTTCCGGCACGCCAAGGACCTTCCGCAAGTCCGCTTCCGCCCGGCGGACCGCACCCTCCACCCAGCAACCCCCGTAGCCCAGCGCCACGGCCGCCAGCAGCATGTTCTCCATCGCGGCCGACGCATCCTGAACCCAGAACTCGCCCCACTGCGTGGCCTTGGGCGTCACCACCAGCACGATGCACGCCGGCGCGCCCGTCAGCGCCTTGCTCACCGGCCGTATCTTGTCCATGACGGCCGGCTCATCGACGATGATGTACTGGCGAAACTGCCCGTTAGCCCCGCTGGGCGCCTCCACACCGGCCGCGACGATCTTCGCCAGCACTTCCCGCGGCACGGGCTTGGGAAGGTACTCGCGCACGCTGCGGCGGGCTTTGACGACGGTGAAGAAGTCGATGTCGGGATAGTTCATGTCTTCTCCCTCTTCCTGTTGGTCAGGGCGTAGTGCGGCCGGTGCAGAGGATCCTGCGTGGCGGCCTGACGGGCCCAGTTCTCGCATACCACGTTCATTACTTCGCCCACCCAGCCGCGGTTCTCGGCCACCAGCCCCAGCCGGCCAAGCCAATCGTGCAGCATCTCCTCGCGGTCGGTCTTGCGGAACTTCTCGATGTACGCGTCGAGCATCCGCAGCGCCTTGGCCCGCCAGTTGGCCGCGACGGTCCTGTCGTTTCGCACGTCGCAATCGAGCTTCGACAGATACGCCAGCATCTTGCGCCGCTCCGCGCCTTCCAGCGGCACGGGCCGCTCATCAGGCGGCTTGGCGATAGCGAAGGGTATCCGCTTGAACGACTTGACACGCCGCCTCGCCACCTCGGCCAGCAGGATGAACGAATGGCCCGTGTGCGGCAGATTCCCTCGCATGTAGTTCATGCTGTGGGCGCGGAAGAAGCAGTTGCCCAGCGAATAGGCGACCAGCGAGTCGCCTATGCGCTCGACGCCCTGCGGCACGTGCGGGTGATGGCCCAGCACCAGCGTCGCCCCGGCGCGTGCGATCCTGCGGAAGCCCTCCCGCCGCGGCGTCGACGGCGTCTCCATGAACTCCAGGTCCGCGTGTATCGACACGACCAGCACATCGACCTTGCCGCGGCATCGCCGGACGTCCTCCAGCACGGCCGGCAGCTCGTAGTATGCATGGCACGGCCCGGCCGTGCTGAGCGAATAGTTCGTGTCCTCGCAGTAGCACAGGAAGCCAAGCCGCAACCCGCCGCGCTCCACGACGACCATCCTCCGCGCCTCGCGCTGCGTCCGGCCGATGCCGGCCGTCGGAATGCCAAGGCCCTCCACCAGCCGCCGCGTGTGGAACATGCCCACCCGTCCGCCGTCGAGGATGTGGTTCTGCGCAAGGTTGATGATGTCGAACCGGGCTGCCTTGAGCACGGGCGTGCCGTCGAACTTGGAGACCAGGCCCTGCGGGTCGATCTGGGCATCGGGATAGCCGGCCGGCAGGACCACCGATTCCAGGTTGCCGAACAGGACATCCGCATCCGCCAGCGCCGGCATCAGCCGGGCGAAGGGCCAGTCATGGCCGTTGGCCTTGATCGCATCCGCGCTGGCCCGCGACAGGTCGATGTCGCCGACCGCGCCGAACACTACCGATCTTCCCGCCATCCTCTTGGTTCCTTCCATGCGGCGCTGCAGGGGACGCTCTGCCCGCATGTCATGCGGACCCAGGCCGCCGCCACGCCGTTTTCCAGTTGCCATCGCAGACGCAAGCGGACATCATAGCCGCCTGTCGCTCCAATACAACTCACGGGACCAGACAATGCCGGGACAAGCTAAGCGGCTTCCGTCGGGATACGGGGCTCTGCTGACAGACATCAAGGCGCGTATCCGGACGGCGCAGATCAAGGCGTCGCTGTCGGTCAACAAGGAGTTGATCCAACTCTACTGGAGCATCGGCAGGGACATCGTGCTCCGGCAGCGAAAGGAGGGATGGGGCAAGGCCGTGATTGACCGCCTTTCGGTGGACATCCAAGGAACGTTTCCGGGAATAGCTGGATTCTCACCGTCCAATATCGGGCGGATGAAGGCCTTCTATCAGGCATGGCTAGTATCATCAGATTCCGCACAGTCTGCGCGGAAAATCGCGGTCAACCCAATTTCCGCACAAGCTGTGCGGAAATTGGATGGTGCGGCAAATGTCTCGCAAGCTGCGCGAGAATTAGAGCGTCCAGTTTTGCCACAGCCTGTGATAGAACTGGGCGACGAGATTCCGCCACGCCCTGTGGCGGAGATTCCGTGGGGTCACAACGTCATTCTCATCGAGAAACTCAAGGACGTGAACGAGCGCCTCTGGTACGCCCGCCAGACCGTCGCCAACGGCTGGTCTCGCTCCATGCTGGAACACTGGATCGAATCGGACCTGTACTCCCGCCAGGGCAAGGCCATCACCAACTTCGCCTCGACGCTCCCCGCGCCGCAGTCCGACCTGGCCGCCGAGGTCATCAAAGACCCTTACAACTTCGACTTCCTCACACTCCGTACCGATGCGGCCGAACGCGAGCTTGAGCATGGTCTCTTGGACCACATCCGCAACTTCCTGCTGGAACTCGGCGCCGGCTTCGCCTTCGTCGGCCAGCAGGTTCATCTGGAGATCGACGGCGAGGATTACTACCTGGACCTGCTCTTCTACCACCTGCGACTACGCTGCCACGTCGTCATCGACCTGAAGACCCGTCCGTTCATGCCGGAGTACGCCGGGAAGATGAACTTCTACCTCTCGGCCGTCGATGACCTCATGCGACACCCTGACGATAAGCCATCTATCGGCCTGATCCTGTGCAAGACGCGGAGCAAGGTGATCGCCGAGTATGCCCTGCGGTACTTGGCCAGGCCCGTTGGCGTCGCCCGATACATCACGCGGCTGGTGGAATCGTTGCCCGCCAGGTTCAGGGGAATACTGCCTGCGCCAAAGGAAATCGAGGCCGAGTTGAGCGAGCCCAATCGCAAGGACGCGAGAGGAGGTAAGCCATGAATGAACCCGACGAAGACGCCGCACCGGATTCCCCCCACACCGACGACCAGGGCAGGCGCGTGGCGCTCGTCACCGGCGGGGCGTCAGGGCTGGGCATGGCCGTCGCCATCGAGCTGGCCCGGCGCGGATGGTCTATCTTCATCCAGCACTCGTCTCCGCCCGCACAGGCAGCCGAGGCCTTGGCGGCCATCCAGGCGGCGGCAGGAGTGCATGCCGGTCCGGGCACGGCCATCCTCCCCTCCTCCTGTCCTCCCTTGGCCCCCTCTCACGCTGCTGGCGCCGAAGCGCCGGTTGAGCTGGAAGCGGCCGTCGCCGACATCTCCTCCACGGCCGGCCGCGAGCAGCTCGTCGAGCAGGTCCTCGAGCGGTTTGAACGGATAGACATGCTCGTCAACGCCTGGTCCGGCCCGGCCGGCCCCGCGAGGGACCTGCTGGAGATCGATGAGGCCGAGTTCCGCACGGCCATCGACTCATCGCTCATGTCCACGCTCTTTCTGACCCAGCGCGTGGCAAACGAGATGGTCCGCCTGGTCGAGACCGGCTCCATCGAGAACCCCAAGATCGTCACGATCAACTCGCTGAACTCCTACGTCACCTCGCTGGACAGCGCCCCGCGCTGCATCGGCCAGGCTGCGCTGGCTATGGTCACCAGACTCTTCGCCGACCGGCTGGGCGAACATGGGATCAACGTCTACGAGATCCGCGCGGGCATCATCGCCACCGCCCCCGCTCCCGGCGCCGGCGCGGCCGCCTCCGGGGCGCACGCCCGCTACGACTCGCTCATCGCCCAGGGCCTGACGCCCATCCGCCGCTGGGGCCGGCCCGGAGACGTCGCCCGCGCCGTCGCCGCCATCGCCGACGACCTGCTGGTCTTCTCCACCGGCGAGGTCATCAACGTCGACGGCGGCTTCCACTTGCAGAGGCTCTGAAGCATCGTCCATCCGTCGCGTCTGGGGTTGCCGATTTGCCCTTGATATGCGCCGCCGGCTTGGCGACAATAACCACTGAGGGCCACAGGAAAGGCCAGCATTGACGATCCGATTCACATGTACCAATCCTCTCTGCGGCCAACCCGTGCGGGCGCCGGATGGTTCGGAGGGCAAGAAGGCCCGCTGCCCGCAATGCAAGACCGTTCAGACGGTTCCGGGAACGGCCGCCCCGCCGGGCGAAAGCCCGCTGGCCGACGTGCTGAATGAGGCCGCATTGTCGGAAGCGGCCGCGCAGCCATCTCTGGCGGCCCCTGTCGTGCAAAGGCCCGCCCCACGACCGGGGCCGCGACAGCTTGGCGGCGCGCCGCCGAAGCTGATCGTCAAGCGGAGCAAGCGGCCGTACATCATCGCCGCGATGGGCTTGGCGGCGCTGGTCGTGGTTGGCGTTGCGATCATCGTGATCCTCAACAGCACGAGCGGCAAGGGCGGCGGCAGCGAGATCGCCGTTTCCCCAAAGCCCACGGCCGCCGCGCCTGCGGCGACTCCCGCGCCCACGGCCGCTCCTCCCGAAGGGCCAAGCCCCTCGCCAGGCGCGACTGCGGCGCCGACGCCTACGCCTTTTGCCACGCCGCCAGTCGCCGTGACGCCGACGCCAACCGCCACCGCCGCGCCGACGCCTCTGCCGACGACCGCCATGCCGACGCCCGCCCCGACGATCTCGCCGATCAATCCGCTGGCATACGTACACGTGGTGGTCTCCGCCATCGAACTGACGAAGATACAGGTCTCGCGGGACAATCTGATAACCGCCAAGAAGACCATCGACCTTACGGCCGTCAGCGAGGACAAGTTCCCCGCCAGCGCCGCCGACATCTCGCCGCCCGCCAGCCCCGGCGACTCCAAGAAGAGGTACGTCTACGTCACCGGCCAGAGCCCCCGCTCGCCGGGCACGAACATACTGATGTACGACCCCCATCCATACGGAACGCCGAGCGTGAAGATGATCGTGCTGCTGGTGGATGGCACCGTCCGCGACATGCACATCGACGACCTCAAGAAGCAGCTCGCGGCTCAGAACGCGAAGGCCGACGAGATCCCCAAGTGATTGCAGATTGTAGATTGCAGATTCCAGATTGAGCTACAGGCCACGCGGCATTCCTCCAATCTGCAATCTGAAATCCGCAATCTGCAATTCCTCTACGCGGTGAAGTCCCCATAGTCCAAGCAGGTCTCGTGATATGCCTGGAAATGGTTCAGGGAAATGTCCGGCCCTATTGAGTGTGCGCCGATGATGACGCCTCCGTCGCGGCCGAGGTCGATGATCCGCCGCGCCTCGGCCTGAATCCGCACGGCGGGGCCGTTGACGAGCGTGTCGCTGTTGTCCATGCCGCCGACGAGGATGAGCCTGGGGAAGCTGCGGCGGATTTCGGCGATGTCCATCCCCGCCCGCGGCTCGATCGGGTTCAAGCCGTCGATGCCCGCGTCGACCAGCATCTCCAGCAGCGGCCGGATGTTTCCGTCGCTGTGCAGGAAGACGTACCGCGCCCCGGCCGTCTTGTAGGCGCGGACCATCCGGCGATAGGCGTCCAGGAATATCCGCTCGAATGCCCTGGGGCTGAACATCGGCCCGGCGTTGTACGCCATGTCGTCGTAGATCCAGATCCCGCTCTCGCGCAGGTCCCAGCGGCGGATTTCCTCGACGCCGACGCCGATGAGGTGATCGGCCACCTTGTCGGCGATGGCCCTGGCCATCGGCTCGTCGCCTGCGATGTCCATCAGGAAATCGGCCTCGCCGCGGACAAACGTGCTCCGCAGATACGGCCCGCCGGTCTTGCCGAAGACAAGCTGCTTCTCCTTTGCCTCAGTGAGCGCGGCGTTTGCCTCCGCTATGGAACTGCGCCTCTGAAAGAACCGCATATCCAGGTCCGGCGGGTCGAAGCTGACCTTGTCGATGTCCACGCCCGGCCGTAGCGGACACTCCAGCGTCTCGTAGAAGAACGCTCCGGCCCGCGTGCGGACAAGCTGGCCCCATGAGTTGCGGGAGTAGACCCAACCCCCTTCCTCCTTCACCACGCCGGCGCCGGTGGGGAACGTCCCCTCATCCGGCACCCAGACAGCCAGGTCCGCGAGGCCCTCCTCCGGCCCGAATCGTTCGCGCCAGGCGCCGGTATACTCCCAGAAGCTGTCGAAGCGCGGAATCCTGTCGGGCCTGCGGAACTCGCAAGCGGCATGGACTCTTTGCTGAGGTGTCATTGGTGTGGGCAATCTCGCGGGACCGCACGCCAAGCTGGAACCCTCACGGCGAATCCTTCCTCTTAACGGCCGCGCCGGCGCCTTCCTTCTGAAGCTCCTTCACGATCTCTTCCTTGGGCCGCTCCGACAGGGTGATGACCGCCTTGGCGACGGCCGTCTGGCCCGGCTCGATGGTCCCGTAGTACGGGTCGGCGTGCAGGCAAGGGATGTTCGCGTTGGAGAACGCGCTTTTGCCGGGCGTCCAGGCCAGCACGAGGCACCGCTTGTCGTTGAGGCTGGTGACGATGGAGATGGACGCATCGACACCTTCCTCGATCCACCCGCCCTGCTTTGCGGCGAACTCGCTGTCGTTCTTCTGCGGGCTGTCCTTGACGCTGCCGGCCTTGACCTTGGAATCCTGCGGGGTCTTGATGTCCGACAGGGCGACGAGCTTGCCGCCCTGGATGAAGAACGTGTGCTTGAGGTTGTCTACCCATTGCGGGAAGCCCGTCAGCCCGCGATACTGGAAGCAGTAGAGCGGCCGGATGTCGCCCAGCTTCTTCTTGGAGCCGTTGACGATGGCCATGCTCACCTCGATCCGCTCCGGGCCGACGACCTTGGCCTCGCCCTGGACCTTCACGCCCGGCTCAGTCACGCTCTCGACGTCCAGCTTGGCCGACAGGCCGTCGGCGGCGACCTCCCAGTGGCCCTTGGCGTCCTTGTCGCTGTAGCGGAGGATGCCGCGCGTGCCGGGCATGTATTCCAGGTGCTCAGGGAAGTTGATGAGCAGCTTGCCGCCGTCGGCCCAGGGCGGCACGATGTTCAAGCCGTAGTTGTAGAACTCCTGCCCCTGGGCCTGCCCGTACTTGGCCAGGCGGATGCCGGCCGCCGGTGCGCTTGCCGTCGTGGGCTTGCTCGTCGCGGCGGGGCCGTCAGCACGCGCCGGCTCTCCAAGCAGTAGTAAGCAGAGAAACCCAACACCGACAGCAGCCGTTCTCGCCAGATTCATGTTCCAGTCCATTGTCTTTCCTTTCAGACTCACGAGGTTCAGGAGACCTCCGGCCGCACAGGATGGAGAACGATAGGCAAGTGCCGGGCATATCCCTTGAAATCCTCATCGGTCGTAAGGATCGCCAGACTATGCCGCACGGCCAGTGCGCAAATCAAAAAATCCACATCGGTTCCCTGTACTCCTTTGGCTCGGCAGACATTATAGAACTCGGCCGCGCGTTCGTGATCCTCGGTGATAGTATCCACATCCGGAAAGTCGCGCAGATACTCACGGATCCGTTCGAACCTCGTCCGATCCGCGATCCCGCTGAGCAATTCCTGCCGGATCGAGCCCATGATGGCCGCCCGCCCCTCGCCGATGAGCTCGGACAATTCCCGAGCGGCCGGGTGTGTAAAGCCGCTGGGCCGGCGCAGGGCCAACGACCAGACGGAAGTATCGACAAGGACGTTCATCGTCGCCGCCGCATCTTCTTGTAGTCCCAGTCCGGGGCGAAGTCAACGGTCCCGAAGGCCGACAATATGCGCTGTTGCTTGAGGAACTGTACGTACTTCAGCAGCGCGGCATTCACCGCCGCCTTCTTGGTGTCGTGCCTGCCCATTCTGACCGCGTCGACCAGCAGGCGCTGGTCAATGTCAAGATTGGTCGCCATCGCGCCTCACCACCTTTCACACACCATCTTACACATCGTCATGTGTGGCGTCAAGCTTGATCCTGCACAGGCCGGGTTCTGACTTCGACCGAACAGCCCCAATGGACCGCAAAGCTTTGACATCTTGTCACAAGAACCCCATCGTGGGAACCGAGCGAGCACCCAATCACAGGTCGGCAATCTCCCAGATTCCCGATTGTCAATCTACCCGCGAACGTGTCCCCGCCCCGTGACTATCCACTTGTAGGTGGTCAGATCCTCGGCCCCCATCGGGCCGCGGGCGTGGAGCTTGTCGGTCGAGATGCCCACCTCGGCCCCCAGGCCGTAGACGCCGCCGTCGGACAGGCGAGTCGAGGCGTTGATCATCACGCTGGATGAATCAACTTGCTGGACAAACTTCTCGGCGGCCGCGAGCGACTCGGTGACGATTCCATCCGTATGGCGGCTGCCGAAGGTATTGATGTGGTCGATGGCCGCCTCAAGCGAATCGACCACCCTCACGGCCAGGATGAGGTCCAGGTACTCCGTGTACCAGTCGCTCTCATCGGCGCGCTTGATCGCGGAGGCAGGCTGAACGCTTGGTCGGGCAATCTCCAGCCCCTCGTCGTCCATGCGCAACTCCACGCCCTTGGCCAGAAGCGCCGCCGCGACGCGCGGCAGAAACCTCCCCGCCACCGCCTTGTCAACCAGCAGCGTCTCCATCGCATTGCACACGCCCGGCCGCTGGCACTTGGCGTTGAGGACGATCCGCTCGGCCATGTCGAGGTCGGCCGCGGAGTGGATGTACACGTGGCAGTTGCCGGCGTAGTGCTTGATGACCGGTATCGTCGCCGCCTGGGCGACGGCCTCGATGAGTTCGTGCCCGCCGCGAGGGACGATGAGGTCAATCAGTCCCTCGGCCGTGGCCATCGCGGTGACGATGGCGTGGTCCGGATTGTCGATGACCGTGACGGCCGTCGCCGGTAGCCCGGCGACCGCGAGCCCCTCGCGAATGGCCGCGGCGATGGCGAGGTTGGAGTTGATCGCCTCCTTGCCGCCGCGGAGGATGCACGCGTTGGCGCTCTTGAGGCACAGTCCGGCCGCATCCGCGGTTACGTTGGGCCGCGACTCGTAGATGATCCCGATCACACCGATAGGCACCCGCCGCTTCTCAACCCGCAGGCCGTCGGGCCGATTGGCGGCCGAAATTGTCTGTCCCACCGGGTCGGTCTGCGCGGCGATCTGCTCCAGTGCGACGGCCATGCCCTCGACCACCTTGTCCGTCAGGCGCAGGCGATCCACCATCGCATGGGACAAGCCGAACTCATCCTTGCGAGCCAGGTCCTTCGCGTTGGCCGCCTGGAGCGCCGGCCGTGCCTTGCGGATGGCCGCTGCACAGGCTAGCAGCGCGGCGTTGCGCTGTGCGCCGGTGCTCGACGCGAGCGCCAGGGCGGCCGCGCGCGCGGCCGTCGCGAGTCCTTTGACATATCCCGTTGCGTCCATGCGGACCATTCTGCCAGATTCGCGGGCGGGATGCCAATCAAGAAGAGGCCTGAGCCTGGGCCTACGGGAAGGGAAGAGGCGCCGCCGGCGTTCGCTTCTCCAGCTTGAAGCTCACCGTGGGCTTCTCACTGAGGCTCACCTTCAGGCCCGCCGGGAAGCGCACGATGACTTCGCGGGGCGGGAACGTCTCGGTCGGCTTCTTGTCATCATCGCGCAGCACGACGTAGGCGTCGATGTCCTCGCTCTTGAGGCTGTCGACGTCGGTCTTGGGGCCGGTGACCGTGATCTCCTTCGTCCAACTCTCGTTGGGCTTGCGGACCAGCTTGTACTGTAGCCAGGTGTCATCATCGGCCCAGGCCGGCGGCATCTCCAGCCGCGGCACGATGGTGAACGTCCGCGTGGCAACCGCCAGCTTGACCTGCACCGTGACCGAAACCGTGTCCCTGGACGGCTGCACCTTCACCGGCGGCTCGTCCGGGTCGTTGGGCTTGATGACGATCGAAGGCACAATCTCCGCGATAATGGGTTTGCTGGTGTCGGCGTTGGCGAGGTCCACCTGCCGGGTCTTGAGGACGCGCTGCGCCTCGGGCAGCGCTGCCTTCACCTTCTCCCACGCGGACTCGGCCACGCGGATGTTCACCTTCGGCGGGTCAACGACGGCCGTCACCTGCGTCGCGCCCGTGTACTGGAACTCGACCGGCACATCCGGCACCTCGATCACCCGGTCGAGGCGGAAGCTGATCGTGGCGGGTTCGACGGAAGCGATCGAAAGCCCCTTGGCCGTCAGGTCGGCCGCATGGCTGACCACGGTCCAGGCCGGGGCAACGATGACGCTCGGGCCGGGCTTGTAATCCCGCGAAACGTCGTACTGAAGCGTCCCGCCATGGGCCTGGAGCCAACGCTGGAAGTCCTCGATGCTAGTGTTGGCCCCACGGACGGCGACACGCAGATCGCGCAAGTTCGCCCCGGGCAAGTCCAGGTTCCCCGCGCTGCCCGTCGTGAGGCTGATTCGGATGGTGAAGTCCCGCGTCTCGGTCTTCTCCAGGTCCGCGTATACCCAGATCAGCACCGTGACCAGGCACACCCACGCGAAGTTGCGTGTGACGCTAGCCCACCACGCGCCGCTGAAGCGGGGCGGCTCGCCGGCATACGAATCGCGCCTGATCATGCTATGTCCCCTCCTTCCGGCCGCCCGAACCTCGCCGGCCGCGGACCAGCAAGCCCGGCGACAGAAGCCCGCGCAGCATCTCGCGCAGGCCCTGGGGCTCAAGTCCCTTCTCCAGATGGCCGTCGTAGGCCAGGCTCACGCGCCCGCTCTCCTCGCTGACCACCAGCACCAGCGCGTCGCACTCCTGGGCCAGGCCAAGAGCCGCCCGGTGGCGGCTGCCGAGCGATGCATCCGCGTCCTCGCTCTCGGCCAGCGGAAACTGGCATCCGGCAGCGGCAATCCGCCCGTTGCGGATGATGACGCCCATGTCGTGCAGCACGCTGCCGGGATAGAAGATCGTGTTCAGCACGGATGCGCTCACGCGGCAGTCCATCTGCGTGCCCGACTCGGCCAGGCTCGCCAGCGGCGCCGTCCGCTCGACCGCGATGATCGCGCCGATCTTGTTGCGCGACAGGTACGACGCGGAGTCGACCAGCGCCTCGACAAGCGGCTCGACCTCCCCGCGGATGTTGCGGAACAGCCGCGCCTGGCCAAGCTGAATCAGGGCACGCCGCAACTCCGGCTGGAATGCCACGATCACCGCCACGAACGCGAATAGGAGGAACTTGCCGTAGAGGAACTCCAGCCGGTCCCAGCCCAGGCTCTTGGGCAGCAGGCGGATGACCACGTAGATCGTGCCAAGCAGCAGCACCACTCCCTTGATGAGCCTGGCCCCGCGCGTGCCGCGAAGAAACCGCATCACCCACCAGACCACCAGGCCGATGAGGAACAGCTCGACCATCACGACCGCGGGGTTATATGTCCGCACGCGGTTAAAGTACGTCCAGACGGTCTGCCAAACGTCTTGCATCGTGCCTTGGCCCTTGGGCGGCGTTCCGCTGAATACTACCCCACCGATCGCCCCGCGGACAACCATCATCAATCTACAATTTGATCCTCGCAATCCCGCCGGCGACCTTGAACGCTCCGACGATCTCGGCAACGTCGTGTACGCGAAAGATCGTCGCCCCGCGCCGCCAGGCCTCCAGGCACGCCGCCACGGTCCCGCTGATTCGCCTGGCCGGCTCGGATTGGCCGGTCAGCTCGCCGATGAATCGCTTGCGGGACGGCCCCACCATCACAGGGCAGCCGAGTTCAGCCAGCCTGCCGACGCCCGCCAGCAGCGCCAGATTGTGCTCCAGGCGCTTGCCGAAGCCGATGCCCGGATCGACGATGATATTCCCTCGACGCACGCCGGCCGCAACGGCCGCCTCGATGCGCCCGCGCAAGAACTCCCGCACCTCGGCCACAACGTCCTTGTAAGCCGGCGATTGCTGCATCGTCCTCGGCTCGCCGAGCATGTGCATCAGAACGATCGGGCATCGCCGCTCCGCCGCGAGCGGGAACATCCTCGTATCATCACGCCCGGCGGAGATGTCGTTGATGATCGTCGCGCCGCCATCCAGGGCGAACCTCGCGACGGCCGCCAGCGTCGTGTCGATGCTCACGGCCGGCCCCATGCGCACGACCTCGGGCAGCACATCACGCAGTCGGGCGATCTGCTCATCGGCTCCGATGCGCTGGCTGCCAGGGCGGGTTGACTCGGCGCCCACATCGATAATGTCCGCCCCATCAGCCGCCATCCGCCGGGCGTGATCGGCCGCCACGCGAGGATCGAAGAACTCCCCGCCGTCGCTGAAGCTATCGGGAGTGACGTTCAGCACGCCGGCGATGATCGGCCGGTGTGTGCGATGTGAGTCGAGTATTACGCCCAGGCTGGCGGCCATTCCCGAATTGTACGGCAGGCGCGGTCCAATGCAACGCCGCCGGCCGCGTCACATTCGCAGCGTGATCTTCCTGCCGCCGGCGTCAAGGATGACAGAGGTGGCGTTGATCCTGACGACCGTCGCGTCGCCAATTGTCTCGCCGACCTGGACAAGCTCGCCGTTGATGACGGCCGTGGAGCCTTCCTCGCCTTGTATGATGCCCGTCAGCTTGTACGGGCGGTCCTTGACGGCCGGCGCGTCGGGCGGATCGGCCGTCGCAGGCTTCGTCGTGCCTGATGGCTCATCGCCTGAGGCCACCGGGTGGGCGGCCACGCGGTCAATGGGCGCAGGCGTCGGCGACGGGCTGGCCGGGCACAAACCAGGCTGCACAGGGACAGCGGCCGCGATTGGGGCCGCTGTTGAAGCTGCAACTGGGGCCGCCCCTGGAGCCGCAATTGGGGCCGCGGTTGGGGTCGCGATCGGTGCTGCCGCCGAAGGCTTGTCGACGATGATATAGTTCCTGGCCGGCGTCGAGGTGCCGGCCGGATCAGCTAAGGCAGCTTGCGGAGTCTCGGCGCCCCCGCCCGGCATCGACCTGTAGACTACCGCCCCGATGACAAGCACAAACGCCGCGACGCCCATGTAAACCGTGCTTTGCCGCTTTGACTGGGTCGGGCGGGCCTTCCGCGGCGCGGGCGGAGCATCGGTACGACCGTCCCGAGTTGCGCGGCTGGCCTTGGGCGCCGGCGACACTATCGGTTTCTCGCGCGCCTGCTGCGGCGCAGGCCGAACATCGGTGGGAGCGGCCGGCGCAACTGCACTGGCCCTGGGCGCCAACGGCGCCGTCTGGGCCTGCCGCGGCGCCGGCGGAACAGTGTATCCGCCGCCCGGCGCCGCAGGGCAGGCCTTGGGCGCAGGCAACTTCGCCGAAGCCTGGGACGCCCGCGCGCGTTGCCATGCATCCGCGCGTTTCAACGCTTTTATCTTCCGGCTCATCTGCCGTCCTCCCTCAACTGTTGGCCAGGATGATGGGAGTCTTCGTGCATTGCATCAGTATCTTCGGCCGGCAGGAAAGGCGGCTTAAATAGCCCAGGCGCCAAATCCGGCATCCTCCGCAAAGTCGGAATCCTTGCAACGGGCGCGTATGGAAGGTAGAATATGCTTCAGACTGACCAGTCAGTCACCAGAATATGACGAACAAGAAGGTCCAGATTATGGAGGCCGCCGAGAAGCTGTTTCAGATCCGGCGTTTCCACGAGATCACGTTGGACGAGGTGGCGCGGGCCGCCGACGTGGGCAAGGGCACGATCTACCTCTACTTCCACGACAAGGATGACCTGTTCTTCCAGACCGCCACGGCCGGGTTCGACGATCTCTGCCGGATGCTGCGCGAGAAGGTGCCTGCCGATGCGCCCTTCGGCCGGCAGCTAACCGACGCCTGCCGGAGCATCAGCGAGTTCTTCGCGCGGCGGCGGTCGCTGTTCAGGATGATCCAGGCGCAGGACGAGCGGGTAACCGGTCGGGGCGGGGGCCTGCTGAACCGGTGGCGAAGCCATCGCCGCCCGATGGTGGAGTCCCTGGCGCGGATCATCGCCCGAGGCGTGGCGGCCGGGGAGATTCGCTCCGACATGTCCGCGGAAGTGCTGGCGGAGCTGCTCATCGGCATTCTGCGCACGCGGGCAAGGGAGCTGGAGACGGCTCCCGCCAGGGTCAGGCGGTACGAGGTGCTTGTTGACTTCTTCTGCCACGGGGCGGGGCGGAAGAAAGCGGAGGCCGTATTCAAATGAGTGAACCTGTCGTCAAGCCGCGGCGCAAGGCGCTGAAGATCATCCTGGCGATAGCCATCCTGTTGGCGCTCGGGTCCGGCGTATTCGGATATTGGTATTTCTACATGCGGGGCATCGTTTTCAGCGACGATGCACGCTTCGGCGGACACCTCGTTGACCTGGCCCCCGAGATCAGCACGCGGCTATTGGAGGTCAACGTCCACGAAGGCCAGCGGATCCATAAGGGAGACGTCATCTTCCGCCTGGATTCATCGACCCTCGAATCGGCGCTGGCGCAGGCGCAGGAGGCGGCCAAGTCCGCGCAGGCGGGCCTTGCCGTGGCCAAGGCGCGGCACGAGCGGGCTGTGAACGGTCCCCGCCAGGAGGAGATCAAGGCCTGTGAGGCGGTCGCCGTCAAGCTTCAGACGGAAGAGAAGCTCGCCGAGACAGAGTTCGGCCGGGCCAAGTCGCTGTTCGCAAGAAACGTCGCGACGCAGGATGAGCTGGACAGGGCCGAGTCGGCCTTCAAGGCCGCGCGCCACGCCCGCGAGCAGGCGGACCAGAACCTGGCGCTGCTTCGTGCGGGGACGCGGAAAGAGGATGTCCAGGCCGCCGCGGCGGAAGTTGACAGGGCCGCGGGACGGCTGAAGGAGGCGGAGGCGGCCGTCGCCAGGGCCAGGCTCGACGTGGATCGCACCGTGATCGCCGCTCCCTTCGACGGGTGGGTGGTCCGCCGCTGGCTGGACCCCGGCTCGATGCCTCTTCCCGGCCAGCCCGTGGTGAGCGTGTTCGACCCGACGACCCTCCGCGTGGACGCCAACATCGAGGAGAAGTATCTCCACCGGGTCGTCGTCGGCGACACGGTCGACATCTCCGTCGATTCATATCCGGACCTTCGCCTACAGGGCCGAGTGGTGGAGATCCTTCGCGCCGCCAACTCAAAGTTCAGCCTCGTGCCCTCCGAAGGCGTTTCAGGCACGTTCATCAAGGTGACGCAGCGAGTGCCGCTGAGGATCGCGGTCAGCGCGCCGCCGGACCTCCCGCTGGGGCCGGGATTGTCCGTCGAAGTGCGAATCCACAGCGGCTCGGGGCAGTCCTCCCGGCCGGAGGTCGCGGACCCCAAACGCGATGCTTCGGGTTTGGGAACCCTCGCTCGCCCCTGACGGCCGGGCGAACGGGAAGTGGTCATGGCCGGCCAGGAAGCACATCCTTTGACGCCAGCACCCTCCGCCGCCTATCGGTGGAGTGTGCTGGGCATCATCATGATGGGCACGTTCATGGCGATCCTGGACTCCAGCATCGTCAACGTTGCCCTGCCGCACATGATGAGCGCGTTCGGGGTGCCGCGCGACAAGATCGAGTGGGTGGCCACGGGGTTTATGCTTGCCTCGGCCTCGGCCATGCCCCTGGTCGGCTGGGCGGCCAGCCGGGTCAGCTACAAGCTCCTGTACCTGGGGTGCCTGGGGATATTCACCGCGGCCTCCGGCCTGTGCGCGCTGGCGTGGAGCTTCGAGTCGCTTGTGGCCGCGCGCGTGCTCCAGGCGATCGGCGCGGGGGCGATCCAGCCGATAGGCATGGCGATTGTCGCCGAGCTTTTCGAGCCGCACGAGCGCGGGAGGGCGCTGGGAGTCTGGGGGACGGGCATCATGGTCGCGCCCGCCCTGGGACCGACACTCGGCGGCTACCTGACCGATGAGTTCAGTTGGCGGAGCATCTTCTCCGTCAACCTGCCCATCGGCGTCCTGACGCTGCTGGCGGGCATGATCGTAATGAAGCGCCTTGCGCCTCCGGCGACCCGGAAGCGCCGCCTCGACGTGTGGGGCTACTTGTTTCTGACGCTCGCGCTCGTCTCGGGCCTGACCGCCCTGTCGAACGGCGAGGACAAGGGCTGGGACTCCGACTACATCCACATCTGCTTTGCCCTGACCATCATCGGCGTGGTCATGTTCATCGGCGTGGAGCTGGCCAGGGAAAAGCCGCTGTTGGACCTCCGTTTGTTCGCCATTCGCAACTACTCGGCGAGCATCGCCCTGGCTATTTTCCGCTCCGTGGGTCTGTTCGGCAGCGTGTTCCTCCTGCCGATCTTCCTCCAAACCCTGATGGGCTACACAACGGTCCAGTCGGGCCTGTGGATGATCCCGGGGGCTGTCGCGGTGGGCGTGACCATGCCCATCGGCGGCCGGCTGGCGGACAGGTACAGTCCGGCCATCCTGACCGCCATCGGCTGCGTGATGGTGGGTTCGTCGCTGATAATGTTCGGCTGGCTGGACCCCATGTCGGATGCGTTCGACATCATCATGCCGCAGGTTGTGCGGGGCGTCGGGCTGGCACTGATGATGGCCCCGCTGCTCGCGGCGGCGCTGAACTCCGTGCCGAGGAACGAACTGCCGATGGCCTCCAGTTTCCTGAACGTCTTCCAGAACATCGGCGGCTCGCTGGGCATCGCCCTGATGAACAACTTCGTGACCAGGTCCATCCAGAACCACGCCGTCCGGCTGGGCGAGGTCTTCCAGCCGCAGTCGCAGGAGTTCTTCCGGTTCAGCGTGCGCGTTTCCCAGCTAACGTACTATCAGGCCCACGGGATCCTGGTCGACCCGCGGGTCAAGGCGACCGCCGGTGCGCTGGCGGCCATCACGCGCCGCGCACAGGTGCTGGGATTCGACAACGGCTTTGTCTTCGCGGGCATCCTGATCCTGGCGGCCATCCCCTTGTGCCTGCTGCTGAAGCCCGCTCCCCATCACATCAGGGGCAACGGTATGGCCGCGGGCGAGTAAGACTTGTAACTGTCGCATAGGACAGACGTTGCGCCTCTCGAAAAAAGGGGTGAAATGCTCGATTTCGCTGAACTTCGCGCTACAAAAAGCACTCGCGCCGGGCGATAATACCCAGCCTGTAGATTCGCACGGCAGAGCGGATGGAGCCGCCCCAACCCATTGTTGATGGCGCGCCCATCGCCCCCGGTATCGTAGCGGAGTTCTTCCCGGCAGCGGGTCCGCAGGACTGACCGCCGGAAGTCAAGAGGAGCATAGGAAGTGGCAGAGGACCAAGCAGGCCGCAGTGACGAGGAGCAGGAGAAGGACCAGGGCAAGGACGCTCCCCCGCCCAATGGCAACGGCGGCGACAGCAACGGCTCCGCCAACGGCGCCGCCGGGGAAGCCGCCCCCGCGCCGGCCATGTTCGAGAACGAACGTTACGAGGACATGGCCATCGAGGAGGAGCTTCGCGAGAGCTACCTCACCTACGCGATGAGCACCATCATGGACCGCGCGCTGCCCGATGTCCGCGACGGCCTGAAGCCCTCGCAGCGGCGCGTGATGGTCGCCATGAACGACCTGAGCCTGGGTCCCCGCTCCAAGCACCGCAAGTGCGCGAAGATCGCCGGCGACACCAGCGGCAACTATCACCCGCACGGCGAGGGCGTGGTCTATCCCACGCTGGTCCGCATGGGCCAGGAGTGGAGCCTCCGCTACACGCTGGTCGACCCGCAGGGCAACTTCGGCTCGATCGACGGCGACCCCCCCGCCGCCATGCGGTACACCGAGGCCCGCATGACGGCCGTCGCGATGGAGATGCTGGAAGACCTCGAGTACGACACCGTTGACATGCAGCCCAACTACGACGACACACGCACGGAGCCTACCGTGCTGCCGTCGAAGTTCCCCAACCTGCTGGTCAACGGCTCGCAGGGCATCGCCGTCGGCATGGCCACGTCCATCCCGCCGCACAACCTTCGCGAGATTTGCGACGCCCTTATCAAGGTCATCAACGAGCCCGAGGTCTCCATCGACGACCTGATGAAGATCGTCAAGGGACCGGACTTCCCAACGGGCGGACTCATCTGCGGGCGAGAGGGCATCGCCGCCGGCTACCGCACCGGCCGCGGCAAGATCGTCGTCCGCGCCAAGCTGCACACGGAGCAGAAGTCCGGCGGCAAGGTCAACATCGTCGTCACCGAGATCCCCTACCAGACGCTCAAGACGACCATCATCGAGCGCATCGCCGACGTGGTGAAGGCCGGCCGCATCCCCGACATCGCCGACGTGCAGGACCACAGCGACCGCGCCGGCATGAGGATCGTCGTCGAGCTCAAGAAGGGCGTCGAGCCGGAGGTCGTCGTCAACCAGCTTTACCAGTACACGCCGCTCCAGTCCACCTTCAGCATCATCAACATCGCGCTGGTGAACCGCGCGCCGCGAACGCTGACGCTCAAGGAGATGCTCCAGTACTTCATCGAGCACCGCCGCGAGGTGATCCGCAGGCGGACGGCGTTCCTGCTCCGCCGCGCCCGCCAGCGGGCGCACATACTGGAAGGCCTGATCCTGGCCGTCGGCGACATCGACCGCATCATCCAGATCATCAAGAAGTCGCCGGACGTGCCCACGGCCCGCAAGAGCTTGATGGAGCACCCGCTGCGGCTGAGCGAGTCGGCCACCATCCGCAAGCTGCTGCCGCAGGCGTTCGTCAACAAGGCCGGCGGCGCCGACCAGTTCCTCACCGGCGTGCAGGCCGACGCGATCCTTGCTATGCAGCTCCAGCGCCTGACCGGGCTGGAGATCGAGAAACTCGCCAACGATTACTCGCGCCTCTGCGAGGAGATCGAGGGCTACGAGGCAATCCTCAGCAATGAGTCGCTGCTGATGGACATCATCCGCGAGGACATCTACGAAATCCGCGAGAAGTACGGCGACGAGCGCCGCACCGAGATCGTCGGCAAGGTCGGCGAGTTCAACATCGAGGACCTGATCGCCGAGGAGGACGTGGTCGTCACGCTCTCTCACGAGGGCTACATCAAGCGGATGCCGCTTTCGGCCTACCGCCGGCAGGGCCGCGGCGGACAGGGCATTATCGGCTCTGACGCCAAGGAAGGCGACTTCGTCGAGGAGCTGTTCGTCGCCTCCACGCACGACTACCTGCTGCTGGTCCTGAACAACGGCCGGATGCACTGGCTGAAGGTTTACGACGTGCCGTCCATGGCCCGCCAGTCCAAGGGCCGCGCAATCGTCAACCTGCTGGAGATGAAGGCTGATGAGAAGATCTGCGCGGTCGTCGCGGTGCGCGAGTTTGACGCAAATCGCTTTCTTGTGACGGCCACCAAGCGCGGACAGATCAAGAAGACCTCGCTGGACGCCTACGGCAATCCGCGCAAGGGCGGCATCCAGGCCACGGGGCTCGACGAGGGCGACGTGGTCATCGGCGCGGCCATCACGCGCGGCGCGGATGAGATCATCCTGGGCACGTCCAACGGTCAGGCTATCCGCTTCCCGGAGACGGATGTCCGGCCGATGGGCCGCACGGCCGGCGGGGTCCGCGGCATCGGGCTGCGCGAGGGCGACGAGGTGGTGGCCATGGCCATCGTGGACCCGATGGCCACGCTCCTGACCGTCTGCGAGAACGGCTACGGCAAGCGGACAAGCTTCGACGAGTACCGCGTCCAGGGCCGCGGCGGCACGGGCATCATCAACATCCGCACCACAGAGCGCAACGGCAAGGTCGTCGGCATCAAGTCCATTCGCGACGCGGACGAGCTGATGCTCATCACGCTCAACGGCATGATCGTCCGTACCGGCGTCAACGAGCTGCGGACCATCGGCCGGGCGACGCAGGGCGTCCGCGTGATCTCGCTCAAGCCCGGCGACAAGCTGGTCGCCGTCGCCCGCGTCATCACGGAGGATTCGCAACAAGGCGAGCTTCAGTTCCAGCCGCCTGAGCCGCAAGGCGAGCTGCCCCTGCCTCAAGGCGGGACGCCGGAAGACGCGCCGCACAGGCAATCCACAGACCAGGAGGAAGAGGAAGCCTGAACCGATGAGACGGCGGGTCTACATAGAGAACTCCGTCGTTAGCTACTTGACAGCCCTTCCCAGCTCTATAGCGCTCATCAGGGCCAACAGTCTATCACGAGAGAGTGGTGGACGAAGCATCGGCAGGACTACGATCTCTGGATATCCCAGTTCGTGTTGGACGAAGCCGCCCGTGGCGACACAGAGGCGGCGGCGAAGAGGCTGGCGGCCCTCAAGCACGTTCCGGTGGCTGCGGCTACATCGCGAGCCATGAATTTGGCAAAGGCATTGACCGACAAAGGGATTCTGCCTCCTGTATCCAGCCTGGACGCGGCGCACTTGAGCGTGGCGGCGGACCACAATAGGACTTCTTGCTGACATGGAATTGCCGACACTTGGCGAATCTGGACATACTAAAGAGGGTGTACCAGTTGATGCGAGAGCGTGGGTTCAACCCTCCGCTCGTATGCACCCCGGAACAATTGATGGGGGCCGAAGGTGAGTGACATGCCGGACGATCCGATAGTTGACGAGGTCCGCCGGATTCGGCGGAAGATAGCGGAAGGTTTCAACTACGACCTGGACGCGATCTTCGCCGACGTGCGAAAGCGCGAGGCAACCAGTGGTCACCTTGTAGTTCAGCCGCCACGCAAGAAGACTTCCCGCGCCAAGCGATTGGTCAGGAGCTGAACGTCCGCCGGAGGCATGTGCCGGCGGCCTTTGTCAGTCCCGGTCGCTCCTTGCCACTTCTGACGCCACACACCCGCCAGGGATCCGTCCGCGCTATGATTGCATGAGGATCGGTGGATATATGTTAACCACTGCAAGCGAACTGCGAGCCATGGAAGTGTGGGCCTCGGACGGCCGCGTCGGTGTCGTGGACGACCTGTATGTCGAGGATGGACTGGGGTCGATCCGCTACTTCGTCGTGGACACCGGCGGCTGGCTCATGGGCCAGCGGGTGCTCGTGGCGGCCACGGCCGTGACGGGCATCGACCACATAAACGGGCGGATGAGCGTCGGCCTGACCAAGGCGCAGGTGGAGAACGGCCCCGCGGCCGATTCGCGGGCGGTTTCTTCCGGCGGCAGCCGGGGGGATACCGCCGACCAGTACGAGTGGCCGCACTACCACGGCCCGGATGTCTACGAGGACAGGACGGTGATGGGCGCGTTTGTCTGGGCGCCGCCACGGAATCCTGTGCGCGAGCCGCCGCCGGAGGAGGCGCCGTCGGGACCGATGCTCAGGAGCGTAAGGGAGCTGTGCGGCTACCACATCCTGGCCACGGATGGGAAGATCGGCCACGTGGATGACTTCGTCATCGAGCAGGACGGCTGGAAGGTGCGGAACCTGGTCGTTGACACGCGAAACTGGCTGCCGGGCCGGCGTGTGCTGATAGCGCCGGAGATGACTACCGGCATAGAGTTCCGCCGCAGGACGATCTCGGTCAGCCTTGACCGCCAAGGCGTTCGCAGCGCCACCCCGTTCGATCCGAACATTCTGGGCCATCCCGCAAGGGCAGAGGCACTAACCGGCCGATAGCGAATCGCGCCATGCGCCGTGTAGCACATACCCGACGGCGCCAGACACAAGAGCGCTCTTGATGCGCCAGCACAGGGCCGCGGATTCGAGTTGATGTATTGCACTTCACGGAAGATCGGGTAAGCTGATGTGAATGAGCATCTTCAGAGTCAATGTGGTTGCGTGCAACCCTCAGCGTGAGGAGCGGGTAACGCCACCGATGGAGGTGCTGGTCGATACCGGCGCCGAGTTGACATGGCTGCCGGCCAAACTCCTCAAGGGGATCGGTATTCAGCCGCGCCGCAAGTTGACGTTTCAGACCGCGACGAAGCAGTTGATCGAGCGTGAGGTGGGTTACGTCATCCTGCGGGCTGAGGGCTTCGAAACCATTGACGAAGTCGTGTTCGCGACGGCGACCGATCTGAACTTTCTTGGCGCGCGCACGATCGAGGGCTTCGGCGTCATGGTTGACAACATCGCTCATCGCTTGGTGGCGAGGCCCACTCTTGTCGCCACCGCGATTCGATGATGCGGCCACGCTGGCTGGTGAATCACTCGGCGCCACGAAGACGGTCCGCGCAGACTTGACTTCCTCACTAAATCGGCCCGCGCAGCGGGTCAGGCCCGTTGCGCCCTCCGGCCTGACCCGCCGCGCGGGGCGCTGCTGCCCGCCCCGGCCGCGCCCCCGGAGTCCACCGCTGGCGCGCGAGCCTGGAGCGCGCTGGCTCCCCTTTCAATGGGCAACTACCCTTGAGATGGTGAACACAGGCAGCAGCAGCGCCATCGCGATCCCGCCGACGATGAGGCCCATGATGATGATCATCAAAGGCTCGATCAGCGTCGTCGCCGCCTTCACCGCCACGGCCAGGTCGCTCTCGCAGAAGCCCGCCACGCGGTTCATCACGACCCCGAGCTTGCCCGTCTTCTCGCCGGCCGCGATCATCTGCGTCACCGTCCGGGGGATGAGCTTGCAGCCGGCCAGCTCCTCGGAGAGCATGCGGCCCTGCTTGACCTTGCCCGCGAGGTCCAGCCACACCTTCGAGTAGAAGTAGTTGCCCGCGACCTTGGCCGATATCTCCAGGCCTTCCAGCATGCTGACGCCCGTCGTCACCATCGTGGCCATCGTGCGAAGCGACCGCGCCAGGTAGGCCTTGCGGTACATGCCGCCAAGGATGGGCATCCTGATCCGGACTCGGTCCAGGAACATCTGCCCCGCCGGCGAGTGGAAGTAGAACCAGCATCCGGCCACGACCGCCGCCAGGCCGACCAGGACCATCGGCCAGTAGTTTACCAGGCCGTTGGACATGGCCAGCAGCGCCCTGGTGGGCAGTGGAAGCGTCGCGCCTTTGCCCTCGTATATCTTCTGGAACCTCGGCAGCACGAAGGTCAGCAGGCCCACCACCACCAGCGCGCAGAAGGCCATCATGCACAGCGGGTACACCAGCGCGCCCTTGATCTTCTTGACCGTGTCGCGCTCCTGCTGCAAGTAGTCGCTGACCCGCTGGAGCATGAGCCCCATCGTGCCGGATGCCTCGCTGGCCCGCACGAGCGACACGAACAGCTTGCCGAACACGCGCTGGTGCTTTGCCAGGGCGGCCGAGAACTCGGAGCCCCCCTTCACCATGTCGCTTATGTCGCGCATGATCGCCTTCATGGCCTCGCTCTCCGCCTGCTGGGCGATGGAGTCCAGGGCCTCCGAAAGCTGAACGCCCGTGTCCACCATGACGGCCAGTTGCGTGGCCATGAAGATGACCTCGTCGCGCTTGACACGGCCGAGGATCAACCCGGGCGCGGCGCTCGCCGGCGCGGCGTGGTCCTCATGGAGGCTGAGGATCGTCTTGCCCTCCTTGCGGAGCGCCCGCGAGGCGTCATCCAGGCTGTCGGCGGCCAGAACGCCCCCCACGTTCTTCCCGGCGCCGTCGCGGATCTCGTATGCGAACTTGGGCATATCAGCTCACCTGATTCGAGGAGGAAATCACCCGGCCGTGGCGCGGAGCACCTCTTCCACGGTCGTTATGCCGGCCTTGACCTTGGCCATGCCGTCCTGGCGGAGCGTGACCATGCCGGACTCGGCGGCCACGGCCCGCAGCTCGTTGATGCTGGGGGCGGCGGTGATCTTGTCCCTGATGGCGTCCGTCGGGCTGAGCAGCTCATATATCCCTATCCGCCCGCTATAGCCGCTGCCGCGGCACTTGGCGCACCCGGCGCCGCGGTAAAACACCTCGACCTCGCCCACGGCCCGCTCGACCATGCGGCGGATGTTGACGGCCGGCTCAATCGGCTCCTTGCAGTTGGTGCATATCTTCCGCACCAGCCGCTGGGCCAGGACACCCATGACGGCCGCCGAGACCAGGTACGGCTCCACCCCGACGTTCAGCAGCCGGGTGATCGCCCCCGGCGCGTCGTTGGTGTGCAGCGTGCTGAACACAAGGTGCCCCGTAAGCGCAGACTGCACGGCAATCCTGGCCGTCTCCGCGTCGCGGACCTCGCCGACCATGATGATGTCGGGGTCCTGCCGCAGCAGGCTCCTCAGCGCGGCCGAGAACGTGAACCCGATCTTCTCGTTCACCTGGAACTGGTTGACGCCGGCCAGATTGAACTCGACCGGGTCCTCGACCGTGCAGATGTTGACGTCCTCGCTGTTGAGCTCCTTGAGGACGCTGTAGAGCGTCGTGGTCTTGCCGCTGCCCGTTGGCCCGGTCACAAGGACGATGCCGTTGGGCAGGGAGATCAGCCGCCGGAACTCCTTGAGCATCTCGTAGGCGAAGCCCAGCTTCTCGAGGTTCACCAGGACGTTGCGGTTGTCGATTATGCGGATGACGATCTTCTCGCCGAACTGTCCGGCCAGCGTGCTTACCCGCAGGTCGATCGGGCGGTTGTTCATCATCACGTGGATTCCGCCGTCCTGGGGCAGCCGCCGCTCGGCGATGTCCAGGCCGGCCATGATCTTTATGCGGCTGGAGATCGCCGGAAGCATCTTGTAGGGCGGCCGGAGCTTGTCCCGCAGCGAGCCGTCCACCCGGAAGCGGATGCGCAGCGAGTTGTCGTCCGGCTCGATGTGAATGTCGCTGGCGCCGTCCTTGACCGCGCTGTAGATGAGGTAGTTCACCAGCTTGATGACGGGCGACCCTTCGGCCGCCGCTTCGAGGTCGGTGATGTCCTCGACGGCCTTCTCCTGAACCAGGGCCAGCCCGCCCTCCTCCTGGTCGTCGAAGATGTCGTCGATGACGAACACGTTGGCCGACGGCAGGTGCGTCTCCAGCGTGGCCTTGATGTCCTTGGCGGTCGCGCAGACCACCAGCACGTCGCACCCGGTAAGGCGCCCGACCTCCTCCAGGAGAAAGACGTTGGCCGGCTCGCTTATGGCCAGCGTCAGGCGGTTGCGGACCTTGAAGACCGGAAGGACGGTATGGCGTTCGAGGAAGTCGCGCGGGAGCAGGTCGATGACCTTCGGGTCCGCGATCTTGGGGGAGATGCGGGCGAAGGGCACGCCGTACCCCCCCGCCAGCGCCTCCATGATCTGCTCTTCGCTGCACATCTCCAGCTTGACCAGCACCTCGCCAAGAAGGTGCGAGTTGCCGGTCTGACGCTGGTAGTCCAGGGCCTTCTGGAGCTGCTCGTCGCTCAGCGCGCCGCTCTTCACGAGCAACTGGCCGAGCTGAAGTCTTTGGTTGACGTCGGTGGCAATCATGTCCTGTCCCGGCCGCGCAGGCGCCCATCGGCGCCGCGCTTATGCGTGAATCGCCTTGACGGCCTCCGTGACATCCCTGAACGTCTCGAACGTCGCCGCCAGGCGCGTGATTTCGAGGATCTTCCTGACGTTGTCGTCAGGCTTGATGAGCTTGATCTGCCCAAGTCGCTCCGCGAGCCGGTCCTGGAGGTCCAGCAGGAACTCAAGGCCGGCGCTGTCGATGAAGGGCACGTTCTCCATATTCAAGGCCAGGTCCACCACCTCTTTGCCGCTAAGGTGGTGGTCCGTGACCTGCCGGAAGGCCTGAATCGAGTCCTCCGTCAGCTCGCCCTTGAGGTGCAGCATGACGGTGTGCCCGTATGTCTCCGCGGTGACGTTCACTTGACGCCCTCCACGATCGCGTTGCCAGGCTGGCCGGATGCGACGCCGCCGTCCGAAGCCGTCGCCAGGTTCGCCACGAGGGGCAGGACGGCCTTGCCCGGCTGGCGGATCTCCGCAAGGAACTTCTCAAGGTCCATCGCCAGGAACTTGTCCACCAGGCCCGGGTGGAACTGGGCGCCGGCGTTCTTCCTGATCTCCGCGACGACTACCGGCAGCGGCAGCGCCTTGCGGTACGTGCGATCGGAGGTCATGGCGTCAAAACCGTCGGCCAGCCCCACGATCAGGCCCTCGAAAGGCAGTTCGTCGCCCTTGAGCTTGCGCGGGTAGCCTGTTCCGTCGAGCCGCTCATGGTGCGTCAGTATTCCGCCGATGGCGTCCTCAAGCTGGCGGATGCCGCCGAGGATCTTGGCGCCGATCACCGGGTGGTTCTTGATGAGCTCGAACTCCGCATCCGTGAGCCGGCCGGGCTTGCACAGGACCGCCTCCGGCACGCCAATCTTGCCGATGTCGTGCAGCAGGCCCATCAGGTAGACCTGCTGGACCTTCTGCGGGCCGAACCCCCACGCCTCCGCCAGCCGCTTGGATATAATCGCGACGCGCTGCGAGTGGCCGCACGTGTACGGGTCCTTGGCGTCGATGGAGGATGTCAAGGCGTGCAGAACCCCCATCAGCAGATCCTGGAGGTCGGCGTACAGGCGGTTGTTCACCACGAACGCCGCGGCCTGGCTGGCAATTGAGCCCAGCAGCTTGAGGTCCCCGCGAAGGAACTCGCCGGTCTTCTTGTTCAGGCCGATGAGCATTCCGATCTGCGCCTTGTCGGCCATCATCGGCACGGCCGCCAGCGTGCGGATCGCCTTGCCCAGGCCGCTCCCAGGCGGCGCGCGGAACTGGTTGTCCAGGACCGTGCGGTCCCCGACGGCCAGGCGCGGGGCTATCTGCGAGGCCGCCAGCAGCTTGATCTGCTCGGCGTTGAGGTCCACCTGGCCCGAAACGACGACCTCATCGTCGTCGCCCGCGGAGGAGTGAGCGGCATGGACGACGGCCGCGGCGGCGGTGATGTTCATCACCTCCCCAAGCTCGTCGCAGACGTTCTGTAGGAACTCCCGCGGGCGCTGCGTGAGCTTCATGGCCGCGCTGATGCGGTAGACCAGGCTGAGCTCCTCATACGTGGCCGCCAGGTTCGCGCTGAGGCTGGCGATCTCGCCGGAGGCGCCCTCGACGGCCTGCTCCTGCTCCAGCATCCATGTCAGCATCTTCTGCGTGCGCGGCGCCTCGTCCAGGGGCCTGGCCGCCCTGGCCATCGCTTCCCCCAGCGCGCCGGCGTCGATGCCCACGCGCAGCGCCGTCTCCTCCAGCGTCGAGCGGTCCTTCTGGATGGGATATCCGACGACCACCGCGCCGAGCAGCCTGCGGCGCTGGTGGATGGGCGCGCCGATGTGGCAGCACGGCCCGCCCGATTCGCTCACGGCTGGCGCATCCGCCGCAATGACACGCCTGGCCAGCGCGCCGGCCAGATCGGCGCAGGAATAGCCGCCGCGCTGCATGAGGCGGCAGAACTCCGAGCCGCTCCCGCACTCGCCCACAGGAGCCCCGGAAGCGTCCCAGACCCAGACGCTCATGCCCAGCTCGAGCAGGCGCGCCTTGAGGCGCTCCAGCTCTTCCATGTCGGCCAGGCCCCGCATTGTACGCGTTGACGCCATCTTCACTTCCCAGCCGCGTTCGCGGCCCCGTCGAGCACTTCGTTGATCTTCTCCAGCACCTCGCGCGGGGAGAACGGCTTGGCCAGCACGGCGACGATCCCCGCCTCGGCCATGTCGTTGGCGTCCAGGTCGAACCCGCGGGCGGTCAACATGACCGCCGGAATGCGCTTTGTGCCCTCGCACGCGCGCAGGGCCTTGCACAGCTCCACCCCCGTCATGATGGGCATCTGGTAGTCGGTGATCACGATGTCCGGCTTCTCGACCCTGGCCAGTTCCAGGGCCTCCTCCCCGTCCACGGCCGTGATGACCTCGAAGCCGCCGTTCCTCAGCTTCATCGACACGACGTTGAGGATGTGCGCCTCATCATCCGCTACCAGCACCTTCCTGCTCATGTTCTGCCCTTCCGTTCCCTGCGGACGTTTCGCCGCCCGCCACAACCGGCCAACGGTCCCTGAACCGACGCCTTACGCGATCACCGGCAACTCGAAGCTGAACGTGCTGCCCTTGCCCACCTCGCTTGTGACAGAGAGCTTGCCCTCATGCACCGTTTCGACAATGTGCTTGACCAGCGTCAGGCCCAGGCCCGTGCCCTTGGCCAGCTTGCTGTTGGCCCGCACGCGGTAGAACTTGTCGAATATCCGCGGCAGGTCCTCGGCCGGTATGCCCAGCCCGGTGTCCGACACCTCGCAGATGGCGACCTTGCGGCGGTCGTCCACGGTGACCCCGACCGTGACCGTCCCGCCGCTGGGGGTGTACTTCATGGCGTTGGAGACCAGGTTCATCACCGCCTGGAAGATCATGTCCTGGTCCGCCTCGACCTGGTAGTAGACCGGGGCGAGGTTCTCGGCGATCTTCAGGTTCTTCGCCTTGGCGTTGGGCGCGGCCACCTCCAGCACCTGCTTGACCACTCCCGTCAGGCTGATGGGCTCCTTGGCCACCTTCACGACGCCCGACTCGATGCGCGAGATGTTGAGGATGTTCTCGATGAGCCTGTTGAGCCGGTTGGTCTCCTGGTGGATGATCTCGTAGAACTCCTGGCGTGTCTTCTCATCCTTCGCCTCGCCCTCCCTGAGCAGCTCGATGTACCCCTTTATCGAGGTCAGCGGGGTCTTCAGCTCGTGCGAGACGTTGGAGACGAAGTCGGTCTTCATCCTCGCTATCTCCTTCTCGCGGGTCACGTCGTGCAGCACCGCCACCACGCCCGAGACCTCCTCGCTTGGCGTCACCACGCAGCTCAGCGTGATGCTGAAGGTCTTGGGGCTGCCGGCCTGGTCGACGCTGTGCTCGACCACACGCCGCGTGAAGCTCCGTCCGTGGTTGCGGGTCTCGCGGATCAGGCGCACGAGCGTGCCGTCGGAGATGATCCGGTCGATGTTCTTGCGAAGCCCGCTCTGGAGCTTGAACCCCAGGAGCTTCTCCGCCGCCTCGTTGGCCAGCAGCAGCTCGTCGAACCGGTTGGTGACGATCACCGCGTCAGAGATGGAGAAGATGATGGCCTCCGTGTGGTTCTTCTCGGCCGCGGCGATCCGCGCGTGGATCTGAAGCTCCCGGTTCTCGGCCCGCAGCTCATCGACCTTGCGGCGGGTGCCGGCGAGGAAATCGTTGAGTGGCTTGACGATCCTGCCGAGGTCGTCGTTGTGGTCGGCGCTCACCAGGCCGATCTGCCCCGTCCTGCCCATGTTGTCCAACTGCGAGGATATCGCGTTTATGGACTTGTTCACGCCGCGCCAGAAGACCAGCAGCACGACGGCCGTCAAGGCCGCGACGCCGCCCAGGACGAGGTAGTTGAAGGCCGTGGGGCGTTCCAGGCGGCTCTGCAAGGTCATCATGGTGACGTAGTACGCGGCGCTGGCGCCCAGCGAGATCAACACGGCGCCCGCCAGTCCCAATCGCTTGACCGTCGTCACAGTGACTCTCCTGCCCGTTCGGAGGACTTCTCGGCCGCCTCCGATTCGGCCCTCGTCCTTGCCCGGCCCCGCCGCCTGTCAGGGCGCTAATTGGCCAGGGAGACCTTCTTGGCCGTTGCCGCGTTCAGCAGCTCGCGGGCGACCTGGCTGTCCGGCTGGATCTGGAGGGCGGCAGAGTAGCACTTGGCCGCCTCTTCGTTGTTCCCGCCGGCGGCGTGGGCCCTGCCTAGCACGCACCACAGCAGCGCGCTGTCCGGGTGGGCTGTGCAGGCCCGCTTGAGCACGGTCTGGGCCTGCTTGTATTGCCCACGGCCCAAAAGGCAGTACCCCAGCGTTAGAGTGGCGTCCAGGTTGGTGCTGTCGAGCTGGAGGGCCTGCTGTGCGGCCAGAGCGCCCCGCGCGCTGTCGCCCAGCTTCATGGCCGCCTTGGCCAGGTTGGTCCAGGCCTCGGCGTCCTTGGGCGACATCTCCGTCACCTGCTGGTACTGGTCCCTGGCCTCGTACAGACGGTTGAGCGTCACGTAGCAGTCGCCGAGCATCGTGTGCATCCACTGGGCGACCTTGCGGTCCTTGACGCTCATCAGCGTCCGCAGCGACTCGGCCGCATCCGCGTACTTGCCGGCCAGGAACTGCGCCCTGGCAAGGGCCTCAACGTACAGCATGTTCTTGACGTCCAGGTCGCGGGCCTGCTGAAAGCTCGCGGCCGCCTTGTCGTACTGCTTGAGCAGCATCGCCAGCCGGCCGGCCATCTCCTGCATGCCGGCATCATCCGCGCCGATGCTCATGTAGCTCTCGACGTGGCTCTGGGCGTCCTGAACGCGGCCCATCGCCACCAGCACCTCGGCGATGCCCAGCACGGCCGGCACGCTGGTGTTGTCCAGCGCGAGCGCCTTCTGGTAGCTGCCGAGGGCCTCCTCCAGCTTGCCGTCCCTTTCCTGGGCGACGCCCAGCAGGTAGAACGGCGTCGGCAACGTCGGGACCTTCAGGCACACCCTCTCCAGCTCGCGGGCGGCCGAGGTGTACTGCCCCTCCCCGATCTGGACCTTGGCAAGGAGCACGCGGGCGTCCGGGTACTCCGGGTCCAGGGACAGGGCTTCAGTCACCTTGGCCTTCGCCTTGTCAAGCTGTCCGGCCTTCAGGTAGTCCTGCGCGACGTTGTATTGCATCTGCGCGCGGGTGCGAAGCCACTTCTGGTTGGCCTCCACCTTCGCTTCACTCACGGTCGGCGTCTGGCAAGACGCCAGAACACACGTCATCACAGTCAGCACGATCCATCTCAGTGACTTCATTGCTTGGCTCCAGGTTGATCCGTCTTTACCTTGTTTGACTGCGTTTCCCAGATTCACACACCCGGGCAAGAGAGAACCTGAATCACTCGACGGTCGATCCCTCCGCCGAAGGCTTGTCGCTGCCGCCATCCGTGGGCTGGGTCGCTGGGGACTTGATGACCGGCCGTCCGTCCGTGTCGATCAGCAGCGGCAACGGCATTACCGCTCGCTGCTTGAGGTCCAGGACATCCCTGACATCCGTCGGCAGCTTGTTGACGTTCAGCGGCTTGATCGGGGGAACGCCCTCTTCGAACGGCTTGCCGATCTCTTCCATCATCATCTGCTGAATGATCCACTGCGCGTCGGACCGGCGGACCTCGTTATGCCAGTACGCCTTCCGCGTAACCTGCTCATTCAGCGTGATGGCCTCCGGCATCTGCGGGGACATCGACAGCGCTACGTCGGAGTTCCACAGGGCCTTGCTTATGTCGCCCTCGTTGAGCTCGTGGCGGGCCTTCCGCATGAACAGCTCCGACAGGCGATCGTGGCCCCAGCACTCCAGGTCCTTCCGCGCGCCGACTCGCCACCGCTCAACGTTGTCCTTGACCATCTCGGCGGTCGCCGTATCTTCCGCGCGGATGATGTGCGGCGTGATCAGGATGATGATCTCCGTCCGCTTGGTGGAGTCGGTCGTGCCCTTGAAGAGCGTGCCCAGCACCGGCACGTTGCCGAGCACCGGCACCTGGCTGCGGCCGGCCTTGGTCTCCTCGCGGAACAGGCCGCCGATGACGATGGTGCGCCCGTCCTTGACTATCACGTTGGACGTGACTTCCGTCGTGCTCGACTGCGGCAGGGCGTTCTGGCCGAACTGGACGATGCCGCCCGATGAATCCTCCGGGTGGATCTCCATGCGGACGTCGCCTGACTTGCCTATGTACGGGCGGACGATCAGCCGCGTGCCCGTGTCAAGGAACTGCACGGTCTGCGTGGCCACGGTCTCAGTGACGGTGGTCGTCAGATAGCCGTCATGCCTGCCGATGAGCACCTCGCCGCGCTGCCTGTTGACTATCAGCAGCTTCGGGTTGGCCAGGACGGTAGTGGGCGTGACGCTCTCAAGGGCACGGACGAAGGCGGCGAAGTTGTCGCTGATGAAGCCGAAGCTGAAACCGCCCTTTGGCACGAGGCCGGCGAAGTCGGTCCGCCAGGCGGCCATGTCCGTGTTGGCCCCGATGGTTTTCGCGTCGAGCTTGCCCTTGGTAAGGTCTTCCACGCCGTTGCTCGACGAGTCGATGTTCTGGAAGTCGACGCCGGCAAGCACGTTGAAGTCCACGCCCAAGGCGTTGGACTCGTCGAGAGTGGCCTGAAGGATGGTCGCCTCGATGAGCACCTGCTGGGGCTTGACGTCGATTTCGCGGATGAAGGCCTCGATTTGCGGCATCTTGTCCTCGTAATCGCGGATGACCAGCACGTCGTCGGCGGCGTAGCTGGCGCCGCCCGTGTCGGTCTTGCTGGGGGTGATGCCGCCCAGGGCCGCCGGCGTGAGGGCGACAGTCCCCTCGGCCGACAGGTGCGGGGTGACCAGCGTCTTGGCGTCGTTGGCGTTGATGTAGGTCAGACGGAATGTCTTGACCGCCATCTTGCGCTCGGCCTTCTTGACCTTCTCAAGCTGCTCGGGCGTGTAGACGTAGACGAAGTTGCCCTTCTCCTCGTACACGTAGCCCGTCGCCCTGAGGACCGCGTCCAGCGCCTCCTTGAAGGTCACGCCGTAAAGGTCGGCTGAGACCTTGCCGCTGACCTCCTTGGTCGCGACGATGTTCTTCCGGCCCTGCGTGCTCAAGAGCTGGAGCACCAGGCGCAGGTCCGTGTCCCGCGCGTGGATGTCGAACGCGCCGGGCTGGATCATCTTGACCGTGGAGGGTTCCTCGCCCGACGGCTTGGAGGTGGAATCTCCGCCGGCCGGCGCGCTCGCCGACTCCTGGGCGGAGATGACGGCCGCCAGGCACAGCACCGCCGCGGCGGTGCAGACCGGCACGCGCCAGTTGGTCCATCGCCGCAGCACACCGCACAGATTCGTGAGCTGTCTCATCTTGCGCTCCTTGCTTTGACCGGCCGCTCCCAGGCGGCCTTGTACCGATTGAACCGGCCCTTGGCCTCACGAGGCATGGGCCGTAACACACCGTCCCGGACGGCCGTCTTCGTCGGCCGCCCGGAACCGGTCACCTATCAGTCTTCATCTCGAGCGTCTCCAGCACGTCCTTCTTCTGGACGGTGCAGGAGTGCGTTGTGATCCCGACGACTCTGAAGCCGGACTCCGCGTGAACGTCGCCGATCCTCAGCACCTTGTTGTTGATGATGGCTATCGGCGAATCGCCGGTGATCGTGCTCTGAAGGTCCAGTCTCCTCGCCTGCTCGCGGATGATGTTGCGCTCCCGCTCGGCCGGGTCCGGGCCGGCGGGCTGGCTTGCCTGCGCCGTTGTCACGGGCTTGATGACCACGGGCGCCGCGAGCTGGAAGAAGTCGGTTCGCATCGTGAATATGTCCCGCGTGATCCGCCGGTCGATCTGCTTGATGTATTTCAGGCGCTTGGCCTCCGCGGAGTCGTCGCTTGCCGCGGGCACGTTCTGGGCCTCTCTCTCGGCGTTGCTGGCGGCCAGCGCCGCGGCGTCGGCCGGCTCCGGCAGAGAGGTACTGAAGTAGGCCCGCACGGACAAGACCGCGCACACAGCCGTTAGAACGCCCAGGACGGCCGCCTTCTTCCTGTCGCGCTTCAACTCGGCAACAAGCCGGTCAAGCACGCCGGATTCGATGAAACCAGTGGTCATGCCTCTTTAGCTTTCGGTAAAGTAGATGTTCATCTGAAGTTCGATGTCCAATTCGCTGCCTTTTTCGCCGCCGGCGATCGTGAGCTTCTGAACGCGGGACAGGCGCTCCATCCGCTCCACCTGGTCCAGAAAGGCCGCCAGCGACAGATACGTGCCGTGGAACTTCATCTTGATCGGGAGCGTGTTGAAGTGCTCCTGCCTGGTGGGGCTCAGCGGTTCTATGGACTGGTTGGTCAGGTCCATCTGCGACACGCATGAGCTGATTTCCTTCAGGAACCCGCTGAGCTCCTTGCTCTTAGGGAGCTTGCGGTCGAAGCCGCTGTAGCGGTTCTTGAGCGCCTGGACCTGCCGGATCATCTCCGGGACGATCGCCACCTTCTGCGACTCGCTCTCCAGCCTGGCCCGCTGCGCGACCATCCGGGCTTGGAGCTCGTCGAGCTTGCGCCCCTGCCGAGCGTAGACGCCCAGGATGGCCGTCAGTGTCATCGCCACGGCGATTCCCAGCACTATCCAGTTGTCCCTGATCGCATGTCTCATTGCCTTGGCCTCTTGTCAGCCGCTCTCTACCTGCTCACGTAGCAGCTCGCGCAGAACTCCCTGGCGTTCCTGCCTTTGACGACCACGTTCTTCGCGTAGCCCATGTTCACGTCCTCGAACAGCGGGCTGGCGGCGAGCTGCCCGATGAAGTTGGCCACGTCCACGTCGCCGGGGGCCAGCCCGGTGAACACGAGGTGTACGCGCTTAGGGGCGCCGGGCTTGGGCCTGGGCGCGGCGCCGGCCATCGCGGCGCGGACGGAAGTGTGGACGTCGGCGGCGTCCGGCCCGAGCACCTCGACGCTCTCCAGCTCCAGCTTCGTCAGGCACACGGTGGGCGGAAGTTGGCGCTGCAATTCGGCCAGGACGAGCTGCGCGCTGATGCTCGATCCGAGGGTGTGCTCGACCTGTTTCTTGACGCTGAGGTCCTTGAGCTGCTCCTCGAGCACCGCGCGGCGCGCGGTCTGGCGCTTCACGCTGTCCTCGCATTGAGCCAGCAGGGCCACCTGGGCGGAGGCCTCCCTGATCCGTCCCTGCCGGAAGTACCCCAGCGCCACCAGCCCGGCGGCGCAGATCAGGAGCAGATACGTCTGCCTGACCAGGCGGCGCCGCCGCGCCCGCTGGTTGCGAATCCGTTCGGGCAGGAAGTCTACGTTGTCCATGCTCGCCTCACGCTCGTTTCCCAAATCCCGTGCGATGCCGCCTCAACGCCCCGTCAACGCCGGCGGCCGAGGGTCCCCAACCGCGGCGTATCGCGGTCGGGGTCCCCCTTCTCAGGCAGTCATCCGCTCCGCTTCCTGCTCCGCGGGCAACGCCTGGAACAACTTGGCGTCGATGCTGCGGATGGCCAGGCCCGAGCAGACGGCCCATTCAGTAAGCGTCCCGCGCCGGTCGGCGCCGAGG
This sequence comes from Phycisphaerae bacterium, assembly GCA_041946855.1. Taxonomy (GTDB): domain Bacteria; phylum Planctomycetota; class Phycisphaerae; order SM23-33; family SM23-33; genus JBHGBE01. The sequence continues at coordinate 31,814 of JBHGBE010000014.1, read as the reverse complement.
TCGACCTCGGAGGTGTCGACGCCCCTCAGCGGCTGGCCAACCGTACACGGCACGCCCAGGTGGTCGGAAAGGATTTGCAGTACGGCCCCGTCATAGGCCTCCCCGCCGACCACCGTCACTCGCTGGGCCCGAAGGCCCCGGAAAGTCACCGCGCAATACCGCAGGCACAGCGCCACCTCGCGGGCCAGGGCCTCCACCTCCGCGCGCAGCGCGTCGTAGATGGTCCAGTTGACCGTATTGCCGCCGGCGGACGCCGCGGCCGGGCCCCTGCACTCCGGATCGGCCGGGGCGGGCCCCTGCCGCTCCTGGATCATGCGGATCCTCAGGTCGGACGCCTCGTCGAAGCTCAGGTTCAACTGGCCGGCCACCGCCTCCGTGAACCTGCGCCCGCCGATGTCGATGTTCTTGATGAACACGATCTGCCGGCCCCGCGCGATCACCACCCGCGTGCCGGACATGCCTATGTCCACGACCACGCTGACCGCCGTCTCATCCGTCGCCCGCCGCAGGAACCGCTCGAAGCCCCGGAACATGGCGATCGGCTCGGCGTCGATGTGCTCGGCCTGAAGGCCCATCCTGTCCAGCATGTCCATGTGCTGGTCGATGGTCTCCGGGGGCGCGGCCATCATTATGATCTCGTCGCGCGTCTCCGTGCCCTGCCGGACGGGGCCGGCGTTCAGGTAGCTTAGCTGATCGGGCTTGACCTCGAAGCTGAACCGCTCGCGGGCCTCGGCCAGCACCGCCTCGCGAAGCTGGTCGTCGCTAGTATGCGGGAGGCGGACGTTCTTGATGTGCAGCCGACCCGTGGGCAGCGACGACACGACGCGCCGTCCCCTGAACGGGTTCGTGCGCAGCATCTCCTTTACCGCTTCGACGGCCATTGACACCCGGTCCGGGTTGCAGGCCTCGGTGGCCGCGATCTGGTGCGGAAACAGCCATCGCGCGCTGGCGACGGCCGTCTGGCGCCCGCCGACGGTCCTGAGCTGGAGCGTCCTTATGCCGCCGGCGCCTATGTCCAGCGCTATGGGCCAGGACCTATTTCGGAACAGGAACTTGAGCATCATCGGCCCTCTCTACGAACCTGTGACGGTCACCTTTCCCGTCGCGGCGGCAACGTCGATACGGTACGAATGAGGCCCGGCCGAGAAGGTTATCATCCCGGCGTTGTCGGGCGCGCCGGTCTCGTCGAACGTCACCTTGGGCGTTCCGCCGAACACGGCGGTCATCCCGCCCACGCGGGCGAAGCCCTTCATCGCGCCGAAGTTGACCGTGTAGGGCGTCGCTTTGGTTATCGGATGAACGATGTTGCCACTTGTGTTAGTGAGCGTGTAGGTCTTGGCCGTTGGGTCGAAGGTGACCGTGACCGGCGTGGAGCTGGTGATTGCCAGGTCGCGCGCGTACTCCAGGTCGCCGCAGATGACACGGGCGGCGGACAGCGCCTCGAAGTCGCTGGTGTCGATCGCCTGGGGAACGATCATCGCCGCCGCTATGGCGATGATCACTATCACGATTATCAGCTCCGCCAGCGTGAAGCCGCCTGTGCCGCAGCGTTTACTTGGACTTCGCGGGCGCATCGCCGCCTCCGGCCTTTGGGGCCCCTTCCGTGACCTGGACCTTCACGTCGCCGCTCTTGAGGACCGTGATGATCTCATCCAGCTTGGCGTTGGTCTGCTCGTTGGCCTTCAGGATATCGCGCCACACCGCGTTGGAGCTGCCGAACGCCGTGTCGTCGGCCGCGTTTGCCGGCGCCGGCGACGGGACGCCCTCGGCCCACAGGCCCACGATCAGCACGGTCAGCAGGACGGCGATCACCGTCAGGCAGACCCGCGTGTACAAATCCGTTTGCACAGTCATGTTCCCTGCTTCGCGCTTCATGTCCGTTCTCCTGTCACTTGATCCACGTCTGGAGCGTTACAGTGCTTACCCCGCCGTTGGGATTAGCCATGTCCAGCAACTGGCTTCTGGAGGCGTTGTAGTTGAGTGTGTGCGTCCCGGTCAGGTAGTAGTCATAGCCGGTGCTGCTGTTGCCGATCAGCGGGCCATTGACCGTCGTAACGGACCCGGCCGAGCCGGAGGCGGATGGCACGATCCCGTTGTCGACCACGACCCCGCCGTTCACGGTGACTCTTGCGTTCGGGGCAACAAGGATTCTCTTGGCCATGATTGCGGGAAACCCGTCAACCGCCGTGAGGTTTATGTTCGAGCCGTTGAGGATCAGGTCGCCATCGGTCACCAGCGTGCCGGTGAAATTGAAGTTGCTCGGCAGCGAGACCACCGCCTTTGTCAGATAGACGACCCCCCCGGGATTGGTGGCCGATACGGCGCCACCGTTGGTCAGGGGATCCGTCGAGTTGAATACGGCCCCGGTCATGTCCGTCTTGGTGCATGCGACGCCGTAAAGCGTGTAGTTCTTGTAGGAGTCGCGGGTGATGGTGGGCATGGTTATGCCGGCTGTTCCGGGGGCTTTCGTGCCTGATATAAGGCCCAGCGAGTCCGTCAGCGTTCCGCTGGCGGCCACGTTCCCGTGGATCCTGGCGAAGTTCACCAGCGAGCCCTGGACGTAGAGGTCGCTGTTGACCGTCAGGCAGCCCGGCAGCCAGGTGGAGGCCATTTTGACCATCATGTTCCTGCTGAAGCTGATGGTCGACGCGGCGGACCGCAGCACCGACGCGGAGGCCAACTGCGTCACCGTCCCGGCAATGCCCTTGGCGGTCAGGACAAATCTGCCGGGCACAAGCGGATCGGCCGCCCCGTAGAACACGTAGCGGTCGTTGGTGCTGTCCAGATAGTACGGCCCCAGCGGCGCGGCGGCGGATGAGTTGGCGAGCAGATTCGGGTTGTTCTGCACGATCCACATCGCGTGCTGGAGGCCCGACTCCGCGAGGTACTTCGCCCGGCTGGCGTTGGCGTAGTTGTCGGAGCCGGCCGCCTTCAGGGAGGCGACGGATGCGTAGCTGACGCCCAGCACCACCGCTATCGCCACCAGCAGCATCACGAGGATCAGGGCGAAGCCCTTTGGCTTTGTCCTCGGTCTGTCCATGTTCTCTACCATCGGCTCACCGATGCCCGCGCCTTAGTTGGCCGGGGTTGACAGCACGTATTGGCCGCCCGAAACCGTGACGCAGCCCGTCGCATCCGCCCGGAGTTCCGTCGCGCTGCGGAGGGTAACGGCCTGATTGCCGCTGCCGACCGTCAAGCTGAGCTTCACCAGCGTGGCGGTCGGCGCCGAGCCCTTGAGGACGGCCTGGAACGAAGTGACGCCCGTCGCCAGGACCGTCGTCGTGCAGTACACATCGCCTGTTACGGATGATGACGCCGTCAAGTACGTCGCCAGCGGCTGCGTGACGTTCAGCGCGGACCGCAGGCCGTCGGGGTAGGCAATCCTGTATTCGACGACCCGCGAGTTCGCCTGGTCGTAGGACCACTGGACCATTTCGTCGTTGTTGATCTGCCCGTCTCCGTTGGTGTCCGCCGCCCAGAGCAGCACGGTGCCGCCGGAGGCATAGGTCACCAGCTTGGCCTTCCGCAGCGTGTCCTGCATGCGGTAGAACGTGCTCCGCCCCGTCGCGACGTTCTGGTAGTAGGCCTGAAGCTGGCTGTTCGCCTGCGACATGGCGACCGACACGCCCGCGGCCGCCAGGCCGATGATGGACGTGATCGTCATGGCCATCAGGAACTCGGTCAGCGAGAATCCTCTTGTCAGGCCTTTGATCATCGTCGCCTCCCGCTAATGCGCGAACACCAGCCGGCTGAGCGTCACCAGCGGCTGGCCCTTGTATCTGACCTCGACGGTCACGCGGATGAACGTGGACGGCTGGCCGGTGTCCTGCCCGCTCACGTAGACGTAAGCGCAGGCCACGTGCCGCGACAGGCCCGCCGCCTCGGGGTCAGAGAGCACCTGTCCGTCGAAGCTCCTTATTTGCCCGTCCTCTTCCGTGTATCCGTCGTAGTCGTCGATGCAGTTGCAGTTCCATCGGTTCTCCCCCGCCTCGAAGCCCGGGGTCTTCACCCCCGCCGAGTCGCTGAACGGCTTGGCGATGACCTCCTCCATCATCTCCTGGGCGAGGCTGACGGCGAGCGTCCGCTTGGCGTCGGTGGCCTGGGACTGGAGGGCGGAGGTAAACGGCAGAATGATGGCCGTGACCGCCATCGCGAGGATCACGGCCGCCACGAGGGCTTCTACCAGCGTGAACGCCAATCTTTGTTTCTTCTGCCTCGAAGGCATCGTCGTACGCTCTAGTAGTCGATGAACGATTTGCCTGCCTCATCCTCCCCGGCGGCGTCGCTCTTGAAGGTCACAGTGCCGGGCTGGTAGATCCAGCCGTAGGCGTCGCTGGCTGAGGCGGGCACCGCGCTGCTGTTCGGGACGACCAGCACGGTGGCCTTCCCGTTGATCGGATTGGGCGGCACCTCGCGGAGGTAGGGCCCGTACTTGTATCCGGCCGTGCCAAGGGCCGCGACCGCGCCCGCCTCGTTGGTCGCCATGGTAAGGTGCTGCGTGAACAGGTCCAGCGTCGCATCTCCGGTCGGGCTGGCGCAGCCGGCGGGGATGTCGCTGTGCTGGCACTTGAAGACCGCCAGTTGTGTGCGGATGATCCGGAGGTCGTCGGCGAGCATGCTCGCCCGGGCCGCCGCGGATGCGTTGGAGAACTTCGGCAGCGCGATGGCCGCGATGATGGCGAGGATGATCACGACGATCAGGATCTCCACCAGGGTGAAGCCCTTGATGATGGATTGTCGTTTCATGATTGCACTCATGCCGGTTCTCGCCACTTCTTCTCGCCCGGGCCGCCGCGCCCAGGCACGCCCCGGCCGGCCGTCGCCGCTTCGCGACGACGACCGGCCAGGGTACTGCCCGGTTAGCACCGCCCGGAGGCGGTCCGAACGTTACATGCCCTTGTGGTCCGCGTCATTCGGGGACATCTTGCCAAGGGTGGTGTCGAAGTACCAACCGGATGAGCCGTCGCCCGGCACCGGAGTGGCGCCGATGGTCAACTGGCTGGCGGGGGCCCCGACGACGAAGTCGTTGGTCGGCCACTTCTGGAGGTACGGGCCGAGGTTCGGCGTCCCGGTCGTGGAGCCGTCGAAGTTCGTCTTGATCATCATGATGTTCATGAAGGTCGCGCCGTCAGACACGCCCGGCATCTTGTCGGGGTACATGTCCTGGTGCTGGACCTTGAACAGCTCGCACTGGCTGCGAAGCGTCTGGAGGTCGCTGGCCAACGCCGAATTCCTCGCGTCCTGCGACGCCTGCGTGAACTGCGGGATCACGATGGCGGCCAGGATGCCCAGGATGATCACGACGATCAGGATTTCAACGAGGGTGAAAGCCGTATTCTTGCGGTTCATGAAACTGTCTCCTAAGTTTGCGTTTCTCTGCGAACCTTGCCCCCTTCGGGGCGTCACTCATGCATCCTTGCGACTCTATGCTCCTGGTGCGTCTTGAGACTCGGTCTTCCGGTTGCTGCCGTTGCGCGCTTGATGGCGAGTCCGCCGATTCCAGTGAAGCGGCCGCTCTGGCACCATCAGCCCCAAGGAAAGCCACCGCAATGTCTGACCGGCACGTCCCTCATCCTCGCTTCACCTCCTTCGCGGACGGCCAAAAGACGTAACGCTTGCGCGAATTCCGCGCGACTGCCCGGAAGACCGCACTCCTCTGGTGGTGGCTGCCTCCTCAACAGGACCGAACTCTCCAAGTGAGTTATCGGCCCGCGGGAGGCTGCCCTTGATTAACCTGGTGAACGTCTCGTGGGATTGTCAGGCGATAGCCGGACCTGGCGGAGACATCGCCGGCCGCGAGCGCCTCGCGGGGCGCTGAACGCCGCTGGAACACCGTATGCGCCCGCCCACCCGTCGCGGATGCGCGAGCTACTCTCGTAGCGTAGGATTCAGCCGGCCGCCGGGCAAACGCCCGCTGGAATTATGGCCCCTGTTCAACTGAGACAGGTACGGGCTCCGTCTGTCAGGACAAGACCTGAATTCCGGGGACAGTCCCGCCGTATGGGACTGTCCCCAGTTTCTCGTGAGCGAACAACTGGGGACAGTCCCATACGGCGGGACTGTCCCCGGTGGTTCACGGGCGCGACAGCGCCGCGCGGCACTCGCAAAGGAGCTGCTTGGCCTTGAAGGGCTTCATCAGCACCGCGCGGAGGCCCGCGCCCCTGGCCCGCACGATTGAATGACTGGGATCGTAGCCGAAGCCGGTGATGAGTATCACCTCGGCGCTGGTACAGGCGTCGCGAGCGGCCGCGAAGACCTCGTAGCCCGTGGCGCCTGGCATCTTGATGTCCGAAATGACAAGGTCGTATGTCCCGCGGGCGATCATCGCCAGGGCCTGCGCGCCGTCGGCGGCCAGGTCAACGTGGCACCCGTAGGGCGACAGCACGTCGCGGATCGTCGTGCGGATAAGCTCCTCATCATCCGCCACCAGCACGCGCTTGCCGTTGAGGACGGGGTCCTTCTGCGCCGGCTCGTGCGGAATAGACAGCACGCCCGTGGCCGGCGCCGCCGCTAGCTGCTGGACTATCTTCCGCGCCTGCGTCGCATTGTCGATCACCAGGCCCAGGCGCTTGCGGAGGTCATCCTGCCCGATGTAGTCCTCCATTATCTCCGAGGCCTCGGAGATGATGTCGTTGAGCGGGCCGGCAAGCTCGGCCGTTATCGAGCCGGTCACGCGCGTCTGCGCCGCGTGGCCCGCGAAGACCACCAGGTTCAGGTTGTGCAGGGCCATCGCCACGTAGTTGGCGAATATCTCCGCGAACTGCCGGTCCTCCTCGCCGAAGCCGCCAACCTTGTCCGACTCGACATTGAGAACGCCGATGACCTTGTCCTGGAGCCGCAGCGGGACGGTCAGGCTGCTCCGCGCGCCGGCCAGACCCGGCAGATAGCGCCCGTCCTTGCTCACGTCGGGGCACACATAGCTCCGCCCGGTGGCGGCGACGTAGCCGGTGATGCCGTTGCCTTCAGTGGAGGCGAACAGCTCGTACTTGTCCACGTCCATCCCCTCGGCGATGATAGTCTGGAGCCTGTTGGTCCGCTCATCGAGCAACTGCACCGCGAAGTGCTGGTAGTTGAGCACGTTTCGGCTGCAACGGATGATCCGCTCCTCCAGCAGTCCGAGGCGCTGGATCGCGTCCTGCTTGGACAGCGATTCGTAGTCCAGGCGCGCGAGCTCGCGCCCGGCCTTGTCGATGGCGTTGAGCTTGAGCTGCTGGCGGCGCTGGAGGGTGGCGTCCACGACGACGGCCGCGACCTGCCTCAGTGCGCCCTGCCGGTCGAAAACGCCCGAGCAGATGACTTCGTAATACGTGCCGTCGTCGGGCATGAGGGAGAACCTTCGTCCGCGCTCCGGCGGCGTTGCTCCGAGCCTTGAGAACTGCTCATAGGCCTGAAGGCAGACCCCCCGCAGCAATTCCAGCACGGCCGGCGGGTAACTCCTCAGCCGGCGGTTGGCCCACACAAGCTCGCCCTTGGCGCCGACGATGCAAACGCCGTCGCCAATCGTGTCCAGTACGACGGCCGCCTGGTGCGTCACCGCCCCGCGCTCCAGCGGCAAGAAGTCGGCCGTCTCCGCCAGCACCGCGTCGAACCGCCCATCGCGCATCGCGGCAAGGGCGTCATCGAGGGACTTGGCGACCTGGATCTCGAAGTGCCCGCGGATGGAGTCGAGGATCCCATCCGCCTCCAGGGCCGGACCGTGCAGAACCAGCAGCTTGCGTAAATCCGTGTTGTGGCCCATAGGAAACCGGCGTTTCCAGACAAGCGATTCCGAGAATCCTACCACACCTTCAGCCCAAGGTCAAACACGAACCGGAATTGCGAAGGGACTAGGGATGAGCGACCAGGGACTAGCAATTTCGTGAGCACCGTCCGCATCCGAGAAAGGCGCGGTCATACCTGGCGCGTACTGATGCGGTCTCTATCGTGGTAACCGGGAGCGCCGCAACCGAATCATGCGGATGGGTCCGATGCCCCTGGTCGCTAGTCGCTCGTCCCTGGCCCCTGATTTTCTGCTGATCAACGGCCCGCAAGGCCGATGAAAGTGTCAGGAAAGGCCAACTTGGGAGTCCGACCGTGTTTGACGCCATTTACTCGTTTTGTCAGGCCCACACCGAGGTGCAGAGCTTCCTGCGGCTGCTCGCCGCGGCGGTGCTGGGCGGCATAATCGGCCTGGAACGGGAGCACCACGGCCGCAGCGCCGGCTTCCGCACACAGTTGCTCGTGGCGCTCGGCTCGGCGCTCGCCATGGTGGTCAGCATCCACTTCGCCGAGGCCTACGGCGGAGCGGGCGTGAACTCGGCCCTCCGCGTCGATCCCGCCCGCGTGGCCTACGGCGTAATGGCAGGCATAGGCTTTCTCGGCGCGGGCGCCATCATCAAGTACGGCGCCAACATCCGCGGCATGACGACGGCCGCCTCCTTGTGGTGTACCGCCGCGATGGGTCTGGCATGCGGGATCGGCATGTACATCGTCGCCGTGATCGCCACCGGCCTGGTCCTGATCGCGCTGCTGGCGCTGCGGAAGGTGGATGAGCTCCTTATCATCCACTGGTACAAGACCCTCACCGTGCGCGTCAAGGGCGCCGGAGGCGACAACGTCAAGCGGTTCCGCGACCTGCTGAAGGCACAGGGCGTCAAGGTGATCGACCAGGAGTATAGCTGCGACGTGACGGCCGGGGTGGAGACGATCCGCTTCTTCATCAGGATCGCATCACGCAAGCGGCCGACCAAGGTCAACTGGTTCGAGGGCCAGAGCGACGTGCTGATGATGTCCGTCCGCTAGGCCCGCCCAGGTTGCACAGTTGGCCGGGGCGATGCAGACTGTAAGCGTCGAGATCATCCGCGCCGACGAGCGGATCACCATCGCCCAGCCCATGGGGGCGGCACAAAAATAGGGACGCACCCTATTTATTTCGGAAGTTGGCCAAAAATAGGGTGCGTCCCTACTTATCCGTCGTGGGCTTCGTGTATCTCGCGATCCTTGGCGGCGACCTTCTTGGCCTGGTCCTCCTTGAACGCCGCCAGCTTGCCGGCCAGTTCCGCATCGCCCAGGGCCAGAATCTGTGCCGCCAGTATCGCGGCGTTTGTCGCACCCGGAGCGCCGATTGACATGCACGCGACAGGCACGCCCGGCGGCATCTGCATCGTGCTCAAGGCTGCATCCACGCCCGCCAGCGGCCCCGACGCCATCGGCACGCCGATCACAGGCAGCGTCGTGTTGGCAGCCAGCACGCCGCCCAGCGCCGCCGACATGCCCGCAGCCGCGATGATCACCTTCAGCCCGCGCTCGGCCGCGCTCTTTGCATAGAGGTGTGCCGCAACCGGCGTGCGGTGGGCCGAGATCACTCGGACCTCAAAGCCGATCCCGAACGCCTTGAGCTGGTCGATGCACCGCTTCATGACCTCCAGGTCGCTGTCGCTGCCCATTACGATGCCGACCACCGCGTTGCCTGCCATCGCCATATTCCTACTCTCCCATCCCGTTCTCGGCCACCTCAATCGCCTTCAATAGCGCCTTGGCCTTGTTGATGGACTCCTGGTACTCCGTCTCGGGCACCGAGTCGGCCACCACGCCCCCGCCGGCCTGAAGATACGCCTTGCCGCCGGCGATGACCATCGTCCGCAGCGCGATGCACATGTCCATGTTGCCGCTGAAGTCCACGTACCCCACCGCCCCGGCATACGGCCCGCGGCGCGTCGTCTCGAACTCGTCGATGATCTCCATCGCCCGAATCTTCGGCGCGCCCGTGACCGTGCCTACGGGCAGCGTTGCCCGCAGCGCGTCGAACGCCGTCTTGCCCTCGGCCAGCCTTCCCGTCACGTTGGACACGATGTGCATCACGTGGCTGTACCGCTCGACTGTCATCACGTCCGAGAGCTGGATGCTCTTTGGCACGGCCACTCGGCCGACGTCGTTGCGGGCGAGATCCACCAGCATGATGTGCTCGGCCCGCTCCTTGGGATCGGCAAGCAGCTCCGCCTCCAGCGCCTTGTCCTCTTCCTCAGTGGCCCCGCGCGGGCGAGTGCCGGCAAGCGGGCGATTCGTTATCACGCCGTCCTCCACGCGGCAGAGGATCTCCGGGCTTGCCCCCACCAGCGAGCACTCCGGCGTCGCCAGCAGGAACATGAACGGCGATGGGTTCACCACCCGCAGCGCCCGGTAGATGTCAAACGGCGTGGCGGCCGTCTCCACCGTCAGCCGCTGCGACGGCACCACCTGGAAGATGTCGCCGGCCTTGATGTACATCTTGCAGCTTTCGACCATGCGGCAGTACTGCTCGCGCGAGATGTTGCTGCGGAACGCCTTCTGCGGAATCCCCGTGAGGTTGACCTCCCGAACGGAGTGGATCGAAGACTCCTGTAGTCGCGCGATCGTCCGCTCGATGGAAGCGATCGCCCGGTTGTACGCCTCGCCGGGGTTTCCGGTGACGTGCGCGTTGCAGACGACCTTGATGGTCTTGGAGACGTGGTCGAAGATCACCATCGTCCGGTACAGGCCGAAGTAGAGATCGGGCAGGTTGCGGTCATCGGCCGGCCCGTCGCCCAGCTTCTCGTAATAGCGGACCATGTCGTACGCGGCGTAGCCGACGATGCCGCCCGTGAACCGCGGCAGGCCGCGCGTGTGTACGGGCGTGTGCTCCGCCAGCATCTTCGCCAGCTCGGCCAGCGGGTCGTGGCTGGTGATAGTCACGTCCTTGCCGCCGCGGCGGGCGATGGTGATGCTATCGCGCCGGGCGCTGAACGTGGCCTCCGGGTCGGCCGCCACGAACGAGTACCGCGCGACGTGCTCGCCCCCCACCACGCTTTCCAGCAGGAACGCGTTCTTCGCGGACGCGTAACCCGGCGGCATCGCCAGCCGCTGGTACGCCGTGACCGGCGTCAGCGCATCGGCCAGGAGCTGCCGGCAGACCGGCACGGTATTGCCCCGCTCGGCCAGCTTGAGGAACTCGTCGAAGTTCGGGAGGTAGTGTTTCATCGCGTTCATGTTATCGGCCAACGCCCCGCCGTGGCAATAAGGGACTAGGCAGAGCGACTAGGGGCCCCGGAGGGTTGGCGCTCAGCCCGTCAAGGCGCCTTTGAGGTCGGGAACTGTCGATACTGACCAGAAATCCCGTTTCGCCAGCCGACATCGCTGCCCCTAGTCGCTAGCCGCTGATCCCTAATCCCTTTTAATGGAATTCTCTGCTTGCAGTGCCAATCCCCCGCTTGTATTATCCGCCCCGTGAGCTACGGCACTTCTGCCAGAGCGATTCGTGCCGCTGAGTCTGTCCGCCGCCTGTGCGCCTGCGGCGGCGGCAATGGGAATTCACGGGGCGTCTCGCGTGCAGCCGCCCTGAAACAGTCCATGCTTGCATAGAGGAGATTGCGCCATGAAGAAGCACCTCGCTGTAGCATGTTGCTTGACGTTGGTTGTGTTCGTGGGCGGGATGATCGCGATTTCATGCGAGCAGCCCAAGCATCCGAAGGCGACGACCGGCCCGGCCGTCAAGGCGACGCCCACTCCCAAGGCGACTGTGGCCCCGACGCCCAAGGCGACTGTTGCGCCGACGCCCGCGGCCACGCCAAAGGCCACGGCCGCGCCGACCCCGGCGGCCACACCGAAGGCCACGGCCGCGCCGACGCCGGCGGCCACACCTAAGGCCACGGCCGCCCCGACGCCGGCCGCCACACCTAAGGCCACGCCAGCGCCTACCGCCGCCGTGGCGCCAGCCGGCGACTGGACCGTCGCTTACAAGAGCGACTTCTCCGGAACGAAGGTCGATCCCAAATGGCAGGCCCTCGCCGGCGATCTCTCGGTCAAGGACGGCGCCATGATCCTCAAGGCCACCGAAGGCGGCGACGGCCAGATCATCTACAAGGACGCCTTCGACGCCCCCAGTGTCCGCGTCGAGTTCGTCGTCTCCGTCGTCAAGAAGGATGAGATCAGCGACCTGTCCCCCGCCATCAACTGCAACTCCGAGTACCAGGACGGCTACCTCTTCCAGTTCGGCGGAAAGGGCAACACGAAGAACATCCTCCTGAAGGAAGGCGAGGAGATCGACAAGGTCACCAACGAGAAGGAACTGCCCTTCAAGGCCGACACCAAGTACACCATCGTCGCCGAGAACGACAAGGGCAACCTCAAACTGACCGTCAACGGCAAGCCGATTATCGAATACAAGGACCCCAAGCCGCTGTCCGGCGCGAAGAACGGCAAGATCGGCTTCTACACCTGGGACGACACGACCAAGTTCGAGAAGATCACCGTCTGGACGAAGAAGTAACGGCGAATATCGAATAGCCAACAGGCAATGACGAATATCGAAGTGCGCCGAGGCGCCGCTGCCTCTTCTTCACTTCGATATTCGTCATTCGTTATTCAGCATTCGTCATTTCCGTTACTTCTTAGCCGGAAACACCTCATCCGCAGTCCCCGACAGTATCCTCTCCTGCTGCGCCGCATCCAGCCCGATCTCCTTGAAGATCGCCAGGTCGCCGTCAAGCACTTCCTTCTGGTATGACAGGCCCTTGCCGGTCGAGCTGTCGGTGCCCCACATGATGTGGTCCACCCCGCCGCAGAAGCTGACCGCGTTGGAGATGGCCTGCTTGCGGATGTGCTTGGGCGTGCCCGGCGTCAGGTCGATGTAGCTCTGCCAGCCGTCCTTGCGATAGCCGACAGCCGCCTTCATCCGCCCCATCACCGCCAGGCACTCCTCGCACCACGGCCATGACACGTGAGCCATCGCGAAGCGGATGTTCGGGTAGTTCTGGAGCTTCTCCAGGTACTCCGGGTGGCAGAACCGGCTGCCGTCCTCGAAGCCGTAGAGGATGCCCGTGTGGAACAGGATGCTCGCCTTCAACTCGTTCATCCTCTCCCAGAACGGCTCCAGGCGCGGCTCGTAGCAGAAGAAGTGGTCGGGGATGATCTTGATGCCGCAGAACCCCAACTCCGTCAGCGCCGTCTCGGCGATGCCGGCCGCGTTGGGCAGCGTCGGGTTGACCCACGCCATGCACCCCAGCCGCGCCCGGTCCGCCTCGGCGTACTTGGCCAGGGCCTTGATGTTCTCGAGCGTCTTCCGCGGCGAGAGCCGCTCGCTCTGCGACAGGACCAGCACCCGCTGGACGCCGTTGGCGTCCATTTCCTTGAGCATCTCCGATGCGCTACCCAAGTTCCCGACGTGGACGTGACAATCGACGATACGCATTTGCGATCCTTTCTATGACAAGGGAGACTGACCATACGACGCACGGCGGATTCTACGGCCGCAACGAGAATGCCGCAACGCCGGGGTTCCCATCGCCCGCACTGCGAAGATCTCATCCGCGACTGGCGGCCGGGCGCTACGGGGTTCTTGAGGAGGGTGAATGTCCGCGAGGCCGGTGGTAAGATGGCAGGCAATATGCCCATTGGCAAGCGTCTTGCCGAGTTGCTGGGAATGAGTTACGGCATCGAGTTCGACCTCGACCGGCCTTTTTGGTCACTCGACGGCGCGACTACCTTTCCCGCGATCTTCCGAGCGTTGAGGAACCTGCTACCCGAAGGAAGCATCCTCTACCTCGAGGGCGGGACGCCCGACGCGAACTTGAGACGGTTTTTTCGGGACCATGCAATGGCTACCCGCCAGCGTGTGGATCGGGCGTGGCTAAGGCCGGCCGCCGTCTCAGTTCCCGCGACGCCGGACAACCTGGAATCCTTGGCTGTCATGGGCGAGCACCTTGCCGAGCCCGAATTGTGCATACATTTTCACGTCTACCGAGGCGATAGGGTGTTGCTCTCCTGGCACGATGCCTTCACCCAGCCGATGTTGCTGTCTGGTGACCTTCCTGAGGCGAAGGTTCGGGAGTTCGCTCAAGCCGTGGGAATGGTCCCTCAGGCAGTTGTCAATATGGAACCCGGCGACCCACTACACAACCGTGGAAGCAGCCCCTGAGGTGCAACATGACCGAAGGGGCGCCGGATGCGCCCCATCATAGTCGGCTTCGAAGGAGCGCAAGCGCTGATCCAGCATGGAATAGCTTCTCCGAGCGCGCGCCTTTTGTCGCCAAGAGGCGCTCCGGCCGGCACGCGAGAGCCGAGAATCCCAGAGAAGTTCTTCGCTAGGCCCGCCAAGGACTTGTGATTCTGGGAATCGCAAAGAAGGTTCGGAAAGTTCGCCAAAGAGCGCTCCGCGCAGGTAAGCGTTGAAGGACGCCGCGTGCGTCCTTGGACGCCTCGCGAAGGCGGGGCGCGGAACCGCCCCAGCGGGGCCTGACAACCGAATAGCGAAACCGTGAATCGCGAACGCCGGGGCGTACATCCGTATGCCCTCTTCCTTTCCCTCCGCCCCTCATCTTTCTCCGCTGTCATCCCCAGACCTCTTTCCCGCAGTTGCACCCGGGCACCAAGAGGCACGAAATGGGCAGAATTGGGCAGAATTGGGCAGCAGCGGGCAGGGCCAAGCTCACCAAGTCATGGCTGACAATGATGTTACGATTTTCGGCCTGGGCGAATGAGCACTCCCGCCTGCCCGAATGCCCGCATGTTACAATGCCGCAGGCACGGCGGCCCAGCGCGGCCGCCCGTCGAGAGGCCAAGCAGGATGAAGATCGGGATCATCAGCGACACTCACGGCCATGACGCTCGGCTGGGGGCGGCGATGGCCGTGCTGACGGCCCGCGGCGTGCGGGCGGTTGTGCATTGCGGCGACATCGGCTCGACGCAGTGCGTGCGGACGCTGGCTGGCGCCGGCGTCGAGGCGTGGCTGGTGGCAGGCAACATGGACCGCCACCTCGACGGCCTGGAGCGCGAGGCCCAGGTCGGCAACGTCCACTTCGCGAGGGACTTCGTTGCCCTGCCCATCGGCGGCGGAAGGCACCTGGCCGTCACGCACGGCGACGGCCGCATCCTCGACGAGTTGCTCCATTCCGACTACGCTTACATCTGCCACGGCCACACGCATCGCCTCCGCGATGAGTGGATCGGCCGGACGCGCATCATCAACCCCGGCGCTCTGGCCAGGGCCGCCAGGCACACGGTGGCCGTGCTGGACACGGATTTGGACGAGCTGGAGATCATCGAGATCCGCGATGAGTGAACACTGATTCCCCCTCGGTTACGTTGGGAGTATCCGGCCCCCGCCCCGTCATCAATCGTCAATCGGCAATCGGCGATCGTCAATGCATCAGGTCGGTGATGAGGCGGACGATCTGCGGCACGTGCTGAACGAACATCGTGACCGGCGCGATGAGCATCGCCGTCGCGATGAGCATGAGCACGACGGCCGTGGGGCTGGTCTCGGCGGATGTCCGCGAAAGCGCGGCCGCCATCGCCCGCTCGATGCGGCGGGCCAGATCGTCGTCGCCGCCGCGCAGGCGGATGGTGACGTTCCGCAGGAGCGGGAACTCGCTGACGCTCAGCACGGCGCGGCGATCAAGCTCGAAGTCGTTGCGGCTGGCGGTGAAGCCCAGGCCCAGTTCGCCCAGGCACCGCTCGATGGCGTCGCGGGCCTGGTCGCGCGGGATGTTGTACACGACCCACACGCGGCCGCGCGGGGCCAGGGCCATGATGCCCGCCGCCACCAGGCCCACCATGCCGACGACCGCCCAGGCGGACAGGCCCAGCGAGGCGGCCGGCAGTATGAACAGCGGGCTTATCGCCACGACCAGCAGCGCGAAGTCCTGCTTGCCCGACAGCAGTTGCGGGTGCCGCCGGCTGTTGAGCAGGCCCAGGATGAGGAAGTAGACCGCCACCGGCACGACGACGGTGATCAACCGCAGCGCGAAACCCAGATATTCGCTCGAGAGTATCATTGGCGGTTCCGAAGGTCCATTATAACAGGAATTCACCGAATGTCTTGAGGTTCCGCGATTTTTCTGTAGCCCAGGGCCTTGATGATGTCGAGGACCTCGGTCCAGGTCGGGAACGGGCGGCGGTTGACCTTCTTGTATTCGTCGATGGCCATGATGAGCTCGAACTGCTCATCGGTCATCTCGCCTTCCTCGGCGCTGCGGCGCTCATCGCTCCTCCGGCGTCCCGGCCCGCGGCGGCGGTCAAGGCCGGAGCGACGGTCCACCATGCCGCGGCGGTCGCCCTTGCGGCGGTCGAACGCGCGGCGATCCTCGGGGGGCGGCGACGGCGCGGCTGCCGGCTCGGCCGGGGACTGGACTGGCTGCAAGTCTACTGTCGTGTCGTTCATGTCCATTGCGTATATATCGACCAGATGCGCCCGGCCGTTCAGTCTACTTGCGAGCTTGCGGCTATCGTAGCTCTTGCGGCGGGAAATCAGCCCGCCGTGAATGGGCCGTCAGGACCTGTCGTCCTCGTCTTCTTCCTCTTCCTCCTCCTCGTCTGACGGCTCCTCTTCATCCTCGCTCAGGTCTTCGTCATCCTCGTCTTCTTCATCTTCATCTTCGTCGTCTTCGTCTTCCTCATCTTCCTCGTCTTCGAGGTCCTCTTCGTCGAGGTCCTCGTCGTCTTCGTCGTCTTCGTCCTCGTCCTCATCTTCGTCGTCATCATCCTCGTCTTCGTCGTCATCGAGGTCTTCGTCGTCGCCGTCGTCGTCGAGGCCCTCATCCTCGTCCGTCTCGTCCAGGTCGCCGTCCTTGGACTCGTCGGAATCGTCGGCCTCGACGGCAAGGTCGTCGGCCTCCTCGTTGCTGGCGATTATCTCGCCGGCCTTGTCGAGCTTCGAGTCGGGCACGAGCACTGGCACGCCGCGTCCGGCCGTCTTGGCGCCTCGGCCCTTCGGCTTGCCGCCGTCGCCTTCCTCGCCGACGACGGCCGTGATGCCGTTCTCCTCCAGCAGCTCCTGATACAGTCGCGCCTCTTCGGCCGACCGGGCATAGACGGCCGGGACGAAGTTAGACGCGCCTTCCGCAAATCCGGCATTCTTCTTCCTTGGGGGCATGGCCTTTCCTCGCAAGCGTCCGTTCCTTTACTGATCGAGCGACACTTCCATATTCGGCAGGGACGCCGGGATTTTTCAACTATTTTTAACGCCTGTCAGCTTTCCGCCGCCCGCCGCCGCAACATTATACCCCGCTGCCCTGCCATCAATCCGCGCGGGCAGGAAGGCCGGAATTGGCAGACCACCTTTACTATCGTGGGCGGTATCTTTGGCCGATAGAATGTCGTAATGACTTGGCTAGCTCGCTCTTTGGTCCTGGTTCTGCTGGTTGCCATCGGCGGCTGCGGAGGCGCGGCCGACGATGATTACATGGGCCCGGACCGAAAAGCCAAGGGGCTGGTCATCATCCTGCCGGGCATCGAGGGCGAGAGCAGCTTCAACCACCAGATACGCTACGGCCTCATGGCCGGGGGCATCGACTGGGCGCTGCCCATCTACCGCTGGGGCCGGCCCGTGCCGGTGGCGGGGATGCTGCTCAACCAGATGGACTTCATCGGCAACAGGATCGAGGCCGCCAAGATCGCGGGCATGATCGTCCAGTACCAGGACAGCTATCCGAACCGCCCTGTGTACCTGGTGGGCCACAGCGGCGGCGGCGGGATGGCCGTCTTCGCCGTCGAGGCCCTGCCCGAGGGGCGGCAGGTCGACGGCGTCGTCCTCCTGTCGGCCAGCATCTCGTCCGTCTACGACCTGACCAGGGCCCTGCGCCACTGCCGCAAGGGGATCGCGAACTACTACAACACGGCCGACGTTGGGCTGCTCGGGATCGGCACCATCATCGCCGGCAACGTGGACGGCATACACGGCCCGTCGGCGGGGCTGATAGGCTTCAACATGCCCGGTCCCGGGAGCAGCAAGGAAAGGCTGTCGGCGTACGAAAGGCTCCGGCAGCACCGGCTCGACGAGGCGTATTTCTACGGCGAGGACGCCCATGCCGCTGCGACGAGCGCAAGCTTCATCAGCAGCCAGGTCGCGCCGTGGATATCCTCCGACGTCAGCGCGGTTCGCGGCAGCCTCCTCGTGGCCCGCCGGCCGGACTGACGCCTCTCCCGCGTTTTCCACGCTCCGCTTCACATCCGGCGGTGTTAATATGTCTGCCGCGCGCCCGCGCGCCGCGCAATACCCGAAAGGAAAGCTGCGTGACGACAGAGATGCTTCTCCGATGCTTCCGGATGGGCTGCCTGTCCGTGGCCCTCCCGCTCTTGCTCTCAGCGGGACTTGTCCGTGCCGCCGACGCGCCGGCCAGTGCATCCGCCGCCAAGCCGGCCGAGGGACTGGATGAGATGTTCCGCCGGGCCCAGCGCCGGGCCACCAATGTGTATCCGCGCGAGGTCCTGGAGGATGAGGCGGCCGGCTGCGCATGGCAGCCTGAGACGCTCTGCTACCGCGACTCCAAGACCGGCCGCGAGGTCTGGCGGATGACCGACACGCCCAACATCCGCAATTACTACCACAACGACATCGCCATGAGCCCCTGGTCGGCCGACGGCAAGTACCTGGGCCTGACATCGTGGCGGCTGACAAGGAAGATGCAGGCGAGCAAGGAACTGCGGGCGCTTTGGATGGTCGTCGGCAGCGACGGCAGCCGCCTCCGCCCCACCGTCAACGCGGAGCCTTACACGCACTGGTCCCCGCTCGTGCCGGACACGTACTACACCTTCGGCGGCACGCGCCTCAGCGGCGTCAAGAGCCAGAACAACGTCCTCTACAAGGTCGTCGTGCCGGAGCAGGGCGCCGCGACTGAGATGGCGCCCCTCATCACCTACCCGATCATCGAGAAGTCCTCCTACGGCACGCGGAAGCTGATCTCCGCCGATGGCAAAATGCTCATCGCCATCCGCACCGACATCACCAAGGGCTGGGAGCACTACCAGCACTACTTCATCCCGAGCACGATCTACCCCGACGCGGACGCCAAGGCGCTGCTGAAGGATGGGTACATCATCAACCGCGACTTCGGCGACTACTGCCCGCCGTACGCCGGCGGCCATTTCCATGACTGCTACCTGCTGGGCGATGGATCGTGGTTCTACGCCATCGAGCGATCCATCGGATTCTGGCGCATGAAGACCCTCGGCAGCGCCCCGGACGGCGGCCCGAAGTTCACGCCGGATGACGGCAGCCACAAGTTCGGCGAGATAATCCCGGAGTACGTCCGCAAGCTGGGCAAGATCAACGATCCCTGGGGCGACAACGCGCAGTATCCCGGCCACCCGGCCTTCGACCGCTGGGGCAAGCTGGTCAACATCGCCAACTACGAGACCCACGACGCCAAGGGCGAATGGACGATGGGGTGCAGCGTCTACGACTACATCAACCACAGGCCGCTGGTGGACAACTGGCTGCCGCAGACCCTCGGCTGCTCCCACTGCGATTGGAGCGCGTACGCCGACTGGTGCGTCGTCTCGGTCGAAGAGGCCAGGAACGACCCGAAACTTGCGGCCCAGTTCGGCGTCGCCCGGATCGAGTGCTTCCCGTACGACAAGGCCGGCGGGAACTTCGTCGTCTGCTACACGCACAACTTTGCGCACGGCTTCAAGGGCGTCGCCGCGTCCTACGACAACTACATCCGCCCGGCCCAAAGCCCCGACGGCACGAAGGTCGCCTGGCACAGCGACTTCCTGAACGGCGAGTCCAAACCGGACTGCTACTGGGCTGTTTGCTACTATCCGCATCCGCCCACCGGCCTGAAGGCCGTGGCCGCCGGCGACGGCGGGGTCAGAATCATCTGGGAGAGCCCCGCTTACACCAAGCGCGGCTATCCATCGGACAAGGACGCCCCGCCGCCGGCCCGCGAGATCAGGGCCTACCACATCTGGCGGGCAAAGGCCGACAAGGGCCCGTGGGAGGAGGTCGGCGCGGTCAAGGCCGAGTACAAGGTCAACGTCGCACGCGCCATCCAGGAGCCGCGGAACCTTGTCTTCAACGACAAGCCGGCCGATGGCACGTGGTTCTACGCCGTCACTTCCGAGGAGCACAGCCGACTGGAGTCGGACCAGCTCTCCGAAGTGCTTAAGGTCGAGACCGCAGATGGCGGCAAGAAGCTCAGCGCATCCGTCGTCCAGCCGGCCGGACAGAAGGACTACTGGCGGACAAAGCCTGCCTCCCCCGCCGAGGCCGTCGTCACCAAGGCCAACGCGCCGGGCTGTCCTCAGCTCACGTGGAAAGAGCCGGCCGACGCGAAGGTCCGCTACTACAACGTCTACTATTCGGCCCAGGCCGCGCCCGCCGCGATCCAGGCCAATCGCATCGCTTCGCTGCCGGTGGGCACGTCGCGGTACATCGACTGGCTTGCGGACATGGACAAGTCCGGCTTCTATGCCATCACGGCCGTCGATCGACAGGGCAACGAGTCCGAGCCGGCCGCCGCGCAGCAGAAATGAGCGGTTGATCGGGGACTGTTCCGCCGTTTGGGACTGCCCCCAGCCGCTCGGGAACAAGCGAATCAGTCGCGCATGGGGCTTGCGGATTTCAGCCTGGTACGCTATTGTGAACCGGGTCGCCGCCGCTGCCGATAGCGATACTGGTAAAGGCGCGGCCGGCTGCCGCCGACCTAGCTCAACGGTAGAGCACAGCTTTCGTAAAGCTGAGGTTCTGGGTTCAAATCCCAGGGTCGGCTTTTCTCTTGCGCCGGTCAAAACGGCAGGTTGCGGACCATGTATGCCTGAAGCACGCCCGATTCGCAGGAGTTGAAGAAGCCCATCGTCCCATCAGGCGAGAGGAACGGGTGTATGTGCGTCTGGCTCCGCCACTGCGATCGCGAGTCCAGCAGGTACGTCAGGCCGGCCAGCGGCGCATGCCCCGCCTCGCCCAGGCGGGCGCAGTAGACGGCCACCGGCCCATCTGCGGCATGCTGGTCTGTGATGAGCCTAGCGCCGGCGATGTCCGTGGCAAAGTGGAAGAACCGCGGCTCGGCGAGGCCGCTGGTCAAGTCGTTCCGCACCGCGCCCGGCGTGAGGAGGCCGTCGTGGTCCGCGTGGGGCTCTGCGCGGCCCTCGATCAGGCGGGCATCGGAGGTTGACGTGATCGCCCAGTCGGTCCGCCCGCGCCAGCACTGGTGGCCCTGGCACTTCTCTACGCCATCGCGCCCCCAGGGCATGTCGCGGAAGCTCATGCCGTCATCGCGGATGACGTGTATGTCCGCGCCCCGGCCACTCACGAGCGTGACGCACTTGCCTTGCGCGTCGCAGAAGTTGCCGTGGTTCTCCTGCACGAGGATGTCCCTCGACTGGCGCCCGTCCAGCGAGCGCGAGTACTGCGGGTGCATGTTGCACCATGACGGCCCGCTCAGGATCAGGTTGATCTCGCCCGTGGCCACGTCGAAGACCATCAGCCCGAAGGGCGCGCCGGCCTCCGTCCCATCGCCCAGGTACGCCGACACGGCCACTTTCCGCCCGTCGGAGGAGATCGTCGAAAGCGGATAGATGCGGCTGGGGCTGAACTTCGTGCCGGGCAGCCGCCCATCGACGACCGAGATCGTCTGCGGATCGCCTCCGTCGAGCCGGCGGCGTTTGAGCGTCAGCCGCCCCCCGCCGACTTGGGTCTGGTTGACGAAGTAGTACAGGTACGAGCCATCCGGCGAGACGGATGGGGCCGTCGCGCCGACCTCGTCGGTTACGGGCGTAAGCTTCCCGCCGTCGGCCAGGTCGCACAAAAGATACCTGTGCCTGGGGTCGTGCATGTCGCTCCCGTGCGCGTGGGCCGAGCGATGGAGGATGAACCGCTTGCTGTCGGGGGCGAAGATCTGCGCCTCCATGTAGACATGAGATGAGGGAACGTCGGCCTCATCGGTCAACTGGAACACTTCCAGTCCGGCAGGCGAGTTGCTGTCGAGCAGATCAGGCCTGGGGATCACCGTACTGTCTCACTTTCCGCTCACGACGACTTTCACATCTTCCTTCAAGTCCGCCAGGAGGAGCACGATTGCAGCGCCTTCATTCACCGACGCGATGAAGTCCTTGCCGGCGTCGAGCTGCTTGTTGGCCACGGAGACGGCCTTGACCGATTCGCCGGTCCACCCCTTGATCTTGAAGGCGGGCCTCATCCTCGGGGTCTCGCGGCCGTGGATCGTGAACTCCACTCCATCGGCGGCCGCCTTGAGGACATAGCAGCCTTCGCACTCGTTGTAGCCGTCCTTGTCGAGATCGCCCTCGTCGGCCTTGTCCGCCTGGCCCTTGGCGACGTCCAGCTTGTCCGGGCTGCGATAGTCGTTGGCATACGGGGCGGCCGCGGCGGCCGAGTTCATGTCGTCGCCGATGCGGAACAGGAAGGGAATTGTGGTCTTGCCCTTGGGCAGCTTCTTGTCGGGGAACATTGGCATGATGTCCATCCCCGCGCGGTAGTCCTTGTCCTCATAGCCCTCGTTCCAGTAAGAGGCGCCGAAGCTGCCCTTGTAGTAGACCAGGAGCATGTCGGTGAAATATGTCGGCCCGTTGCTCCATTGGAGGACGAACGGCGTGGGCCCCTCCCTCCGGCCTTTGGGCTTGTCGTCGCCGCCGTCGGTGACGCAATGGGCCTCGCCCTTGCCCTCGCTTTTGCCGTTCGGCCCCCACGCGCCGTTGGACTTGATGATCGTCAGGAAGTGGTGCAGCATGATCTCCTCCGGCGCGTCGATCATGTAGGCCGTGTAGACGGCCCCGGTCGGATAGACCGTGTGGATCAACTCGAACGGCACATCCTTATATGCCGCCTTCTGGTCCGTGTTCCCGTATCGCATGTGCCAGCCTGTCAGTCGGATTCGCGCGCGAACGGGACCGCTCTCCAGCAGCTCGATGTTCTGGGCCGGGTTGGCATAGTACGAGCCGACGTCAGAGATCTTCGGATCGTCGGGCTTCTTGGCCATCTTCACCCAATACAGGCCGTTCTCATCCGCCACGGGGGCGAGGTTCCGCTTCCTCTCGGGGTCGTGCGCCAGGTCGAACAATGAAGCCCCGAATCCCTTGCGGAGCGTGAACGTGACCTCGAACCTGCCAGGCGCGGTCACGCGAATGGTCTTGTTCTTGTCGGCCTCCTGCGTAGTCGAAAGGCCCTGCGCTGAAGCAGCGGAGACCATGAGCGCCGACAGCACCGTCACCATCACACCTAAAGTTCCAGTCTTCATTGTCTTGCCCTTTCTGCGGTGTCAACTTCAACGACGGCCGGCGCGGATGCATTCCACCGGCTGTCGTACGCGACGACCTTGTAGGTGACCTTGCCCGGCGCCATGCCGGCGTCGGTGATCGAGTTCTTGAAAACGGACCGGATCAGCGTCGAGTTGTCGCACTTGAAGTCCTTGCCCGCGCCGCAATAGATCGAGTAGTGGTGGAAGTCGGCGTCCGCACAATTGTCCCAGGTCAGCTTCACCTCGCCCTTGCCGGGAACGAGCTCAGCCTTCAGGTTCTTGACGGCCGCCGGCGGCGTCGCATCACGCGGGTCGGCGCCGGCGGGCTTGAAGTCCTCCGTCGTGGCAAGGACGCTGTCCAGGCTCGCGCCGGAGCCGGACAGCTTGAGCGTCAGCCGCGCGCGGGGAACCTGGCCCAAAGGCAGCCAGTTGAACGCGTTGGGATCGCCCCCCGCCGACCGCAGATCGACGTCCACATCCTGATATTCAGGCGACGACCACGCGATGGTCCCCGTCCCTCGCGTCCGCGCCCACAGGCGGTAGGTCCCTTCTGGGGCGCTGGTCAGGTCCAGCGTGACCGCGCCGTTGGCCTTCTCCTCATCCGCCGACTCGGGATTCGCCCTTACGCACTGGAAGTCATTGCACTGGCCGTCGAAGAACCGCCGCGCCGGCGGCGTCATGTCCAGCCGCTCGGCCTCGAAGTACAGTGTCCGGGCCTTGCCGGCCGAGACCTCAAGCGAGAACATGCTCTCCAGGAGCGAATGCTCCACCGACGTGACAGCGTAGAACTGCTGCGGGTCGCTCACGTCGTAGGTCTTGGCCGTGATGAGCTTGTCGTTGACCTTCACGTAGTCCCGGCCGCTGGTCTTGGACGCGTAGACGTTGTAGCCGGCGATCTCGCGCGAACGCTTCGGCGCGGTCCACGAGAGCTTGTTGCCCTCCAGCTTCACGCCTTCGGGCGGGTCGGTCCGCCGGGTGTAGACCATGATGAGCTGCGCGGGGCCGACGCAGTTGTCGCAGTAGACCAGCTTGGTGTAATCGGGGCTCGGACGGCTGTAGGTCGGGCTGGTCCAGGAGAACCTTGTGAAGTACCTCGCCAGCCGCAGCACGGCTCCGGTGTCCTTGGACGCGACCATCACGTGCTGCTTGTCGACGTCGCCCGCCATGCCGTTGGTGAAGATGTACTCGTTGTCATCCGTCAGCGCGCCGTAGTCGGTGATGACGTCGTTCTGCCAGTTGGCCCACGGCCGGATCTTGGCGCCGGCCGTCACCGTGTTGAAGACGTCCGGCGGCACGAATATCTTGAGGTTCTCGCCGAAGGCCCCCACCGTTCCGCTTCGCCCGGAGCACGAGTGCCCGCCCACGTAGTGGGAGCAGAGGCCCTCCTCGCCGGTCTTCAGGTTCCGCCAGTAGCTGGTGTACGTGTAGCACTTTGCCCAGAGGATGAACTGCTCATCCGGCGACATTGACGCATCCTTCAGCTCGCACGAAAGCTCGATGTGCGTCGCCTTCTTCTGGGCGGGGTCCACGATGAACAGGTGCGGCGTCTTTCGGAACGCGATGATGAGCTTGCCGCTCGTCGTGAAGCGCTTCACTTCGACGTAGTCTCCGGTGGACGGCGTGTTGAACGTGGCGATGGGCGTCGTATCGCCCTTGAGGCGGTCCCACGCCGCGACGTTGAAGTCCTTGCCCTGATCCTTGCCCTTGTCCTTGACGGAGACGACGTAGAGCTTTGTCGGCTCGACGGGGCTCCACTGCGCCCAGTTGGCGGCCGGCGCGCCGACCAGCTTGCCGTCGCCCAGCGTGAGCACAGGCGCTCCGCCGAGCCTGCGGCCGTTGGCGGGGAACGTGATGGCCGCCCCGTCGCCGGACCAGATTCCGCCCTCGCCGAGGTAGTTGTCTCCCGTGCCGCATGTCAGGCGGGTGGAGATTGCGCCGGTGGCCGTGTCCCGGAAGATGGCCATCTCCTCGCCGTCGGGGCTGGGCAGCGGCGTCTTCTCGCGTCGCTTCAGTTCCGCCAGGCCGTGGAAGTCCTGCGCCTTGAGGTCCTCGTGGCGGATGGTTAGCCCGCGGCCGATTAGGCCCTTTCTCTCATCGGGGGTCAACTGCGAGACAAGCTTGATCTCCTTGAGCACCAGTTTGGTGGAGTTGTCGTGCAGGTCGATCTCAAGGCGGACGGACTGTTTGCCGTGGATCCGCTTGTCGTCGTAGTCCTTCAGGTCGACGGCCGTGACGCCGGTGGTGTATCCGCACTTGGTGTCGAAGCCGTTGACGCCGAAATACGCGTTGCAGCCCTTGGACACGACGTTGACGACCAGGAAGTGGTACTTGTCCAGGTCGACCTCGCCGTAGGTCTTGCGGAGGATCGTGCCCTTCTCGCTCAGGGCGACCAGGCGCGTCGTGATGGACAGCGTCCCATCCTTGGCCTCCAGCTTGACGCGCGGCGGGATGGGCTTGCCCGCGTCGTCCCACTCGACCCAGCCGACAGGTTGGGAGCATGGCTCCAGCAGACCCACGCGATCTTCAGCGCCCCATGCGGACGAGGCAGACCAAAGCGACGCCCATGCCGCCGCCACTATCGCGCCAATCGCCCATGCCTTTTTCATGCGATGACTCCTGTGCCAGGGAATCGGGAGAACCTGCACGAGCATATCGCGGCGGGCGGGCAAATGCTATCGGCTGGATGCGCTGCGTCTCTTGGGCGGCTTCCTCGAAAGGATCGTCTTTGCGGTCTCGATGATCTCCGCGGGCTCGGCCATCCGCCCGGCGCCGATGGTCCCGCAGGCCAGATACCCCTCGCCGGGACCGACGATGCGGATGCCCCACTTCCTGAGCCGCCCGACGTTGTCGCGCGTGGGCGGCGCGTTCCACATCCGCGTGTTCATTGCCGGCGCGACGAGGACGGGGCACTCGCCCGCGGCCGACAGGGCCAGGACGCTCACAAGGTCGTCGGCGATGCCGTTTGCCATCTTGGCGATGATGTTGGCGGTGGCCGGCGCGACGATCATAAGGTCCGCCAGCTCAACCAGCGAGATGTGCTGCGTCTCGAACGTCTCGCTGGACTGCCAGACGCTCGTGAAGACCTGGCGATGCGTCAGCGACTGGAGCGTCAGCGGCGTGATGAACCGCGTGGCGGAGTCGGTCATGGCGGCCGTCACGCCCGCGCCGGCCTGCACGAGCTTGCTGGCCAGGTCGGCGGACTTGTAGCACGCGATGCCGCCGGTGAGGCAGAGCAAGACTTCGTAGTCGGCAAGCCGCATGTCGCTCTTCTTGCCCACGTTACTCCTACACCAGGTCTTCCGGCCTGCTCACGTCCGACTTCTCGTAGTCGATGGCGATCTTGTCCTCCAGGATTTCCTGGATCGCCACCTCCATGTCGGTCATTCCCCTCTTGCGCTCGATCAACGGCCGGCTGCCCTGCATCAGCTCCACCATCCGCTTCTGGATCAGCGCGGTCAGCTTGAACCGCCCGCCCACCTTATTGACGATCTCTTCGCTCTTCAAGGCCTCGATCATGTCCTGGGGCTCTCCTGTAGGGGTCCCCAAAGGCGTTACACAGCCTTTGGGGTCCCCTTGACTATATCGGCGACCTCTCGGACCGCCTGTTCCAGTTCGTCGTTCACCACTCGCCAGCGGTACGCGCCGCTGCCGGTCGCGATGGCTATCTCTTCCTTCGCCTTGCCAAGCCGCCGCCTGAGCGACGCCTCATCCTCGCTCCGCCTCTTGCGCAGCCGCTGTTCAAGGGCCTCCATGCTGGGCGGCAGGATCAGGATGAACGTCGCATCCGGCATCTTGCGGTACACCTGCACGCCGCCCTGCACGTCGATCGCAAGGATGATCGTCCGGCCCTCGGCCATCGCCTTCCGCACCGGCGCCTCGGGCGTGCCGTACAAGTTGCCGAACACATCGGCCCACTCGAGCAGCTCGCCGTTGCGGACCATCTCCTCGAACCGGGGGCGATCCACAAAATAGTAGTCGCGCCCGTCCACTTCGTTGGCCCGCGGCCGCCTGGTCGTCATCGACACGCTGCGGGCCGCGCCGGTCAGGGCGAGCACTCTCTCGACTATCGTGCTCTTGCCAACGCCGGCCGGGCCGCTGATGACAACCAGTTTACCTGTAGCCGTCATACCTGGCGGCCCGCGCGGTTCGCTTCGGCGGCCCTACTCAACATTCTGCACCTGCTCCTTGATGCGGTCGATGGCCGTCTTCATATCGACCACAGCGCGGGCGGTCTCGGCGTCGTTCGCCTTGGAACCGATGGTGTTGGCCTCGCGGAGCATCTCCTGCGCCAGGAAGTCCAGCTTCCGCCCGCCGGGCTCGGGGCTTGCCATCGCCGCACGGAAGTGCTTCAGGTGCCCGGTCAGGCGGGCGATCTCCTCGGCGATGTCGCACCGCTCGGCGAATATCGCCACTTCGCGGGCCAGCGGCTCCGCGTCGATGTCGATCTGGCCGGCGTTGGTCAGCTCCGCCACGCGGGCGGCCAGGCGCTGCTGGTAGTCCTTGACGACCAGCGGCGAGCGGGCCACGGCCACGAGCAGGCTCTTCTCGATCTGCTCGCACTGGGCGTTCAGGTCGGCCTTGATGAGCTGGCCCTCGCGCTGGCGCATCTGCACCAGGGCGTCAATCGCCCGCTCGATCAGCGCCATCAGCCCTTCGGTCGTCCGGGCGAGCAGCTCGTCCAGTTCCGGCGGCTCGCACACGCCCGGCAGCAGCAGGAGCGCCCCGAGGTCGACACGCAGCATCGGGTTGGCCTCGATCTCCACCGGGCGAATTTGCTCCAGGTAGTTCGACAGGGCCGCCGTGTTGACGCGATAGGCCGCGCGCTCGTCGGGAATCTTCATCCGCACCGTCAGCGTGGCCGTGCCACGATAGACCTTCGCGCGGAGGAGCTTCTCCACCTCCGACTCGGCCTTGGCCCAGTTCTCAGGGAGCTTGATGACGGCCTTGAAGTACCGATTGTTGACCGAGCGTACCTCGACGGCGTACTCCACGCCCTCGACCCTCCCCTGGGCGCTGCCGAAACCGGTCATCGAGCGCAGCATGGTCCGCTCCCGCATCTAGTGGGCCGCCGGCGCTGATACAGGCCCGCTTGCCGGCAAGCGCGCCGGGACCGTCTCGGCCGTCGGCGCCGTTCCAGGCGGCAAGGAGACGCCGCTTGTCGCCGGCCCCGAAGCCGTCGTCGGCGCCGTCTGTGTTTCCGGGGCCTTCTTCGCGTACAGCCCGCCGACGGTCTCGCTCCACCTGCCGCCCTTGAAGGCCCTCACGAGCAGTACCGTGCCCGGCGAGATCTTTACCGACGCCTTGTCGCAGATCGGCGAGTTCTCGTTGGGCACGGATCCGTCGGTCGTGTAATAGATCGTCGCCTTGGAAGGGCCTCTGATCTCCACCCAGGTGTCCTCCGCAATCGGCACGGGTTTGCCCTGTGCGTCCAACTGCGGAGGAGGCACGAGCGTCGGGGCCTCAATCGCCTTGGGCGGCGGCCGGAAGAGCAGCGTGACGCCGACGGAAAGGATCAGGAACAGTGAGGTCAGGACAATTGTCACCCAGGTGAACACGTCGCCGGTCCGCGTGCCGAACGCGCTTGAGCCGGCCCCGCCGAATGCCGCGCCCAGCCCGCCGCCCCGCCCCTTCTGGAGCAGGACCACGATGATCAGCAGAATGCAGATCAGGACGAACAGCGTTCCAAGGAAATAATCCATGGGCTTCTCTTTCCTGCGATGCCACATGTCACGGCCGGCAAACGCGCTTGCGCCTCCGGCCCGGCAAACCAATCAAACTATAGGATTGCCCCGAAATCCGCAATCCCACAGTTGGGAAAATCCTTCACATGCCGGCCTTGACGATGCCCACGAAATCGGCCGCCTTCAGGCTCGCGCCGCCCACCAGGGCGCCGTCGATGTCCGGCTGGTTGAGCAGTTCGGCCGCGTTGGACGGTTTGACCGACCCGCCGTACTGGATCCGCACGGAATCGGCCAGCGGCTTGTCGTACATCCCCGCCAGGAGGCCACGGACCATCGCGTGGACTTCCTGCGCCTGCGCCGGCGTCGCCGTCACGCCCGTGCCGATGGCCCAGACCGGCTCGTAGGCGATCGTCACCTTGGCGGCGTCGGCCTTGGAGACGCCTTCCAGGCCGATCTCCACCTGCCGGCGGACAACGTCATTGGTCTTGCCCGCCTTGCGCTCCTCCAGAAGCTCCCCGACGCAGAAGATCGGCAGCAGGCCCTCGGCAAGTGCCTTGATGACCTTGCGGTTGATTAGCTCGTCGCCCTCGCCGATGACGTGCCTCCGCTCGCTGTGGCCGAGGATGACGTAGCGGCAGCAGACATCGTTGAGCATCGCGGCCGACACCTCGCCGGTGAACGCCCCGTTGTCCTCGTAGAACATGTCCTGCGCGCCCAGGGCGATCTTGCTGCCGGCCAGGGCCGCGGCGACATCCGCGAGGTAGACGTAGGCCGGGCAGACCGCCAGGTCCACGGCGGCTATCGAACCGATTTCCTTCACCAGGGCCTTGGCCAACTCCACGCTGGAGGATCGGGCCAGGTTCATCTTCCAGTTGCCGGCGATAAACAGCTTGCGTTCCATCGAAGTCCTTTCTTCTCAGACGGTTTCGGTCGCGCGGGGGAAGCTCCCCAGCACGTGCAGTTCGCCGCAGTGGTCCCGGGCCTCGGCCAAGGCGGCGGCGAAGTTGGGGTCCTCGTAATGCCCTTCGGCGTCGATGAAGAAGTAGTACTCCCAGTTGCGCCTCTTGGAGGGCCTGGTGTCTATGTTGGTCAGGTTGACGTTGTTGCGGGCGAACACATTCAGCATCTCCACCAGCGCCCCGGCGCGGTGGGCGGTCGTGAACAGAATCGTCGTCTTGTCGTTGCCCGTGCGCCGGGCCGGCGTGGTGGAGATCACGAAGAAGCGGGTCTGGTTCTGGGCGTTGTCCTCGATGTTGGCGAAGACGACTTTAAGCCCGTAAAGCTCGGCCGCCAGCGTCGAGCCTATGGCGGCCAGGCCCTTCTCCGTGGCGGCCATCTCCGCCGCACGGCTGGTCGAGGCCACCGGCACGAGCTGCACCGAGTTGAACGTGGTCGACAGCCAGTTGCGGCACTGCGCGAACACCTCCGGCTTGGAGGCGATCACCTTGACTTCCTCCGGCGGGCAGTTGGCCAGCAGGTTGTGGTGGACCTCGACGATCACCTCCGCGCAGATGTGAACGCGGGCGTCGATGAAGCAGTCCATCGTGTCTATCACGCCGCCGCCCAGGCTGTTTTCAATGGGCACGATGCCCAGGTCGCAGTGGCCGCGAATGACCTCCTCGAAGACCGCGCGGATGTCCGTCACCGGCAGGTACTCCACCGACGCCCCGAACTTCCTCACGGCCGCCAGGTGCGAAAAACTCCCCTCGGGCCCCAGGTACGCCACGCGCAAGGGCTTTTCCAGCGCGAACGAGCCGCTCATCAGCTCGCGGTAGATGGCCAGAAGCGTCTTGGGCGGCAGAGGCCCCTGGTTGATCTCTGCGATGCGGTTGAGCACCGCCTGCTCGCGGTCGGGCGCGTAGATCGGAACGCCATTGACCTGTTTTGCCTTGCCTATTCCGACGACGACGCGGGCGCGCTCGTTGAGCAGCTCGACGATCTGCTTGTCCAGGTCGTCGATCTTGCGCCTAAGCGCGGCCAGTTCGTCGTTTCCCTTGTCCTCGGCCATCCGATCTTTCCTGCGTTGGCGGGCAGCGCGCCGGCCCACGCCCTCGCCGAAACTAGAGTCCAACACTTTTACTTTCCCTCGCCCATGCGGTCAAGGTGTTTTGGACTTTTGGACGCGTGGCGTGGGCCTCCGGCCCGCGCGTGACGCGGGCATCTTGCCCGCGTCTGCCGCAAGCGTCCCGCCTGCGGCCGCGGCCGAGACGGCCGCGAGACTCGCGGGCCCGAGGCACACGCCGCCTTGCCACTTTCCCTTGGACAATCCCACCGCGCGGATTATCATCCGCAACTCGCACACAGGAGTTATCGAACAGACATGGCATCCTTCAAGCTCAACATCGCGAGGATTCAGGGCTGCCCGCCGGCGGCGAAGCTGGCGGCCGCACTGGAGAAGTATGGCCTGCCGGAGGGCGACGAGTTCGGCGTGCTAAGCCACTCGGCCACGTCCGAGTCGGCCTTCGCCACTATCATCCGCCGGACCCAGCAGACGGTGCAGAAGCTCGACGACAAGTCGCGCGAAGTGACCTCCGAGCGGGTCGAGAAGGTCACGCTCTATCCCTTCGGCGTCAGGCCGTCATCCGAAGTGCTGGAGGTCTATGCCGGCGCTGCGCCGGCCGTCGAGCAAGTGGGGATCTTCTTCTCGTCCTGCCTGGGATTGCCGACCGTCGTGGAGATGATCGAGCTGGACATCGCCGCCGCGATATCGAAGCTGATGAAGTCCACGAGGAAGTTCATCCTCCGCTCGATCCGCATCAGCGACTACGCCCACAACTCCTACATGTCCGGGCCGTACGCCCCCAAGTTCCTGGACAGCGTCCACGGCCTGGAGTTCCTGGAGCAGTACGCCGAGCAGGTGACATCGGCCGCAGTCAAGTTCGCCACACAAACCGGCCGTGCGACGGCCACACTCACGCCAAAGGCGTGCTTCGGGTATGCGTGCAAGGAGGAGGACCAGCCGGAGGTCCAGTCAGTACTGCGGAAACTTATCTGAGAGAAGCAGAAACAAAGGCAAAATGTAAAATGCAGAATGCAAAACGCAGAAGGCCAGACAAGGCGAGGCCCCTTCACTTCTGCATTCTGCCTTCTGCATTTTGCATTTTGACTTTGAGCCTATCCGAATAACCCGGAACAGCGATACGTAATGACTGCACAGACCAGATGAAGC
>JBHGBE010000139.1:0-7468 GCA_041946855.1 Phycisphaerae bacterium | reverse complement strand
GCGAATTACTCCAGATATTTAGCCTTCAAAAGTTGCCATCGTTCCGGCGAGCCCGACAAGAGCTGGGTGGACATGGCCGACAAGGCCGTGGGCACCAGCACGATGGCGGGCATAACGCCGATGGGCTTGCCGTCGCTGTCGACCTGGTCAAGGAACGTCTGCTCGGCCTTGGTCAGGCCGTCGATGGACAGGATCGTGTCGGCGCCGGTGAGGTAGTTCTTATTGCCGGCGGTGAAGAACGCGCCGTTGTTCAGGAAGATGGTCCAGAAGACGTCATTGATCTTGAGGCCTGATCCGCGCCCGAGCTTCCTGGGAACGGTGGTGATTGCGCCCAGGTCGTCGTTGATGATGTCGCGCCGGTCCACCGAGAGCATTAGGCCGAACGTGTCGGCCTTGTTGGTGTACTGCTCATTGCCCAGCGTGCCGTGCTTGAGCTGGCCGCCTGGCGCGACCGGCTCATACTGGTCCGCGCCGATCAGGCGGTAGGACGTCACCGTCTTGAAGTCGGTGACGTTCCGGACGGCGCAGATGTTCCGCCACGTGCGCTCGACCGAGAAGAAGCCCGCCAGGAGGAACTTGTTGGCGATGTTCGACAGGATGCCGCCGATGTCGATGGTGGAGAAGGTCGCATCGGCTTGGATGTCTTGGGCGAAGGCGAACTTCAGCACCGACCGGCTGTCGCGGAAGTTCCTCCCGGCAAAGCCGTTGGCCCAGGCGGCCTCGAGTAGGAGTTCCTGGAGGCCGATCCCGCCCCGGAATCGCCTGCTTGCCACGTCGAGCGTCTTCTCCTCGTGGAGCTTCTCAACCTCCGGCAGGCCGGCCGTAAGCATGGCGGCCGCCTCCAGGACCATGCCCGTGACGCCGTTGTCGGGCACATGGACGGATGGGGCCTTGGGCCTGTCGGCGCGCAGCACCTCGAGCTCCGTCTTCGTGACGTCCCATCCCTCGCGGATTGCCTTTGCGCAGATGTCGGGGTGGCTGTCCCCGCACGCCTTGCGCACGGCGGCGATTCGCTCCTCCTCATCGGCCGCCTTCGCGCGGATGTCCGCGACCCGATCGGGCGCAATTCCAGCATCCCCGGCCGGCGCTGCCGCCTGGATGGGCGGGGCCTGAGGAGTGGCGGGCGGCGCGCCCGGCGCTGGGGTGGGCGGCTGTGTGACGGCGGCACCCTGGCCGGAGTCCTTCTTGTCTTCCACAACGGCTGCGGCGGTGTCTGTCATGACTGCGTTCTCCATTCCTGCTGAGGTTGACTGTGCATTGGCGGCCACGGCGGCGGATGTGCCACCGTCGGCCCCCAGGTCGACGAACGATATCTCTCCGAGCGTCGAGCGGCGGACGACGTTGACGGGACCTGAGAACTCCCGGCCGTTCACAAGGACGGTCTGGTTCTCCTTGACGAACTCGAACTGCTCGACGGCCGCCCCGATGGAAGCCTGCCATGGGAATCCGTTCTTCGCGGAGGCAACCACCTCGCGAGCGGCGGCGGTGTCGCGGGAGATCACGCCGGCGGCCACGAGGCGCCCATCGCGCACGGTGATAACATCGCTGTGGCCGACACCCGAGTTGGCGTCGTGTCCGAAGCGGATGGGCCGGTTCTGGGATGGGATGGCAAGCCCGGCGAGGTCCACGACCACCGGGTAGCGCCAGCCTGCGACCTTCATCGGTCCGCCCGTGTACGCCACCATGCTGAAGCGCGGCAGCGGCGCCTTGCCGTCGGCGGTCGCCGCGGCGATGTCTATCTCCATCGCGGCCATGAGCGCCACGCGCTCAGGCGGCGCGGCGTCGATTGTCTTGTCCGTCTTCACTATCTGCCTCTTCCTTGTTCTGCGCGGGCTGCGATGGCATCGACTGCTGGGGTGTCAACCCCAGTTCATTCATGAGCTTCACTTCCTTGGCCCGCTGGCGGAGTTCGCTCTCCCAGTCCTTGCCCTGCCGCGCGTACTCGGCGGCAAGCGTGGTGGTGTTGGAGGCGAGGCGCTGGGCCTGAGCGGAGGCTTCCTTCTGGGGGTCTACATGCTCGTGGCCGTCCCAGAACCACTGGTGGGGCCATTCATCGAGGCCGGCCAATTCGGGATACGCCTTCACGGCCTCCGCCATCCATGCATCGAGGATGCGGTCCAGTACGACGGCCTCGCACTGCGCCTGTTCCACGCGAATGGATTTGAAGTAGGTCTGGTGATCAAGCCGCCCCGATGCGTAGTTGTAACCCGATGAGTTACATGCTGCAATGCTGTAGGGCATTCCAACC
Source organism: Phycisphaerae bacterium (assembly GCA_041946855.1). Taxonomy (GTDB): domain Bacteria; phylum Planctomycetota; class Phycisphaerae; order SM23-33; family SM23-33; genus JBHGBE01. The sequence continues at coordinate 5,220 of JBHGBE010000139.1, read as the reverse complement.
GCCCTGGCTATCTCGTTGAGTATCTCCCGCTTGAACATCTCGTATGTGGTGGTCGGCTGCTGGGCCTCTATCTGTCCCAGTCTCCAGCCATCGGGCAGCACCGTGGCCATGCGCTTCTCCAGCGCGACCACGTCCATCGGCTCAAGGGACTGCGACTCGCCGTTGGCCGGGGCATCCGTGAACAGCACCGCCGCGAAGTCCGCGGCCGTCTCGGCCGCGGCGATCACCGCCAGCGTGTACCTCCGCAATTGCGCGAACAGCGGCAGCGCCGGCATGATGTCGGGCAGTCCACGGTTCTGGCCGGGCCTGTCCTTGCGGAACCAGTGGACCATGCACTCGGCGGATACAACCTGGTACTTCAGCGGGTAGGTATGGAGCAGTTCACCGGGATGCGAGTCCAGGACGTGGTAGGCGACGGGGTTGCCCATGTCATCGAGCACGACGCCATCCACAAGCGTCGGGGTGGGCAGTGAAAACATCGGCGTGGCGACCTGGTCGGCCTCGATCAGCTTGACGTCAAGCTGGACGGGGGCGTCAAGGCGGGTGTTCGTGTGGAACATGCCGAACGCCTCACCATCCTGCGCCCTGGACATACGCATGGTCCGGAGCTTACCGGGAAGGTCAATGGCCTTGCCCCACGCGGCGAACTCGCCCTCGATCAGTCCGTTGATGCTGTCGGCGCCCGTGTTCTGACCGTCGCCCAGCAGCATCTGAAGCCTTGGGCCCGTGCCGATGACGTCGTTGGCCAGCGTCAGCACGATGCCCCTGGCGTAGGAGTTGTTGGCAACTTCGTAGCGTGCGCGGTTGTGGAGGATGCGCCGGACGTCGGGCCTGGCCGCCGCGTTGGCCGACAGGAAGTCCGCGCTGGCCCAATGACGCGTGTTGTCGGGCGTGGTCTGGGCGGAGTCGAACTTGGCGCGAATGTATCGCACCGCCGTCTTCACGGCCGACTTCACCCGCTTGGACCAGGGCCACCTCATTCGGCGCCCCCGGGGGATATCTTCGCAAGCTTGATCCCCAGGCCCTTGGCGCGGCTGGCGTTCTTGGACTGGAGATACCTGTCCGCGGCGATCTGGTCGGCCAGCGGGTGCTGTTCCATCTGCACCCCATCCGCCGCCGCGCGCTTGGGCCCTTGGGCGTTCTGCTGGATCGTGCTGTCGAGTGGTTCGGACATCGGTAAGGCTGTTCTCTCCCTTCGCCAATCTACTTTTGCGTCAGGCCCCCGGTTGTTGCGGTCGAATCCCCGCGGATGCGCTATCGCGACGGGGATGCCTGCTTCCGCGCCTGCACTTCCGACAGCCGCATACGCTTGGCGGCAGGGGCGGCCCTCTCCTGCGTGCCGAAGAGGACGGCCCCCTGGATGCTGCCGGCCACCGCGCAGCCGACGAGGCAATCCAGCCAGTGGTTGTCGATCGCGCTGACGCGCTGCTTCCACTCATCCACTGTCCGCCCCCGCGCCTCCGCGCGAACGGGGTACTCGGCCGTCAGGTGCTCGGCCAGGAGACGATGTTCCTCGGCACGCCGGCCGAAGAGAGACAGGCACCCCGCGTCGCCCATCGGGACGGCCAGCCGGGCGTGGATGAAGCTCTTCCAGTAGTTCGTGTCGATCAGCACGTATCGCACCTGCCGCCGGCCCTGGACGTTCGGGATGCGCCAGTGGAGGCCGATGCGGTCCCCCTTCTTGCGCCTGTACTCCGAGAAGGGCGTGCTGGTGGCGCCCACGTACTTGCCGTGGCTGGGCAGCAGGATGGTGCTGTGGGCGCTCTGGCGGCAGAACTGGTACACAACATCCGTGGACTGGCCCCAGTTGGCGTCGATCAGGCAGCGGTCGATCTTCAGCATAGCGCCATCCTCGCGCCGCCAGGAGCGCGCCAGGTAATCATCTGTCAGCGCCTGCAGGCCGGCGTAGATCGCCCCTTCCTGGCCGGCCTGGGGCGAGACGCTCTCGAGCGTCTTACGCGCATCCCGGAGCGTGAAATACCCCCGCTGCTGGTCGGGCCACGCGCCGTAGTCCACGACGTAGCCCGTGAAGTCCTCTTCCCAGGCGGCAACAACATGAAAGAGCAGCCTGCCCTGGACGTCTATGAACATCGTCAGGTGGCTTGCGCCTATCGGTATCTCGCCGCGCGGGTGGCCGCTGACCTTGGCGGCGATGTCATCCGCCGACAGAGTGGTCCCGCCCTCTTCCTGGACCAGCGGCTCGTTCTGGTACTCGGCGAAGAACGCCGCCTCATCGCGGAGCTTCAGGTTCATCGCGTGTTGGATCGCCGACAGTTCGTCGTCGTTGTACCGCTCCGGCCAGGCGATGATGGCGCCACAGTCCATCTCCTGCCTGTGCTGCGAGTAGAACTCGGTCGCCTCGCGCCCGTCGCCGTCGTTCCGCAGGCTCTCGGCCCTGATCTGGCCGTACTGCGCCCAGAGCTTCTCGTTGGCCGGGAAGGCATAGACCATCTTCGTCCGTTCGCCTTGCCATTCAGGGTGCTTCTGGCGGTCCAGGATGTTGTCCGCCATGTCGCTGGGGCGGATGACCGTGGCGCACATCAGCCCGGCGATCTTCTTGCCGGGCCCGGCCATACCCAGCACGTCGCCGGCAAGTATCGCCTCGCGCCGTTGGGACTGGCTGGGCGACCAGGCCGACTCCGTCGTCTGGGGGTCATCCACCAGCACCAGGTGAGGGCGGACGACCTGCCCATCCGCGCGGGCGTGATTCTGCCCGCGGATATCCGAGCCCTTCATGCCCGAGCAGGAGACAACGACGCCGGAGGCCTTGCTGCCCGCGACGGTAGGCAGGACGATCTTGTCGGCGTTCCACTCGATACGGGTCGGCTCGCCCTTGTATCGCTGGCCCTTCTGTCGGTTGGTGATCCGCTCCAGGGCGCGGATCGGATAGACCACCTCCGGCCAGTCCTCCAATAGGAGCGGATTAGTCTCCAACCACGTCTTGACCGTCTCCAGGAGCTGCGTCGCACGTTCGGCCGACGCCGCTATCAAACACACGAACGGCGCCGCGCCGACAAGCGCGGCCCATACCACGGCCGTCTGGCAAAGCACCGTCTTCCCGCTGCCGCGGGGCATGGCCAGGGCGAACAGGCCCCCGTTCAAGACGGCCCGTTCGATCTTGTCGATCACACGATGGTGATCGGGCGACCACGGCAGGTAGAAGATCTCCGGGAAGTACGTCTCGCAGAAGAACCTGAAGTTGCCTGTAGCGCGGTTCTTCCGCTCCGGATTGACGACCTCAGGCAGCTCGCCGATATCCTGGCCGGCGCGCGCGAGCTCCGCATTGCGCGCCGCGGCGCGGGCCTTCTGCGCCTCGTAGGCGGAACGTGGATCGGCGGGTGGCCTGGAGCGCCGGTCCTCCAGCTCATCCACCAGCCACGCGGCGTAGCGCAGCATGTCGATGTGCCTGCCGTCGCCGATGCGGTAGCCGGCCCGCATGCGGTGGCGATAGAGCAGCCGCTCTCCGACCACTTCGCCCAACGGTGTGGAGTTGAGCGCCCTTGCCAGGTCGGAGGGGCGCATGTTGCGGGGGTCAGTCTTCGGCATCGTGGTTCGACACCTCCCGTATGAGCCAGGCCATGTAATGCACGAGGTTGAGCCGACCATCGGCCGCCGTCAGCGCCCCGGTGGCGATGTGCCTGCGAATCGTCTCGACCGTCGCATGCCTGCCGCCGACTGCCGTCAGGAGGCGCGACGCCTGTTCCACGGTCAGCGCCGTTGGATTCGCGCGCCCGGGGGCCGAATCGCCCGCAGAATCGCCGCCAGAGTCTCCGGAAATCCCCTGCAAATTCACGCTATCTGCCATAAGTAGCGCACCCCCCAAGCCATGTGGCATAGGTAATTCTGCAGGCCCTGGCGGCAATTACCTTGGCTGTCTGCGGACGCCGCAGCCTGATGTGTTCGTGAACATCGGAAAGGACAACGCGATGAAGAACACGAAGAGGGACACGATCAAGGTTGCAGGGCGCGACACGAAAATCGCGGCGGTGACGGCCGAATGGCTGACGGCGCGGATGCGGAACGGACGGAGGCGCGTCGAGGTGCTCGGATGGAAGCGCCTGGCCGCCATCTACTACGCAAACAGGCCCGGCAGCGCGATTCGGAATGTCATCAACGCCGAGGCGCGGCGCTGCGGATACACGCCCAGCACGATCCTGGCGCTCAACGCGGACTAGGTAACCATGGCAATCAACAGAAAGGCAACGACCATGACCACGAAGAAGACCAAGACGACGGCAGAGACGCAGACGACCACGGACGAGATGAACGAGGAGTTCCCTAGCGGGATGAAGCAGGAACTCGGGTTCTACATCCGCTCCGCCGCGAAGCGCTACGACGACGCACGGTGCAAGCTCATCGCTACCGCCCAGACCAACCCCATCAGCGCCATCACCTGGGATGCCGAGGCCATGGTGAAGGCGCAAGCACAGCACGAGATGTACATGTGCCTGGAACGCGGCATGGCCAAGGCGGACCCGCGGAAGGTCCTCCTGGAGTTGGCAGACGAGGTCGACTATCGCATCCGGTCCTTCTTCGGCTCGAACTCCACCAGCATGTTCTCCAACGCCGTCGAGCGGGCCAAGGCCGATGCCTACGTGCATCTGCTGGACGAGATCAAGGGCCTGATGAAGCACTTCGGAATCTGACCAACCGCCCGGCATGGTGCCGGGCCCAACCATAAGGAGATGCACATGAATGCGAAGCGGAAGATCGAGATCGGCAACGTGTATTCGGCGAAGGTCGGCGGCTCGTGGCTGGCCGTCAAGATCGAGAAGAGCCTGGGGCACGGCCGTTACGACGGCAGCGCACTGCCCAGCGGCCACAAGGTGAAGATATCCACCGACGCCATCCGTGGCGACGGGCAGACGCTGGAGGCATGGAAGGCCAGCACCACGCCCAAGGAACACGACCTGCCCGCGCCCGCCCCGGGCGAGACCGTCAAGGCGCCACGCGGCAAGAAGGAACGGACGCCCAAGGGGCCGCGCCAGAGCCTTACCAACGCGGCCATCCTGATCCTGGCCGATGCCGCCGAGCCTATGAACGCCAAGGCCATCGTCGACAAGGCCAGCGCCGACGGCCTGTACAAGCCCGGCGACGGCAAGACGCCCGAGGCCACGCTCTACAGCGCCATGTTGCGCGACAAGAAGACGCGGTTCCAGAAGGCCGATCGTGTCTTCTGATAGGAAAATCGATCCGGCCGCCGCCAGGCGGCCGCGCCGG
>JBHGBE010000138.1:0-7469 GCA_041946855.1 Phycisphaerae bacterium | reverse complement strand
GGCGCGGAACCCGGCCAAGGCGCTGACGCGGGTGAAGATCGTTCCGCCGGGGACGGTGTGAGCATGGGACTGTGGCCGTGGACAAGGCGAAAGAAGGCGCAGGCCTTCGGGCACGTGATGCTCGTGCGGGCCCGCTTTGACGCCGCGCAGACCACGCCTGACAACCGCAAGCACTGGGCGAGCGCCGACCACCTTTCGGCCGACGCGGCGGCCAGCGCCGAGGTCCGGCGCACGCTCCGCAACCGCGCCCGGTACGAAGTCGCCAACAATTCTTACGCCCGGGGCATCGTGCTGACGCTGGCCAACGACGTCATCGGCACGGGGCCGCGCCTTCAGCTTCTGACCGACGCGCCCGAGGTCAACCAGACCGTCGAGCGTGAGTTCATGGCCTGGGCCAAGGCGGTCGACCTGCCCGGCAAGCTACGCACCATGCGACAGGCGCGGGCGCAGGACGGTGAGGCGTTCGCGCTGCTGTTCAGCAACCCCGGCCTGGATTCGCCCGTCAAGCTGGACATCCGCCTCATCGAGGCAGACCAGGTGACCACGCCCGACCTGTCGCCGGCGAAGGCCAATGTTGTGGACGGCATCGTCTTCGACGAGTACTGCAACCCCAGCCTGTATCACGTCCTGAAGGGCCATCCCGGCGGCAACATCGCCTACGTCGGCGGCGGATACGACAAGGTCCCGGCCAAGGACATGATCCACTGGTTCCGCTGCGACCGGCCCGGCCAGTCGCGCGGCCTGCCCGACATCCTGCCCGCCCTGCCGCTGTTCGCGCAGCTGCGGCGGTACACGCTGGCGGTGATCGGCGCGGCCGAGAGCGCCGCCAACATCGCCGTGCTGATGAAGACCAGCGCCCCGGCCGGGGGCGAAGCGGCGGAAGTCGAGCCCATGACGGAGATGGAGTTCTCGCCCAATATGGCGGTCTTCACGCCGGAGGGCTGGGAGCCGTCGCAGGTCAAGGCCGAACAGCCGGCGACCACGTACAGCGAGTTCAAGCGGGAAATCCTCAACGAGGTGGCGCGCTGTTTGAACATGCCCAGGAACGTCGCGCTATGCGACTCCAGCGGCTACAACTACGCCTCGGGGCGGCTGGACCACCAGACCTACTTCAAGAGCATTCGCGTCGAGCAGGCCCACTGCGAGGCGGTCGTCCTTGACCGCATCCTCACGGCCTGGCTTGCCGAGGCCGTGAGGGTCTTGCGCCTCAGCGGCCTCGATGACGCGCCGCACCAGTGGTTCTGGGACGGTCACGAGCACGTCGACCCACAGAAGGAAGCATCCGCCCAGGCCCAGCGCCTGTCCAGCCACACCACCACGCTCGCCACGGAGTACGCCCGCCAGGGCAAGGACTGGGAGACGGAGCTGCGCCAGCGCGCCAAGGAACTCGCCTTGATGAAGGAACTGGGGCTGACCGTCGCCCAGGCCGCGCCGCAGCCGGCGGGCGAAGACGAGAAGACCGATCGGCAGGGTGAGGAGGACGAAGACCGTGCCGCTGCCTGAGAAACAACATGACGAGACGCGCGAGCAGTTCATCGACCGCTGCATGGCCGACCCGACGATGGTCCGCGAGTTCCCCGACGCCCCCCAGCGCCGGGCGGTGTGCGAGAAGCAGGCCGACCGGCCCGCCACGGCCAACGCCGGCACGGCGCTGCAACTGATCAGCGAGCCGGGCGCGATGACCATCGAGGCGTCGGCCGGCGGCGCGGCCCCGGACGGCGACGGCAAACCCCGCCTGCCGCGATTCAGCATGGTCGCCTACACGGGCGGCCCCATGCGGATCGCGGGATGGCGGTATCCGGTCGTCGTGGACCTGGCGGGCCTGGGGATTCCCAGCCAGGCCCGGCCCATCCGCTTCGGCCATGACGCGACCGCCGGCGTCGGTCACACCGACGCCATCCGCGTCGAGGACGGGCGGCTGGTCGCCGCGGGCGTCGTCTCGCGCGACACGCCGGTGGCCAAGGAGGTCGTCGCTTCGGCGAAGAACGGCTTCCCGTGGCAGGCGAGCATCGGGGCGTCGGTCGATCAGTTCGAGTTCGTGCGCGAGGACCGGACCGTTCTGGTGAACGGCCGGGAATTCAAGGGGCCCGTGAACGTCGTCCGCAGGGCGACGCTGGGCGAGATCTCATTCGTGGACATCGGGGCCGACGGCGACACGTCGGCCAGTGTGGCCGCTACGGCCAACAGGAGAACGATCATGAACGACACGGAAGTCAAGCAGGAGCAGGCGAAGGTCGAGGCCGCCGCGGCGCGGACGGACGGGGCCGGCAAGGAAGGGGACCCCAAACGCGATGGATCGCGTTTGGGGACCCCGGCCGCCCCGCCCGTCGCCGACACCGCCGACGACATCCGGGCCAAGGCCGTCGCGGAGACCACGCGCATCGACGCGATCCGCAGGGTCTGCGCGGCTCGCCACGCCGACATCGAGGTCAAGGCCATCGGCGAGGGCTGGGACGTCACGAAGACGGAACTGGAAGTCCTGCGAGCCGAGCGGCCCAAGGCCCCGGCGGTCACCGTCGGAGCCGAACACTGGCCGGTCCGCGCCATCGAGGCGGGCCTGTGCCTCCGGGCCACCAAGGACGAGAAGTTCGTCGAGGCCCAGTACGGCCGCGACTACCTCGACGGCGCGCGGCGCTACCGCCGCATGGGGCTGGTCCAGGCGGCGGCGATGTGCCTGCGGGCCGACGGGCTGGAGGTCGACTTCGACAACGCGGCCGTGGTGAAGGCCGCGCTGTCCACCACCAGCTTCCCGGTGCTGCTGTCGAACATCGCCAACAAGACGCTGCTGAAGAGCTACAACGACTTCCCGGCCACGGCGCTGCGGTGGTGCGCCCAGGGCGATCTGCCCGACTTCAAGGGCCAGACCCGCGCCCGGCTGAACCTGGCCGGCGGCCTGCAGGAGATCGGCCCGGACGGCCGGGGACGAGTCGGTGACCGTCCGGCTCAAGACCCAGGCCCTGGCGTTCAGTATCCACCGATGGGACATCATCAACGACGACCTGGGCGCGCTGACGCGGCTTCCCACGGCCTTCGGCGCGATCTGCCGGCGGAAGATCGACGACCTGGTCTACACCAAGCTGCTGGCCAACAAGCTCTCCGACGGCGCGACTGACCTGTTCTCAGCCGGGAACAAGAACTACATCACCGGCGCGACCACGGTGCTGTCGGCCGAGGGCCTGCGTAAGGCCCTGGAGACCTTCCGCAAGCAGACCGACTCGCTTGGCAACGCCATCGGCATCGAGCCGCGCTACCTGATCGTGCCGCCGGAACTGGAGTTCATGGCCAAGCAGCTCATCAACTCCAGCAGCCTCCAGCATGTCGGCGCGGCCACGGCGGCGGACAAGAACAACCCGACCTACAACCCGTTCCAGGGCGCGTATGAGATCATCGTCGAGCCGCGCCTCTCGAATACCACCTACACCGGGTCCAGCGCCACGGCGTGGTATCTGGCCTGCGATCCGGCCGTCTGCGACACGCTCGAGGTCGACTACCTCAACGGGCAGCGGACGCCCACGATCACCCAGGTCGGTAACGGCTCGATCCTGAGGATCGAGTACGAGGTCGTGTTCGACGTGGAAGCCAACGTCGTGGACTTCCGCGGCATGGTCAAGAGCAAGGGCGCTGCGTAAGCGGCCCCCATCGGAAAGGAACTGAATCATGGCAACCTTCGTGCATGACGGACTGACCATCGACTACACCCCCGGCGCTGACGTGGCGGCCGGGGCAGTCGTGGTCCAGGGCGAGCTGGTCGGCGTGGCCAAGGTGCCCATCCCGGCCAATGCGCTGGGCGCGCTGGCGGTGACGGGCGTCTTCGACTTCCCCAAGGCCGCCGGCGCGGGCACGGCCATCACGGCCGGGGCCAACTGCTACTGGGACGCGGCCAACCAGCGGGCGACGACCACGGCCACCGGCAACAAACTCATCGGTAAGTGCGTCAAGGCGGCGGCCGACGCGGACGCCCTCGTCCGCATCCGCATGATGCAGTGAGGTAGCACGTGGGCGACCTGCTCCAGCAAGGCGTGGACTGGCTGGACAGGATGCGCACGGCGCACTTGTCCAGGACAGTGACCTACCAGCGCGGCGGCGAATCCGTCGAGATCGCCGCCACGCTGGGGGCCACGTCGCTGGATGTCTCCGACGAGGCCGGGGCGACGGTGCGGACGCGGCAGACGGACTTCATCGTCTCGGCCGACGCGCTGGTCCTGGGCGGCGTGGTAGTCACGCCCCAGGTCGGCGACCGCATCCTGGTGCCCTCCGGCGGCAAGACGCTGGTGTTCGAGGTGTTGGCCCTGCCGGGCGGGGAGCACTTCCGCCCGGCCGACCCGATGGGCACGACGCTGCGGGTCCATGCCAAGCAGATCGACGAGGAACAGACCTGATGTGTGCGGGAAGCGACCAGTACGACCGCGTGTGCAAGGGCGAGTTTGCCTCCATCCACGTCAAGCTCGACAAGCTCGACGAGGCGATTCGCGGCAACGGCAAGCCGGGCATCCAGCTTCGGCTGGACCGCCTGGAGGCGGCCGAGGCCACCCGGTCGCGGCTGATGTGGATCATCGCCGGCTCGACGGTGACGCTGGCCCTGGGCGCGGTGTGGAAGCTGATCTTCGGAGGCTGACGCATGCCGGTAATCACAGACATCGCCGACGCGGTGGCGGCCGAACTGAACGGCAACGACTTCGGCACGCCCCTGGCCGCCGTCCGCAGCACCAAGCCGCCGGAGTTCGAGCTGGCCGACATGAAGGACCTGCGCGTGACGGTGGTGCCGCGCGGTTGGGACAGCCAGACGGCCACGCGGGCCGCGGCGCAGTGCGACTACCAGATCGACATCGGCGTGCAGAAGAAGGTCGCAAGCGGCGACAACCCGGAACTGGACGCCCTGGTGGGCCTGGTGGAGCGGATCGCGGACCACTTCCGCACACACCGGCTGACGGCCATGCCCAGCGCCGTCTGGGTCAGGAACGAGAACGTCCCGCTGTACGCGCCCGAGCACATGAAGGAACTGCGGCAGTTCACCAGCGTGCTGACGCTCACGTTCCGGGTGCTGCGATAGGTGGAACATGAACAACTTCGTGATGCGGAAGATCAACGTCACGGGAAGCTACCAGCCGCTGGTCAGCGCCACGCTGGTGGCGTCCGTGAGCATCTCGGCGCTGCCGACGAACTCGGGGCCGGTCTACTTCCGGGGCGACGACGGTCTGGACGTACCGTGGCTGCCGGGTGAGTGGCACGAGTTCCAGGCCGTCAACCTGGCGGAAATCAGGGTCAAGGGCACGGTCGGCGACGCGGTAACCGTGGTCGGAGGCACGTGGTGACATGGGATACGGCGGAACAGGATACGCGACGGTCAGTGTGGACATCGTCCAGACGGACGTCGACGCCATCGTCCAGGGCCTGACCGGCTATGCCGACATGACGCTGACGGACGTGCATGGGCGGCTCGCCTACGCCACGGACCTGCTGTCGGGGTACTCCTACGGGCCGATCACGGACATCGCAGGCTCGTGCTGGAACATGCGTGACCTGCTATCAGGCAACTACGGCGGGCCGCTCACGGGAATCGACTGGAACACGGGCAGCACCCGCGATTACGTGTCGGGCTACAGCGACGGTCCGCTGACGGACATCCGCGACTACCTCAACATCGACGGCTTCAGCGCCGCCTGGTGGATGCGTGAGGTCGAGAACCGGGGATGGGAAATCGCCTCCTATCTGTCGGGAGACTGGGACGGCCCGCTCACCAGCATCAGCAACAAGGCGTGGGACATCGAGGACGGCGTCTTGCAGGTCCGCGATTACCTGTCGGGCTACAACGGCGGTCCGCTGACGGATATCCGGGACTACATGTCGGGAAGCTGGGGTGGTCCGCTGACGAGCATCGACTACCACACCAGCAATATCGAGTACCTGCTCTTCAGCAGCTACTGGAGCGCGTCGGCCGCGGACATCCTGGGTGACATCCGCAACATCCTCTACCAGTTGACCTTCGATTACGACGGTCGGCTGCGCGTTAGCACGAACTGACATTCGGAAAGGGAAACGACGTGAGAGACGAGCAGGAAGCGAAGGTCGTGACGGTGGACGAGGGCGACGGGCCGGTGAAGCTGGTGAAGGACATCGGCGGGCGACTCTTGACCAGGGAGCAGATGACGCTGGTCCGCGACCGCCAGCAGGCGGACCTGGACCAGGCTACGGACCTGCACGGCAAGCTGACGGCCGGCGACCCGGCCGCGACCGCCGACGTGGTCGGCCAGGTCAAGGACCGCATCGCGCTCCAGTTGGCCATGATGGACCGCCAGAAGGCCGAACTGCAGGCGACGCTGGCCAAGCTGGAGGCGGGCGACGCGGGAACCGTCAAGACGATGGTCGGCCAGATGATCCAGCGGTTGGCGCGGCGGGCGGAACTGGCCACGCAGGCCCGCGACCGTTCGACGGCACTGCTGGCGGAACTGGACGCCCCCGGCGGAAAGAACTGACGCACATGATCGGGATGGTCACCAAGGCGATGTTCTTCGACACCCGCGCGGTCACCAGCCGCGTGGACTCGGCGACGCGCCGGGTGCTGTCGAAGTTCGGCGCGTTCGTTCGCACCGGGGCGCGGCACAGCATCCGCAAGCGGAAGGCCATCTCGCAGCCGGGCGACCCGCCGTCCAGCCACGTGGGCCTGCTGCGGAAGCTGATCTACTTCGGCTACGACGGCACGCGAAAGAGCGTCGTGATCGGCCCGACGCCCCTGCACGGCACGGCCGAAGCCCCGCCCTTGCTGGAGTACGGCGGGCGGACGCGGGTCAGGGACCGCAAGGGCAAGTCGGTGATGGCGACGTTCCGGGCGCGGCCGTTCATGGGCCCGGCCTTCGAGCGTGAGAAACCCAAACTCCCCGCCATGTGGGCCGGGAGCGTGCGATGACACGGAAATGACACAGCAATGACACGGGCGTGACAGCCCGACAGGAGGCCACGGACATGGCAACCTTCATATTGGGCAAGGACGCGAAGCTCTACCACGGCCCGGCCGGGGCCACGGCCACGACGGAGATGTCCAACGTCCGCGATGTGACGCTGAACCTGGAGGCGGGCGAAGCGGACGTGACCACCCGCGCCAACAGTGGCTGGCGGGCCACAGCCCCGACGCTCCGCGAATGCACGTGCGAGTTCGAGATGGTGTGGGACCCGGCCGACGCCGGATTCACCGCGATCAAGAACGCCTTCCTCGCCTCGGGCCTGATCGCCCTGAAGATTCTGGACAAGGCGGGCGGCCAGGGGCCCGACGGCGACTTCGCCATCACCTCCTTCAGCCGCAACGAGGCGCTGGAGGAGGCGATCACCGTGAGCGTGACGGCGAAGCTCTCGGTGTTCCGTTCCTGGGTCGAAGGGAGCTAAACGCACATGAAGACCTTCACGGATAGCGCCGGACGGACCTGGACGATCGCGCTGACCATCGACGCGGCCAAGCGGGTCAAGTCGCTCCTGGA
>JBHGBE010000137.1:0-7765 GCA_041946855.1 Phycisphaerae bacterium | reverse complement strand
CGCCGCACAACGCCCAGCCCTGGCTTGGCTGCCATATGCCGACCTATTCGTTATCGCTGCTCCAAGACGTAACTGCTTGCGGCTTGAGGCAAAGGGTGGTATATTGAAATGTTCATTTGGACTGTGAACCGGAGGGGCGCGCGAAAAGGAGCGACGGATGCGAGGGCGCAAATCGCCGCTGAGTTTGACTCTCCGCGGTCTTGAACCTCTCGAGCCGCGAATCCTGCTCAGCGACTCCACGGCCGGGTACCCCACCGGCGCGCTGCCCCCCAGCGCTGCGGACCTGGCGTGGATGTATCAGAACATGATCGTGACGGAGGACGTCGGCCTCAACTGGATGGGCCTGGTCCGCGTCAACGCCGCCCGCGCCGCGCGCGGCCAGGCGCCGCTCGATCCCGCGCAACTGCGCCTGGCCGGGGTCAACCAGGAAGTCCACGGCCGCACACAGGCCCAGGTCGACGCCGCCGGCGGCCCGGCCGCCCAGTCAGTGGATTGGCTGGCGGAGGAAACGGGGGCGCTGCCGCCCGCCGTGGACAACAGCGTGCTGAACTGGTTCCCCGCCATCGGCTCCCAGAGCATCAGCGACTGCTCGGCCTGGGCGACGACCTACTACACGATGACCTACATGACCGCCCGCGCCCGCGGATGGGACGCCAAGCACGACTCCGCCGGCAACTATCGGTTCTCGCCAAAGTGGTCGTACACCATGGTCAACGGCGGCTCCGACGGCGGATCGGATGCATACTCCATCTACAGCCTACTTATCTCCAACGGCGCGGCCACGCTGGCCGATTTCCCCTATAACTCGAACTACCGCGAATGGGTCTACAAGACCACGGCGTCCTATCACAACAACACGAAGACGTCCGCGCAGGTCTGGCGCGACGCCATCTCCAACCGGGCGTATCAGACCGGTTCGGTCCTCAATGTTGATACCGACACGGGGCTGAATCAGCTCAAGACGCTGCTGACGGATGGGTATGTCCTCAACTTCGCCACGTATGTATACGCATGGCTGCCCAAGACCGTGGGCAACGATCCCAGCGACCCGAGCGACGACCCATACGCCGGCCAGGGCGGATACTACGCCCTCGGGTCCGGCGCCGGCGGCCACGAGATGACCATCGTCGGCTATAACGACAGCATCTGGCTGGACGTCAACTCAAATGGCGTCGTGGACTCAGGCGAGAAGGGCGCGCTTCTGATCGCCAACTCCTGGGGCGCGGGATGGGGCAACGGCGGCTACACCTGGCTGGCCTACGACGCGCTCAAGGCCACCAGCGCCGTCTCCGGCTGGACGCCTGTAGGCCGGCAGGCCGCGTTCTGGGGGAACAGCGCAACCTGGCTGACCGCGCGGCCCGAGCCGTACACGCCGACGGCCGTGGCCGAGTTCACAATCCAGCATTCACAGCGAAACATGATGGCCATGTCGCTGAGCATCACGAACGGCGCCGGCCAGACGTCCACCTACACCCCTTCCGCGCTGTACTACGATGGCGGCAGCTACGGCTTCGACGGCGTGAGCTACTCCTCCAACCCGTCGGCCGCCCCGACTGGCATCTTCGTGCTGGACTTCAGCGACCTGGCGCCAAACCTGTCCGCCGTCGAGCGGTACACGCTGACCAACAACGGCCCTTACCAGGACACGTACGCGGACACCATCTACTCCTTCAAGCTCACCGACGCGGCCGGCAACGTCCTGGGCGTCTGCGCGACCGGGCCGCGAGTGGGGGACCTGCCCACTCATACGAGGGCCTATCTGGACTATCCCGACACGGAGATCCGCGGCAACGTCTGGCTTGACCTGAACGGCAACGGCGTGAAGGACGCCGGCGAGATCGGCCTGGCAAATCAGATCGTCTACCTGGACGCGAACAACGACGGCGCATTCGACTCCTTCTCCACCACCGCGTCGGACAACACATCCGCCGCCATTCCAGACGCCACGTCGAAGGGCCACAGGGTCACGGCCGGCACGGTCACTTCATCGCTGACCATGTCCGGCGTCACCGGCAGCATCGCGGACGTCAACGTTACGCTGAACATCACGCACGGGCGCGACTCCGATCTGAAGGTCACGCTGACCTCGCCGTCGGGCACGACGATCACGCTGTTCGACGGCGTGGGCGGCAGCGGACAGAACTTCACGGGCACGACACTCGACGACGAGGCCGCGACGGCCATCACGTCCGGCTCCGCGCCCTTCACCGGCGCGTTCCGGCCGGCGACGCCCCTCAGCGCCTTCGACGGCCTGGACGCCAACGGCGTCTGGCAACTCACGGTCAGCGACGGCGCGGTAGGCTTCACCGGCACCTTGAATAGCTGGTCGCTCCTGGTCAGCAGCAACGAAGAGGCCACGTGGACCAACTCCGCCGGCGACTACGCCCTGACCCGGCTGGCCAGCGGGCCGTTCGCGGTCCGCGTGGCCGTCCCGGTGGGCTTGACGGTGACCAGCCCCGCCGGCGGCGCGTACAGCGGCGCTCTGGCCGACCAGCAGGTCCTTACAGGGCAGGATTTCGGCGCGTATACGGCCCCGCCGACGATCGTCCAGCCGGCCGCCGCGTCGCCCAATCCGGTCGCGGGCAGCAGCTCCGGCCTGAGCGTCCGGGCCGACGATGACGGCGGCGAGCAGAACCTCGTCTACACGTGGTCAACGGTCGCCAAGCCCGCCGGCGCGGCCAACCCCACCTTCAGCGTCAACGCCACAAACGCCGCCAAGGACGCAGTCGCCACGTTCAGCAAGACCGGGAACTACACCCTGCGCGTGACGGTGGCCGACGCCTACGGCCGGACAGTCACCAGCAGCGTGGCCGTCACGGTCAATCCGGTCCTGACGAGCATCGCGCTGTCGCCCGCCAACCCATCCGTGACGGCCACGGGGACCTGCCAGTTCACCGCCACGGCCATCGACCAGTTCGGCGCGGCGTTCACGCCATCGGGTGGGTTTGCCTGGTCTGTCCAGACACCCGGCGGCGGCTCGATCACGTCCGCGGGGCTGTACACCGCGCCGCTTTCCCCCGGCAGCGCCACGGTCCGGGCCGAGTCGGGCGCCGTGTTCCGCGAGACCACTGTTACGGTCCTTCCACTGCCGCCGGCCGCGGCGGATGACACCTATACGACCGGCCAGGGCGTCGCGCTGTCCGTCGCCGCGCCGGGCGTGCTGGCCAATGACACTGACGCCTATGGCCTGTCCCTGACGGCCGTGAACTTCGGCAATCCTTCCCACGGCGTGCTGACGCCCAATGCCGACGGCTCGTTCGCCTACACGCCCGACGGCGGCTACTACGGCCCCGACAGCTTCACGTACATGGCCTACGACACGCAGGCCTACTCGAACGTCGCGACCGTGAACATCACTGTCGTTCAGGATGTCACGCCCCCGGCCATCCTGTCCGTCGAGGTCAACGGCGGGCGGGCAACCCGCTCGGTCGTCAAGAGCCTGGCAATGCGGTTCTCCGAGGCCCTAGCCGGCGGACTGCCGGATGGCAGGCTGACACTGCACAACTCGACGGATGGGTCCGACATCAGCCAGGCCGACATCGTCCTGAGCTACGACGCTGGCACGAACACGGCCGTGTGGACCTTCCCCACGCTTGCCGGCGGGACGCTCCCCGACGGGGCTTACGTGGCAACGCTGGATGTGTCGGGCGTGACGGACCCGGCCGGCAACGTCCTCAACGGCGGCACAAACTACGTGTTCAGCTTCATCAGGCTCGGGGGCGACGTGAACGGGGACAACCTGGTGGACATGGCGGATTACGTCGTCTGGTTCACCGACTTCGGCGCAAGCGGGGATGGGTGGACGCAGGGCGACTGCAATGCCGACGGCATGGTGGACATGCAGGATTACGTGATCTGGTTTGGCAACTTCGGACGCGGCTACAGTCTGGCCGAGGAGCCGGCCGCGCCGGAAGCGGGCGGCGAAATTGCCGGCGGCGAGGACCTCGGCACGGTACCAACGCAGCAGATTCCTGACGCAACGGTTTGGACTACGGAGGGCGCGGTCATGCCGGAGCGCCCGGCAATCGCGGCGGCGGACCCGCCGGCAATGCCAGCGGCGCCATCGCCGTTCGGCACGCCGGCCGCGGCGGTCCACGCGCCGCTCGTTCTTGCCCGGACCCCGTTTGCCGCGGGAGCGAGCGGCCTGGCGGCCAGCCGCATGGACGCCTTGCCGGTACCGGAGGGCAATGCCGGGACCGCCATCGCACTGGACCTCAACACGTCCGAGCCATTGCTCGCGCCCGCGCCGATGGGCGGGGCGGTGAGCGTTCCGGCCCGGTCAAGTCAGGCGGCACGGCCGCGGGTGGGCGGGCGCACCACCGGTTCGGACAACGGCCTGGACAATCGGCTGGAGTCGCCGGGCCTGCACGTAGGCCCGCGAAACTTCCCCTGGGCACAAACGGTCCTTGGAAGCTTGGACATCCTTGCCGCCTTGCCCTCGCCCTTCATCGATGGCTGACCGCCATACGCCAGATCGTGCCGCTTGGTGCTACGACATTGCCAGCAGGTTCGGCCCCCGGCTTCACGACAGGTTGACGGCCGCGGGCATAAGGCGGCTTCGCAGTTCAGCCGCAAGCCGTAGGCGAGGGCTTTGTTCTCGCACGCCAAAATGCCAATCACAGTGTACGCCAAGCACTTGCGCGTTTCGGCCCGCATAGCGGCAGACAGCAGCGGACAAAAGCGGACAACCACGGACAAAATCGGGGGGGTCGCGTACAAAATCGAGGGATTCTGTACAATTCCTCCGGGGTATCGTGCGGGCACGCCCGAGGCCCAGGCGCGGATGGGCCAGGGCCCTCCGCGGCGCGGGCGACAGATGAACGCCCGCATCCGCGAGATAGGACGTGAAAGAGGGTCCAAAACCACAACATGCTGTTTGCCAACGACTTGCATCTCCGCCCCCTGCCCGTTCCTGCCCGTAGCTGCCCAATACTGCCCAATACTGCCCGATTCGGCCCGGTTGTCGCCCGATTGTGGACCGAAGGTTCCTTCGGGATCATGCCGCGGCGCGCCGGGAGTGGATGCCTGTGGGCGCGTCCGCCGAGGTCCGATATTCATCATGTCCCGGCGCGCCGGGAGTGGATTGTGGGATTCCCCGGCCGGGACCCTGGCGACAGGCCGTGGAGCTTGGAAATGCGAAATGCATAATCCCGAAGGTATCTTCAATCCGCAATCCGCAATCCACGGTCCGCAATCCACAGTTTGTCCTTCCAGCCTAACCGGGGCCCGAGCGCGCTTTGGCGCGCTTTTGGGCGTTTTTCGGAGTGCCGAAAGTCACAACTCGTTGATGCGCAGCCGGAACGAACCCTCGCCAACTCCGGGCCTCGCGCGCGGGCCGGAGCGCATTCTGGCGACAAAGAGCGCTCGCCGCAAGACGCTATTTCCTGCCAATTCGCCAGTTGCGCCGCACTTGGCCCATCCCCAACGGCGCGAGGCCGGAGCAGCCCAACGAGTCAACGCCCCCGGCCGGCCTGGGCGATCGCGCACACGAGGTGCCGCCAAGACGTCGGAACTGCCTTGGCGTGAGGCGCTGCTGTGCGCCTAGGCCCTCGCAGCAAGGACTTGACGCCCACAACAGCGCCTAACGGCAAGCCCGCACAGCAGCTGCCCGCAAGCCTTTGGGACCGCCTAGGCGTGAGGCGCTGCTATTCGGGCCCAGGCCCTCGCAGCAAGGACTTGACGCCCACAACAGCGCCTAACGGCAAGCCCTCACAGAGGCAGTCAGGGGAACACGGGCGCTTCCTATTGCTGCCATAACGGCGCTGGGAAGATAAAAGCCTGGCTGCGGCCGAGGGGGCCTCGGGCCGCATCAGGATCGGATATACGCCGCTTGTCCCGCGTGTGCGTCGCGCGGCCGCGGGACGAACGTATTCTCTGTCAGCCCCATCCTCTCCGCCGCGTCGCCGCGCCGGAGGGGATGGGGCCATCTACGAAACTCACGAAGCCGTGCGCCAAATGGCAGGCTTACGCCTGAACTCTGGTCCGCTTACGCAGGTAAAGGCCGATGCCGCTGATCGCCATGAACGCGCTGACCATCGTCAGGGGCTCGGGAACTGGGGGCAGCGCTGAGACGCTGTCCGGTACGAGGATCTTGGCGTGGGCCAGATCGTCTGTTGGCCATGCACCTGTACCACCAGCCGTGAAAATCCCATTATTGTCTAGGACTCCGAAGGCCTGCTGCGCGTTAGCTGACGGGTAGGCAAACCCATTATTATATGCCTCGTTGCCGTTACCGTCACCAGTAATGAAGTCGCCCCAAACGGGAATCCGGTTCGTGTAAAGCTTGATCTCAAGACCGTTTAGGCCGCCGGGGCTCGCGGAGAAGTGAAGCCCGTATTCCGTTCCTGGATAGGTAGGGAGATGGATCCAACCCATCGTGGCCACGTCTTCCGGCCCGGAAGGATTCCCTCCCAGTACCACCAGGAACTGTTCCGGTGTGGAATTCAGAGAAGTCTGCAAGAAAAAGCCCGTGAGGCTCGGGTTGGCCGTCAGGCTCATCTGATAGGCGTACATGAACTGGAGGCCTGTACCGTCCAGCCCGGCCGGATCGTACTTGACGGTCCAAGTTATGGAGGTCGTCTGGTTGGTTATGGTGGGATTCTTATCCGGCCCCGTGATGGTCTGATCCCAGTTGCCAGTCGCCGTCAGGCCTTGGGAGGCGTGGTTACTCCAACTAAGGCTGCCTGTGTAGATTTCTGTGCCAGAGTATGCCACACCCACAACCAAGCCCAGCACGGCCAGAACCAGAAAGCATTATCTTACCATACGCGTCTCCTTCGTCAGATCTAATTCCCGTTGCGCCAAGACACTCTATTTCGTCGCCTGTCAATCTTGTTATCGGCCGCCCACAGACCATCGCCGGGCGACACTTCGGTGCGTGGCCAACAGCTTGGGCACGGCCCGTCGCGCAGTCCGCCGACTCCTCGCACAGGGCGACCGGCGCGACGATGCACAGTCTCCAGACAACGCCCTGCGCCTTGGACGGCGGGCGCGACGCACAAATGCGTAGTTCGGACAGCTAACGACCTTGGGATGCGTCCTGGCTTCCACAGGCACCCGCCAAGCGGCGCGATCGCCTGGCGGATGATGTCGGGGTGGGTGTCGGCGATGCTGGCCAGTGCGGCCAGGAAGTAGCAGTCGCCCACTTGGCCCTGTGCGATGTCGCGGTAGTCCGGCCCATCGGTGAACAGCGGCTTTGCAGCGAAGCTCTGGTATGCGTAGGAGGCCGTCGGGTCGGCAAGGTTCTGGCCGTTGATGTTCAGGGAGACGTAGTTGGCGGCCGTGGGGTCGGTCGTGTATGGCTGGTAGAACTGGGATATCGTGTGGATGCTCCCCGCGGCGATCTCGGCGGCGGTGGCATCGGCGATGGCGTCGGAAGAATCGACCCAGAAGCTCACCAGGCCCGCGCCGCCCCAGACGGTGTCCGCGCCGCCGCCGATGGTGACGATCAGGTCGTCGCCGGCATTGCCGTAGTCCCACCCGGCGCCCTGGGCGTTGTCGAAGATCTGGTCGTTTCCATCGCCGCCGTAGATGGCGTGCTGCGCGGTGACGGAGTACGTCAGGCGCAGCGTGTCGGCGCCGCCGAAGCCATAGAGCGCGATGCCCGCGAACGAGCCGGCCACGTCCTGGCTTCCGGCGGAGGTCGTCAGCGTGATGCGATCGGCCGCCTGGGAGACGGTGATCACGTCGTTGGCGCCGGTGCCCAGGACGACAAGCACCTGGCCGCCGGAGGTGGACACGACCTGGTAGGACACGGCCGTGCCGG
>JBHGBE010000136.1:0-7924 GCA_041946855.1 Phycisphaerae bacterium | reverse complement strand
CCGAGACGCCTTCGCTCCTGCATCGGGCCGGCGGACATACGCTTGTTTTGGGGCTAGCCTCTGAAGTGCTGCACGCAACATACGAGATCTCTGCCTCGAATCTCAGCAAAAAGACCGGATTTCCCGTGGGCGTTGAGGCAGTTTGGCAGATGCAGTTCACCGGAAGGACAATGATCGGAGTCTTGGCCAACAGCAACGAGGCCCGAGCCACAAGGGCAGCTTCAGTTCGGTCGATAAACCGGATCAACGATGATTTCGTGTACTGGTCGCAGCCCGAGGAAAGCGGCGAGACAGAGCCCGACTGGTCTTGCGGGAGTTCAGGAATCCCTTCTTCTAGCAGACCACAGTGGTGGTCAGAGTGGCTCGGCAACGCGATTGGCACGCCTTCGTACGTCAGTTTCCATCCGCAGACGCTCAGAGAGGATGTGCTTCTTTCATATGCCGAATCACCGTTGCAGCGAAATGGGTTCTCTTTACCAGCCGTCCTTGATTCGCTGCTCCGTACCCATAGAGCTGTATTCGAGGCAATTCAGGATCGCTTCTGTGAGATGTTCCCTCGTTACAAAGGGCTGGCTGTGGTTTCCGGGGCCAAGAAGGGCAGCCCATGGCACAGACTCAACTTCCTGACTCAAGGCGATTATGATCTTCCCGTCGAAGTCGTATCTGATGGCGTTGTGTTGGCCCTGGCGTTCTTGGTTCTTCGCCACTGGCCTGACCCGTCGCGAATCCTGCTCGTGGAGGAGCCGGAGAATGGCGTTCACTACTCCAAGCTCAAGGACATAGTGGCTCTGCTTCGCGAAATGTGCGAGAAGCAGAAGGTCCAGATCATCGTTACAACTCATTCCCCTTACCTGTTGGATCTGGTCGAACCGGAAGACGTTCGTGTCTTCTCCAAGGACCGCGAAGGCGCTGTCCATGCAGCCAAGTTGTCGGACTTCCCGGAAGTGGAGGCAATGAAGAAGCACTTCATGTCCGGGGAGATATGGACGACATTTGACGAAGCGGAGATCGTGGAAAAGGCCAGGGGGAGCAAGTGACCGACCGGACGGTCGTCGTCTATGGCGACGGCAAACACGAACTTGGCGGGCAACTCGGAAAGGCCCTTGCCCGTGACGAACTGCCCGCACTGCCGATGCTCGTCGACCGCCTCCTTGATGCCCCGCCGAGCGTGCGATATGTCGCATTCCCCTTTGCCCAAGTGCCTCACGCCCGCGGCAAGGAACACAAGCTGGCAAAGAAGGTCAAGCGCGCAATCCTGCTCGCGAAGGCCCAGAAGCATGCGGGCGCTGTGATCCTTGTTGACAGGGACAGGCTCCCGGACAGTGAGCGGATAAAGCCCTTACAAGAGGGGCGCAGCGCCTTGGAGCATGACCTGGCCTGCCCACCTTGCGCCGTCGGGATGGCCGTGGAGGCGTTCGACGCCTGGATGATCGCCGACGGTGGCGCCCTAGGCAAGGCAGGAGGAAACGCTGCAAGAAGCCATCCATCGCCTGAGACGATGGACGGTGTCGAAGGCACAGGCAGGCACCCGAAGGACAGGGCCGCGGAGGTATTTGGGGGCGGCCAGGGCCTCGGCGACAAGTACGCGCAAGTAGCGTCCCACGTCGATCTCGGTCTTCTCGCCAAGTGTTGCCCCAAGGGCTTCGCCCCGTTCGCTGAGGAAGTGACCAAGAGGATCCTGCCGGCCGTTCGTGCCTGAACGTGTAGCGTTCTCTCCCCCCGCTCCACTTCACGAACGCCCCGACCTTGGCAGCAGCCTCGCGCTTCGCATCAGCCAATACATAATCGCGGCCACGAGCAACAACTCGGCGATCCAGTTGATCCACGTCCCCGCGTACCCCAGGTTCAGCAGGACGATCGTGCCGGATGGCCGCTTGATCCGAAGGCCTTGCGCGCCTTGGGCGGCCTGGAAGTCCAGGTAGGACCAGAGCGTCGTCGCGTTGTACGCCTTGTACACGAGCCGCGCTGTCTCTTCCTGCTCCGGCATGAACTGCATCCGCCGCAGGTACGTCGCAAACTGCTCCGGCGTTAGCTGGCACATGATCAGCTTGGCCGGCTCCCATTGGCTGGCCTGCGCGTCGATGTCATGGCGGAAATCGCGGAAATCCAGGCAGTGCATCGCCCCCATGGCCGCCACGGCGGCCAGAAGCCCGCCCGCCGCGAACATCGTGGGCGTGTGAATTCTGAAACGCCTGGCAGCCCACGCCCCGGCCAACCCCACCGCCAGCCCGACGGCCACGGGAAGCGCGAGCATCACGTAAGCCCATCGCGCGATGAAATGTGCCGCGGCGCCGGCGACCACCGCAGCCACCGTCACGACGGCCAGACTGGCCAACACGCCGGCCAGGTTGCCGGTGTGCGCGGACCGGCCGGCCTCCGCCGCAAACGCGGGCCCCGCCGCCGGCCCTCTTAGTTCCTGCGCCTGTTCCGTCATGCCCTGCGTCTCCACCGGCAGCCCCCGCCTGCCTCTACACATTCATCGGCGAAACCGCCTGCGGGCTTTGCCGTCAGGCAGCCCGTGGCGTCTTGACGCCGCATCGGGCCGCGACTCGTGCGGCGCTTCGCGCGTCTATCCATGTCTCTATCCGTTGGCGGCCGATCCGCCCCGCCGCTACAATGTCGTGCCCGTTCGCCGCACGACATTCCGTGATCCTGCGGCCCTTGGCGCTGGGCTCTGAGAACCATGAAAGACTTTCAAGCTGTCCTCTTCGACCTCGACGGCACGCTGCTGGACACCATCGAGGACTTGACCGACGCGATGAACGCGGCCCTGGCGGCCGTCGGCTGCCCGCCGGTGACGACGGCGCAGTGCAAGTACTTCGTCGGCGACGGCGTGCGGAACTTCGCCCTCCGCGCCCTGCCCGAGGGCCGGCGCGACGAGGGGACGCTCGCGACGCTCATGCCCATCTACCGCCAGGCGTACATGGCCAACTGGGACCGCAAGACCCGGCCGTACGAGGGCATCCCCGAGCTGCTCGACGCGCTGGCCGCCCGCGGGATGAAGTTCGCGGTCTACTCCAACAAGCCCGACGACTTCACGAACCTGACCGTCCACAAGCTCCTGCCGCGGTGGACATTCGCCGCCATCGTCGGGGCCCGCGAGGGCGTGGCCCACAAGCCCGACCCGACGGCCGCGCTGGCGATCGCCCGCGGCCTGGCCATCCCGCCGGAGCGGTTCGTCTACGTCGGCGACACGAACACGGACATGAAGACGGCCGTCGCCGCTGGCATGTTCCCCGTGGGGGCGCTGTGGGGCTTCCGCACGGCCGATGAACTCCTGGCTAACGGCGCAATGGCGCTCATCAAGCGCCCGATGGAACTTCTAGAATTGCTGTCTACGTGACCTCCGGCTCTGGCAGGTTGCACAGCTTCTCCATCGCCCGGCAGATCGCTTCCACGTTCTCCAGCGGCACCTCCGGCCCGACCTCGCCTTGGAGCGCCAGCCCGCCCTCCTTCATGTACAGGCCCTCGAAGACCTCGCCGATGTGGTCCTCCACCTGCGACGGCGTGGCGAACGGAAAGAGCTGGCGGTCCAGGTCCTGGCTTAGCGCGACCTTGCCGCGGGCGTACTTCCGCAGGCCAGCCAGGCCGTTGGCGCGAATCTGCGGATTGAGCATCCTGACGCCGACCTCGATCAGGTCGGGGATGATCTCCAGTATGTGCCCGTCGCTGTGCAGGTAGACCAGAACGCCGCGGTCGCGGCACAGGCCGATGGTCGCCTCGTAGGTGGGCTTGACGTACTTGCGCCACATCGCCGGGCTGATCGGCAGCGCAGTCTGCATCCCCAGGTCCTCGCCCAGGCCCACGAGTTCGGCCCCCAGATCAAGCACCTTGCGTATGACGGCCGCGCTGTAGTCCTCGATGATCCGTATCAGCTCGCCCAGGCGCTCCTCGCCGGTCGCCATATCGACCATCAGGTTCTCAAGACCGCGCAGGTAGTACAGCCGCATGAAGAAAAAGCCGTGCGGCAGGGGCCCGCTCTCGGCCAGGCCGCCCGCGGCCCTGGCGCGGTCCATATTGGCCTTGAGCTTGTCCCACTCCGTGCGCGGGCCGAACTGGTCGTCCTTCATCGGGTCCGGCAGGCGCTTCTTCCACTCATCGAACGCCGCCCAGTCGGCCAGCGGCTCGACGTCCACCTGGCTGTCGAACCCGCGGGCGATGTTGTTCCACACCGTGCCCCAGCAGTCGGTGTGCCGGCCAAGCTCGTAGAGCGGGTTGCCGATGCCGGCCGTGAAGTCAAAATCGACGCTGCCCTTCTTGAAGCCGGGGAACACGCGCGGGTGCGCCAGCACCAGTTCCTCAAGCCGCTCGCGATGCTTGATCCACGCGGCCGGCAGGAAGTTCACGCGTGCCGGCGTCCACTCGGGGTAATCGAACAGGATGGTCTTGAGGAAGTTGACCGTCCGCCTGGTTCGGCCTAAGTAGTCTATCACGGCGTCATTTCTAACATGAGGTGTGCCCGTCCGCCAGCCCGAAGGCGTGGCCGTCCAGCGCCGCCGCGCCCTCCGCTGTGCGAGCCCCCATCGCCGGGGCCAAGCCACTTGGGCCACCTGACAGGTGGTTCCTCATCCGAACAACCAGGAAAAGTAGTGACTGTCCCGACTTTCTAAAAGTCGGGACAGTCACTACTTTTCGGCATCTATTGGTTCGGCGTGAAAAGGCCTTGGGCCGCTCATGCCTCCACAATCCGCATCGCCTCTTCCCTGAACGCATCCATGACGAACGGGATGCCGGATATCCTCGCCGCCTCTTCCGAAAGCGACATCAGGTCGTTGCGGCTGATGGTCGAGACGGCGAAGTTGCGGCTGCCGGCCATCAACTGCTGGAGGCCCGTCCGCAGCTTGTCCGTGAAGCAGTACATCGCCACCGCGCCCAGCGGCATGTCCTCGACGCCCTGCCGCCCGTACTTGGCCACGAGCGTCTCGTAGCAGACGAAGATTTCCTCCTTCGTCGCGCCGAACTCGCTGATGGTCCTGGGCAGCGCGTTCTGGCCTTCCTGGAGCCACAGGCCGATGTTCTTGCCGACCATGCCGGGAATCATCAGCGCCCGGCCCATGCACACCGCCCTGGTGAACGGACTGCCCATCGCCAGGACCTTGAAGATGTGGTCCTCGGTCGAGAACCCGCCGGCGATGGCGATGTCGGGCACGAACCGGCCGCGGACCGCCAGCTTGCCGCACAGCTCGTTGGCCATGCACTGGAGGTAGAACGTCGGCACGCCCCACTCCGACATCATCCGCCAGGGGCTCATGCCCGTGCCGCCGCCCGCGCCGTCGATGGTCACAAGGTCCAGCCTGGCGTCGCTTGCCCAGCGCAGCGCCATCGCAAGCTCGCGCATCGGATACGCGCCCGTCTTGAGCGTGACGCGCTTCGCGCCTGCCTTGCGGAGGCGGGCGACCTCCTTCATGAAGCCTTCCTGGTCGATGAAGCCCAGGCGGCTGTGTCGCTCGAAGTGCTTCAGCGCGTGGTCCTTGAACGCCGCCTGGCTGTCGGGCTTGGAGGGGTCGGGCGTGACGAGGTAGCCGCGCTTCTGTAGTTCGATGGCGCGGTCAAGGGCATCGACCTGTATCTCGCCGCCGATGCACTTTGCGCCCTGGCCCCACTTGAGCTCCACGCACTCGACGCCGAGCTTGTCGACCACGTACTCCGCCACGCCCAGGCGCGTGTCCTCGACGTTCATCTGGACGATCAGGTCGCCGTAGCCCTCGTGCCAGCGCTTGTACGCCTCGACGCGGCGGGCCATCTCCGGCGAGTGCGTCACCTTGCCGTTGCGGTTGCGCTGGAGGTCGGGGTCCACGCCGCAGACGTTCTCGCCGCAGACCAGCGTTATGCCCGCCACGCCGGCCCCGGCCGCGAAGTGCTCCCAGTTCTTCCGCGCGATGTCCGTCGAGCCAAGCGCGCCGGTGAACACAGGCAGGCGCATCGTCACCTTGTGCTGCGCGCCGTAAGACGTTTCCGTGTTGACCATGGGGAACAGCGTGTTGTCGGGGTTGCCCTCCTGGGCCTCGCCCAGGCCTTTGGCGCCCAGCGCGTAGCCCATGATGTTCAGGTGCGAGTAATCGACGGGGTAGTTCTTGTCCGCGCCGGCGGTGAGCGCCCCGAACGGGCCTGGGTACAGCACCTCGCGCCCGCGGAAGGAGGCCTTGAAGACCTCGCAATTGCCGCGGCACCCGTCGATGCACCGCGAGCAGAGGCCCGAGAACGGCACCACGCTGCGAGAGCGGTTGGCCGTCTGCGTACACTCGTTGGAATTCGGCTGCTGGAGGTTCATGTTCCTTTTCCCTTCTGAAATTGAACCGGAGACACGTCGTCGCCCGGCCCGGTCCGCGCCGGCCGGATGCTGAAGTGATCGTCTCCGCAAGAAACGGCCCGCCCGACGGCGGGCTGAAATGTAGTATGCAGGCCCCGGCTAATCAGAAAAACAGATACTTCCTAATAGCAGGCATTAGTTCCGATTATCCTCCGTCAGCGACAGGGATGAATCCGTGACTCGTGTTTCTGGGGAAACCGTATCGCGAGAGGCCGAAAAGTAGTGCCTGTCCCGACCTTCTACGTCATCACGGACCCCCGCGCGGTCCAGAGGCGCCACGCCGATCCCGGCGGCGAATGATGGAATGCGAGATCACATGCCCCCGTAGCGCACGTCGCAAAGGCTCTTGCGAATGGCGTCCACCTTGGGCGTCACGGCCTCACGCTTGCCCCCGGCCTCCGCGATCACGACCTGCGAGCCCTTCACGTAGACGGCCGCGAGGTACGTGAACTCCACGCCAGACCGCTGCGAGGAGAAGATCATCAGCTTGCCACCAAGTGCGCCGGATGTGACGGGCTCCTCTCTGACGAGCGTGTATCCGCGGCGGTCCACCAGCTCATCGCGGATGGCGGGCGCCCAGAAGTCAAGCGTGGCGTTCTTGGGGTTGTCCTCGGTGCGGATGGCGATCACCACGCCGTCGGCCGACACCGCCCGCTGCGAATACGGCCCCAGGTTGTCCCGCCCGACATCGACGAATCCCGGCGGCAACGGAAGCGCGGGCGAGCATCCGCCCAGTATGGCGCAGCCCAGGATCATTACGGTCGCGAAGGTCTTCATCTGCGTGTCCTTTCCCGGTCAAGCCGCTCAGAACTCAAGCAACCTCTCCAGCCCCAGGTCCCCAAGCCAGCGGAAGGGCAGCCTCACCCGCGTGGCGGCCGGCGCGCTGGGCTTGGCGGTGAACGTGATCGTCAGCGTCGCGAACGCGACCTGATTGGTGAGCTTGTTGATCTGCCCTTCAAGCTGCTCGATCTCCGTCGTGAGCCGCGCAAGCTCCTTCTCTATCTCCAGCGTGTCCTTGACGCCCTGGGCCTTTTCCAGCAGGGCCAGGAGCTTCTGCTGCGCGGCCTTGGCGTTGCGGAGGCGGATCTGAAGGTCCGTGTACTGGTCGGTCACGTCCTGGGCGGTGATGTCCTGGTCGATGACGGAGCCAAGACGCCCCAGCTCCTCGACGGCCGTGTCGAACTTCTCCGCCGGCACGCGGATGGCGATCGCGCTGGTCGTCACGCGCAGTGCATAGCCGCCGAGCTTCTCCGCCATCGCGCGGGCGGCCTTCACCGAGGCCTGCACGTCGCCGACCACTATGTTGAACCGCCCGGTGTAGACGACCTTCCGCGGCTCGACGCTGCTCATGGTCGGGACCTGGGCCTTTTCGTCCCCCTTGGAAAGGTCGAAGTCGGGCGCGGGTTTGCCGGCGTCGGGCGAGGCCGGGCCCCGAGCGTAAGCAAGTCCCGCATCTTTCGCCCCCATGTAGTGCATGGGCGATTCCATTGCACAACCGGCCCAGAGGCAGGCCGCACACGCCAGGAGACAGAAGCTCATTGCCCGCATTTGCATTCTCCTCATATAAGGCAGTCATCTATGACTGCCAGTTCTAGTTCGACTTCTACTTGCCCC
>JBHGBE010000135.1:0-7931 GCA_041946855.1 Phycisphaerae bacterium | reverse complement strand
TCATCTGGTCTGTGCAGTCATTACGTATCGCTGTTCCGGGTTATTCGGATAGGCTCTTACTACATCTACACGGCGGCGCAAGACCCGGCCGACAGCGGAAGCTTCACGTGTACGTACAATGTGCCGTCCTTCCCGTCGATCGTCTCGATTGCCATTGATCCCTCCACCGGCGCTGGCAACAACGACGTCAACTCGATCAGTCCGATCGCGGATGAGGACTTCTTCTCCATAGTCGCCCCGCTTCGCGCCAGGTCCCTCACCGTGACCATGGACCCGGACGACCTGTCTCTGATCCCGTACCTTCGCCTGTACGATCCGTCCGGGAACTGCCTCGCCGCCAGCCACGGGTCCGCCGGCGGGCAGACAGTCACGGCGACCCTCGCCCTCGTCTCCGCCGGCCAGACCATTGTCATCGGGGCAGGCAACGACTACCTGAGCACCGGCCCCTATGACATCGACGTGCAGTTCCAGCTCTACGACGTGCCTCTGACTGTTCCGGCCCTGGAGTACTACGGCCCGGTCAACAAGTTCGGGGACCGCGCGATCGCCGCCGAGTTCCTCATTGACTACGCCGGCGATCAGGACAGGTGGCGGTTTGCCACCGCCGATGGCGGCGTGACGGTCTTCACCGCGACCGCGGTCGCCGGCGTCAACCCGCTGCTGGCCCTGTACGACGGGACCGGCGCCCTCGTGTCGGTGGCAAACACCGGCTCGGGCGCGACGGAAACGCTCACCCATGCGCTCAACGCGGACGAGGTCTATACGATCCTGGTCCAAGACGCCGAACAGGACAGCACCGGCGACGTGGACGTCACGATAGACTCCCCCGCTGCCACGGCTCCTCCGATCGCCCTGAATGGCGCGGGTGTCGGCGGCGCCAGCGGGTTCCTGGATTACGGCGCGACGCCCGCGAAGGCCGAGCCGGACTACTTCCAGTTCACCGCCCCGGCAAACAGCTCCGGCAGGCTGGTCCTGACCGCCAAGCCGGTCGAGGCTTTCCGACTCGAGTTCCAGTTGTTTGACTCCACCGGCGCTGCCGTCGGTTCGTCGTATGCCAGCCCCTCCGACGGCGCCGCCGCAATGAACACATACGACGGCCTGACCCCTGGCCAGGAGTACCATGTCTGCGTCTTCAGCTACCGGTTCGGGGACCACGCGGCGGGCGGGGATTACTCGATCAGCGCGGACTTCGAGATGCGCCCCCTGGTGGCCGCGCTGAGCCCATCCTCGCCGTATGTCATCCGCCCGGCGGACCTGACACTCACCGCGACGGGCGTCTCGGACGCCGATGGGAACCTGGACCGCGTGCGTTTCTACAGGGACGCCAACGGCAACCAGACATATGACGCCGGGATCGACGCGTACCTTGGCGAGGACACCAACGGCGCCGACGGGTGGTCATGGACCGGCGCTACCGGCGCAATGCCTTACGGCCGCCTCAGCTTCTTCGCCGTGGCGTCGGACCTCGCCGGCAGCACCAGCGTCGCGGCCGCGTGCCACTCGGACATCTGTCCGTCATTGCCTGGAGATGCGAACAACAGCGGTCTGGTGGACATGACCGACTACATCATCTGGTTCGAACACTTCGGCGGCTCCGGGGGCTGGGCGGGCGCGGACTTCGACTTCAGCGGCCTGGTGGACATGACCGACTACATCATCTGGTTCAACCACTTCGGCGAGGAGTACGTCGCCTCCGGGCCGATGACGGTGGAGGCATCGCCTTGCCTGGCGCTCCAGTCCGATCCTGCTGAGCCCGGCACGGCCGCCCCTCTGACGGTTGATTCCCAGCCGTCGCTTGGCCCGGCGGTTCAGCCCGACTCCGCCCAGGCCGGTGCGGCGATGGTCCCCCTGCATCCCGCCCTGGGCTCGCGGTCACTGGCCGTGGCCGACGTCTTCGCCGAGGAATCGCCCGGTCCGTCGCCCGCCCGCGCCGCGAACGCCGCGGCCGGCCTCGTGCTCGATGTGGCTCGACCCTCCCCGGCGGTCTTCAACATGACGCGAGCCGTACGGGGGACCTCGCGGGCGCATCTTCCCATGGAGGCCGCGAGGGTGAATCCGGACCCCGCGCAGTGGGACGTGTTGGCCCTGTCCGATCCCCTGTTCGTGTCTCTGTAGCTGGTGACGCCGCGACCGATCAACCGATTACGGTTGCTGCGTCGCCTTGTCGATCTCGTTGGCAAGGCCCGCGCGGATGAAGCACGCCTGGACCGCCGCCCAGGCCGCGCCCAACAAGGACATGGTGCTCATGTCGCCGTCGGCCCATGCCACGACAGCGCCTAACAGACCGATGGCGGCCGTGATGTAGGTCTTCTTGCCCCTGAGGAAGTTGCGGATCGAGTTCATGGTGTTCTCCAGTTTCCAGGGGATGCGATAGTCAAAGGCCCACCGCGGCCAGGGCCACGCCCAGCGCCACCTTCAGCAGCGCCGCCTCAAGCTCGACGGCGAAGTCGTGGAGCTTCTTCTCCTGCTCGATCATCGCGGCCAGGCGGTCATTGGCTGCATTGTCCGCGGCGATGAGGTCGTCGGCCGTCATCGATCCGTAGAGCAGCGCGCGGGCGGCCACGAAGTTGCGGTTCATCCACGCGGCGATAAACCGGCCGGCGATGTCCTCCGTCAGCCTGCCATCGCCCCAGTACCTGCCCACGATGTCGAGAAACGGCCCGGCCTTGGGCTCGACGGCCAGGACCTTGTCGCGAATCTCCATCCAGGGGATCACTGGCAACCTCCAGTGCAGCCGCCCGAAGGCTGCGTCGCGGATGCCGGGCGCGAGTTGGACGCGGGCAGTGGCGAGTTGGGAGTGGGGCGTGACGGGGCGTCCGTCGATGGCGCGGCCTGCTTCCTGGAGTCCGCCATCCAGTTCGGCGCGGCTAGGCCCAGGTCAATCTTCCGCGACCAGAGCCGCCACGACTCATCCTGGCCGCGAATCCAGTCCTGCTCTTGGGCCCGCGTGGTCTGGCCGCCGTCCATCAGCGTCACGAACGCGGCGGAGCGGTTGGCCTTGTCGCGGATCCAGTCCTTCTGATCCTGCGTGACGGCCGTGCAGCCGCAGATCAATCCGCAGATTGCGCAGATTGAGTAGAGGAGGAAGATCCACCTGCGATGCAATCCGCAATCCACAATCCGCAATCCACAATTCATGGCGTTCCTTTCCGGTCCATGGGGACCTGTTTGAGTTCGACGATGCGCCCGAGCGCCTCCAGCGTCTGCCGCTGGATTTCGGTGAAGCGGGCGATGGCGGCCGTGTTGTGCTCGACCACCTCCGTGAGCTTGCCCAGCCGCTCCTCATCACGCATGATCCGCTCGTGGGCCTGCGAGAGCTGCTCCTCGCGCTTGCGGCTGGCCCGCCGCTCCCACAGCCACATGCCGCCCATCAGCCCGGCGGCGCCCAGGTTTGTGAGGTCGGTCCCGAGTTGAGCGACAAGTTCCGCAATCATGTCTTGCCTCCGAGTAAAGACGTGGGGAGTCGGGAGTGGGGAGTAGGGAGTGGGGGGGCACTCCCTACTCCCCACTGTCTTCAGTTAGGTGGCCCCTCCAGATCGAACTCCACCGTGAGTTGTCCGCCGATGGCGACTGTCGCCCCGCCAGTGTCCGCGCGGCGGATGATGAAGTTGGGCTCCTCGCCGTCGGCCATCGCCCGTAGCGCGGCCGTAAGCGCGGAGTTGGAGAGCGAGCCGGGCACGCCGGCCTCAAGCTCAATCGACCCGATGATAGTCGCGTCGCCCGTGCCCAGGCCGCCTGCCTGCGACCATGCGAGCGACGACAGCGGCGCGTACTCGTTCCACGTGGGCGGGTCGGCGATGAAATCCATCGGCCGCAGGCAGCGCCAGATCTCCACCGTGCAGTCGGCGTCGGCCGTGATCTGGAGGCTGCTGGATGAGCGAACGGTCACGTTGGCCAGGCCGAGTGTTTCACCGCCGGTGGGCTGGCGGATGATGGCGAAGCCGGCAGAGCGGAGCTCATCCGTGCCGTTGTTGGCGATGGCGTCGCCGATCCACGAGGCATCGGGCATAGGCGAGAACAGTCCCGCGGCCCAGTAGACCGGCAGCACCCACCGGCCGCGAGTGAGCCACTCGGCCGCCTGGCGCAGCTCGTTGAAGTGGACGGCGCGGATGTATGAAGCCCCGCTCGTAAGTGCGGGGTCCGTCCAGTGGCTCGTGCCATTGAGCTTCTGGAACAGGCCGACCTGGCCGGGCCGGAGGCCGCTGGCGCCGCTGATGATGACCTTGCCCTCGTCGGAGTCGGCGAGCGGCCAGAGCCACTCCATCGCGCCGGGGCTTGGCGGCGAGCCGCCCATGGCGCCCGTCGGCGGCGTCAGGACCGTGCCCGCAAGGGCCGTGCGGAATGCGTCAAACGGCGGTGCGGCCGCCCCCAGGACAAGCCCCAGCCGTGCCCGCGCACCGCTGTGGATGAAACTCGAAAAGTCCTGCGAGGCCTGATATGTCAGCAGTCTCCGCCTGTTGATCGCCGCGGCGAGTTCATCCGCGTCGCCCAGGCGGATGCGGTGGACGCCGCCTTCGAGACGGCCGGCGACGTTTCCGTTGCTCCAGGTTGCTGCGTATGTCATGGTGTCTTTCCGGTCGCGAGTGGCGCGTAGGGAGTAGGGAGTTGGGAGTTGGGTGTGCGGCGTTGGTGGTTTTCCGTGCTCATCGGTTGGTTCACATACTGGCGGCTTGTTCTCTTTCTGCGCTGAATCCTCAACTCCCTACTCCCCACTCCCTACTGGCCTCACTCCAGGTACCTGGCGTAGACCGGATGATCGAAGAAGTAGTGGACCGCCGGCGGCGCGGCGCTATCAGGCACGGCCGTCACGATGACGACCGCATCGACATCGACGGCCGTCCCGCCGCCGAGCGACGCCTCGGCCAGGTTGCGGGCGTAGAGGTCGGGCGCGCCTTGCTTGTCGACGAGGCCGCCTTCCTCGTCGAACGCCTGCTCGCGGATGGTGTAGAGGGCCGCGCCCTCCGCGCTGACGATGCGGGCGAGGAACGTCGCCGCGCCGGCCGTCGGGCGAATAAACACAACCCACCGCCCCTCGACGTCGACGGCCAGCGCGTCGGTCCCGGACGCGATCGCGCCGTCCTCGTCGTAAGGTTCGGCCAGGTTGGTCACGACGAGCGTCTCGTCGCCGGCGAACTTCGTCGAGCCGTCGGAATCGAACTCGATGGGCCGCGCCTGGTAGCGATTGCCCTCGTCCAGCGCTGTGATGCGCACGAGCTGCGCCGGGCCGGATGAGCCGTCCTGCGCGAGCCGCCGCGGGGCGTCGTGGAAGGCTGAAGTGGTCATGTCATCCGCTCACTGTGATGGTGGTCTTCTGGGCCTGGTAGTCGTGCCGCACGCGCGAGACGGCCGGGCCGCGCTGGAGGTTGGAGGCAAGCTCGACCCACCGGCCGTCGATCCGCTCGACGATGTCGCCGGGGTGAAGCGTCGGGTCGATCCAGCCGAGCGTCATCTCGCCGTCGACCGCCCGCGAGGCGGCCGTCGCCGCGGCGCGGGCGAGCGCGCCCAGCATGATCGAGTCGTCGCGCTCGGCCGGCGCGCCGAGGCCGGACGCCTGGGGGAAGATGCTCGACGGGTGGACCTTGCGCCACGCCGCCCGGCGCGACAGGTCGAGCACCTTCGTGGCGAGGGCGGCGTTGCCCGCGATGCGGGCGGTCAGCCGCGCATCGGCGCGGATGGCGGCCGTGACGCGGACGCCGGCGTTTCCAGCGACGGCCGCCTGGAAGAAGTCGGCGTCCAGCGCATCCCCGCCGAGGTACACCGCGCACTCGCCGCCGCTGGCCCACACGGGGCCAGTCCATCGCCGCCAGGGCGCCTCCGTCCCACACCGGACCTCGACCACCACGCCCAGGCTCTGCCCGCACGTGTCGCTGGACAGGCACGGCAGGAACCTGCGCGGGATGCGGAGCGTGAAGTCCTCCTCGCTGATCGCGCCGAAGTCGAAGACCGCCAGCGACCACGGCTCGTCCGAGTACCAGCCGTGCTCGTTGAGCACCCACTTGCGGAAGACATCCGCCGTCGCCGGCCAGTCGTCCGCCCGGCTGCGGACAAAGTCGCGCCATCGCGTGCCGGCAAGCGAAGGGTCCCAGCCGGGCAGCAGGTCGAATGTGGCCTCGTACTGCTTGTGGTCGCCCAGGGCCAGCACGGGCGGGCCCGACGGCCGGCGCGTGAACAAGACCCGGCCGTCGGCCAGGTTCGTGCGGGCGGGCGAGAGCGCCATGCCGGCAGGCTGGAGGCGCACGAACCGCCGCGGGCCGTCGAGCCCCGGCCGGTGGAAGATGATGCCAAGGCCGTCGCGTGCGGCGCGGACCTCCAGCCCGCCGCGATGGGCGATTTCCGCAAGCGCATCGGCCGCCGAATGCCCCGTCACGTTCAACTCGCCAAGGTCGATCCCGCCGGCGATGGCCTCCAGCTCCTCGGGCGACGGCGCGGCCACTTCCGCGGGCACGGCCGTCGCGATGATGTACGCCAACGCATCCGCCACGGTCCATCGCCAACCGGCGGGCCATGCGTCGAAGACTCGCGACGGCCGTCCGGCGACTGCGACCGCGTCGGCGGATGCCAGGTCGTTGGGGCCGGAGTTGAAGTGGACATCGGTGTCGCGTACATCGACGGCCCCGCCATCGACGATCTGCCGCCGCCCGGTGATCGTCCCCGCCAGGGCCACGGCCAGTTCGCTTGACGCCTCGGCGATGATGCGCTCGCCGGCGTCGCTTGCTTCCATGGCGTGGCCTGTGATGACCCCGCGGAACTCAACTGCGCCAGCGTCGCCATCCTCATCGCCGCCCATGGGAGTGCGGACGACCACCCGCGCGCCTGGCTGAGGCAGGCACGCGGCATCCTCGATGTTCCTCTGGCCCATGGGCACCGAGTCGGCCAGCGCCATGAGGCATCGTCCG
Source organism: Phycisphaerae bacterium (assembly GCA_041946855.1). GTDB lineage: Bacteria > Planctomycetota > Phycisphaerae > SM23-33 > SM23-33 > JBHGBE01. The sequence continues at coordinate 1,035 of JBHGBE010000135.1, read as the reverse complement.
AACTTTGGCGCGGGCTCGTGCTCCACGGTCAGCACAACCAGTTCCCGCCGCCTGACGCCGTCCACGTAGATGCACGGGGCGGCGCACTGCCAGACCTGCTGCGAGGCGTCGAGCGGCGGGATGGTGAGCGTTTCCATGGTCGATCCTCAGAATGGGATTGGCTGCGCCGGCGCGGCCGTGGCGACAGTGACGCACGAGCTGATCGGGCCGGCAGTCGGACCGGTTCGCGGCCGGACCGCGAACCTGGCCGGCAGCGCCGGCGACACTATGATCGCCTCGTACTCGCGCCTCCGCGGCGCGCCGGGCAACGAAACGAGCGGATGGTCGAGGTCGAGCGTCCCCGTGCCGCCGTCGGTGAAGATGTCGAACGCATCGGGGCACGGCCAGCCATCCGCGACGCGATACGAGAAGCCGACGATGACGGCCCCGTCCTTCCTGCGGCCGGCCGTCACGTCGCGCGGGGCCGCCATCGGCGGGGCGAGCTTGCCGGCGGCGTTCAGGCGGACCAGCGCCTGCACGTGCGTGTTCCGCTCCTCGACGCCGCTGTCGCTGACCGCCCGCAGGGCGTACCAGTAGTCGCTGCCCGAAGCGTGGCCCAGGCCGGCGATGTCGCGCGTCGCCAGGCCCGGCGGGATCGTCGCCACGGGCGCGGAAAAGTCGATGTCGCCGCGCGAGCCGCCGGCCGCCGAGCGGTACAGGTGGTAGCGCGACAGGCCGCCGGCGGGCCGCTGGTCCGCGATGGCGATCTCGTCGAAGTCCATCGCCAGCGCCGCGTCGCTGGCGAAATTGCCCACGACGATCTTCTCCAGATCCGCCCAGCGATGGTAGTTGTCGATGTTCTGGGCCAGCACGATCCGCGCGCCGTCCAGCCAGCAATCGAACCATCCGTCGGCGGCGGTGGCCGTGGTGGCCCTCCGCAGGCCCATCGCCAGGTAGTGCCAGCCCGACGGCGCGGAGATCAGTTGAGTGGTCGGCCCCCAATCGTCGTCATAAGCGTATTGGATATAGAGCGCCCCCGTGTTGGCCCAGGCGTAA
>JBHGBE010000134.1:0-8317 GCA_041946855.1 Phycisphaerae bacterium | reverse complement strand
AAAGGGATTTCGAGCCTTTTTTGCGCCACGCCTCGGAAAATCACGCTTGTTCAGGGACTTAGCGGAGCGGGTTGCACGCGGAATACGGGATGGACGTTGGGGTCGAAGCGGATTGCGTCCGCTGACCTTTGGCGCTTCCGAGCCGCGCTAAGCAACCGGCTTGCCGCAGTTCCAAGGCTATGTCTCATCTCTCACCGCCATTGTTCCGCGCGCAACGCCCTGTCGGGCCAAGTTGCACGCCCTACAGACTTCGCGCTCGTTGAAGTCGGGGTTGGGGTCCGGGCGGCGCGGCCGGACGCCGCGTGGTTCACCTCCACAAGGTCGACTACATTAACATCCTTTGTGGTCAAGCCCTTCTTGATCGGGATGAATAGCAGCCTTGAAGGGCTCCCGTTGAGGGTCATGACGAAGTGCGAGCCGTCCGGCGATGGATTGTATTCGTCTCCGGTCCGAGGAAACGGCCAACCCTTCGCTATGGGAAGCTCCATGGCGACCTCGCGTTTTGCCTTTGTGGCATCCTCATTTGGATCGGGGGCATAGCGGACCAGACCGAGCGCCATTTCCTCTCCCGTGCTCGTTGTGCCGTCCGGCTGCTTCTTCAGAATCTGCTCCAAGACCCATATGCCGTCGCGCGAGATCAGGGGATTGCCTGTAAGCGCGCCCCAAGTCGTGCCGCCCCATAGGTACTTGCCGGTGTCGGTTGCGAAGACGCCGAAATCGTAGACCCCTTGCGAACCGGAAGCGAGCGCCAGGACCTTCTTGTCATCGCTTAGGCCGGCGAAGCGAATTTGGCGGCGACCGCCCCGATGAGGATTCCTGCCGGTGAGATTCTCAATCTCATCTCGCCCGACCGTACATATTCTCTTGGCCTCTGGATCGTATAGATCAGCACCCTCGACGACTGACGGCCTGGTCGTAGTCTCCTTGGTCTTCCTGACGCCCACCCACCAGAAGTTCCCGGCCGGAACCGCCTGATCACGGCCCTCGCCGGCGATCTTCCGCATAACAGGATACGCAAGGATTATGTTCTTGTCGTCCGTGTTGACGAAGACGGATCGCTTCCCTTCGGCCGAGCCAGGAACGGCATGCGTGACCCATCGTTGCCCATCCAGATCAGGCGCGCCGGCTTCATAGGCGCCGCGTGAGGGGTCAAACCGCCGCGAAGTGTAGTCGTAGCCCCTACCGACTCTCTTTTCGCGCCGCCATTGGACCCATATCTGATCCCCGATCATCTTCGCATCTTCCATGACCCAGCCCTCAGCCGGTGGGAAAGCGCGCGCGGCCTTGGTCTTCATGTCGTAGAGCCATATCGATGACGTCTCCCCGGGGCCGTATGCTAACGCAACGACCCTCTCGCCCTTATCTATGTATGCCGGGAGGCCGCTTGGCAGACATCCGTTGGCGGAAACACACAGAGCGGGAACCAGGCATAGCAGGGCGATGGCCTTCCTTTTCGGGTGCCGCCGCCCCTCGTTCCTCGCGCGGACTTCTGTGGAGTTAGATCCTCGTGATATCATAGCCGGTGTCCGTTCCAGGAGCGGCGCAGGTTCGGTGCGTTATGGTTAGGAGGCAATTGGACGCATTGTATATGTCATTGCGGACGTCGGTCTCGCCTTTGACCAGCGGCGAGTTCTCCGTTACAACCCATGAGCCTTCCACGAGGGTGGCCTCGAATGTGCCTAGCATGGCCGGGATGTCGGTGGGCGTATCCTTTACGTCCGTGTATATGGCTCGGATGCTCACTGACGTCATACCATCTGGAATCAGGATGTCCCAGTAGACCGTCCCATCATCGGCCTGTCTCCACGCTGACACGCGCACGTCCCTTTCGTCAAGCGCGTTCGATGCGGCACCGCAGGCAGTCGGGTTCCTCCATCCTACGGCGATCTGGGCGGAGTCCATGTCTTGGCCTAGGTAATCCCAACCCGCCTTGCCGTCGAGCACACTGATGAGCTCTCTGTTCGGCAGATCCGCGGTATATTCGCCATATTTCTCCCCCTTTGCCATCGTCACCCGAACGAATGTCGTGCCCTGAGCGTACTGAAGGACCTGAATCGACGTCTCGATGGCTACACCAGCATTTGGCCCGAATTGGTCAGTAGGCCTGAAGCCGACCACGCCGGACTGCGCCAAGAACGTGGCGTTCCCATCAGGCGGGCTATTCATATCAAACACTTCCGAAGTGTTCCCCTGCGCGTCCGTGGCTGTGACGGTCATCGCGTCGCCCGAGTCGGGGCGGCGCTGGGTGAAGAACGCGAATCTATCCGGTCCTATTGTCGCTACCTGAGAGTAAACGTAACGCCCATCCTCACCGTAGAAGTCCACTGTGTATCTTTCTCCAGGCGCGCCGTTCAATGCCCAGTATTGAGCGTTTATGCCGGTAGGCCGCGATCCAATCAGATACGGTTGCTGCTGGTAGTTGTTTGGGCCCGTGCCTGGGATATGTGAGTTGTTGATGGTTGGGCCGTCACCTCCAAGGTCTATCGGTATGGCGTTGCCGCCGTTCGAGAAGATCCTGTTGCCCCGAATCGTGTTGCCTGTGCCATCGCCAAGAACCACGACGCCCGGCGATGCGGTTGGACAACCGTTGTGGGCGATGACGTTCGCGTCCGGATTCTGCCTAGCGCCGTCACGCGTGTCAAAGTTATCAGCCACAGACATGCCAATCGTGTTCTGCGATGCACCTTCATCTATCAAGACCCCCTTGCCGCCGTTTCCAAGCGTGTAGCTCGAAAGATCGCCGATGACGTTCCCCTTGAGACTGTTACCCACCACGCCGGACCCGCTCATGTGAATCCCGTTGCCTGAGTTCCCTGAGATCGTGTTGCCCATTATCAGGTTCAGGTTAGCTCCATCGTCTAAGAGGACGCCTTCACCATTGGGGCCGCCCTTACCAGGCCCGTCCGAACCGATCAAGGACCAAAGAACCATGTTTAGCGCAGCCCCCTCCCCGGTGATGTGGACCCCCACGTCCGCATTGCCCACCACAAGGTTGGTGTAGAATCCCTTGCTGGAATCGCAAATGAGTACTCCGTCCGTGCCACCCTGCGCCTCGCCTCCGGCGGGATCGACACCGATGTAGCACTGCGCCGCTATGGCTTCTTCAGCCTCCACGAATGAAATCCCACTGTCGCCGAAATCCACAATCGCCATTCCCGCCAAACCACTGCTTTCGCGTGTGAATTCAAGTCCGCCACCGCTAAGGATGATGACGGGCACCCCGGTTTCGAAATTGAAGCCATCCTGTGTCCGGGCGTCGATCACGACTGTCGTGTCGATAGTCGGCAAGCCTGATGTGAGGATTGTCCAGAAGCCGTCGTCATACCCCGAGTCCGTCTCAGGTATGTCGAACTGAACGAGCGTCGTGCCCCCGTTGGCGCCAGGAGCGAAGGTCGGCCGGTAGTATTCGGACGTACGTATGTTCCCGCTTGTGCCATCAGCGCTGATCCCGTCGGCGGACCCGATGATCAGTGTGCCACTGTCAAAGCGGAAATCGAACCCATAGAGCAAGGTTTCCGCCCCGAGGTCAAGCGTTCCCCCATCGACGACAACGATGGTCGCGAAGGATGCATCGCCAATCTGGGATGTCCCCGATACCCGAAGAGTTCCTGTGACGAAAATCCCATCCACGTATCCTGTGCCGGCGGCCATCAGGGCGCCGCTTCCGGTGACCTCAACGCTCCCGCGTATCGTCAAGCCCGTGGCGTCGAGGCTTCCGCTGATGCTCATCGTTCCATCGACTTGGACGGATGAGATGTAGGACACCGAGCCAGACACGTTGACCGACCCATCAACCGTCCACCAGGTGTTGGACCCAGAAGCCTCAATCGTCCCCGAGATGTTCGCCGTCCCGCCTTCGGCAACACCAAGGCCGGCATACCACATCCATGTGGATGCGGATCCAGAACTGAAGTTCAGAATCCCGTCCACCGAAACAGTCCCACCGATATTGGTCAATGCGGCTTCAACGTTCAGGGTGAAGCCGCTGCTGACACTCAGGTCGCCTTGAAGCACAATAATGGTGTCTTGAATCGTGAGGTTCTGTGTGACAGCAACGCTATGGCACACCGTGAAGCCGTACTGATTGGAGACAGGAGCCGCTTCCTTACCAAAGGCGCCCGTGAAATCAAGAGGAGCGCCGCTTGTCAGCCAGAATTCGCCTTGGCCGATGCCGGCGATGGTGCCCAGGACAGTCAAGTCCTGGTCTTGCAGAAGCAGCGTGTCACCAACGCTCAACTCCGCGAAGTTCACATCGTAGGCCGTGACGTGCGTGTCGCCGCTTGTTGCGGCGATCATCCCAGCAAGGCCCTCGATCCACGTTTGGGAATCGTTCCAGTTGCCGGACTGTCGAGACAGGAATTGGCCGTCAAACAAATCATCCCTGAACGTCGCTGTGGCCCTAAGCCCGGATGATTCACCCTTGGCCTTGACCTTTAGAGCCGATCCCAGGTAGTCCGGGTATACAAGCCATGTCGTCTGGATAATTCCGTTGGCCAAGCCGTCCAAGTCCCCCGCGCCGCCGTCGGTGACTTCCCAGGGTCCGTCTCCTCGCGCGGCGTCAGGTAGTTCATCGGTGCGCGTGACATGGAAGCGCACCGTCTCTCCCACATCGAATCCGCTCGCCGTGATGACGGCCGTCTGGCCGGGGCAGTAGTCGGGCTTGTCTGTCGTCACGGCCGCACTCAGGCGCAAGCGAGGCTCAAGGGGTTCAGGACAGGCGTGGCAAGGGGCGGGCGAATCAGGGGTCATGCAACCGAAACGGCCCCTCCCGCCTCCTGCCCCCCCCGCGGCCGCGCGCAGCGCGCCATTCCATGAGGGGCATGGCCTGTAGAAGCCCGCGGTAAAGGCAGCAGAGACGCTTGAACATCGAAGACGCCCGTGACATGACAAGCTCCTTACAATGCACATATAACTGCACGAAAGGAACCGTGTCGGGCTGGCCCACCCGCGTCAGGCCCCGTCCACCCGGCAATCACAAGGACATTGTTAGCGCGGGCAAAGAAGATTGTCAACAAGAAAATGAGAATTACTGCGCCGCACGGCCCGCTCTTCAGATCATCGTGGGTCCCTTGCGACAACAATGCTGTTGTAGCCGCAGTGGAGGACCCTGGTCTGGACGTCCTGGAAGTATCTTCGTAGCACCGGAGCGGGATCTCTTTCCGGATCGACTCCGTGCCTGTTGAGCCACCATTTGAAGACGCGGTACGCCGCCCTTGCCCTGGTCCACCGGCTGAAATCCAGGATGACGAATATCCCTCCCGGCCGCAGGCATCCGCTTGCGTTGGCCAGCACCTTCTCCCAGTCGTCCATGATGGAAATGGCGTAGGAACTGATGATCTTGTCGAACTGCTCGCCGAACCGGTAATTCGCGGCATCCGCGTCCACGAGTTTCAGGCGATACTTCCTTCTTGCCATCGCGAGCATCTCTGGTGAGGAGTCTATCCCCACGACGTTGTCCGCCTTGACCTTCCGGAGTATGAATGGGAAGTTGAGCCCCGTCCCGCATCCAATATCGAGCACCCTGTCGGCCTCTTTGAGTTCGAGCGCATCGACGGCCGCTTTCCTGCTGAACAGGAACAGCCTTCGCGTCAGGTCATAGAGCGGCGCCTGGCGTGCGTAGAACTTCCTGATCCTGTCCAGTCTCATGGCTGTGGCCTTCGCGCAGTGATGGCGCCCCCGCTACCCGCGTTTCCGAGCGAACGGCCGGAGCAGGTCCGAGACCGACGCGGCGAGCATCTTCTTCTGGCCGGCGTCGAAGATCCACGGCGTGAAGACGGCTATCGCGCACGCGGCCGCCGACGCCGCGCCGGCCGCCCACGCCGGCAGCAGCAGCACGGCCGGCGCCGCGAAGACGATGTGCGTGCCGGCGTCCAGTGCTGTTCGCGTCGCGCGGATATAGGCCGCCGCGACCAGCCCGCCGCCGGCGTACATTCCCACGCCGGCCGCCAGCGCCGCGCCGGCCGGCCCCCACTTGTCCATGAACCACCCGGCCAGCAGGCACGTCGCGGCCCCGCCCGCGAGCGTCGCCAGGACCATTACCACCGGACGCTCGTGCAGCCGCCCCAGCAGGTCGAGCAACGCAAGCTGCGTCAGCACCTGGAAGAACATGAGCTGCCCGCCGACGAGCGCCAGGCCATCGCGCATCCGAAGCGGAAGCAGCAGCGACCACCACGGCGCGGCGAGGTACACGAGCACAGCCAGCGTCATCGTCGCCATGGCGACGGCCTTGTAGGACGCCTGGAGCGTGACGAGGGCCTCGCCGCGGCGGCCGTCCTCCCACCGCCGCGCCACGTGCGTGAAGACCACGGCCCACGCGGCCGTCGCCAGCAGGATCGGCAACTGGTCAAGGCGGTTGAACGCCTGGAACGTCGCGCCGGCCGTCTCGCCGAATCGCCAGCTCGCGAGGCGGTAGCTGAGGTAACCGGCCATGCTCCACAGAATGGCCGGACCAAGCGCGACCACGCCGTAGCCAAGCACCCGCGCCATCGCGCCGGCGACATCGGCCGCGTCGCGGGCGTCCGGCCCATCCGTCGCGGGCGCGGCCTGCGCGTGCGGTTCCCGCGGCGTCCCGCTTTTCGCGAGCGCCAGATGCAGAAACACAAGCCCCATCGCCATCGCCATCACAACGGAAATGAAGTGCGCCGCCAGCAGCGCCAGTCCCGTCGCCGACCACGCGAGCGCCGCGCAGCCGAGCGCCGTGAACAGGACCGCGAAGGTAAGCTCGACCAGCGACGCAAGGCGGTAGACCCGCATCCCGTAGAGGAACGCCATCAGGTTCAGCCAGAGCGCCATCGCCAGGACGTTGGCCAGCGCCGCCCAGCAGATGAGCATCTGCTCCGACCGCGCGGCGGCCGTGACTTGTCCGGCGGTCTCGACGGCCGCCAGCCGGATCCAGTCGCCGCCGATCGCCGCCACGGCCGTGAGCGCCAGCGACAGGCCCGCCACGCCCCACCGCACCCGCCGCCAGAACGCTCTCAGCAGCCCGCGTGCCTCGTAGAAGCTCACGTACCGCGACAGGCCGCTGTTGGACCCCAGGCACACGACGGGCGAGAGGATGATGAAGATCATCTCCCCCGCGGTCCACAGGTAGTACTGCGCCGCGGCCCCGGCCGTCAGGTGGACGAAGAGCAGCACCCTTACAAGCCCCAGCGCCCTCTGGAGGGCCATCGCGGGCAGGTAGACGCCGATCGATCCCGCCAATGAGTCAATCTTCAGAAGGCGCGCAAATCGCGGCATTGTTCGATATTCGATATTCTTCGCGTCGCCGGGGACAGTCCCGCCGTTTGGGACTGTCCCCAGTTTCAGTTTCAGCAACGGCAGCAACGGGGGACAGTCCCAGACTGCGGGACTGTCCCCGTTCTACTTGGTTGGTGTGATGAACGCATCCTCGCTAACCGCCTTGACGGTGGGCAGTGCGGCCAGGGCCTGCTCGTAGGTCGAGTACCTGCCGACCTGCACGGCGAACAACGGCCCGGAATCAGTCAGTATGTTCTGGATCGCGGCCGGCAGGTTCATCTTCTTGAGGCCGTCGACCTTCGCGGCCGCGGAGTCCCTGGACTTCATCGCGGCGACCTGGACGGTCCAGGCCGTGCAGTGGATCATCCGCTCCGCGCGGCGGGCCAGGTCGGTGTTGGGAAACTTGAACATGAGCCTGCCGAACTGGACGTCGGCGTCGGCCCAGCGGCCGGTCCTCTGGAGTATCTGGCCGAGGCGGTAGCGGACCTCGTCGGCGGGCTTGACGTTCTCGTCCATGAAGCCCAGCGCCTGGCGGTACATGGACTCGGCCGTGGGCAGGTTGCCTTCCTCGAACGCAAGGTCGCCCAATACCTTGATCGCCCTGCCCTTGACCTGCGGGCTGTCGGTGCGGTCCAGCGCCTGCTGGAGGTCGACTCGCGCGCCGTCGATGTTTCTCATGCGGAACCGCGCCATGCCGCGGAGGCAGTACGCCTGGTCGGCGCCGTTTCCGCGGGGGTTGGCGGCCAGGAACTGGTCCATGGCCCGCACCGTGGCCGCGTCGTCGCCGGAGTCGTAGGATGACTGGGCGTCGGACAGCAGCCTCTGCTGGTCGGGGCTCATCTGCTGCGGACATCCCGCCGCGCACGCGGCCAGAAGCGGCCAGACGGCAAGGCACCACGCTCGTTGTCGCATTATGCTCTCCCGGTTTCAGACACGCTCGAACGAAGATACACAATCATTCGGCCCCTTGCCAGTGGTCAGGCGCGTTCCTCGTTGCGGCCCGGCCGGATGGAACGAACCGGGCCTAGGCCCAAAACAAGCGTATGTCCGCCGGCCCGATGCAGGAGCGAAGGCGTCTCGG
>JBHGBE010000133.1:0-8330 GCA_041946855.1 Phycisphaerae bacterium | reverse complement strand
TGGCGGGCGTCTCGCCCGCGCAATGAACTGCCGGGCGAGGGCAGGATGCCCTCGCGACGAGCGGGCCAGAGGCCCACGCCACTTCCCGGAAACCCAAATGCACCCTACGACATCAAAGAGTTTGCGAAACCCCGTGGACTTGCGTAAAGTCCCTGTTTCCAACAGACAAAGAGCACTGGGCGAGGCCGTCATGCATGTAGTCTTGGACTTCAACCCGGCACTGAGAGAACGCTTCTCCGGCTTCTGGACCTACGGCCAGGGGCTTCTTGGCGGGCTGCTCGCGGACAGCCGGGTGGAGCAGGCCACGCTGCTGTGCTGGCAGGGGGCGCTGGATGCCGCCAGGGATTTCACGTTCCGCGACCACCCCAAGGTTCGTCTGCTGCCGGTGAGCGTCAAGCTGCGATGGTGGGAACGGCTGTGGCTGGTCTCCCCCTGGCCGTCGCTCCAGCAACTGTGCGGCCAGTTCGATGTCTATCATTCCTTCCATCACCTGATGCCGCCGTCGCGGGGGACGCCGCGAGTCCTGACGGTCCACGACCTCCGCCAGTACCGGATGCCCGAGCTCTATCCCGGCTGCCGGAAATGGGGATTCGAGCGCGCGGTCAGAAGGGCGGACCGCATCATCGCGTATTCCGACTGGACCGCGCGAGACCTGATGGAAATCCTCCGCGTGCCGGCCCAGAAGGTTGACGTAGTGCCTCTGGCGACCACCGGGAGTTTTGCCCAGGCATCGCCGCAGCAGGCCCAGCGCACGCGCCAGTGGCTTTCGAGCCGGATGCACGCGCCAGTCGGGCGCTATGCGTTGGCCATCGGATCGCCAGATCGTAGGAAGAACCTCGCCGGCGTGGTTCGGGCGTTCGCCCTTGCCAGGCCGCGACTGCCGGACGACTTCCGGCTGGTGCTGGCCGGCAACGTCGATCCCGGCGAGAACCTTCCCTCGCTCCTGGCGTCCGGAGGAATCGCCGACAGCGTCCTGCTGACCGGGCCGCTTGGGCAGGAGGAATTGCACGACGTGATGGCCTCGGCCGATGTCTTTGTCTTTCTGAGCCTGTACGAAGGCTTCGGGCTGCCCTTGCTGGAGGCGATGTCCGCCGGCGTGCCCGTGATCTCCAGCAACCGCTCCGCAATGCCCGAGGTCGTGGGCGACGCGGGACGGCTGGTTGACCCGCTGGATGCGGCGGCCGTGGCCGAGGAACTGGTCCATGTCTGCACGGAGCCAACTCTCAGGGGAGGACTGGCGGCCTCGGGATTGCGCCGCGCCAAGGAGTTCACCTGGACGCGGACCGCGGCCGGCACGGTCGAGTGCTACCTGCGGGCCATCCAAGCCTGCCGGCAGGGGTGAGGCGAGCCGTCGGGCATCGCGGAAATCAGCCCTTCACGCCGCCGAGCTGGATTCCCTTGACGAAGTACCTCTGCCCGAGGATGAACACCGCCAGCAGCGGCAGCAGCACGATGATCGAGCCCGCCATCAGCAGGTTATGCTCCGAGCCGTACTGGCCCTGGAAACGCTGGAGCAGAACCTGGAGCGGCACCAGTTCCTCGGTGTTGAGGATGAGCAGCGGCCACATGAACGCCTTCCACGTTCCCATGAAGGTGAACGTGGCCAGCGTCGCGATGGCCACGCGGGACAGCGGCATCGTGACGTGCCAATAGATCCGCAGGTTGCCGCAGCCGTCAATCCTCGCGGCGTCCTCCAGCTCGCGCGGCAGGCCCATGAAGAACTGCCTCAGCATGAATGTCCCATACGCGCTAAACAGGCCCGGCGCTATCAGCGCGAAGTACGAGTTGCCGCCCACCAGCCGCCCCACGTAGTACTTGCCCAGGAAGTACAGGTCGCTTGAGAACCAGTCCGTCTGGAAGATGTAGTTCAGCAGCTCCGGCATCTTGATGAAGAGGATGTATACGGGGATCAGCGTGACCGCGCCCGGGATCATCATCGTGGCCAGGTAGCCCATGAACAACTTGTCACGGCCGGGGAACCGCAGACGGGCGAAGGCGAACGCCGCCAGCGAGCAGGTCAGCACCTGCCCGAGCGTCACGGCGATGGTCACGATACTCGTGTTGATGTAGCTCCGGCCGAACGGCAGCTTGCCCCACGTCGTCGGGTAGTTGGACCACTGCGGGCTGACGCTGGACCGCTCGAAGACGGCCTCGCCCGGCAGATCGACGACCTTCTCATGCTCGGGCCCTTCGTCCAGGACCCTCACCCGCGCAAGCGTTGATATCACGGTCACGGGCACGTACACGGTGGCGTCGTTTTGCCGGATGGACGCATAGGTCTGTTCGGCGCCGCCGAACCAGGGCTTCCTGACGCTAAGCGCCTGCTGGTAGACGGTTAGTTCCTGGCCGTTGTCCAGGCGGCGGACGGTGGCCGTCTTTTTGAGAAGGCCCACGCGGACCTCCCGGCCGCCGTAGTTTGCGTAAGTGGCGCTGTCCCGCGGGACCCACGAAGGCGGGATCTCCACCGCCGCCTTCTCCGTCTTGAGCGACGTGCTGAGCATCCACAGGAACGGCAGCACCATCGTCAGGCCGATCGCGCTGAGGACCGTGTAGAGGAGGGCCAGGCGCAGTGCCCGCTTGGCGCGCCGCAGGCGGGTATGGATGTCGATGGCGGATCGCTCACTCATAGTGGACGACCTTTCCGCCAAAGCGCCAACTGAGCATCGTCAGGATGAACACGACCAGGAACAGGAACCACGCGATGGCCGAGGCATAGCCGGTGCGATCGTTCTCGTAGAGTTCCTGGAAGATCTTGAATGAGATCGTCGTGGTGGAGCCGGCCGGGCCGCCCTGCGTCATGACGTAGGCCGCCTCGAAGCCGCCCTGGAAGCCGTCGATGAGGCTCATTATGAAGACGAAGAACGTCGTCGGAGAGAGCATCGGCCAGGTGATGTTGCGGAACTTCTGCCAGCGGCCGGCGCCGTCCACCTGCGCCGCTTCATAGAGCTCCGGGTTGATGCCGTGCAGGGCGGCCAGGTAGAGGATCATGTTGTAGCCGCCCGCCCCGGTCCACAGGCCCATGAGCATGAGCGACGGCTTGGCGAGGTAGCACATCGGGTCGATGCCGAACCAGTCCTGGAGGAACTTGAGCTCCACCCCGCCGCCCAGCCAGTTCGGCCCCTCGATGCCGATGCGCGCGAGCGTGCAGTTGATCAGCCCGTAGAGCGGCTCGTATATCCACAGCCACAGCACCAGGAGGGCCACGCCTGCCGTCACCGTCGGCAGGAAGTAGATCATGCGGAACAGGCGGATCGCCCTTATGCCCTTGTTGAGCAGCATGGCCAGGCACAGGCTCAGTGCCATGCCGACGGGAATGCCGAGCATGAGGAAGACCGTGTTGTAGGCGTAGTACCAGAATTCCCGGCTGGCGAGCATCCGCCCGTAGTTGGCCAGGCCCACGAACGTGGGCGAGCCCTCCCGCAGTATCTGCCAGGAGCAGAAGCTCAGCACCAGCGACGCCACCACCGGCAGCAGGACGAACAGCATGAAACCGGCGAAGTTGGGCAGGATGAACAGGTACCCGCCCCAGGAGAAGTCAACCGGCCGGCTGCGGCTGGTCATTGGGCCGCCCCTCCATACTGCTCGGCCAGCACGGCGTCGACCGCGGCGTCGATCTGCCGGCAGGCGTCGGCTGGGGCCAACTGGTTCCGCCACACCTGGTCGATGATCTCGCTGGTCCTGCGGGTGTACTCCATGTAGCCGCGGGCATAGCTGGCCCGCGAAGACCGCCCGCTCAGTGCCTGGAAGATGGTCGGGAAGCTGGTCCGCGGCGGGCGGTCGAAACCGGCCAGGAAGCCGGCCGACATCGCCGCCTTCTTGAGCACCGGGACCGACGTGCCGGACCTGGCCAGCTCCCGCTGCCCCGCCTCGGAGCTGAGGAACTTCACCAGCCGCCACGCCTCGTTGGGATGGGCCGTGCGGGCGTAGACGCAGTGGCCCATGCCCCCGCCAGGGGCACAGTACTTGCGCTCCTTGGCGTCCGTGGGCACTATCGCGATGTCCCACCGGTATTCCGAACGGCAGTAGGCGCGGACGTTCCATATCCCGGCCACCGTCATGGAGACCTTTCCCGTGACGAAGCTCTCCGTCTCGTCGATGCGGATCATCGGCGGCGGGTGGACCTCGTACTTGTAGATCATGTCCTGGCAGAAGGCGATGGACTTGAGCATCTGCTCGGAGGAATAAGTGCTCTTGTGCCGCTTGACGTCAAGCGGCTGCGCGCCGATTGCCGACGCGAAGGCGGTGTAGTTCAGGCCCCCGTAGCCCCACTGGTCGATGACGCCGTCGCCGTTGAAGTCGATGGTGAGCTTGCGGGCCGTCTGGACCAGGTCGTCCCAGGTCCATTCGTTGGTGGGATAGGGCAGGCCCAGCGCGTCGAAGTGGTCGCGGTTGTAGTAGAGGAAAGAGCAGTTGTAGTCGCGCGTGAACGCGAAGAGCTTTCCCTGGCCGAAGGGCACGGGGTGCAGGCTGTCCCCCTCGCCCGCGTAGCTGAAATCGTCGAACGCGCCGGGGAAGTAGTCGTCAGCATTGAAGCTGCTGTCCCCCTTGATGAACGGCATGAGGTCCAGCAGGTGGCCGGCGCTGGCGTACTCCTCCACGAACGCCGGGCTCATGAACCACACGTCCTGCGCGGAGCCGGTGACGGTGGCCGTCTTCATCTTCTGCCAGTACTGGCCCCAGCTCACCACGTCGACGCGGACCTCGATGTCGGGGTTCTGCCGCTCGAACTCGGCGATCAGCTCCCGCGTCGACTCCATCTCCGCCGGGTCGCCCCAGCGGGTGTATGTCAGCATGACCTTGCCCTTCTGGACGTTCCGCGCGGAGCAGGAGCCGATGATCGCCAGGCAGCACAGCAGCATGGGAATGAGGCCGCGCCGCGGGAGTTGACTGATGAAGCGAAGCATGGACGCACTTCCTACCAGAGGCCGTCAGCATCATCAAGATCATACCAGACAGGCGGGGCCGGCGTCGCGGGTGGTTGCGACCTCACTTGTCCTGTCGTACGCGCCTGTGGGATAATGCGGCGCGGGGCGGGAACGAGAGATAAGGAGCGAGAAATGACGCGTGTCCATCGGCCCGCTGCGCAATTGTTGCTGCTTGTGGCGACCGTGACGGCCCTTTCGATCTGCCGCGTGGCCGGTGGCGAGGACGCCAAGGCGGGCACTCCGCCATCTTGGGAGAGCTTGCGGGCAATGGCCGGCGATGCGGCCCGCAGGCCCGGCGTGTGCATCGTGATCGGGGCGGATACCGGGACGCTGTGCGCTGAGATAGCCGCGAACAGCAAGCTCCTCGTCTTTGCGCTGACGCCGGATGATCCAACGTGCAAGGGCGTGCGCGATGCGCTGGACAAGGCCGGCATCGGGAGCACGCGGGCGGCGGCGATGGCGCGGACCTCAAAGGGCCTGCCATTTCCCAAGGGATACGGGAACGTCGTCATGGCGATCGAGCCGGTCAGCGCGCCCGAAACCGAGGAGATAAGTCGAGTCCTCAACCCCAACGGCGTGGCGATCATCGGCGGCGGGACGGACGGCGCGAGCATCGAGAAGGCGCTACAGGATGCGAACGTCAAGGGATACAGGAAGGTGACGGCGGGGGGCGCATACGCGGTGATCGGCGGGGCGATGCCCGAAGGCTCGGATGACTGGAGCTGCTGGCGGCACGGCGCGGATGGCAACGCCGTCTCGTCGGAGAAGGCGATCCGCCCGCCGTTCAGGACGCAGTGGATATCCGACGAGCCGGCCGTGTCCAACGGGGCCGCCTTCGGCGAGATGACGCTTGTCGCGCAAGGCCGACTCATCATCAAGGCCGGGGTCGGCAAGCTCAGACGCCCCGGCGCCAAGGAAGCCGATCTGTACGCGAAGGACGCGTTCAACGGCGTGGGCCTGTGGCAGAGGCGCCTGGATGGCGTCGGGTCGTCCGACAGGAACGTGACGGCGGTAGGGGACAGGCTCTATGTAATAGGCGACGGGCGGAAAGTGTTTGTGCTTGACGCCGCAACGGGGCGCGACATCAAGCAGTTCGAGTGGTCGGAGAAGGATGGGATATCGGGCCAGTTGATGAACCTGTTCGTCGTGGGCGACGCTGGGTACGTGCAGGCATCCGGCGGCGCGCCGGCGACCGCGCCTCTCAGAGGCGACACGTTGTTCGCGTTCCGCATCACCGATGGCGGCATCATCTGGAAGTACACATGCGAGCCGCCGGCCTTCGGGGCGTCCATCGTCCTGGGAGGCGGCGCTCTCTACTACCACGCGGCCGGTGGCGAAGCGGTGGCCCTGGACCTGGCGACGGGTAAGGAGCGGTGGCGGAATAAGGATGGCCTGAAGGCCCTGGGGACGAACGTCGGCACGGTTAGCGGCAACTACTCGATGTACGCCCGGGACCGGGTGATCTTCTGGGGCGGCCGGAGCGGCAAGGCCTTCGCGCTCGACGCGGCCAAGGGGACGCCTGCGTGGGAGTCGGCGGCGTCCGGCGGACGGCCGATGTTCCTGGTCGGCGACCGGCTCTACACCTATCCCAAGCACACGCACGAGTTCTTCGCGGACAGGAAGTACCTGATCCACGCGATTGACCCGGCGGCGGGCAACGAGATCGAGGCGTTTGAGGCGTGGATGCCCGGCTGCGGCGCCGGTACGGCAAGCGGCTCGACGATCTTCTCGTCGGGTGCGTACTTCAACAGCTACGACATCGAGGCCAAGCGGGCGATGTCGAACTCGGGGTTTTTCCGCAGCAACTGCGGCGAGGGGATGGTCGTCGGAAACGGCCTGGTGTTCTCCCCGCCGTTCAAATGCACGTGCAACTACTCGATGCACGGGAGCATCGCGCTGGGTCCGGCGAAGGATTGGGTCGCGCCGGATGGCGGCAAGGACGCGGCCGGCCGCTTCACGCGCGGGCCGGCCTTCGACAAGCACCTGGCGGCCGCCGGCCAGGACGACGACTGGGCCTGCGCCCATCACGACGTCAAGCACAGCGCGGACAGCAAGGCCGAGCTTCAACTTCCTCTGGCAATCGGCTGGCAGCAGACGCTCAGGGGCAAGCTGACGCCGCCCATCACCGGCGGCGGACAGGTGTACGTGGCATCCGCGGAGGGCTACGTGTGGGCGCTGGATGCGGCCAGCGGCGAGGTCCGCTGGCGCTTCCGCTGCGGCGGGGAGATTCACATCGCGCCCACTTACTGGCGAGGGAGGGTGCTGGCGGGCTGTGACGACGGACGAGTCTACTGCCTGGACGCCGGGAGCGGCCAGTTGGCGTGGACGTTCCGCGCTGCGCCGGAGGACCAGTTCACCCAGGTCGCGGGGAAGATCACCAGCGCCTGGCCCGTGCAGTCGGGAGTGGCCCTGAAGGATGATGGTACCGCGTTCTTCGCGGCCGGGCGCTGCGCGTACGACGGGGCGTATCTCTACGCGATAGACGCGGCCGAGGCCGAGGTCAAGTGGGTCCAGCAGGTCGGCCGGCTCAACGACAGGGGCGAGGGGATCAACCCGGATGGGGCCATCGCGCTCGATGAGCAGTGGATATACGTGCCGACGGGTGCGCGGCCGGCCGTCTTCCGGCAGTCCGATGGCAAGCTGGTGCGGATGATCACGCTCCTGGATCGCAAGACCAGAATGCCGGGCGGGGCCATGGCGAACTACTCCAACTGGGAGTGGTGCGGCGGCACGGATGTGATGATAGCGGGGGACATGATGCTCTACGGCGGCGCCAGGCGGATCGGCGGCGCTGGGTATGACTACGTCGTGGCCGACACGAAGACCGGGTACGCCTACGGGACGCGTGAGGCCCTGGCTGCGGGGACGCTCAAGCCGGCAAAGGACAACCTCTGGCGGGAGTACACGCTTCCGAGCAATGGCGGGCTGTGGATGCCGCTCTTGAGCGAAGAGGGTGTCTACTCGATCCGGCCCGGCGATAGCGTCATCGCTTATGACCGGCAGAAGATGGCTGCCCTGCCGATGGTGGCTGTCGGACAGTTGGGCAGCGCCGCGGAGGACGCCACGCGATGGAAGGTCGACGGGCCGACGGGGGCCTGCTCGCTCATCGCGGCGGGGAAGGTCGTGCTGGCCAGCGGCGAAACAGAAGTATGGGCGCTGTCCCGGAAGGATGGCGCGAAGGTCGGGACGGTCCAGTTGCCGGGCAAGGTCAGTCCACGGACTCTGGCGGCCGCAGGCGGGCGGGCGTACGTAGTCGGCAACAGTGCCGAGGGCGAGGAAACGCTGTTCTGTCTGGTCAAGTGACTCTCCGTGCGCGGTTGTCTATTGGCCCGGCCGGCGTTTGGGCCTATTGCGTTTCGCAAAAGTAATGTAATAGACCTACCAATCGAAAGGTGATGGTAGTTC
>JBHGBE010000132.1:0-8355 GCA_041946855.1 Phycisphaerae bacterium | reverse complement strand
GCGGAGGTCCAGCATCGGGTCGAGGATACCCTGGAGATCGTCAGCGTCAAGACGTACCGCCGGTGGCAGCGGGAGGAAGCTGATGGGAAGGAGCCGGGGAAGGTCGGCCGGCCACGGCTGACCAAGTCGGTGCGTGACCTGATCCTGCGGCTGGCGCGGGAGAACATCGGCTGGGGTGTGCGCCGGATCGTGGGTGAGCTCAAGAAGCTGGCCCTGCGGCCCAGCCGCAGTTCGGTGCGCCGCCTGCTGGTGGACGAGAAGATACTGCCCGACCCCGAGCGCCACGCCCCCAAGGGCGTGCAGACGCCCTGGCGGAAGTTCATCGCGGTCCACATGAACGTCATGGTGGCGTGCGACTTCTTCTGCAAGACCGTCTGGACCCCGCTGGGCAGGCACATGGCCTACGTCCTGACGTTCGTCCACCTCGGCAGCCGGAAGGTCTTCACGTCTCCGAGCACTTTGAACCCCACGGACGAGTGGATGCGCCAGCAGGCCCGGAACGTGAGCATGTGGGCCGAGGAGGAAGGCATCGACATCCGGTTCCTGATCCACGACCGGGACACGAAGTTCACCGATGCGTTTGACGAGCACTTCCGGGGGCACAGGCGCGGCCCGGTGCTGACGCCTTACGGTGCTCCCGTGGCGAATTGTTTCGCCGAAAGTTGGATCGGGAGCCTCAAGAGAGAGTGCCTGAACCTGCTGTTCTGCTTCAGCCTGCGGCAGCTGGACCACATCGTGGAGACCTACGTGGACTACCACAACCGCTTCCGGCCGCACCAGTCGCTGGGGAACCGGCCCGTAGGTGCGACGGACGACCCAGAAGCGCAGCCGCTCGACGTGGAAGTCGGCACGGTCAAGCGGCAACGCTGGCTCGGCGGGTTGCTGAATCATTACTACCGCAAGGCCGCGTGACTATTCATGCGGACCGCACAAGGAGCGACGTCTTGCACCACCGCAGGCCGCGGACCGCGTCGGGGCTGACGTACACCACCAGGATCGCACGATCTGCCGGGGCTCATAGGACCTGGCAAGCCGGGAGAACCTGCGAAGCGTCTTTCCGATGGGAGGTTGTCTCTAAGCCCCGAACCAGCAAGAATGCCTGCCAAAGGAAGAACGCACGATGATCCGTACAAAGATAATCGCCACAGTTGGGCCGGCCAGCCACGATGCGCAGACAATCTCGGCGTTGGTCAAGGCGGGCTGCGATGTATTCCGCATCAACTTCTCGCACGGTAGCGACGAGGAACACGGGCTGGCGCTGCGAAACATCCGTCAGGTCGAGCAGGAGCGCGGCACCCCATTGGGCGTCATAGCCGACCTCTGCGGACCGAAGATCCGGGTGGGCCAGATCGCGGGCGGCTCGGTCCTCCTGATCCAGGACGCCACCATCGCGATCCAGCCGGAGCCAGTCGAAGGCACCGCCGAGAGAATCTCCACGACCTTGCCCGAATTGGTCGACCATGTTCGCATCGGAGAGCGTCTGCTGCTCGACGACGGCAAAATCGCTCTGGAGGTGGTACAGGTCAGTCCTGGCCGGGACCTCATCTGCCGCGTCACCAATGGCGGCACACTCTCGTCGGGTAAGGGCGTCAATCTGCCGCAGACGCAGCTTGCCATGTCCGCCCTGACGGCAAAGGATCGCGCCGACGTGACGTGGATTGCCCAGCGCCCGTTCGATTACGTGGCGCTTTCCTTTGTCCGGAGCCCCGATGACGTCGTCGAGCTACGCCAGCTCCTTGATAGCTGCGGATCGGCCGCCCAGGTAATCGCAAAAATCGAGAAGCCGCAGGCCCTGGAGCGCATCGAGAGTATTATCGACGTCGCGGAGGGCATCATGGTGGCGCGCGGCGATCTGGGCGTCGAGATGGACCTGCCGGCAGTGCCGATTGAGCCGCCCTATACTTGCACTGTCGCCCGATATTGCCGCAGTGCGGCGGATGTGCCTGTACTACGGCGTGGCGGCTGCCTATCAGACTGACTCGCCCGAACACACCCGAGATGTGCTGGCAAACGTCCCATGCCAGCGGCGCGGTGTGGAACAGACGGTTGGCCAGGGGCAGGTAGGTCATGACCAGTTGCGCCGTCATCATGGCCACCACGCCAACGAGAAGCCAGCGGTTGGAGAACAACCCCACCGAGAACATGGATCGGGTGAGGGAGCGGCAGTTGAAAAGATAGAAGGTCTCCACCATTACAATGACGTTCATCGCGGCTGTGCGGGCCTCGGCCAAACTGGCTCCCTGTTGCTGCTCCCACAGGAACAGGCCAAAGGTGCCCACCAGCATCACAAGCGTGACCTGACCGATGCGAATCATCAGCGCGCCGGTGAGGAGAGGCATTTTCGGGGCCCTCGGCGGATGTTCCATCAAGTCGCGTTCCTTGGGCTCAAACACGAAGAAGAGGCCAAGCAGTAGCGCGGTGGCCATGTTGATATACAGCACTTGCACGGGCAACAAGGGCAGCGCCACGCCCATCAGAATGGCAGCCAGAATGATCAGCCCTTCGCCGAAATTCGTCGGCAGCGTCCAGACGATGAACTTGGTCAGGTTGGCGAAGACGTTGCGGCCCTCCTCCACCGCCGCTTCTATGGACGCGAAGTTGTCGTCGGTCAGCAGCATGTCAGCATCGCCTTTGGCCACGTCGGTGCCGGTAATGCCCATCGCGATGCCAATGTCGGCCTGCTTGAGTGCGGGCGCGTCGTTGACGCCGTCGCCGGTCATGGCCACGACGTGGCCGCGTACCTGGAGGGCTTGGACGAGGCGGAGCTTCTGTTCGGGAGCCACGCGGGCAAACACGGCGGCACGTTCCGCCTCCTCGCTTAGCTCCGCATCGGACAGCCGGTCGAGGTCCCGGCCTGAGACCGCGACCAATTCCGTTCCTGAATCCCCGGCGGCACTGAGACCGACCTGCGCCGCAATCGCCTTGGCCGTGAGCACGTGGTCGCCGGTGATCATCTTGACGCTGATGCCTGCCGACTGGCAGCGCACGGCCTCAACGGCTTCAGGACGCGGCGGATCAATCATGCCCTGTAGGCCGAGCAAAGTCAGTCCGCTTGCCACGTCGTCGTGGGTAAGCCGACGCTGCTCTGGGGAGACATGCCGGCGGGCAAAGGCCAACACGCGCAGCCCTTGGCTCGCCATTTCGTCGGCAAGGCGGCGGACCGCCTCTTGGTCCAATTGCGTCTCCGCGCCGTCTGCCTGCAACATGGTGGCGCAGCGCTCGATCACCCGCTCCACAGCGCCCTTGACGTAGACCAGGTTACGATGCGCTAGGACAGCCTCCATGACGCATCGCTTGTCCATGCCTCCCCTGGGGCCGTTCAGGTCATCCAATCGAATCTGGAGAGTCTGAATGCGGTGGCTGAGTCTGGCCAGCGCAAAGTGGACCCTCTCAAGGATTGCTTCCTCGGTCCCAAGCGGCATCTCGGCCTTTCCTTGCTGAATAAGCACTTTCATGGCTTGTCTCCTGATGAGCCCGAGTAGCAAGTGTCTCTTACTCGCGAACCGTCTCCTGGACCTCGGCAACGATCATCCTGGGCGGCGACGGCACATCCAGGCTTGCAAGGTAGCCCGCCACCGCGTCCCGCATCTTGTGCTCGGCGGATTCTCTGGAATCCGCCCTGGCCACGCAGCCCGGCAGGGCCGGGCAGTGGGCGACGTACTGCCCGTCTGCCCTTGTCAGAATCAGTACTGCGATCTTCATAGCGACCTCTTTTCGCAATCCTTCATCGTCTGCCTCGTGTCAGTCCAGAACATCTCTGCCACACGGTGATCATTGTCGCAGACTACGGCCGTGGAAGATAATCGATAATTCGCTGTCCAAAGATAGATAATGTCGATGTATAATGAGACGATGGCTTGGCTGAACTACCACCACCTGCTGTACTTCTGGACCGTCGCCAAGGAAGGCAGCGTCACCGCCGCGTGCGAGCGCCTTCGCCTGACCCAACCCACGATCTCCGCCCAGATCCGGGCGCTGGAGCGTTCGTTCGGCCGCAAGCTATTTGACAAGGCGGGCCGTGGCCTCGTTCTGAGTGAAGCCGGCCGCATGGTCTTTCGCTACGCCGACGAGATATTCGCTCTGGGCGAGGAGCTTTCCGACGCCTTGGCCGGCAGGCCCTTCGCGGGGTCTAGGCGTCTAGTCGTCGGCATCTCCGACTCGCTGCCCAAGCTGATCGCTTACCGCCTGCTGGTCCCCGCGGTGAACCTGCCCGAGCCCGTGAGGCTGATCTGCCTGGAAGATTCCCCTTCTCAACTACTGGCGCGACTATCCTTAGGCGATCTTGACGTGGTCTTAAGCGACGCCCCAGCCGATCCGCACGTCAAAGTGCGTGCCTTCAACCATCTGCTCGGCGAATGCGCGATGAGCGTCTTCGCATCACGCGCCTTGGCCTCCAAGTACCGACCGCGGTTCCCTCAGTCCCTGACTGGGGCTCCGATGCTCTTGCCAACTCGCGACTCCATCCTGCGCCGATCGCTCGACCGATGGTTTGACGCGTGTGGCGTCCGGCCAGATGTCGTGGCCGAGATGCAGGACAGCGCCTTGATCAAGAGGTTCGGGCAGGCCGGCCTCGGCCTGTTCGTGGCTCCGGCGGCTATTGAGAAGGACATCCAGCGGCAGTACGAAGTAACGCGAATTGGGCGGATCGATCAGGTTCGTGAGCAGTACTACGCGATCTCCGTCGAACGCAAGGTTCGTCACCCGGCGGTGGCGGCTATTGCCGCCGGATCGCATCGGGTCTTTGGGCCCTGACTGGCGTGGGCTCGTGTCATCGGCACCGGCGGGCGCTGGCTCAATGCTCTACGAAGATCAGGTTCTCCGTCCTGAACCCCCAGGCCTTGGCCTTGGCCAGCAGGTCGCTCTGAACGGCTGCGTCCAGCTGCTTCTGGCGGGCCAATATCCACAGGTACGACCGACTGGAACTCGTCACCATGGCGTAGTTGTATCCGTCGCGGTCTAGAACGATGACGTGGTAGGCCCCGGAGAACTGCCAGAAGAAGGTCACCTTCAGGCTTGCCACATCCGTCGGCCCGGCGAACTTACCCAACGCCCTCGCTTCGCGCCACTTGCCGCGACGGGTGTCGTAACCCCGGTTGATAACCTGTATGGTTCCATCGTCCCTCCTGGAGTACTCGGCGGTCACCTTGCTCAGCCCACGCTCAAAGGAATGGTCAAGGCGGGCGATCTCATGCCATGTGCCGAGGTAGCGGTCGACCTCGAAGCCAAAGACAGGCTGAAGCCCCTCAGGAACGGAGGCACACCCGCCCAGGACAGCAGCAGCCAAGACCTTTCATGCGTGGTTCATGATTCTGCTCATGGTATGCTCGCTTCAGGCTTCCGGATCATCACCGAAGAGCGGACGCGCGCGGTCAACGCGGAAGTGAACCAGGAACCGGGACTCGCCCTCGCAGCCGCATTCGGCCGGCAGTGGTCGCCGCCGAAGAGCCTGAATCTTCTGGGGGTCGGTCTCCTCGGCGATCTTGGTCAGATACAACCTCCTGCCCTTGTAGCCCTCGCCACGCTCGATGAACAGATACGTCGCGCGAGGGTTCGACTGGAGATTCCGGTGACTGAGCCGATCGGCCATGATGAAGGCCACCGTCTGCTAGTCGATGACGTGCGGCCGGGCATACAGCGCCGCGTCCACCTCGCCGGAAGCGTTTGAGGTGGCCAGGACGCCTGTTCCCTTTGCAGATTCGAAGTACTCGATGAGTTTCATGGGCTGCCTTTCTGTTGTAGAGCGAGTCTGCGGCCTGTGCATCGGGAGCCGGTCGGACTTGGTGGAGAGGACATCCTGCTCCGCAAGGGCCAGGCTGAAGCGGGCGAGGATCACTTGCCAGCCGTTTCCTGAACCGTCGGCAACTCCGACCTGGCGGCCCATTCCGACCAGCCGCCGTCGTACCAGAGCACGTTGGGATAGCCCAGCATGTTGTGGAGCACGAAGAAGGCCTGGCTGGCCTGGTGGCCGGTTCGGCAGTGCACGATCACCGTGGCGTCCTTGGACGGGATGAGTTGCGCATAGGCCTTGGCCAGATCTCCGGCCGGCTTGAGCAGTGTCGCGCCGCCCACCTTCATCACATCCTCGGTATACGGGCGATTCTTCGCGCCCGGGATGTGCCCGCCACGGGCCTCTTCGATCTTCTGGCCGGTGTAGAACTCCGTCGGCCGGACATCGATGATCACCGCGTCCTTCCTCCCCAAATGCTCGCGCACCTGCTTGTAGTCCACCGTGAAGCGTTCCGGCGGTCCGACGGGATACTCCGATGGCGCGATCGCCGGCAAGTCTTTCGTAACAGGGCGTTTCTCGGAAGTCCATAGGGCGAAGCCACCATTGAGGATGCCGTATCGGCCGTGCCCCAGCCGGGCGAACGCCATCGACGCCAGGGCCGCATCGTGCGGCTTGTCGTCCGGGACGATCACCACGGTATCTGTCGGCCGGATACCCAGCAGCGACATGTGCCGTGCAAGCATGTCCGACGGCAGCAGCATGGAGGAGACTCCGCCGACCACGCCGCGGAAGTGCTCCGGCGAGACGCACACGGAGCCTGGGATGTGGCTGGTGTTGTACTGGGGCTGCAGCCGCACGTCCAGGATTCGGACATCCGCCTTGCCCAGGTTCTCGGCCAACCACGCCGGTTCGACCAGGCCAGGAAGCGTCGGCGGGGTGGGCAGAGAGACAGGGAGTTGGGCCTTCGGCGCTGTTGCCGGGGCAGTGCCATCGCCCATGAAGTAGTGACGCCATGCATTGACCTTGGCCGTCTGCTGGGCGGAAAGGGGCTCAGTCCGCAAGGATGCAGGCTTCAAGACTCGCTCGCGGAAACCTTCCAGACCGTCGGTGAGCATGTAGACATTGGCGTAGCCAATCCGCGCCAGCGAGTCCCGCGCCTGAGCAGGATGCGTCATGCCGTTGGAGTACAGGACGATCAGGCCCTTGTTCTTGTAAGCCTCCAACGCCGCCGGCAAGGCGGCCATCTCGATGTTGACCGCGCCGCGGATGTGGAACGCCGCGAACTCCTCGGCCGGACGGATGTCCACCAGAAACAAGCCAGCCTCAGCCCCCATGATCCGGTCGGCAAGTTCCTCCGGTTCCATGTGGTCCTCGGCCTCCGCGATCTGGGCAAGGAGGGCCGTCTCTGTGGGCGCGTATGCGGCCGTCTTTTCCGCAAACGAGCTGCCGCCGTGAATCGCCAGCAGGCCGACGGCCAGGACAACCAGCGCGACGCTGAATGCCTTCAGGAAGGGGCTGCGCCAGTAGGCACCCGTCCCGGCCACTCGGCGCTCGATGTACTCTGCGCCCCAGAAGCAGCCTACGGCGACCAGCACGAACAGCACGGCAAAGGGCGCCGCAGCCATTCCGAGCGACTGCCAGGCGAACTGCACCCCGCTGTCGCCCCAGGCGTACAGGCCCTTGAGCATGCCGAACATCTCGTTGAACAGGACGCTCCCGATAGCCGCGCCGCCCAGGAACACAGCGGCGTCCCATCGGCCCGAAGCCAGGCCCACTGCTGCTGTGCCTGGGCACCAGGACCCGACCACGAAGCCCACGCCCAAGATCAGGCCGCCCACGATCTGGGCCCCATAGATGCTGGGCATGAAGAACAGTTGTTCCTCGCCGATCCAGCCCAGGCCGCGGGCGTACAGCAGCCCCAGCATCGCCACGACTACGGCGGTGAACATCACCTTCAGCACCGCCATGTCGCGGAAGTAGAAGATGCCGGCCAATCTGCGGGAGCTGCCGAATCCTGCCCGCTCCAAGGCAAAGCCGAACGCCAGGCCGATGGCCAGCGCGGCGAGCAAGGCCGCCGAGGAGGAGAGCGTGTCGTTGCCGAAGAAGGTTTCAATCATGCCACTGCCTCCTGACCAGCCAGGCCGCGGCATATCCGCCGGCAAAGACGCAGACCAGGAAGACCAGGCTGCCGGACAGCAGCATCGCGCTGCCGGAGAGCGCCTGGCCCGAAGTGCAGCCCTGGGCCAACCGGCTGGCAAAGCCCGCCAGCACGCCGCCGATCAAGGCCAGCGCGATGCGCAGCCCGCGGGAGGCCTTTTTGCCGCGCTCCACCTGGGACTTGACCCGCCGCGCCAGCACGGCCGAGAACAGGCCGCCGAGGAACACGCCGGCCAGCATGAAGACCAGGTAGTAGTTGAGCGGTCTATCGCCCCACGCGCCGAAGTACTCGCTGGACTGCGTGTGGGAGTGAACCAGGCAGCCTTCCGCCCACGCCGCGAATCGCGACAGGCCGCCGGAGGCCCCCAGGCCAGCACCCAGGATGAGATAGGACGCCAGCAGCGCCAGGCCCTTTGAGCTGCTGCCGTCGGGTCCCAACGAGCTGTGGCAGATGGACGTGACTTACGTTC
>JBHGBE010000131.1:0-8377 GCA_041946855.1 Phycisphaerae bacterium | reverse complement strand
TCGGTGTACGGGATGTACGTGTGCCACGACTGCCGCTCGCCCATCTTCTCGGCGCCGCGGTGGTGGTAGCCTATGTCGGGCACGACGTCGATGATCTCCTCGCCGTCGAGCTGGAGCACGACGCGCAGCACGCCGTGCGTGCTGGGGTGGTGCGGCCCGATGTTGAGGAACATGAAGTCGGTGTCCTCGCCGTACCGGGCCAGGCCCCACTCCTCCGGGCGGAACTGCGATAGCTTCTCCTCCTCTTCCTGCCGGTGGCGCGGCAGGCTGAACGGCTCCATCTCCGTCGCCCGGGCCGGATGGTCCTTTCGTAGCGGGTGGCCCTTCCACGACCGCGGCATGATGATCCGCCGCAGGTTCGGATGGCCGTCGAAGGCCACGCCGAACATGTCCCACGCCTCGCGCTCGTACCAGTTGGCCGACGGCCAGAGGTCCGTGACCGTCGGCAGCGACGGCGAATCGCCCAACAGCGGCACCTTGACGCGTATGTCTGAGTTGCGGTCCGGCGAGAGGAGATGGTAGACGACCGTGAAGTCGGCTCGCGGCTGGCCGTCGCGGCGACGGCGGGTCCGCTCGTCGATGCCGGTCAGGTCGTAGAGCATCCGATAGGGAGACTGCGTCTCTGTCTTCAGGAACCGCAGCACGTCATGGGCCTTCTCGCGCGTCGACCACAGCGTGGGGATGCCATCGGCCGTCGCCTGCACGGCCAACACGCCGGGGCCCATGCGGGCCTTGACGTCGTCGATGATTGTCCGTCCTTCGCTCATCGCTCTGCTCATCGTCAATCGGTTGATCGGGAGGAACCGCCGGCGCGGACCCGATTAACCGATCAACCAATTCACCGATCAACCATCCTTAGATGCCGTCCGGCGTCCTCAGCCCGGTCGCTTTCATCCGCTCCTCGCGCTTCGCGTCGCGCAGGCACGGCCGGGGGGGCTTGACGACGCCCTGCGGCCCGACGACCCAGCTCAGCGGGCGCTTCTCCTTCCCGATGGCGTCAACCAGGTGCAGCAGGCCTTCCATGAACGCGTGCGGGCTGGGCGGGCAGCCGGGGATGTAAAGGTCGACCGGCAGGAATTTGTCCACGCCCTGCACCACGCTGTAGATGTCGTACATCCCGCCGGAGTTGGCGCACGAGCCCATCGAGATGACCCACTTGGGCTCCATCATCTGGTCGTAGAGCCGCTGGACCACCGGGGCCATCTTGATGAACACCGTGCCG
The DNA here is from genome assembly GCA_041946855.1 of Phycisphaerae bacterium. Classification (GTDB taxonomy): domain Bacteria; phylum Planctomycetota; class Phycisphaerae; order SM23-33; family SM23-33; genus JBHGBE01. The sequence goes on along the minus strand of JBHGBE010000131.1, from coordinate 7,155 downwards.
GCGACGACCATCAGGTCCGCCTCGCGCGGCGTGCCGCGGATGACCTCCGCCCCGAACCGCGCGATGTCGTACTTGCTTGTCAGGCTCGTGGCCATCTCGACGTAGCAGCACGACAGGCCGAAGTTGAACGGCCATACCGAGTACTTCCGGCCCCAGGCCACGAGGTCCTGCAAGCGGGAAAGAAGGACGCCGTGCCTGGCAGGCGCGTCGATTGCGGATTGCGGATTGCGGATTGGGGATTTCATGGTCGCGAGCCATCCGATCTGGGTTTAGGCGCATGACTGGAGGAGGGAACACGGATTTCACGGATTGGAGGGATTTCCGGAAGGTCGTCGGCGCGGGAAGCTCCACCAAGTCCATCTTTTCCGTGTAATCCGTGTTCCCATTCCTTGTTCGCGCCTGATCCACGGCTTCGCCGCTCAGGCCCCCAGTCCAGCGCCCCCTGCCGCCACAGATAGACCAGGCCAGCCACCAGCACGGCGATGAAGACCGCCATCTCGACGTAACCCGCCCAGCCCAGGCCCATCCTGGCCAGGTCGTCGAACGCGATCACCCAGGCGAATATGAACACCGCCTCCAGGTCGAACACGACGAAGAACATCGCGATGAGGTAGAACTTGGCCGTCAGGCGCAGGCGGGCGCTGCCTGTGGGCAGCATGCCCGATTCGTAAGGCTCGTCGCGTACGGCCAAGCCCCTCGCGGAAGAACTCGTCCGCTCGCCAAGCACCCAGGCCAGGACGATCATGCCCCCCACCACGACCACGGCCGCCAGCGCATACACCAGCAGCGGCCACAGGGCCGCCTGGGCAACGACATTGCAGATTGCCGATTGCAGATTGCGGATTGGGACTGTCCTCTTTGCGGCAACTAACTATCCTAGGCCGCAAGAGTTACAATTTGCAATCCGCAATCTGAAATCTGCAATTACCTGGCCACGCCCACCGCCAGCACCGACTGCCCCACAAGCGGCGGGATGATCCGCTCGACGGCCGCAAGTATCGGCGCCAACCTGTCGAACCGCACCGTCAGCTTCGCCGGAATGGTGGTCCTCCGGCGGATGCATCCGTTCCACCACCAGCCCAGCACCCCCACCAGGTTGAAGTACCGGCCGTAGATGCACTTGAGCCCCGCGGCGTGGAACGCCCTGCGCAGAGAGGCCAGCGTGTACCGCCGCACGTGGCCCATCGCCCGGTCAAGCTCGCCGTAGATCGCCGGCAGCGCCGGCACAAGTACGATTGCCTTCCCGCCCGGGGCGAGCATGTCGCGCATCGCGGCCAGCGCGGCCGTGTCATCGGAAATGTGCTCCAGCACGTTAAGGCAGACCACCGAGTCGAAAGACGGACGGGAGGAGGGGAGGACGGGAGGAAGGGAGGAAGAAGTCCCATTCTCCGGTCCTCCCGTCCTCTTGTCCTCCCCTCCTGCCTTCCTGCCATCCTCCGCTTCCGACCTATCCGATTGCCCCACTCGAGACTCGCGCGCGAAATCCTCCAACGTCCGGCCAACAACCGTCACGTTCAAGTGCTGGGCGAACCGCCGCGCCAGGTACTCGCGGTACGGGCCGAACGGCTCCAGGCAGACCAGCCGCCGGGCGTTGAGGAGGAACTGCGTGATGTTGCCCACGCCCGAGCCCACCTCCAGCACGTCCTGGCCCAGGAACTCGCGGATGGAGTCGAATATCCAGTGGTTGTAGTGATAGACCCTGGACAGGACCGCAAGGCTGTGCGAGACGGCGTCGCTTCCCGCGGCGGCGAAGTCTTCAACGTCCACCGGCGCCAGCGACGGGAATTCCCCTTCGCGGGAAGCCTGCTCGCGGTGGGGCGGCACGTGCGACATCGGTCGGGGCCTTTCAGGTGGCGGTGGACGCCGAGACGATTCTAGCCGTCACGACGTATGCATCAAGGACTCGTTCCGTAGTATCATATCGCCAGCAAGCAAAGGACCCGCTAATGACGAATCCTTCCCCTCGGCACGGCATGTCAATTCGCGTCTTGGCAATGCTGGTCTTGCCGGCCGTCACGTGGGCCGCGGCACTTACTGCGCGGGCCGGCGATAGCCCGGCCGTGCCGCCGCCAAGGGCCGCTGGAAACCAATGGTCCATCGCCCTCCTGCCCGACCCTCAGGGCTACAACCAGACCTACGACCTGGGCGGCTGGAAGGGACGCGGTTACCAGTATAAGGACAGGTTCCCCAAGCAGATCGAGTGGATCGTCAGTAACATCCAGACCTACAACGTCCGGTTCGCGGTGGAGCTCGGCGACAGCGTCCAGGACTACGGCTTCGATCCGGCCAAGGCCGCCACCCAGCCCGCCGGGCGCGACGCCAAGGTCCGGGGCGAATGGCTCAACGCTCAGGCGGGAATCGACCTGTTCCACAAGGACGGCGACAGCCAGAGGGCCGCGGTTGTGCCCTACGCGGTAGTCATCGGAAACCACGACTACCACACCAACTCCCAGGGCGACCTGGCGAGCCAGGAATACGAGCTGTTCTTCGGTCCCGGCCGCTGGAAGACCGCCGAGGGCAAGGTCAAGCCGGCGTTCGCCGACTGGTTCGTGGGCGATGACCGGGGCTGGCGATACGAAGCGGGCGGCCAGTTGAAGGCCACCGGCTCCGGACGCAACAGTTGCCAGGTCTTCACCGCCGCCGGAAGGACGTTCCTGCACCTGACGCTGGAGTGCGGGGCGACCGACCAGGCCATCGCGTGGGCGAGGTCTATGCTGGCCGATCATCCCGGCAAGCCCACGATCATCTCAATTCACGGCTTCATCGACGGCGGCGGGAAGATTCTCGCCGCCGAGCGGATGGGCCGGCAGGTCAAGGGCCCCAATCCCACCAACGACGGGCAGCAGATATTCGACAAGCTCATCAAGGACAACGACCAGATTTTCCTGGTGTTCTGCGGCCACATGTGGTCGCAGAAGCGCGTCGACCTGAGCAATGCCAAGGGCAACTCGGTCCACGTCCTGGAGCAGTGCTATCACCTCGACAAGGCCGGCGGGAGGATCGACACGGACGAGGACCCCGGCGACTGGATATACAAAGGCCCCAACGACAGGGACCGCAACGGCTCCGGCTGGATGACGCTTCTCGTGTTCGACCCCGACAGGAAGACGATCACGCGCTACACCTACTCGCCGGTGCTTGGCGCCTGGGCGACGAGCAAGCCGGCGGACTACGACGGCCGGTCTTTTCCGAAGGGCGACGTGATCGACAGGTTCGAGTTCGACTTCGACGCCCGGTTCGGCCCCGCATCTCCAACGTCGAAGCCGGCCGAGGCGCGATAGCTGCCACGCGCTGCCCGGCTGTCCGCTCCGCGCCTGCCGCATCAGGTCCGGCCGGAAAGCCGACCAGACGCAAAGATACATGACGCCCTCCGCCGCCAGTTCGTTCCATCGCTCGCGGCTGCATCGCGACAGGCCATCCATGTTCCCGTTCCGCGGCCGCCGGCCGGACCGGTTCACTGCTTGGGGTCGGTGGACGGGTCGCCGGCCTTGAACCGCTCAAGCTGGCTTCTGAGGTAATCGCCCATCTTGTCGGGCGCGTTCTCGACGGGCTTGGGCGGCGCCTTGGCGGACTCCTTGGCGTGAAGGTCGATGCACTCCTTCATCAGCTCGATGGCCTTGTCGCGGTCGCCCTTCTGGAAGCAAACCTCCGCCAGCGTGTCCAGGTAGGCGGTGCGGCGGTCGAGTTCGACGGCCTTCTGCGCGAGCTTGAGCGCCGCGTCCAGGTTTCGTCGGCACCGCGCGCCCATCCAGGCAAGGTTGTTGTGATACTCGGCCGAGTTGGGGTACTTCGTGCAGACGCGGTCGCACACGTCCCAGATCCGCTCGAACAGCCTGTCGGCCTGGTCCTTCGCGCCGGCCTTCTCCATGTCAGCGGTAAGCTCGATGGCGATCTCGATGTCGCCGGGCATCGCGGCCAGGCACAGGTCGACCTCCGCCGCCACCTGGTCGAGCTTCTTCTCGGCCAGATACGCCTTGACCAGCGGCACGTGCGACATCCGCATGAGCTGGAGATAGCCGGCGACGTTGAGCATCATCACGCCCTCGGCCTGGCTTGCCACGCGGTAGCGCTCGGCGAACGTCCGCGCGGCGGTGTAGTCCTTCGCCTTCATCGCGTCGTCGTAGCCCCGCATCAGCGGCCGCTCAAGGTAGACCGAGCGGAACGCCCCGACGCGGCGCACCATGTCCCACTGCCTTCGGGCCTGGTCCTTCAGGCCGCGCCTTTCCATCGCCTCGGCCAGGAGGTACCGCTGGCCCTCGTTTGCCATGGCCATCAGGTCGGCCTGGTCCATCAGGCGATTGCCTTCCTTCTCATCGCCCGCCTGCGTCAGCGCATAGCCCTGGAGGAACACCAGCAGCGACGCCGGGCCAAGCTCAACTGGCGAGGCGCGCGGGCCGGTCTTGCCGACGGCCTTGGCGAGGAGATCGGCCGCCTCTTTCCATTTCTTCCGGCGGCCGTAAACGTCGCCCATCCAGACGATGGCGTCGAAGTCCGGGTAGTCGTCCACGTCCACCGCCGGGGCGAGAAGCTCCATCGCCAGGTCGGTCTGCCCGGCCTTCTCAAGCGTCTGCGCCAGGCCGAGGTATAACCTGTTCTCAATGCTCCGGTTCCGATTGCGGGGACCGGCGGCGGGTCCAGGGCCGGGTCCGATTGGGCCCTGGAGGAACTCGACGTCCTTGGCCTTTTTCGCCAGGGCCGCCAAGTCGTCGCGGGCGATCTTGCCGTCCATGATCTGCCGCAGCGCCTTGAAGCACTTGGCGGCGTCCTTGTTATTGTCCTTCCACAGTATCCTCCACCACGCGGCCGCCTCGCCGTCGCGGTCGCCGACGAGCGCGTCGAGGATTCGCGGCGGCTCGTCGTTGATCGTCATGCAGCCGGCCGCGTGTCTCCATGCATCATCCGCCAGCTCGAACTCGACCTCCAGGCGGACCACGCCGTCCAGCAGCGCCTCGCGCTGGGCGGCCCGAGCGGCGGGAGACGCGATGTCGGCCTCGCCGTCCTCCTCTGGCGTCGGCTCCGGCGCGCGGCCCTCGCCGAGCTTTTTCCACTTGTCGAACTGGCCGGCGACGATCGCCTTTGCCTTGTCTTTCTCGCCCAGCCGCCAGTAGAGAAGGGCCAACGCGCGGTCCATCTCGTCGGCGATCTGCCGCGAACCGTTCTCGCGGGCGTCCTTGGCGAGGTCGATCGCGTCGTCCACCTTCCCCTGCGCCAGCAGCAGGTTGTAGGGGTCGTCGTAGCCCTTCTCCTTGATAAGGCGCTCGATGGCCTGCTTTGGCCGGTCGTTGAGGAGCAGCACGCGCGTGGCCGACCAGCTAAGCGAGCCCGCGTCGTCGTCGCGACGGCCGTTCTTGTCGAAGGGGACCACGGGGCCGCGGTTGAGCACCTTCTGGAGAGTGGCCTCCATGCCGGCGATGTCCCCTGAGAGCCGCTGGTACGACGCCAGGTATGCGAGGGACTCGATCTCGTCGGGACGGCTGTCCTGCTGGAGCTTGGCCAGCGCCTTCCAGTCGCCCATCTCGAAGAGGATGTTGCCGACGAGCACGTCGTCGCCGCTTTTCTTCGCGGCCGCCAGCGCTGAGGCGAGGTCGCCCTTGGCGCGGCACAGGAACGCCAGCAGGCGCGCCTGCGATTCGGTGGGCTTGTCGCCGACGGACTTGATCTTGTCGTCGATCATCCCGCGGCACAGCAGGTACGCGGCGTAGTTTCGGATGGACAGCTCCTCGCCGCATTCGACGGCCATCGCCCAGAGCGACTCGGCCTTCTCGAACTCCCCGGCCGCCAGCATCGCGGGCGTGACGTTGGCCATCTGCCGCACGACGCCCCCGAGCATCGCGCGGAGGTCCGCATCCGTCTCGCCGGAGATCAGCCCGGCCACGGTCTTGTACGCCTTGGGCCCCAGCTCCAGCAGCGCGCGGAGTGCCGTGACCTTCTCGCCCGCCTCGCCCCGGCGATACTGGTCGATGAGGTCGGTGACTTCCTTCGGCGTGTCCGGGCGGATGCCGTATCGCAGCCGGTCCAGCAGCAGCTTGGCGCGGCTGGTGACCTCCGCGTCGCTGCCTCGGGCCGCCTCCTCAAGCGCGGCCTTGGCGGCGGGCCCCGCCTCCCAGAGCGTCTCCATCGCCTTCTCGCGTGTCTTCCACGTTCCGCTGCCCAAGTCCTTGATCGCCTGGGCGATTTGCTCGGGCGTCACAGCCGGCGCGGACGCCGGAGTGTCCGCCGACACTGCGCGAGGCGCCCACGCCGTCACGGCCGCGAACAAGAGGACCAGCGACGCGGCGGCCAATCGCACGGCGGCTGACTCGTGACATCGTTCGGACTTCATAGCGATCCCCAATGCTCCAGGATTGCCAAGCGGCGATTGGCGGCGGCAGCCTGCCCGACGCCGCGCACCGGACGCCGCCGCGAACCTCAGCCCGCAACCGCTTGAGAACAGCTTACCCGCGCGCGGCGCGGCGAACAAGCGCGCAATGAAAAACCCCCGGGGTTTGCCCGAGGGTCTCTCATATAAAGGCGGCATTCACCTACTCTCCCGCAATCGCAGTACCATCGGCCGCCGCGGCTTAACTTCCGTGTTCGGAATGGGAACGGGTGTGGCCCGCGGCGTAAGGACACCGCCAAAGCGCCCGGCGAGCTGTCGCCCGCCGGGCACGGATTGGATAGGGATAGCGTGTAAGCCCGCAAGGCCCGGCCGCCCGAACGCGATGCGCAGCGTCGGGGGCCGTCCCGTGAAGCGTCAAGTGCGACTTGCCTTCCGTCGCGTGGCCTGCCGGCGCCAAAATCCGCGCAGACAGCGCCTTACCGGTCGAAGGCAAACGACAAACGTGATCAAGCAATTGCCCGTTAGTACTGGTAAGCTAAAGGCATTTCTGCCCTTACACACCCAGCCTATCAACCACCTGGTCTAGATGGGGGCTCTCGGTCGCCGAAGCGACCATGGATTCCTTATCTTGGGGTGGGCTTCCCGCTTAGATGCCTTCAGCGGTTATCCCTGCCCTACGTAGCTACCCAGCCATGCCCCTAGCGGGACAACTGGTTCACCAGAGGTAGGTCCTTCAAGGTCCTCTCGTACTGAAGAAGGTTCCCCTCAAGAATCCTGCGCCCACGGCAGATAGGGACCGACCTGGCTCACGCCGGTCTGAACCCAGCTCGCGTACC
>JBHGBE010000130.1:0-8478 GCA_041946855.1 Phycisphaerae bacterium | reverse complement strand
TACCTATGACCAAAGAAGTCTAACACGGGGCCGATTCCCAAGAACTACGAGCTATACAGCTGATTTTCGGGCGGGGGACCCGAGCGTCTGCGCCCACCGAAGATTTGCTAGAGAGAAAGAGAAGGTAACACTTCACCAGTCTGCAACTACATAATGTGAACAAGGATATAATATATTCTGAATAATATACTTGCGCCATTCCATTGCGTGCGGTATTTGCGGGGGCATGGATGATCTCATCAGCAAGGACACAAGGATTCGTGCGTTGGTGGCAGCGGCATTGGAAGGAAGCCTAACCGATGCCGAGGCCGAAGAACTGGCCGCGTGCAGCGATGGGCTGTTGACAGACCGCCCCAAACACCTGCCCGATGGGCGCGGGATACAACTGCGAGCCGTCGGTAGTGATGCCTTTGAGGCTCAAGCCCGGGCCTTCAAGACCTCCTGGAACCGCGTGAAGAACTTGATAATGTCCTCTTCACCGGGATCGTGGTAGAGAACCTCGTAGATCAATCGCGTGAAGCGGTGGTTGTCCACGATCGACAGGATGCAATATGGCCCGTCATGGAGTTCGTCGGCCGCGATGTAGCCGGAGAAGTCTGCCAAGGCGCCATCGAGGTAACCTTGCGTGATCTGGTCAGCGGCCCTTTTTCCCCCGCTTCCACCCAGTTCTGGACCGTGGCGAACGGGACGAATTCCCGGTGGTCCCGCCACAAGTGCCAGGACGCGGCGCGGTAAGGCAGACCATCCTCGACAACCAGCCGAACCGCCAGGGCCACGACGCGGCGGGTGTAGTGGCTGTTGGGATCGGCCAGGTCCGAGAGGTCCACATTGAAGTACCTGCCACATCTGGAACAACGATGCTGCGAGTAGGTGACAACCAGGTCCCGCGGCCGGTTGGCGGCCAAATCGCCCAGATCGTGCAGCGTCCGGGTGAACGTCCTGTTGCGGTAGGCCGGATACCCGCAACGGGGGCAGCGCCTTCGCGCGTAGCTGCGCGAACGCTCAATGCGCTTCGGCTTAGGCAGGTCTTCAACACGCGTGATGCCCTCGGTTGCGTCGGGCAAGTATTGGCCGGGTCCAGTCATCCTGACGTTCTCCCGGAAGAACTCCGTTCTTCCCGGATACTTGTCGGCTTGGATCACCCGCAGTCATGAGAATACCCATGTAAATGTGCTACAGTGTCCGAAAATCACCCCAACTCAGTAACTAGGGCTAACCCGGCAACTTGAACGCCTTCTTGAACGATGCCAGCGACTCGCTGATCGTGTCCAGATCGCCGGGCTTCTTTCGGTCGATGACTAGCTGGAGCGGGGCCGACATTCCAAGCGCCGGCGCAAAGCCGCGCTTGGTGATGGCCTGGTGGTACTTGGGGCCGGTCTCAATGTTGACCGCGCCCGTGGGCATGATGAGCTTGCCGGCGTGCCGCGGGCGGGCGAACGGGGCCAGCAGATCCGCCATGCCCTCAGGCCCGTGCGAGCGGGCGGGGAAGACTTTGATGGCATCGGGCTCAAGGCCGTCGTCCCGCTCCAGGAAGTAGTTCAGCTCCGTCGGAGTGAAGATGGCCGGCGCGATAAAGACGTTGGCCTGGTGGGCGATGCGGACGGCGTCCGACCCTTGGCCGTAGCCGCCCATGACGTTGGCGGGGGCGACGATCATGTCGAAGCCCATGCCGATGGCCGACTCAAGCTCGCGCGGGTTGATGACGCTGCCCACGCCCAAAACGAATGGCTCGCCGGCCGGCGCTGCCGCGCGGAGCTTTATCAGCTCCTGCATCGCCTCGCGGAGCACGTCTTCGTCGATGCGGAAGGTCATCTCCGCGACGTACCCGGCCTTGTATACCGCCTGCATCGTCGTCACGGCATGTGCGGCCGTCTTGACGTGGTCCTTGTTCATCACCACGACGACGCCCGCTTTCCGCAGCGCTGCATCCACTCGTCTTCTGTCTCTCTGGTCGCTCATCTGGTCCTCTACAAATGGTTGATCGGTGATTCGGTGAATCGGTTAGTCGGGGGACTGGTCCGGCTGCGGGATTCCTCCCCGTTAACCGATTCACCGATTCATCGCTTAACGAATCACTGGGTTCATTCCTCTGCCGCAACGGGGTTCGTCAACTGCCCGATGCCCTCGATCTCCACGGTCATCGTGTCTCCCGCCTTCAGGTACACCTGCGGCGTGCGGCCCATGCCGACGCCGGATGGCGTGCCGGTCATGATGATCGTCCCCGGCAGCAGCGTCATGCAGCGCGACAGGTAGCTGACCAGGTGGCGGCAGTTGAAGATCATGTCCGATGTGTTGGACTTCTGCATAACCTGGCCGTTGAGCGTGAGCTGGATGTCGAGCTTGTCGCCGTCGAGGCCCGTGGCGATCCAGGGGCCGATGGGGGCGAAGGTGTCGAAGCTCTTGCCGCGTGCCCACTGCTTGTCGAGCTTGATCTGGCAGTCGCGGGCGGAGACGTCGTTGCCGCAGGTGTAGCCCAGGATGTACTCGGCCGCCTGATCTTCGCTCACGTGCTTTGCCCGCTTGCCGATGACGATGACAAGCTCGGCCTCCCAGTCCACCTCGCTCGGGGCGATCTTGGGCAACAGCACCGTGTCGTCCGGGCCGGCGAGCGACGTGTTGGCCTTGATGAATATGATCGGGGCCTGCGGCACCGGCTGGTGGCACTCCGCGCAGTGTTTGCGGTAGTTGGCGCCGATGGCGATGATCTGCGGCGGCACGACGGGGGCGAGCAACTTTCCCTTGTCGGCCGGCACTGTCTTCTGCGATGGCTTCCACTGGCCGAAAATGTCGCCGTCGATCAGGCGGTACGCGCCTTCCTCGACGACGGCGTGACTGATCTTTGTTCCGGACTGGATTCGTGCGATTCTCATGCTCTTAGTCTTGTTCCTTTCTGCCTTCACTCGCTAATGGCGCTCACTGCACGAGGAAAGGCAGAATGCAGAATGCAGAGTGCAGAATGCACAATTCCATTGGGTCTTCCCTCTGACTTCCACATTTCGCCTTCTGCCTTCTGCGTTCCGCCTTGGCTGTTCAGTCCCAAACGCTCTCCTCATCCCTCACCGGCAGCGTGGCCGGCCGGCCGAGCTTGGCCGACTTGTACATCGCCAGCGCCAGTTCCAGCGTGTTGCGGGCGCTGGGGGCGGTGATGAGCGGGTCGCGGCCGGTGCGGACGGCATTGGCCATGCCCTCGATGACGGTCTGGTGATCGGCGAAGTCGAAGTCGGCCGCCCCGCCCGCCCCTGTCGCCACCGCCTTACGGCCGAGCCCGCGTATCGCCTCATCCTCCGGCCGCTCGTCCTTGAACTTCCACGTGTCCATCCGCTCGCCCATCATGATTGCGGTGCCGTTCTCGCCGTTGATCTCGATGCGGATGTCGGTGCCGGGCCAGAACGCGGTGGACGCCTCGACCACGCCCCGCGCCCCGTTGCCAAAGTCGATCAGGGCGTAGAGCGTGTCCTCGAGCTTTACTTTGGGGTGGGCCAGGTTGAGCATGGTCGCGACGACCTGCCTGGCCGGGCCCATCAGGTACGCCAGCAGGTCGATGTAGTGGAACGCGTGCTGGATGGTCACGCCCGCGCCGCTGCGGCGGCTGGAGCGCCAGTCGTCGCTGAAGTAGTACTCGGTCGAGCGGAACCACTTCATGTACGCATCCGCCTGGAGGAGCCTTCCGAAGCGCCCGGAGGCGATGGCCGTGCGGATGGCCTGGATCGGCTTGCGGACCCGGCAGTTGAGGACGATGCCCAGCTTGACGCCGGCCGCATCGCACGCGGCGATCATCTTGTCGGTGTCGGCCAGGCTCATGGCCGGGGGTTTCTCGACGAGGACGTGCTTGCCCGCCTTCGCGCAGGCGATGGCCGGTTCGGCGTGGAGGTGGTTGGGCAGCAGGATGTTGATCACGTCGATGGACTTGTCGGCCAGCAGTTCATCGAGGCTCGAACGCGCCTCGCAGCCGAACTCCTTGGCCCGCTTGGCCACGCGCTCAGGATTGCTGTCGGCGACGGCCACAAGCTCGCACCCGGCCGTCGCGCGGATGCCCTTGGCGTGGAAGGGACTCACCAGGCCGGCGCCAAGCAAGGCGAAACGAATTGTCCTCTTCTCTGACATTGGCAGGTTCCTTGATCTCTAGATATCCAGCGACAAAGGCAGGATGCAGAATAATAAGGAAGGCAGAATGCAGAAGTCAGAGACCAGAATCGGTCCTACGCCTCTTCTTCCGTCTGCCACCGCATTTTGCATTCTGCCTCTTGCCTTCTGCATTCCGCCTTCGTCGTTACAAGCACTTGGCCGCGAAGCGCAGCTTCTCCGTCCACTGATACGGCCCGCCGCCCTCGTGGTTGTTGAAGTCGTAGACGCGGATCTCCTTCTCGGCCTTGACGCGGTTGTACGCCGCGTAGACCGTGCTGGGCGGGCAGACGTTGTCCATGAGGCCCACCGAGAACAGGCACCGGGCCGTGATCCGCGGGGCGAAGTTCACGCCGTCGAAGTACGCCAGCGTCTTGAAGATTTCCTCCGTGCGGCCGCGCATCGCCTTGAGGTAGTTGGTGATCTCGACGTAGGGCGCGGTATCGACAAGCTCCGTCGCCCGCCGGTAGCCGCAAAGGAACGGGACGTCGGGCATGCAGACCTTGACCTTGGTTCCGGCCAGCGCGGCGGCCGCGATGGTGATCCCGCCGCCCTGGCTGCCGCCTGTGACGGCGATGCGGGCGGGGTCAACGTGCGGGTGCGAGATGGCCAGTTCGATCGCGCGGGCAGCATCCGTGAACAGGCGGCGATAGTAGTAGGTCTCGCGCGAGTCGATGCCGCGCGTCATGAAGCCCGACTGGTGCGGGCCGCTGCCGACGGGATCCGGCGTGCCGCCCGGCGCGCCCCAGAACGCCGCCCCCTGCCCGCGCGTGTCCATGACGAGGTTGGCGTAACCCGCGCAAGGCCATATCGCGTGCTCGAACGGCAGCCCCCGCCCGCCGCCGTAGCCGATGTACGTAACGACGCACGGCAACTTCTTCTTGTTGCCGGCCGGCTCGATGAACCAGCCTTTGATTGGATGTCCGCCGAAGCCGGCGAACGTCACGTCGTAGGCGTCGACCAGGCGGTACATGACATCGTCCACGCGCTCGAACCTGCCGGCCAGCGGGAACCTGGTCGTCTCGTCCAGCGTCGCCTTCCAGAAGGCGTCGAAGTCGGCCGGCTCGTAGTCGGGAAGCGTGTACGTCTGAAGCTTGGCAAGCGGAAGATCGAACAGCGCCATGTTCTCTCCTTGGATCTCTTCGGAGGCGGTAGTAGAGCAGAAATGCCCGGCCTTGACAAGCTTTCGGGACGGCAAGACCATGAGAGGATGATACGAATCGCCAATCGCCTCATCGAACTTACATGTAATGAGGATGGCACGGGCCTTGTCCTTCGCGACATTCAGCGCGGCCTGTCGTGGAAGCTGGATGAGCAGACGCGCCGCTGCCGCATCGGCGGCGACAAGGGCGACCGCCCGCTCGGCGCGGGGATGGCCTCCGCGCTCGACACCGGCGCGGTGGTCATGCAGTTTGTCGTCGAGGGCGAGTTCCTCACGCTCCTGTGGGAGCTCAAGGACGACTATGTCGAGGTGACGGCCACCTTCGGCGGCGACGGCGGGCGGCTTCAGTCCGTCGCACTGCCCGGCTCGTTCGCCCCGGCCGAAGGCAAGCTCACGCTCGCCCTGCCGATCATGCAGGGCCTGCTCTTCGATGGCCGTGGGCCGAGCTTCGAGGAATCCGTCGCCTACGGCGGCCACGAGCGTTTCTCCATGGCCATGATGGGCTACCTCGCTCCGCGCGGCTCGCTCCTGGCGGCCGTGGAGTCGTTCACCGACTGGGACGCCGTAGTCGGCAAGCGCGACGACGGCTCGACCTACGCCTTCTGTCGGCAGCTCTTATCGCTGGGGGCGATGCGCTACCTCCGCAAGGTACGGCTCTACCCATGCGACGCGGGACTGACCGCCCTGTGCAAGCGCTATCGCCAGCGCGCCAAGGAACGCGGATGGTGGAAGCATTGGGATGAAAAGATCGCCGAGCGGCCGGTGGTCGAGCAGCTCTTCGGCTCGCTGATGGCGTTCATCGGCTATTGCCAGGGGCCGACGGACTACGTGGCCTCGTGCCGCCGGCTGAGGGACATGGGGTTTGACCGCGCGTTCATCTACCCCGTGCGGTTCTGCGCGCCTGTGATGGGCTTCCTCATGGGCGGGAAGCCGCCGATCAACCTGGGCGAAGCTGATATCGCCGCCATCAAGGCCCTGGGCTACAACGTCGCGCCATGGGCTTGGGTGTTCGAGGCCCTCGACGATGGCAGCGACGCCCTCCGCCGCACCTTCCGCATAGGCCCCGACGGCAAGAAGATCACCGGCTGGCGGATCGACCAGCAGCAGTGGCACCCCCGCTGCACGCCGTACCAGATACGCTCGATGCGCGAAGCGTACGCAGGGCCGATGCGCGACATGACGTGGGTCCATTACGATGTCAATGCCACGCTCGGGCCGCTGGAGTGCTTCGCGGCCGATCACGACCTGCACGCCGGCGGCCCGCTCGACAAGCGCGGCGATTACCCATTCGTCCGTGAACTCTTCGGCGTGGGCGTCAACGGCAACAGGGCCGTCAGCTCGGAGGGTTTCGTTGACCGCTTCGCGGCCGACTACCACATCGGCTCCACCAAGCTCCTGCCATCCTTTGGGGCCGCCGAGTTCTGGACCGTGCCGATGACGATGCTGGTCTACCACGACTCCGTGGTCCACGACTGGTGGGAGGTTCACAACTACAACAGCCTGGGCGACAAGTTTCGCCACACGTACCGCTGGGGCGTCAAGGACTCGGGCTTCCCGCGCCTGAAGGCCGCGATGGACGCACTGATGGGCTGCCCGCCCAACGTCTTCCCCTTCGGCAGCCAGTACTACTGGAACCCGCCAGGCACGCCCAACACGGCCGAGTTCACGCTGACGCTCGACGACCCATCCGTGCAGGAGGCCTTGGAGGCCGCCCTGCCAGTGACCAGGCTCCACCGCCGCATTGGCAAGTGCTCGCTCGACTCGCACGAATTCCTCTCCGAGGACGGCGCCGTTCAGACGACGACGTTCTCCGACGGCACGCGCGTGGTGGCAAACTTCGACTCGCGCCCGCGAGAAGCGCCAGGCGTTGGCCAGGTCCAGCCCGAAGGCTGGCGCCTGGTGGAATGAGGAATTGGGAGTTAGGGAATGACGAAGGAATGACAAATGCGAAATGTCGAAATGGCTGCGGCACGCATTCAGCATTTGGCATTTGTAATTCCTTCGGCATTTACGAATTCCTAATTTGACATTCGCCGGAGGCACGATAATTGCTTGAAACGACCTCCGATGTGCGGATAAATAAGTTCTATGGCGAATCCCAAAGCCATAGTCCTCCGAGCGGCCGGCACCAACTGCGACCGCGAGACCGAGTACGCCCTCCAGCAGGCGGGCTTCACGGCCGAGCGCATCCACGTCTTCCGGCTCATGGAGGACGCCTCGCCGCTGGCCGACTGCCAGTTCCTGGTCATCCCCGGCGGGTTCTCCTACGGCGACGACATCGCCTCGGGCAAGATCCTCGCCAACCAGATGCTCCACCGCCTCGCCGGGCCGCTCAACGAGTTCGTGGCCGCCGGCAAACTCGTGCTGGGGATATGCAACGGCTTCCAGGTGATGATCAAGTCGGGCCTGCTGCCCTGGGCCAAGGTTGACCCGGCCTCCGCGCACCGGGATGCGACGCTGGCCTGGAACGAGTGCGGGCGGTTCGAGGACCGCTGGATCCACCTCCGCGCCGATAGCGACAAGTGCGTCTTCCTGCCCAAGGGCGAGGTCGTCACGCTGCCCATCGCCCACGGCGAGGGCCGGTTCGTCCCGCGCGACCCGGCCGTGCTCGACCAGCTCCGTGCGGGCGACCAGATCGCCCTCCGCTACGTCGATGAGCAGGGCAAGCGTCCCGCGGGCGAATCGCCGCACGGGAAGGCCAGCCCCTTCCCCGTCAACCCCAACGGCTCAGTGGACGACATCGCGGGCCTGTGCGACCCCACCGGCCGTGTCATGGGCCTCATGCCACATCCCGAGCGATTCGTGGACATCCTCCAGCACCCCCGCTGGACGGCCGGCAACGTCAAGCGTGCCGATGGGAGGCTGTTCTTCGAGAGGGCTAAGGATTACTTCAAATGAACCAAGCTTGAAAGGTGGAGCGAACATGAACCAGAAGATCCGGCGATGGGGTGCCACTAGGGAGTACAGGGTCAAGCGCAGAAGGGCGTCCAGGGAGAAGAACCTACGGCAGTTGTATGATCGTGCCAGTAAGGCCATCTACAAACTACGGACAGACTTCGACGCACGCAGGACCAAGCAATTCGAACAGCATTCGTACCAACTCCAGACGATACTTGATGACTTGTTTGCCATGGCCTAGGCCCTGAACAAGCGTGATTTTCCGAGGCGTGGCGCAAAAAAGGCTCGAAATCCCT
>JBHGBE010000013.1:0-83885 GCA_041946855.1 Phycisphaerae bacterium | reverse complement strand
CTCGAACCTGGAATAGAAGAACCAAAATCTTCTGTGTTACCAATTACACCACCGGGTAAGGCGGCACACGGCGGCCGCTGCGCCGGAAAGCGTCCGGCGGCCGCCATTCCTGAAAAGACTGCACACAGGTCGCGGCGGGGGCCCGTCCAGAAGCCCCAGCCAGCGGCCGCGACCTCGCTGGCCGGCTCCCCGACTGGCCGCCCCTCTGGGGCCGCCGCGGGGACGCTCCGTAAGGACGGGAGACGCTTTCCGCAAACAAAGACGAGTTATTCTAAGGTTGCGCGAGGCGTTGTCAAGCCGTTCATCGCGGGAATTTTGCCGAATGCTGTGATAGCGAGACCCATCACTTCTGCCCGACGCAGTACATGAACTGCTCGCCGCGGATGTATATCCGGCCGCCGTCGAAGACCAGGCTGGCCACGGTCTGCTCCTGGTGCGGCCCATGCCAATAAGACTTGGCGCCGAAGGTGTTGGGCTGCTGCTCGTCCACGGTCTGCTCGATGACGTTCTTGGCGACCTGCTTGTACTCGCGCCCCGGCTCCATGACGATGGTGCATCCGGCCGAGTCGATCATGTAGATGTGCTTGCCCGCCAGGGCCGGGCTGGCGCACAGCCCAAAGCCATAGGTCTTGCGGCCGAAGCCGTTCTTGAAATCGAAGGGCGGGAAGCAGGTATAGACGATCACCTCGCTCTTGGCCGTCTTGGTCGCATCCGCCACCACCAGCCGGCCGGAGTTGCCGAGGTAATAGAGCAGCCCGTTGTCATACAGCGGCGATGCCGTATAGAAGCCGGCGATCGTGCCGTCGATCTTATGCTTGCTCTCCGGATTGGCGGCCGTGGGCAGCGTGACCCGGTTGTACTCTCCGGGAATCAACGGCGTCACCGTCAGTTCGTCCTCGCCCTTGGGGGCCACTTTCACGTAGGAGATGTGCCCGCCGCCGTAGTACACCATGTCGCCGTTCATCACCGTCATGCCGCTGGGCATGTCGCCGACGCGGGGGACGACTATCCTGCCGTCTCTCACACGAAAGTAGTTGCCGGCGGTGGTGGCGAAATCGACGCCGTTGAGCCGGAACGGGAGAATCCCATAGCCGCTGTAGATCGGCTTCCGATAGATCTCCTGGCCCGTCGCCTTGTTAAGTGCGCGAAGGCTCATCGAAGGCGCCAGGAGCACGTCGCCGACGATGGCGGGCGAGCAGCCGAACCCGTGCTCGCCCCAGCTCTTCGTCAGCGATTCGTAGACACACCACTTGCGGTTGCCATCGAGATCGTAGCAGGCCGTGATCCCGTCGCCGGATGTGACGTATAGGAATTGGCCGTCCGAGCAGGGCGTAGGGGCCGTGTAGCCCGACCAGCTCTCGACGTACTTGTCAGGCGGCAGGGCGTACTTCTCGTCGGCCTTGCCGGAGAGCTCGTCGATCTTCAACTGAAGGTCGCGCTTCTTCCTGCGGATCTCGGCTGTCCAGCCCTTGTCGACGAATTGATCGTTGACTTCCTGGAGCTGCGCCAGCAGCGGCTCAATCTCCTTAAAGGCGGGGTTGGCCTTCTTCTCGTCGGGCGTGACGCCCACGACGGGCGGGAAGGAGCGTATCCAAAGCACCTTGCCGGAGTTCTTGTCCAGGCAGATCAGGTCGTAGGGCTCCGACAGCGTGAAGAGCCTGTCCCCCACGATCACCGGCGTGGCCCACGAGTAGCACGGCAGCTTGGTCTTCCAGAGGATGTTCTTCGATTCGCCGTCTTCCTTCTGGTACCACTCGGTCGGCGGGGCGGCGTCGGGGTATCGTCCGGTCCCGTCGCCGCGCCAGCCGACTACCTTGCCCGCCGGCCAGGCCTCCGGCCTGGCGGGGCCGGACACTGGGCCTCCGCTGCCCGGCGCCTGGGCCGCCGCCTGGCTCGCAAGGAAAACGCCTGCGCCCGCAAGGATCAGAATCACGGCCAACGCCACGACGGAATTCGTTCTCATATTCACGTCACACTCCTATATGCACTACTTGAACACCCGGAAGGCGTGGAGGATGCCCGGATACATGGATTTCAGGCTTGCCCGATCAGGCAGACTCCAACCCTCTTCCCCCGCGCATGTGAAACGGCCGGCGAGATGAACAAGAGTCCAATGACGGCAGCCCCGATCCGGGATCGCGGACCTACTTGCGGACCTTGGCGCGCTTGGCCACGTCGATCTCAAGCTCGCCGAACTGGTCTTCATGCCGGCGGAGAAGCTGGCCCAGGGTCAGCGCCAGTTTCTTCGCGGTGTAGTAATTGATGATGAGCCGCTGGCTGAGCTGGACGAGCATCTGGGGCTGGTTTCCCGGCCCCGGCGGCACGGCGAGGTTGAGCCCGAAGTCCAGAATGATCTCCTCCGGCGTTTCGCGCGTCAGGAAGGCGTTGGCGTAGGCGGACTGCACCTTGCTTTCGTCGACGCGGACCTGGATCTGCTGCTGGCCGGCGCTTTCGGCCGGCGCGGGCGATGAGGGTTGGCTGGTGTTTTCCACGTGTGGCTCCTGTTCTCAATGCAAAGGTACGAAGACCCGGATGCTCTCGCAAGGCGAATTGACGCCTTGCGCCAACAAAATCCATCGGCAGAACGTCGGCGACGCCTTGGATTCGCATCATAGCACTGGATCAAGCGATGTCCACAGACCGCAACGCGCCTTGCGCCGGTTTAACAGAAGGCCCTTTCGCTTGGAAACCGGCGAGCGTTCGCTAGAATCATCGGACCGGGACTCGGCTGCAACAACGAACGGAGAGTCGCATGAGGAGAATATCATCGTCGCGCCTCGTCGGCGCCACGGCGGCGCTCGTGGCCCTGTGCGTCTCGGCGCCGGCCGTCGCCCAGCAGGCCACGACGGATGAGGCGGCGCTGGCGGTGCTCAACACCGCCAGGCGCGCGTACAACGAGGGCAAGGCCCCGCTGGCGGTCGAGAAGTTCCGCGAGTTCCTCCGGGTCAGCCCAAATCACGCGCAAGCCCCGTGGGCGCAGTACGGGCTGGCGCTGTCGATGCTGGAGCTGCCGCAGAAGGACTACAAGGCCGTCGCGGACGCCCTTGCGCCGGTGATCGCCAACGCCGCGTTCGCCGACAGGCCGTACGCGCTCTACTACGCGGGCGTCGCTCAGCGCGGGCTGGGAAACCAGATCGTCGCGCAGATCGCCGCCCGGCCGGGCGAGGCCGCGGCGCTGAAGACGCAGGCAAACACGTTCTTCGAGGAGGCCCGGAAGCAGTTCACGGCCGCGGGCGACGCGCTAGCGGCCGGGAGCAAGCCCGCCTCCCAGCCGGCCACCGGCAAGGCCCCCAGGCCGATGGACGGCCAGTGGCTCGCCCTGGCCCGGTGCGACCAGTGCGAGATGCTCCTGAACATGGGCAAGTACAAGGAGGCGCAGGACCTGGCCGCGGCCCTGCTGGCGGATGCGGCCAACGCCCAGAGCGCGTATCGCCCGCTGATGCTCTATCACCTCGGCTACGCGGCCTTCGGGCAGAAGGATTACCAGGCGGCCGGCAAGGCGCTGAGCCAGTTGGCCCCGTTTGCCCAGGAGTTCGGCGTCCACGCGCGGTATCTGCTGGCCCGCAGCCTCCAGCTTGGCGGCGATCGTGCGGAGGCGGCCGTGCAGTACAAGGCCGTCGCCGCGGACTACGACGCCCGCAAGAAGGCCGCGCAGGAATCGCTCAAGAACCCGGCGGCGCTCAAGCCCGAGCAGAAGGCGGCCGCGGAGGCCCTCGCCAACCGCCCGCCTCCCGAGCACGTCGCCCGCGCGAACTTCTACCTGGCGGCGATGCAGGCCGAGGACGGCAACTGCGCCGAGGCGCTGGCCAAGCTCACCGCTCTGACGCAGCAGAAGCCGGACACTGCGCTCATCAACGAGATCAAGCTCAGGCAGGGATACTGCCAGCTCCAGCTCCGCAAGTTCCCGGAGGCGACGGCGCTCTTCCAGCCGCTGGTTGACAATCCGCAGCTCGGGGATTTGGCGTGCTGGTGGCTGGCCAGGGCGCAGATCGGCGCGGCCAATCCCGCCGCACCGCCGGCCTATGAGCAGGCGCTGAAGACGGCCGTCGAGACGCTCCGCCGCGCGGCCGACAAGACCGCCGAGCTTGCCAAGACGGATGCGAGCCTGAAGGTCCGCCGCGCCGACATACTGCTGGAGATGGCCGACACGCAGATGCAGGTCAAGCTCTACTCCGAGGCCGCCGCCACGTACCTTCTTGTGCAGACGGAGAACGCGGCGCCCGACCGCGTCGAGCAGGCGTTGCAGCGGCAGGCGGCGGCGCTGCACCTGGCGGGCCTGTACACGCAGTCGGACGAGCTGTGCCGGAAGTTCGAGAAGACATATCCCAAGAGCACGCTGCTGGGAGTCGTGGCGTTCCGCGAGGCGGAAAACGCCTTCCAGATCGCAGCGGCGGCCGCGGCCAAGCCGGACCTCCCGAACCGCGAGCAGGAGCTGGCCAAGCTCTTCGGCGAGGCGATCACGCGCTATCAGCGGGTCGTCAAGCAGTTCCCGGATGTGCCGCTGATCAACAACGCGCGGCAGGGAATGGCGATGTCGCAGTACCGGCTGGGGCGTTACGCCGAGGCGATCGCCCTGCTGACCGCGATCCCGGAGGCGGACCGCAGCGGCGACCTGGCCGGCGTGCCATACCTGCTGGCGGACTGCCTCATCCGCACTCTTCCGCCGGAGAACGACGACGCCGTGAAGGCCGCCAAGCAGATGGCCCAGGCCGAGCAGGCCGCGCGGCTCCTGGAGGGCTTCATCGGCGCCATGCCCAAGGCCCCGCAGACGCCCGACGCCATGCTCAAGCTGGCCAACTGCTACCAGAGGATAGCGGTGGCCCTGGCCGATCCGGCCGAGCGGACAAAGAAGCTACAGTCCGCGCGGGAAACCTGCGAGAAGTGCCAGCAGCAGTTCCCCCAGGCCGATGTGATCCCGGCCGTCGTGCTGGAGCGGGCCAAGGTCCTTGCGCTGGCGGGCGACGCGAACAACGCCGCCAACGAGCTCAGCCGGTTCCGCTCGGACCCGCTGAAGGCCTCGCCGGTCGCGCCGCTGGCGGTCATCCGCCTCGCGCCGCTGCTGCGGTCGCAGGGCAAGGTCGTCGACGCACTCAACGCGCTGACCGAGTGCCGCGCGCAGTACGAGGCGGCGCTCGCCAAGGACCCCGCGAAGGCCGAGTGGCTGGCTCTCTTGCTCTACGAGCATGGCGTGACGCTGAAGGAGTCCGCCCGCCTGCCGGAGGCGCGGGCGGTCTTCGAGCAGGTCCTCAAGCAGTTCCCCGCGCGGCCGGAGGCGGGCAGCGCCGCGTGGCGCCTGGCGCAGTGCAGGCGCGAGGAGCTTGCGGCGGCCCAGGCGGCGCTCGCGGCCGCCGTGGCGCGGCAGACCAAGCCGGAGGAGTCGGCCGGGGCGCGGACGGCCGTCGATGAGGCCGCCAAGGGCCTGCGGGCCGCCATCGACTCCATCAAGACGGCCGTGGATGAGGCCGCAAGGAAGGCCCCCGGCGGCGACAGCCACCTGCGGCTGCTCTACGAGCTTACCTGGTGCTATCGCTCGCTGGCGGACATGGAGATTCGCGCCGCACGCGAACAGGCGCAGAAGGAAGCGCTGGACCGCGTCGTCGCCAGGCTGGTCAAGGAGGGCGAGGTCGTGGCCAGCGGCGTGGTCGAGAAGGCCCCGCCCGACGTGCCGCTGAGCGATCTGCCGGTCCAGCCGTCGGAGAAGGCTGCGATGGACGGGTACAAGGCCCTGGTTGCCGCCGGCGGCGACCAGCCGCTCACGCTCCAGGCGCGGTTCGAGCTGGCCGAGATGCTCGCCCGCCGCAACAACCACCAGGCCGCGATCGAGCTGCTGGCGGCCGGCCTGGAGGCCAACCCGACGCCCGAGATGGCCGACAGGATTCGCCTGAAGCTGGCGGCCTCGCTGCTGGCGAGCAAGGACGGCAAGTCGGCGCTCGTCCAGGCGCAGGCGGTGGCAAAGAACGCCGCCAGCCCGCTGTGGGCCGAGGCTAAGTACCTTACCGGCGAGGCGTACATCGCGCAGGGCGATTGGGCCAAGGCCATCGAACAGCTTGGCGCCTTCCGCGACCAGGGCGCGCTCCAGGCCATTCCCGACATAAGCGACCGCGCGATGCTGCGGCTTGGCTACGCGTGCGCCCAGGCGGGCCAGTGGGACACCAGCCGGCAGGCGTACGACATGATGGTCCAGCGGTTCCCCAACAGCGTGTGGGTCCACCAGGGACGATACGGCCTGGGCCAGGCGCTCCAGAACCTCAAGCAGTACGACGCGGCCGTCAACGTCTACCTGGAGGTCACGAAGCGGTCGGCCTCCGAGTTCGCGGCCCGCTCGCAGCTACAGATCGGCCTGTGCCGCCTGGAGCAGAAGAACTACGCCGAGGCCGCCAAGACGCTGATGATCGTCGCGCTGGCGTACGATTACCCGGACCTTTCGGCGCAGGCCCTCTGCGAGGCGGGCCGGGCGCAGATCGAGCTCAAGCAGCCCGATGAGGCGGCGAAGCTCTGGCAGCAGGTCATCACGCGTTACCCGACCAGCCCGTGGGCAAAAACGGCGCAGCAGAGGCTGGATGAGAACAAGGGAAAGCCATGAGGGATTGCAGATTGCAGATTGCAGATTGCAGATTGAAAGACGGAACGCGGACTTCGGACCGCGGAACCCGGAAAGACGACGACCCTGTTCCGGCTTCCGGTTTCCGAGCCGCGTTAGCTCAATCTGCAATCTGCAATCTGCAATCTACAATCGTTGTCCTGCTGGTCCTCGTGCTGATTGGCGCGTCTTCCGAAACCTGCAAAGCATACGTCGAGATCCCCTACGCGCTTGGCCGGATCATCTCCGAATCGACCAACATCGTCGTCATGCAGGTCGAGCGCGTGGACCGCGAGAAGAACCTCATCATCTACCGCAAGGTCCGCGACCTCAAAGGAACCTGCGCCACCGAGCAGATCAAGCACAACATCGGCAAGGGCGGCTTCGCCCCGCGAGAGTGGCAGAACGTGATGAACTGGGCCGAGATCGGCCAGACCGCCCTCTTCTTCTACGCGGGCGGCGCGGGCGAGACGTGCATCGAGAACTACTGGTACCAGATGGCCAACGCCGGCGAATGGTGGACCCTCAACCACGCCGAGCCGTACCTGCTGAGGAGCTTCGCGGGCAAGCCCGACAAGCTGGCGACGGCCGTGGCCGCGATCCTCGCCGGGCAGGAGGTGCCCGTCCCGTGCATGGTCGACGGCGACAAGAACGCCCTCCAGCTCCGCAACGCCCGCCTCCAGCGGCTCAAGGCCAGCCTGAAGCTGATGGAGTACGACCCCAAGCGCGACTTCGCCGGCTGGGGCGTGGAGGAACTGCGGGCCATCGAGGGGATGCCCGGCTTCATGCAGTACGGGCCGCTGGCGCGGATCGACGGCGGCGCACGCGGCGTCGCGGCGGCGGACTTCGAGGGAAACGGCAAGCCCGGGTTGTGCCTCTTCGGCGGCGGGCGGGTGGTCCTGATGAAGAACGCGCTGACCTCGTTCAACGATGTGCCGCTGGGCATCGACGGCGGGGCGAGCGCGGCCGCCTGGGGCGACTTCAACGGCGACGGCCGGCCGGACCTCCTCGTCGCAACGCCCGCCGGCCCGCGACTCTTCGTGAACCAGAAGGGCGAATCGTTCAAGGATGAGACCTCCCGCCTGCCCAAGGCGGACTTCTGCAATCTCAAGGCGGCCGCGTGGATCGACAACGGCGACGGCAAGCTCGACGTCCTGCTGGCCGACGGCTTCCGCGGGCTGCGGCTCTACCGCAACCTGGGCGGCCCGCCGCTGCCCGGCACGAAGGCGTTCAGCTACGGCAGCGGCCCGTGGTTCGAGGATGTCTCCGACAAGGTCGGGCTCGGCGAGCGCGGCGTCGCCGCCGGCATGAAGGGCGATCACCTGGCCGTCGCGGATGTCAACGGCGACGGGCGGATGGACTTCCTCTACAGCGCCGGCACGGGCGTGCTGGCCGTCAACACGCCGCAGGGCTTCGTCGCGGCAAAGGACTGCGGCATCAACTACACCGCGGGCGGCGTGACGCCCGTCTTCGGCGACTTCCTGGGCGACAAGCGCGCGGGCCTCTTCGTCCCGCAGAACGGCCAGTGCAAGCTCTACAGGAACGACGGCCAGGGGCGCTTCGCCGACATCACCGCGCAGTCGGGCGCGCTGGCCGCTCCGATGGGCCGGGCGACCTGCGCGGCGTGGACCGACTTCTTCAACACGGGCAAGCTGGACCTGGTGGTCGGCTGCCTCAAAGGCCCCAACCGCCTCTTCCGCAACGGCGGCAACGGCGTGTTCACGGATGCCACAGACCAGGTCGGCCTGAGCCGGCGGATTTTCAACACCCGCGGCCTGGCGGTCCTGGACCTCAACAAGGACGGCGTGGCCGACGTGGTCATGGTCAACGAAGGACAGGATTCGGCGGTGCTGCTGGGCGACCCCGCCAGAGGCGGGAAATGACTAATGTCTAGTGAGCTAATGTCTAGTGACGCAACGGATGGTCGCTCGCCGGCAAGCGAGAGATGGCCGAGGCCCCGACGGCACCGCACATTTGGGATTTTGGCCAACGGGCATTCCTTGGACATTGGACATTGGTCATTAGTCATTTTGGTTGTCGCCGCAACCTTGTTGCCCGGCTTGTGTCACGGTCAGTCGCTCCCCGCCGCCACCGCCGACGCCCCCTGGCCCACCTATCGCGGCAGCGCCCAGCGGACGGGCAACCTCGATGGCAAGGCCGGGCCGAAGGAGCCGGCCGTGCTGTGGTCGTATCGCGCGCCGGAGCATTTCGTCGCCTCGCCGGTGGTAGCCGGCGGCGGTCTGTACGTGTCTGGCCTGGGCGCGTTCAACACGCCGATGTTCCACCGCCTGGACCTGGACCTGGCCGGCCGGAAGCCCTCCGAGCGCGTCGCCTGGACCAGGAGCGGGCAGTACTTCAAGCAGCCGGTCGTGTGCGCCCCGGCCGTCGTCGAGGGGCTGCTGGTCATGGGCGACGGAATGCACCAGACCGACGGCGCCACGCTCTACTGCCTTACGGCCGACAAGGGCCTCCCGCTCTGGCAGCACCCCCTGCCCGGCAAGCTGATCCACATCGAGGGCGCCCCCACCATCGACAAGGGCCGCGTCTTCGTCGGCGGCGGCAACGCGGGCGTGATCTGCGTGGACTTCCAGCACGCGACGCTCGACGGCAAGGAGCAGGACATCGCCGCGATCCGCGCGGCCGTCGAGAAGCGATGGGCCGACGCCCTCGCCCGGTACGAAAAGGACAAGCAGAACAATCCCTCGGCCGCTGCGCCCGTCGCGGAATCGCTGCCCAAGGGAGCCGCCAAGTTGCTCTGGCAGGCCGGCGCGGGAAAGTGGCACGTGGATGCGGCGCTCGCGGCCGCGGGCGATTTCGTGCTGGTGCCGTCGGCGTTTGTCGATGACGACAAGGCCGGCCTGCGGGCGCTCCTGTGCCTGCGCGTCGCCGACGGCGGCGTGGCCTGGGAGCAGAAGCTGGAGATCAATCCGTGGGCGGGCGTCACCGTCGCCGGCGACACGGTGCTGGTGGGCTGTAGCTCCATCCGCTTCGACCGCAAGCTCATCAAGGACGCCAAGGGCGAGGTCGTGGCCGTCGACCTGGCCGGCGGGCAGATCAAGTGGCGGCACAAGGCCGGCGGCGGCGTGCTGTCCCCGGTGGCGGTCAAGGGCGATCTGGCGATATTCACGGCGACGGACGGCAAGGTTCAGGCCCTCTCGCTCAAGGACGGCCAGCCGAAATGGACCTACGACGCGGGAGCGCCGTTCTTCGGCGGCCCGGCCGTCGCGGGCGACGCCGTCTACGCGGCGGACCTGAAGGCCATGCTACACGCCGTGGCGCTGGCCGATGGGAAGAAGCTCTGGACGCTCGACGCAGGCATGGACCCGAGCGTGCTCGCGCCGGGCGCGGTCTTCGGCGGACCGGTCGTACACGACGGGCAGGTGTTCCTGGCCGACTGTGACATCGAGTCGGCGGCATCCGGCAAGCTCTGCGCGGTGGTCTGCGTGGGCGACAAGTCGGCGGCCGCCGCGGCGAAGATCTCAGCGCCGGCGTTCGCCGTGGACAAGGCCAGGCGGACGATCACCATCCCCTGCAAGGTCGCGCCGCGGAAGCTGCCGATGCTCCAGGAGATTTATCCGCTGGAGGTCGCGGCGACGCTGCCCTACCCGGCCGGGCAGAAGGCCCACGAGACAATCGTCACCTTCGACGCCCGCCCGAGCGACGTGCAGAAGGCGCTGGAGGAGATCGGCCTCAAGCCCGGCCGCCGTGCGGGACAGGACGGCTCGCCCCCGACCGGGCCGGAGCTGCGAATTTCGCTGGAGCTGCCGCCCGTGGTGGGCGACCGGCCGAGGCTCGTGCCGCTGGAGCGGACGATGGTCGACCGCCGCACAGGCAAGCCGCTGCCGCCGATCAAGTGGTTCTTCACCGGCTCGTCGATGGTGCAGCCGGACCCGGAGAAGGAACTCAAGGTCTGCGGCGCGGACATGGGCGGCACGCTGATTACGATCTACCCCGTGACGGATGAGACGGTCATCCAGGGCAGCCTGGGCATGAAGGAATCGCAACTGCTGAAGCTGGAAGTGAACAAGGTGCTGCTCGGAGATGAAGGAACGGAACTGAAGTTGGTCATCGAGGCCAAGTGAGAACGCGGATTGAACGGAATATGGCAAGACCCGTGATAGTCCTGCGTAACCTGCTGGTGATGTTGGCGTGCTTCGTCGCCGGCGCGGCGGGCATGCGCTACGCGATCAACTACCTGCCAGAGGGTCCCAAACACAAGGACCGCCAGGCGGGCAGCCCTGGACCCGGCGGCGGCTCGATGGGCCGGACGCCGACGGCCGATCCCCCGGCCGCGTATGAGTTCGCGCCTTGGCACGAGTACTCGCTGGCGCTGTCGGACACCATCGGGCCGGGCCTGCCGGAGCCGCGCTCTTCGTGGCTGGCCTCGGCAGTCGCGGAACTGCCGCCGCGAACAGCGCCGCAGGCGACGAGCCGTCCGGCGCCGCGTGTGACCGTCGCGACGAATGAGATCAGCTTCATGGAGCTCCGCGCCGGCCAGGATGCCCCCGAGCCGCCGCCGATCCGCATGGCAGTGGTGCCGATGGTTCTGGCGGCCGTGCCCGATGCCGGCAACGTCGCGGACCTCAAGCTTCGCGGCCGGTTCGACCCCGACCGTCCCACGGCCGCCACCGACCCGACGTTCGACGCCTGCGGCCGGTGGATCATCGCCCGCCCCGCCGAGTTCCCGCGCCCGCCGGTGGCGCCGGTCTTCGTGAGCATCCCCGACCCGTTCGCGACCTCCGCGGAGCACGCCATCCGCCAGGCGCCGCCCGACGACGAACTGCCCATCGAATCCACCGCCGCCCCGCCCAGGCCGGTACTGCCGGAGAAGCCATAGCGACGCGAGGAAAATAGGGACGCACCCTATTTTTCCTCCCTGAGAGAAGACTCTTCGTTGTGACGGGCCAAGCCAACGAAACCTGACTGGCCACGCAAAGAGGAGGAAAAATGGGGTGCGTCCCTATTTTCCTACTTGTTCTCGTCCACCACGGCTGTCACAGGCACATCCACGACGGTGATGTCTTTGGATGATTCCCCTTGGCCGGGCAGACGCGTCTTGAGCGAATACTTGCCCGGCTCCTGGATGCCAAAGAAGGCGGGCGGGCCGCCGGCCTGGACGATCTCCGCCCCGATGCGGCGCTTGCCCTTCCAGAGGCACACGACGGCCGGGCCGGGCGTGGGAGACTTCGGACCAAGGCATGCCTTAACGCAGAGCGCGCGCTTGCCCGCCGATGTGCCGTCGGCGGATGAGCCGATGGAGTTGTAGGCGCACCACAGGTCGCCGTTGGGCATGAGGAGAACAAGGTCTTGAGCGCCAGCACCTGTGAAGTCGGCGGAGACGGCCATCTGTTGGCCCTTTGCGATGTTGGGGATTTCCTCAAGTCCCTTCTCCAGCTTGAGGGCCTGGCCGAAGCTGCGGAATCCGCGGTTGAAGTATAGCGCGGGAGAGCCCCCGGTGAAGGTGAGGAAGACGCCGCGGCGCGAGTCGTTGGACCAGTCGGCCGTGCCGCACCACGTCGGGGCGGTGCGCGTCTTGCCGACCTCGGCCGCGAGGATGCCGGCCTCGCCGGATGCGGCCGTCGCATCCTCAAATGTTCCGTCGCCCTTGTTCTGGTAGATGCGGACGCCGCCAGCCCCGGCCGTCAGGATGTCGAGCCGCCCGTCGCCGTCGAAGTCGCCAACCGCCGCCCTGCCGCCGACCTTCACGCCGCTGAGTCCGCAAGCCCTTGGGACCTCAAACCCGCCGTCCTTGTTGCCCGCGTAGAGCAGGCCTCCCTGCTCGAACGGTTGGATGACATCGAGCCGGCACTCGCTATCTCGGGCGACGAACTCCCCGACGATACAAGGCTGGGCGTTGCCGCAGTTGCCGAGGGGCCCGGATGGGGTTGATCCAGGGGTGGCCAGAGCCAGCAGCTTGACGGCCTCGAACGTGTACTTCTCCTTGCCCGGCTTGAGCAGGACCGGCGGCCCGGATGTAGGACTGACCAGCAGGCCCGGCACGCCCGTCTCGGCGACGTGAATCGTCGCCAGGGCAACAACGTCAGCCGGCAGAGCGGGCGTCACGCGCGCCTCGACGGGCGCAAACGTGCCATCCGCCGACTGCGTCCACATCCTCAATGCCTTGCCGTCGAACGAAGCAAGGTCCATCCGCCCCTCGCCGCTGAAGTTGCCCCAGGCCGCAACGCGGCTCTTGGCGGCCAGCTTGACCTTTGTGGTGATGTCCTCAAACCCGTCCTTCGCCGGCCGGAAGAGCCTGTCACCATCCGGCGTGGCGACGTAGAGGCACAGCTTGCCGTCGCGGGCTTGTCCCGCCGGAGCCAGATCGACCGCCCGGATGTCCGTCGCCTGGCCGGGAACCGAGCCAATCTTCTTCGCCGCCCGCCAGCGCGCGGCCTCCTCCGCGGGCACGGCCGCGGCCTGCCCCTCGGCCAGTATGTACTGGACGCACCGAATCAGCATGTCCGTGCCGCCAAGCCACGTGGAGTCCATCTTGTTATCGACGCCCGTCAGCGCCCACGCGCCGTCCTTGCCCCCGGAGAGCTTGAGCCACCCAACGCCCACGTGGAGGTACCCGACGTTCGCCTGACTCGCGGCAAAGAGGAGCATCGGCTTGCCCGCGGATGCGGCAAGATGCGCGCGGGCTGTCTTGGCCTGCTCGGTATCGGCCTGCGTGAGGTCTATCGACGCAGCCGCCGGGGCCGTGCCCTTGAGCGTTTCCGCGATCTCCAATCCCAGCCTGCCCTCGATGGCGTCGAGCTTGCCCTTGGCCTTCACCACCAGGATCGTATCCGCCTGATTGGTCAGATGGACCGGCGTGAAGTCGACGTTTATCAGGGATAGCGCAGGCGCGGCCACAAGGAGGAGCGCGGCCGCGGATGTCGCCACAATGGTCTTGGTGCGCATAGCAGGCTCCAACGGCGTTGTTCCGTTGCCTCGTTACTTCCTTACCTCGTTGCTTCGCGATTCGTGATCAGTAAGCGGAAGACGCATTTGCCATTCGTCATTTGACATTCCTTTGGCATTCAGGAATTCGACATTTTGCATTCGCACACGGCGGCATTATCGGCGCATGGCAGGGCGCGGGCAAGGGCCGTACCTGTCCCCCCATCCACTTCCTTGTGGTATAATGCCTTGCGTTTGCGGGCGGATGCGCGGCCGGCGCACGCCGCCCCGCGAGGAGCTCCGCCGGCCGCAAGAGGCATTGCGACTTAGTGGAACTGAGCATCACACTGGAAGACCCATCCAAGCGCGACCTGGTCTTCGGGCCGGCCGACCGGCACCTCAAGATGATCCGCGAGGCCCTCAGCGTGCAGATCTTCGCCCGAGAGGGGCAGGTGAAGATCGCCGGCCCGGCCCGCAGCGTCGCCCGCGCGGCGGCCGTCCTGGAGCAGCTCCAGCGGACCGTCAGGCAGCACCACCTCACGGCCGACGCCGTCGCAGACGCGCTGGCGTCCGCGACGGAGCACGAGGAGAAGGCCGTCTCCGATTCCCTGGACGTCTACGTGGCCGGCCAGCTCGTCCGCGCCAAGACGCCGGGCCAGAAGCGATACATCGAGGCGATGAAGACGTGCGACATGATCTTCTGCACCGGCCCGGCCGGCACGGGCAAGACGTACCTGGCGGTGGCCGTCGCGGTACACCTGCTCAAGCACCAGCAGTCCAAGCGGCTGGTGCTGGTGCGTCCGGCGGTCGAGGCGGGCGAAAAGCTGGGCTTCCTGCCCGGCGACATGCAGGCCAAGGTCAACCCGTACCTGCGGCCGCTGTTCGACGCGCTGCACGACATGATGGACTACGACCAGATCCGCCGGTTCATGGTCAACGACCTGATCGAGGTCATTCCGCTGGCGTTCATGCGCGGGCGGACGCTCAACGACTCGGTGATAATCCTCGACGAGGCGCAGAACACGACGGTCTCGCAGATGCTGATGTTCTTGACGCGGATGGGCCACGGCTCGAAGATGATCGTCACCGGCGACGACAGCCAGATCGACCTTCCCGAGGACACGCCCAGCGGCCTTTTGGACGCCTTGAGGCGGCTGTCGGGAATCAAGGGCCTGGCGTTCGTCCGGCTGGCGCCCGCCGACATCGTCAGGCACAGGCTCGTGCAGAACATCGTGGACGCTTATTCGCGCGATAACGGCAACCAGAAGGAGCCGTGAATTGTGGATTGTAGATTGCAGATTGTGGATTGAAAGAGGGTCCCGGCGCGGTCTGTGATTGGGCGCAAAATCCGAGACGTCCAATCTGCAATCTGCAATCTACAATCTGCAATACCTATGTGGCCGTTCAGGAAGACAATCCGGCAGCGGCGTATGGGTCCGGCCAAGGCCGCCGGCGGGCCGTCGGCGTGGCGCCGGTTCGCGAGCGCCGGCGGGGTGGGGTCCGTGCTGCTCCTGGCGGGGTTCTACGCCGTCGCCCTGGCGATGGACCTCTGGCCCATCGATCCGCTGCGGTACCGGCTGGGACAGTACGTGCCGGCCGACATATATCCCCGCGTGCGGTTCAAGATCCCGCTGCCGAGCCTTGTGGAGGAGAAGAAGCGCTCGATCATGCGAACGACGCCGGCCACGTTCGTGTTCAACAGCGAGCTGGCCGACAGGATATCCGCCACTCTGAGCTCGCTGCCGGACCGGCTGGCGGCGACGACACAGCCCTCGGCCGTCGAGCAGGAGCTTCAGAAGCAGTTCGGCTTCACGCAGGCCGACCTGGACGCCTGGCGGTCGTACGCCGTACCCGCCAAGCGCCAGGAGCTCGCCCGCCAGGTCGAGAAGTTCCGCAAGGCGCTCGTCCAGACATACATAGTCCGCGCCGATGAATGCGAGACGCAGCGGGAGCGCGCTCGGGACCAGTTGGTGGAGAACTTCCGGGCCGTCCACGACGGCGTGTCGGAAGTGCGGAAGATCTCCTCGCTTATCTCGATGGCCGACACGGACTCGGTCAAGATGGCGGCTCTGCGCCTGGCAAGCGAGTTCGACCCGCGCCTGGCGGACACGGTCAAGAGCTACCTCGTGAGCGTCCTGGGCGGGGGCGTCCCGACCTATTCCTACGACGCCGCGGCGACGGACAAGGAGCGTTCGGAGGCGCTGGCGGCGCTGGAGGTCAAGGACCCCGACAAGCTGCCCGAGGAAGTCAAGAAGGAGTATGGCCCCAACGACGTCCTGGTCAGCGGCAGCCGCCTGGCCGGGCCGTCGGCCCGCACGGTCGCGCTCAGCGCCGACGATCTGGCCCTGCTGCGGCAGGAGCACCGGTACTTCACCGAGCGTCTGCGGACCGACCGCCCATTTCTCTGGGCGGCGCGGATCGCCGGCCGAGCGGCGACGCTGCTTATGATAACCGTGCTCATGGGCCTGTTCGTGGCCCGCTTCCGTCCGTCGCTGGCGCGCGATCACCGGCAGGGCGCGGTGCTGGCCGTCACGCTGCTGGTCTTCCTTGGCGCCGGCAAACTGCTGACCGGCCCCCAGGGCTGGGGCCCGCAGGCCGCGCTCCTGCCCGTGCTGATGGCGGCGCTGGTCCTGGTGATCGTCTACAACCCGCGGTTCGCGTGGGCGATGTCGCTGATATTCTGCCTGTTCGTCATCCTCCAGGTGCGCGGGGCGATGGATGTCTTCAGCGTGTTCCTGCTGGCGGTCACGGCGGCGGTCTTTCAGCTCCGCGAGATCCGCTCGCGGAGCAAGCTGATCGTGTCGGCCATCGCCACCGCCGCCGTCGCCATGGCGGCGCAGTTCGCGGCGGGCGCGGCGGCGCTGGTCCCGATGAGCTTCGTCTGGAAGGACGCGGCCGTCGCCGGCGTCGCGGTAGTGCTGGCGGGGTTCCTGTCGCTGGGCCTGTTGCCGCTGTTCGAGTGGATGTTCGGCGTGGCCACGAGCATGACTCTCCTGGAGTGGGCCGACGCCAACAAGCCCATCCTCAAGCGCCTGGCGATGGAAGCGCCCGGCACGTACAACCACTCGCTCCAGCTCGGCGTGCTGTGCGAGGCGGCCGCGGAGGCCATCAAGGCCAGGGGCCTGTTGGCGAGGGTTGGCGCGTACTACCACGACATCGGCAAGGTGAACAAGCCCGACTACTTCGTGGAGAACCAGGCCGGCTCGCCCTCCAGGCACGCCAAGCTCTCGCCGGCGATGAGCATGCTCATCATCACGGGGCACGTCAAGGACGGCCTCGAGCTTGCCCGCCAGTACCGCGTCCCGCGGGTGCTGCACGAGTTCATCGCCACTCACCACGGCACGACGCTGGTGCAGTACTTCTACCATGCCGCGGCCGAGCAGCGCAAGGCCGAGGCCGACCGCGCGCCGGACGAGGTCGTGTTCCGCTACGGTGGACCCAAGCCGCGGTCGAAGGAGGCCGCCATCCTCATGCTCGCGGATGCCTCCGAGTCGTCCGTCCGCTCGATGCCCGAGCCGACGCCCGGCCGCATTGAGAACCAGGTCCACACCATGGTTATGCGGCGGCTGATGGACGGCCAGCTCGACGAGTGCGACCTGATGCTGCGGGAGGTACACCAGATCGAGGCCTCGCTGGTCAAGAGCCTCACGAGCATGTACCACCTGCGGATCGCCTACCCCACGCCCGCCGGCCAGACACCCTCGGCGGCCGAGATGGCATCGCAGCGAAACGGCGAAACGGTTCAGGAAAATGGCGAGCGCCCCGCCAGGCATGACGGCCAGCCTGCCGAAGCCCCTCCATAGCGCAGTGTCAACGTTGAATCTGCCGGTCGTCGCCCGACACACCATCATGTCATGGCGAAAAGTAGTGCCTGTCCCGACTTTTTAAAAGTCGGGACAGGCACTACTTTTCGCCGCTTCCAGACGGATCCCGCAGGAAGCCGCGTTACTTGCTGGCCGCGGCGGCCGTCTTCTTCGGCACGACCGCCGGCCGGCCGATGGAGTGGTACTCGATCCGCTGGCGGAGCATCGTGGCCGGCTCGAACAGGTTGCGCCCGTCGAAGATCACGCGCTCGCTCAGCGCGGAGCGGATGCGGTCGAAATCGGGGGTGCGGAACTCGTTCCAGTCGGTGCAGATGATCAGGCCCGATGCCCCCTCCAATGCCAGGTACGGGTCATCGACGATGTGTACGGCCGGCCCGGCCAGCTCGCGGGCCGCGTTGGCGCCGGCCTTGGGGTCGTAGCATCGCATGGTCGCGCCGGCCTGCGTGAGCACGTCGATGACTCGGATGGCCGGGGCCTCGCGGATGTCGTCGGTCCGCGGCTTGAACGCCAGCCCCCAGAGGGCCAGCGTCCTGCCGGACAGGTCGCGGCCGAACCGGTCGAGCACCATTCCCGCCAGGGCGGCCTTCTGGAGCTCATTGCGGGCCTGGACGCTGCGGAGGATCGACGCATCCGCCCCGCACCCCTGCGCCACGCGAATCAGCGCGGAGACATCCTTGGGGAAGCAGCTCCCGCCGTAGCCGGCGCCTGGGGCGAGGAACTCCATGCCGATTCGCCGGTCGGCGCCCATGCCGGCCCGGACCTCGTTGATGTCCACGCCGGTCCGCTGCGCGATGTCGGCGATCTCGTTGATGAAGCTGATGCGGGCCGCCAGGTATGCGTTGGATGCGTACTTCACCATCTCGGCGGCCTCGCGGCTCATCGACATGATCGTGTGCGGCGAGCGGGCGAACGGGGCGTAAAGCTCGCGCATCACCTGGACGGCCTGCGGGTCGTCGCTGCCGATCACCACGCGATCGGGATGGAGGAAGTCCTCCAGCGCGGAGCCCTCGCGGAGAAACTCCGGGTTGGAGATGACGGCATACGGGTGGGCGGTCAGCCCCTCCATGAGCTCGCTCATCCGCCTTCCGGTGCCGACGGGGACGGTGGACTTGATGACGACGTACTTGGCCGATTTCATCGTCCTGCCGACCTGCGTGACGATGGTCTCGACTACAGACAGGTCGGCCGAGCCATCCTCGCGGGGCGGCGTGCCGACGGCGACGAAGATCACCTCGCCGTGGTGGATGCCCTCGGCGATGTCGGTGGTGAAGCGCAGCCGCCCGGCCGCGAGGTTCGACGCCAGCAGTTCCTCCAGCCCCTGCTCGAAGATGGGGCTGCGGCCGGAGTTGAGCAGGCGAACCTTCTCCTCGTCGATGTCAACGCCGGTGACGTGATTGCCGCTGTCGGCCAGACAGGCGCTGGTCACCAGCCCGACGTACCCGGTCCCTATCACTGTTACCTTCATGGGCGAGCGTCCTTTGGTCGATAGAACCGCAAGACCGTGGGCGACATCAGTATATCGGATATATCGGAATCGCAAGACCACTGCTGAAGCAGGATTGACGGAGCGAGAACATGCGGATCGTCATCGCGGGAGCGGCCGGGTTCATCGGATGCCACCTGGCGGAGCGTTATCTCCAGGACGGCCATGAGGTCGTCGGCGTGGACTGCCTGGTGACGGGCTCGCGGGCCAACGTCGAGTGGCTTGGCAGGCACGGGAAGTACCACTTCATCAAGCAGGATGTCGCGGAGCCGCTGGATGTGCCCGGCCGGGTGGACCTTGTGTGCGACCTGGCGTGCCCGGCAAGCCCTGTTGACTTCGCGACCATCGGCCTTGAGATCCTCCGCACCTGCTCGCAGGGCGTGTGGAACCTGCTGGAGCTCGCCCGCGTGAAGAAGGCCGTCTTCCTCCACACCTCCACGAGCGAGGTCTACGGCGACCCGGATGTACATCCGCAGCGCGAGGACTACTGGGGCCGCGTGAACCCCATCGGGCCGCGAAGCGTCTACGACGAGGGCAAGCGATACGCCGAGGCGCTCATCGTCGCCTGGCACAAGCGCCACGGGACTCCGGTGCGCCTGGCGCGGATCTTCAACACCTACGGGCCGAGGATGCGCCTGGACGACGGGCGGGTGGTGACCAACTTCATCACCCAGGCGCTGGACGGCAAGCCCCTGACGCTATATGGCGACGGCTCGCAGACGCGAAGCTTCTGCTACGTGTCAGACCAGGTCGAGGGCCTGGTGCGACTAGCGGCGTGCGACTACGCCGGTCCGGTCAACATCGGCAACCCCGAGGAGGTCACGGTGCGCCAGCTTGCGCAGGAGGTCATCGAACTCACCGGCTCTAAAAGCCACATCATCTCCACGCCGCTGCCGGGCGATGACCCCAAGCAGCGCCGGCCGGACATTGCGCTGGCCGGCAAGCTCCTGAACTGGAAGCCCGTCGTCGGCCGGCGCGAGGGGCTGCTCAAGACGATTGAATACTGCATCGAGGTGGGGAAGAAATGACGACTCGGTGATAGACCGAAATCGCCGGCAATGGAATTCAAGCTGGGCTACTTCGTGACCTGGTAAATCACCGGGCGATATCGCGGCGGCGGAACGGGTTTGCCGGCCGCTTGCGCGGCAGCAAGCCAGGCCTCCTTGGCCCGCTCAACCTCCGCCAGGGCCTGTTCGGGAGACAGGCCAAAGGCGGAGCATGAGTCAAGATCGGGAATATCGGCGACATAACCACCGTCCTCCTCGCTATAGAAGATGTTGATATGGTAGTCGGTCACTCATCTTCCTCTAATGATGGATTATACAACTCCACTAGCCGAAGCAGTTGCCGAATCTGATACGGTTTGGCCTTTCCGCCGACGATCTGGAGGTTGAGCAACTCCCGAACCTG
Organism: Phycisphaerae bacterium; assembly: GCA_041946855.1. Lineage (GTDB taxonomy): Bacteria > Planctomycetota > Phycisphaerae > SM23-33 > SM23-33 > JBHGBE01. The sequence continues at coordinate 63,706 of JBHGBE010000013.1, read as the reverse complement.
CGGGTGCGCATATATGTGGTGCGATCCGCTGACCCTCGATAGCACAAACCAGAACCCTTCAGCCAGACTGACAATATCGCCGAAGGCGATGTTGCTGACCGCGCCTTGACTGAGCTTCAGCAGTAGTTTCTTGCGGTTCATGGCGAATCCGCCGGGCCGACGTTGGCCGCCGAATTACCTCACCGTCAGGAAGTACTCCATCAGCTCATGCCCGCGTTCGACTTGCAGGTCCCCCTCGGCTGCCGCGGCCTCGGTGAACGGCGACTGCTTGATGCTTGAGACCCTTGCCCCGGCGATGGCGAACGGGACGGGATCGGCCGTGTGCGTCCGCACGGAGCACGGCGTCGGGTGGTCGGGCATTACGAGTATGCGCCACTGGTCCCCCTCATCCCGCAGGCGGGCGAGGATCGGGCCGACGATGTGCTTGTCGATTTTGGTGAGGGCCTCGGCCTTGCCCGCGGCGTCGGCGTTGTGCCCGGCCTCATCCGTCGCCTCGACGTGGACGCAGACGATGTCCAGGCGGTTGAGCGCCTCGGCGGCCGCGGCGCCCTTGCCGGCGTAGTTCGTGTCCAGGTATCCGGTCGCGCCGGGGACGCTGACGCACTCCCACCCGATGAGCTTGGCCAGCCCGCGGACCAAATCGACGGCCGTGATCGCCGCGCCCTTGATGCCGAACCGCTCGATGAACGACGGCAGTTGCGGCATCCGCCCCTGGCCCCACAGCCAGATCGAGTTCGCCGGGTTCTCGCCCAGGTCGCGGCGGACGATGTTGATCTCCTGGTTTTCCAGGATCGCGCCGCTCCGCTGGATGAGCACGCGGAGCGCGTCGCCCCCGCCGCCGACGGGCATGTGCTGCGCGACGGCCTGGCCGGAGATGTCGTGCGGCGGCGTGGTCAGCACGTGCCGGCAGTCGCCCTTGAAGGTCATCAGGTGGCGGTAGCTCACGCCGGGGTAGAAGCGAACTCGCTCGTCGGCCAGCAGGCGGTTGAGCTCGTCGATGAGCGCCGACGCCTCCTTGCTGGAGATATGCCCGGCTGAGTAGTCCTCCATGCGGCCGTCAACGATGGTGACGAAGTTGCAGCGGAAGACCCACTCATCCGGCCCGATCTTCAGGTCCTGTGCGGCCGCCTCAAGGGGCGCACGGCCGGTGTAGTAGTGCTTGGGGTCGTAGCCCAGCACGGAGAGGATAGCCACGTCGCTGCCGGCGTAGAGGCCCTTGGGCACCGTCCGCACGAGCCCGCAGCGCCCGTGCGCGGCGATCCAGTCCATGTTCGGCGTGTCGGCGGCCTCAAGCGGCGTCTTGCCGCCCAGGTCCTCGCATGGCAGGTCCGCCGCCCCGTCGGGGATCACGATGGCGTACTTCATAGCTGCTCCGGATGTTCATCGGCAATACCTATGCAGGTGCTTTTGCCTTTGATGGCCTCCAGGGCGTCGACCTCCGCCAGGGCCCTGCGGACATCTCCCTCGACCGCCTGGTGCGTGGTGATGATCACCGGCACGCCGTTGGACGCTCCGCCGCTCGCCTGCCGCTCGTGCTGGAGCACCGCGGAGATGCTTATCCCGTGCCGGCCGAGGATCGTCGCGATCTGCCCCAGGACGCCGGGCCGGTCCTGGGCCATCATCCGCAAGTAGTACCGGCTGCGGACGGCCTCGATGGGAAGCTGGTTGGCGCGGGGGCTCTGGTCCGGCCATATCCTGAGCTGCTCGAACGCCCGCTGCGCCGTGCCGGTGGCCACGGAGACCAGGTCCGCCACGACCGCCGACGAGGTCGGCCCCCCGCCCGCGCCGCGCCCGTAGTACATCGTGTGCCCGGTGGCGTGGCCGTAGACGCTGATGGCGTTGAACGGGCCGCTCACCCAGGCCAGCGGGTGCTCCTTGGAGATGAAGACCGGGCGGACGCGGAGGCTCAGGCCATCGCCCTGCCTCTGCGCGATCGCCAGCAGCTTCACCACGTAGCCGAGCTCGCCGCCGGTGACGACGTCGCTTATCTGGAGCGAGTCGATGCCCTCGACCGGGATCGACTCGAAGTCTACCTGGCGGCCGAACGCCAGGCTCGCGAGTATCGCCAGCTTGTGGGCCGAGTCGATGCCGGCCACGTCCAGCGTCGGGTCCGCCTCGGCCAGGCCGGCCTTCTGCGCCTCGGCCAGCGCATCGGCGTAGCTCGCGCCGCGCTGGGTCATCGACGTGAGGATGTAGTTGCACGTGCCGTTGACGATGCCGTAGAGGGCGTCGATCCGGTTGGCGATGAGGCCGTCGTACAGGGCGCGTATGATGGGGATTCCCCCGCCGCAGCTCGCCTCGAAGGCGATGCACACGCCCGCCTTGCGGGCCTGCGCCCAGAGCTCGCACCCGTGATGGGCCAGCAGCGCCTTGTTGGCGGTCACTACGTGCCTGCCGGCCGTCACCGAGCGGGCGATGACCTCGCGGGCGAACGTCGTGCCGCCCACAAGCTCGACCACCACGCCGACGGCCCCGTCGCGCAGGGCATCATCCAGGTCCTTGCGGAAGAGCGATTCGTCGAGGCCCAGCCTGCGGGCGTTGTCGAAGTTGACGTCGACGATATGCCGCAGCTCGAGGACCGGCCCGACCCTCGCACGCAGGATCGGCTGATCGCGCATCAGCAGTGTCGCGACCGCCCCGCCCACCGTGCCGCAGCCTACGATCGCGACGCCCGTCCGTGTTCCGTTGGCCATGCGCGTTTCCTTCACGGCGAATCGTAATGCGGGGCAGGAACGATATCAAGGCTATGGGGCGTGGCCGTGCCGCGCCAGACGTTGTAGCACCAGGAACGACAACCCCATGCCCACGGTCGCCCCGCCCTCGCCCCATACCCACCAGTTCGGCAGGCCGGCCGCGATGTCGATCCACGTGACGGCCACGCCGAACGCCGTCCAAGCGATGCCCAGGTACGTAATCACCTTGGCATGTCGTCGCACGTCCAGGCCCACCAGGACCATCAGCCCGCCGAGCATCGCGTAGAGCCCCGACGCGGAGCGCGCCAGGTACTCGACTACCGGTCCATGCGGCATCCGGCCTATGCCAAGCCACTGGTGGGCAGCGGCCATCCATTCGCCGGGCATGAAGACCGCCCCCGTCGCCAGCAGGCAGGTTGCACCGGACCCCACAAGCATCACCCGCAACAGTCTTTCGTATATGTTCATGACCTTAGTGTCCTTTGTGCCCCTGGTGGTGAGAAGCGCTTTTCGGAAATTTCACGCGGATTGACCTAAGTAAAGGACGCCGCGATGTTTCCCTGCGTATAAGTGAAGTAGCGAAAGCGGGCGGCTTACGCCCGCAGTGTTGAAAGGGAAAGTAATGACGGCCACGAGACCGACGCGGAAGATTGTGAAGATCGACCAGACCAAGTGTACGGGCTGCGGCGAGTGCGTGCCAAGCTGCGCGGAGGGCGCCATCAGGATCATCGACGGCAAGGCGCGGCTGGTCAGCGAGAACCTCTGCGACGGGCTGGGCAACTGCCTTGGCAAGTGCCCGGAGGATGCGATCACCATCGAGGAGCGGCCGGCCGATGCGTTCGACCAGACCGCGGTACGCGCCCATGCCAGCAATATGCCGCCGACCGCCGCGGCCGGGAATCCGCAATCCGCAATCCACAATCCGCAATCTGCTCCCTGCGGCTGTCCCGGCAGCATGGCCAGGAAGCTCGCGCCGGCAAAGGCGCCGGCCACGGCGGCGACGTGCTCGCCCGCAAGGCAGTCGCAGCTTGGCCACTGGCCCGTGCAGTTGGCGCTGGTGCCGGTCGAGGGGCCGATCTGGCAGGATGCTGACGTGCTTATCACCGCCGACTGCGTGCCCTTCGCCTACCCGGAGTTCCACGACAACCTGCTGGCGGGCAAGACCGTCGCCGTCGCCTGCCCCAAGCTCGACGACGTGGCCGCCCACGCCGCCAAGCTGGCCGAGATATTCCGCCGCAATGACATCAAGTCCGTCACCGTCGCTCACATGGAGGTCCCCTGCTGCACGGGCATCGTCTACGCGGTGCAGGCGGCGCTGGAGCAGGCGGGCAAGGCCGATATTCCCGTCCGAGACATCACTGTCGGTATCGACGGGACCGTGAAGAGACAAGCGTAATTCGTAACTCGTTGCTTCGTTACTTCGTTGCATCGTCGCTTCGTTAACTCGTGAGCTCGCCGCCTGTGACACGAATGGCCGACTGACGAGGTAACGAGGTAGCGAAGCAACGAAGTAACGCCGTTCGGGAGAAATTCACTGCTATCGCGAGCCTTACCGCGCTAAGATTCGGGAGATAATGCGGTTCGGGGCTCTGCACTGCGTCAGGCACGGCCGCATGGACAAGCTGGTTAAGCTGGCCCTGGGGCTGGGCGCGAGGGCGCCCGCCACGGCCGGCCGTGACGGTGCGCAACCGGAAAGCGTCCCTGGAAAAGAGAAAGAAAGGAAGATCGGCATGGAAATGTTCTGCTATCAGTGCGAACAGGCCTCGGGAGGCAAGGGCTGCTCGGCGATGGGCGTCTGCGGCAAGGACCCGCAGGTCTCAGCCCTACAGGACCTGCTGCTCTACGCGATCAAGGACATCTCGCGATACGCTCACCGCGCACGCCGGCTTGGGGCGACGGATGGCGACATCAACCGCTTCACCGCCAAGGCGCTCTTCAGCACGCTGACCAACGTGAACTTCGACCCGGCGCGCTTCGGGCAGTTCATCCAGCAGGCCGCCGACGTGCGCCAGCGGGCAATGAAGCTCTACCAGGACGCCGCGCGCAAGGCCGGCCAGAAGATCGAGGAGCCCAGGACTCCCGTCGAGTGGTGGACCAAGACAGGCGATCTCAGTGCCCTCGCGGCCGCCGGCTGGGAGGTCAACCACGGCAAGCGCATCAACGAACTTGGAGCGGATGTCACCGGCCTCCAGGAACTGCTGATCTATGGCGTCAAGGGCACGGCCGCCTACGCCGATCACGCCGCCATCCTCGGCAAGGAAGATGACTCGGTCTACGCCTTCTTCCACGAGGCGCTGGACTTCCTGACCACCCGCCCCACCGACGTGAGCGCCCTCTTGGGTTACGTCCTCAAGTGCGGCGAGGTGAACCTGAAGGTCATGGGGATGCTCGACGCCGCCAACACCGGCGCGTACGGCCATCCCGAGCCGACCAAGGTCCGCGTCACGCCGGTCAAGGGCAAGTGCATCGCCGTCTCCGGCCACGACCTGAAGGACCTGGAGGAGCTGCTCAAGCAGACCGAAGGAAAGGGCATCAACGTGTACACCCACGGCGAGATGCTGCCGTGCAACGCATACCCCGGCCTGAAGAAGTACAAGCACTTCGTCGGCAACTACGGCGGCGCGTGGCAGAACCAGGCCAAGGAATTCGAGGCCTTCCCCGGCGCGATCCTGATGACCACCAACTGCCTCCAGAAGCCGCGCGACTCATACAAGAACCGCATCTTCACCTGCGGCGTGGTCGGCTGGCCGGGCGTACGGCACATCGCCGACCGCAACTTCGCCCCGGTGATCGAGGCCGCCCTGGCGGCCCCCGGCTTCGAGGCCGACGAGCCCGCCAAGTTCATAACGACCGGCTTCGCCCGCAACACGGTGATGTCTGTCGCCGGCAAGGTCATCGACGCCGTCAAGGCGGGCAAGATCCGCCGCTTCTTCCTCATCGGCGGCTGCGACGGCGCCAAGCCCGGCCGCAACTACTACACCGAGCTCGCCCAGCAGGTCCCGAAGGATTGCGTGATCCTGACGCTTGCCTGCGGCAAATACCGGTTCAACAAGCTGGAATTCGGCGACATCGGCGGCATCCCGCGCCTCCTGGACTGCGGGCAATGCAACGACGCCTACAGCGCGATCCAGATCGCAGTCGCCCTGGCCGGTGCGTTCAAGTGCGGCGTGAACGACCTGCCGCTGTCGATGGTCCTGAGCTGGTACGAGCAGAAGGCCGTGTGCATCCTGCTGACGCTGCTGCACCTGGGCATCCAGAACATCCGCCTTGGCCCCAGCCTGCCGGCGTTCGTGTCGCCGGCCGTCCTGAAGGTGCTGGTCGAGAAGTTCAACATCATGCCCGTCACCACGCCGCAGCAGGACCTGAAGGCGATCCTGGCGTAACATCAAGGTCGAGCTTGAACTTGGACACGGTTCAAGGCGGCTCGGGGAGCCCGGAAAAGTAGTGACTGTCCCGACTTTTTGAAAGTCGGGACAGTCACTACTTTTTCGAAACATTTCCGCGTGAACCGCGCCCAACTCCCGTATGTCCCGGTTGCGCGCCCATCATCGTGCGTCATCGGGCCGGCCCCCACCGCCGAATCAGGTATTTCCTGATTGCATCCACAACCGGGCATGATATTGTTGTTCAGGCAAGCATTTCAGCCCTCGCTCTCTGGCATTTGTTATCCGGACGGAGGCAGCATGGACATCCGGGTCAACATCGTGTGCATGTCGGACGGGCAATACCACGCGTGGAGTCCGGCCTATCCGCGCCGCTGGCTCGCGGCCGCCGCATCCTGCCACGAGGCCTGCCGCAAGGCGCAGGACGCGGTGGTCAGCTTTTACGACATCCTCCTGGGCCTGCCCAGGGACGCCATCTGGATCAGGCTGCCGGAGGCCGACAAGTCGCCCGGCGGCTGGGCAAGGGACCTGCTGGTCGTGATGGGTCCGGGCGAGAAGAAGGTCACGTTCCGCGTCAAGCCGCCCGGCCGCACGCGGGCCGCGGGCGTGGCCGGCGACTTCACATCCTGGCACCAGGTCCCCATGCGAAAGCTCGACGACGGCAGCTACGCCTTCACCGTCAGGCTCCCGCAGGGCGTCTACGGCTACCAGTACGTCGTCGACGGCGTCTGGATGAACGACCCGGCCAACGACGAACTGGCGACGCCGGAGACAGTGCCGGCCGTGGCGTGAATGCACCGACGGCAAGGCGCTCGCCCAGGAAATGACCAACAGCACTGCACGGCGCCGTCAAGCGCCAGCCTTTGGATCTGGTATCAACTTCAGTTGATGTGCGCCAAAGCGGAAGACCTCCCGAAGATCGGCTTGGGTGCCCCGGTACCGGCCGTGCAGAACGCCATTCCTTCTTGCGGCAAGCGCCTTCTCGCAGGCCTTCTTCGCCATCGCCACATAGTGAGGCTGATTATCTATGCCAAGATAGCGCCTGTCCTCGATTATCGCGGCGAGGGCCGTTGTGCCGCTTCCGACGAAGCAATCAACGACCAGGTCTCCCGGTTCGGTGAGGAGTCGTATCAGCCGCCGGGGCAGTTCCAGCGGGAACTTCGCCTCGTGGTCATCGTTGGCGCGGACGGAGGGGAACGACCAGACGGCCCTGGAGCCCCAGTTTATCCACTCTTCTTTCGTCAGCCGGCTTCGGTCAACCTTCGTCACGCCGGGCTTCCAGAAGATGTAGATATACTCGAACTCATCGACGGCCCGGTATGAGATGGTATGCCACCGCGAATTCTCCCAGGCCGCGTCCTTCACCCATATCCGCCGGTCGTACAGGTACAGCCCTGCGTCCAGGCCCATCTGTTCGATCATCCCGCCGACTACCTTGACGCGAGTCTGTGCGGTGTACTTGCCGCCCCGGATGTTGTTGCCCTTGAGCCGCCGGTCAACAGTCTGCTCGCTACAGCCAAGGAGGTCCGCGATCTGATACCTGTTGAAACCGGGATTCTCCCGCCACGCGCTAACCACCATTTCCCTGGTGACAGCCTGCTTACGCCGGGAGACGTTTTCGGCCATGATCTTTGGCATGGCGGGATCCTTGAAGCAGAGGATATCGGCGATGTTGATCGCCAGGAAGCCCCCTGGCTTGAGCGCCTTGTGGTGCAGGTAGACGACCTCCCGCAGCAGTCCCTCCCAGTCGCGGAGGGTCATGTCCTTCTCGTAGTCCTTGCCCACGTGGTAGGGCGGAGACCAGATGCTGCACGACACCGACCCCGGCCTTATCCTTCCGAGCATCTCCCTGGCGTCGCCAAGCAGGATCGCGTTGTCGGGAAGGAACTCGGGCTGATCAGTCAACCCATGTTCCAGAACATTGCTTGTTCTTGTCGTCATAGGTGATCTTCTGAACTCGCCAAGGCGCTCTTGCCTGCAGTCGGGAGAATGAGACTCTGACACGGAAGTCCTCGCCAAGCGTGGGGGCGTTCCTGCCGGCGACGAAGAACGTGTCCTCGGTGCTCGGATTGTAGCGGTCCTGAAGCCTGCCGTTCGGAAGGGCGAAAAGCGTTACGCTCTCCAGCTTGTGAAAGCCCTCATCGTCGTTATACAGGAAGTGCAGGAATGCCGTAGTCGTGAGGTACTGCTTGCCCGCGTACAGGGAAATGGGCGGCAAAAGGCCGGGCAAGTCGACCGAAGAACCGGCGCGCTTATGCCTGACCCTCATGGAAATCTGGGACATCTGGAGGGTGGCCGAGCGGGAGTCCTTCTCCGCCTGGAATCGACGAACAGGGCTTGGCGCAACATCTGCTCCGGAAGGATCACGTAACGGGCCTTCTTGTAATCGACAGTCCCGAAAATGCGCTGAGGGACGTTGTATCCGGACATCCGGTCGAGGATCTCGCGAGTGACGTCCTCGGCCACCTCCTTGACTTCGTCGGGAGACTGGCGGAATATCTCGTAGGCCTCCATGCCGAAGTCCATTGTTGCCTGGAACATCCATCGGAGCGTCAGCTTTTCGATGCCTTCAATCCGGTCCAGGCTCAGCGAATCCAGATTTTCGACCAGGGACATCTCGTCCGCCTTTCACCCATGCTTGGAAGAATAACGCCGCGTCCCCCGGCAAGCAAGTTCTTCCGCTGCATTCCATCCCCTTGGCGCTTGGCGCGCGCCGGAGGGTTTCCGTACACTCAAGTCATGGGAGCGCTCCTGGCATACTTCCGCATGCACCCCTGGCTGAGGCGGATCATAACGGGGAGCCTGGCGATTCTCGTCGGCGTGGGCGCGGCGCTGATTGCCGTTCCTTACGTGCGGGAGCACCGGCAGGTGTCGCGAGTGCTGGAGGGCATGGCCAGCGATGACGGCGTGACGCGGACCAAGGCCATCTGGGAGGCCATCGCCATCGCCCGCGGCAGCCCCTCCGCGCTGAAACGCTTCGAGAAGGCGCTGCCTACCGAGAGCGACAGGCAGTTCCTGTCGTTGGTGACGGTTCTTAGGGAGCTGGGCAGGTTCAAGGAGCAGGACGGCCGGTGGCACGACCGCAGCGACGAACTGGACATGGAGGCCACGCTGTCGCCCGCCACGCGGGGGATCTTCGTGACCAGGGCGGTCCTGTCGGGCCGGGACAACGCCTACATACGCCGGATGCTGGAGCGGGCGTGCGGCGATGCGTCGCCGGCCGTCCGTGCCAAGGCTGCCCTCCTGGCCGCGAAGCTGGGTGACGATGCGACACTTGAGAAGCTTCTGAACGACGCGAATCCGGCCGTCGCCGGCACGGCCGCGATCGACGCGGCGCTGGCCAGGCGCACGGTCCTTGTCCCAGGCATCCAACGGCTGCTGGAGCGGTCAAAGGCCACCGAGGCGGTTTCGGGCGCGGCGTACGCACTGGCCGTACTCTCGCCGAAGGAGAGCTCAAAGGCGATTTGCGCCTGGTTTGCGCGAGCGCGCGCTGCCGCCGGTTCCGACAGGACCGCTATGCGGGACTGGGAGGTACTTGGCCAGCGGATGGCCGACGTCCTTCATCCCGACGACCGTCCGGACTTCCTGGCCTGGCGGCCTTGGAGCGGCTTCGGCGACATGTTCTACCCCGCCACCGCCTGGCCGGCCCTGGAAGGCTGGTTGCGGCTGCTGGGCGATGAGGGCCTGCGGGACCGTCTGCTGGCGGTGATGGTGATGCTCAACGATGAGGATGCGCGGCAGGCCGTTGCGTCGGCGTGCGGCGTCGGCGCCGCGGCGACAGGTCCCGCTGGCGCCGGCGAAACCTTCTCGCCCGCTGCGGCGATATGGGCGGCCGGAAAGCTGAATCTTGAAAAGGCCGACCCGATGATCCGCAGCGTGCTCGCATTGGCGGCGGCAAGGGACAGGAGCATCACGCTCCCTCAGGCCTTCTCGGCCGTGCAGGCGGCCGATGCCCTCAAGCTCCCCGTCCGCAAGGAGGCCAACGACCTGTGCGTGAATCTGTGGACGGACCGGCCGGAGTTCCGCCGCCTCCTGACGGCCGCCGCCGAGCTTCTCGGCCGCCAGACGGACCTGCCGCAGGCCGGCAGGACCGATGCGCCGGACCGCGCCGAGTGCATCAAGACGCTCCAGCAGGCCGCGCGTTACTCCGAAAACATGCCCGCGCCGTCACCGGGCGATGAGAACGCGGGCAATTCCGCCACGCCAGTACCATCCGCGGCGGCGGCCGTCGCCCTGTGGGAACTCAAGGCCCCCCTTGCGGACGACTTCGTCGGCGAGGCGGCCGCGGAGGATGCGCTGGCGGGCGACTACATCGCATGGCGCCTGGCATTCGGCCCGCGGCCCTCCGAGGCGTTCGACCTGGGCCTGAAGATGCTCCCGTCGCCACGCGCCGCGACCCGGTACTTCGGCGAGAACGAAAAATCCGCCGGCGCGATGCTGCTGGCGCTCTCGGCCAAGACCCCCGACCAGCGCAAGCAGGCAATGGATCGCATCACCGAGCGCCTCGGCACCGGACAGGGCGACCCGCTGACGATGGGGAGCTATCGCTGCGCTCTGCTGATCCTCGGCGACGCCAGGCAGCTTGAGCCGGCCAAGGGCCTGCTCCAGAGCGGCTCGTTCCCCTTGCGGCGGGTGCTGACCGCCCTGCTGGCCGCGGGCGACCTTGACACGATGGACTGGCTCCTGTGCAGCCCGCAGCTCACGGATGATGAGCTGGCCAACGTCCTTCTGGCCGACGGCATGGCCGATGTCCTGCCGGCCGTCGCGCCGTCGCTGCCGCGCGTGGACGGCGCGGGCGAGTACGACCTGACGATTTGGCAGATACGCATCCTGCGCGACGCGTACGCGCTGTCGCGCGGGACCTTGAAACTTGGGCTGACCAGGTAGGCTTCGCGATGCGAACGGCGTGGATTCGTTGCTTCGTTATCTTGTTACTCCGTAAGCGATGCGCGTTTCGCAACGCCTTGCTGGGGGTTCCGATGTAACGAGGCAACGAAGTAACGAGGCAACGGTTTTGCGATGGGCGGACCTCTGCATAATCTGCTCGGAACGATATGGCGCGGCGCACGTCCGGTCCTGTCCGGCATCGCGGACCTTGTGCTGCCGCGGGTGTGTCCGGCGTGCGGGCAGGCGGATGCGGCCGGCGACGGCCTGTGCGCCGACTGCGGCCTGAAGCTGCTGGCGCAGGTGGCGGGCGTCTACTGTCCCCGCTGCGGCTCGACGGCCGTGCCGGAGGATGGCAAGACCGGCTGCCATCTCTGCCCGCCCTATCCGCCGCGGTTCGGGCGGGTGGTGCGCCTGGGGACGTACGAGGGGCCGCTCAAGGGCATCATCCGCCAGTTCAAGTACCGGCGCGAGGAAGGGCTCGGGCGGCGCTTCGGGCGGATGCTCGCCAGCGCCGTCCAGGCCCGCTGCGCGGATGTGCCGCCGGACCTGGTCATGCCCGTCCCGGCGCACTGGCGGAGGCGGCTGGCCCGCGCGTTCGACCATTCCCGCGCCCTGGCGCTGGCCGTCGCCGATGGGCTCGACCTGCCGCTTGGAGATGAGCTGGCGCGCGTCCGCAACACGCCGCCGCAGGCCAACCTGCCCAGGTCGCAGCGAGCGGCCAACGTCCGCGGCGCATTCGAGGCCCGCGCCTCAAAGGCCATCGCCGGCGCGACGGTCCTGCTTGTGGATGATGTGACGACCACCGGCGCGACCGCCAACGAGGCGACGCGGGCACTGCTGGCGGCCGGGGCGTCGAAAGTCATTCTTGCTGTCATCGCCAAGGCCCAGCCGCCGGCGGCATACGCCCAAATGGATCAGTGACGAAGAAAGGGTGGATGACGGGATTCGAACCCGCAACCCTCGGGACCACAACCCGATGCGCTATCCAATTGCGCCACATCCACCGTGCGGCCCCGCATGGGGCACGGCTATCGTAGGATAGCAGCGCTGCCCGAGGATGTCAACGTTCGCGCACGCCACTTCACGGCCAGGGCGGACAGCCGCGGGATCCCCCCTGCCGTGCGGTCAGAGCAGTTGCCGCAATCCGAAGAGCACGGCCAGCGCCCCGCCCAGAAGCGGCGCGATGATGAAGACGATGAAGTAGAGGTTGATGAACTGCCGGTCGGTCTTGGACGCCCCGGCGCTGTCGCGGACGCCCGCGTCGAACCAGCGCGACTGCCCGGAGGCCCACTGCGCGAACATGACTACCCCCACGCCCATGGCCGCCAGCCCCCCTATTATCAGCCCGTATCCGAGCATCAGTCGCCTCTATTGGAGGCAGGAGTGTAGGACGGGCGAGCGAAGAAAGTCAACAGTTGCACGACCGGTGAATCGGTTGAACGGTTGATCGGCTAATCGGGGATGTTGATCACTCGGGTGCCCGGTTAGCCGGTTCACCGATCAACCGATTAACCGTTTGTCCGCTTCACGCCGACGTTCGCACCTGGCGGCCGCGCCGGCCGGCGGTCGCATTCTCCATGGCCGTCGTGATCGCCATCTGGAGCTCGTCGCTGCTCATCACCGGCTTGATGAGCACATCGTCGCCGCCTTTCTGCCAGGCCTTCCACACCAGGTGGTAGTGGTCGAGCCTGCCTGTCAGCAGGACGGCCGGGCGGGTCTGACCCTTGGTGAACGACTCCATCACGCCCTTGTCGGACATCTCGGCCGCCAGGATCACCAAATCCGGGCGCCAGTGTTCGGCCTGAGCGAGGGCCTCCCTGGCTCCCGTCTGGTGAACGACCAGGTGGGCGCGGGACTCCAGGTACGTCGTTGCGTGCCGGGCGAAACGCCAGTCTCCGTCCACGATGAGCACTTTCATTGCGAGCCATCCTTTCCTGACTGTCTGAGCGGCTTACCCTAGGCGAAGGGTGATGACCGATACGTTTTCTATCGGCATGTTACGCGGGATGGATGAATACCCACGGCCTGGGAGGGGCCAAAGCGGCGAAATACGCCATTTTCAGGGGTTTTCCTATGGGCGACATGGGAAGGGACATGGCGCGCGGGCCGGTGTTTTCGTGGAATCGTTGCTTCGTTGCTTCGTGGAACGGCTGTGTCGAGCACAACGCGACGTTCGCGAGGCACGAAGTAACGAGGTAACGAATCGCCGCCTGCGGGCGTGGCGAGTTGGCCCGTCAGCGCCCCGCCGTCTGGAAAACCATGTCCACGTAGAGCGACGCCGACCAACCGAAGTCGTGTATGACCTGGTGCAGCCAACCCTCCTCGGGCGCGTTGCGGCCTTTGCGGAGGAGCTGAGGCGGCGGCGTGACGCGGCGGTCGTCGAAGAACTCGAAGATGCTACCGAGCTGGAGATACCAGTGCTCGATCTCGGCCATCGTCCTGCGGCGGATCTCGCCGGCCAGGTCGTGCATCCCGTAGCGGTCCAGGCCGTAGGCGACGAGCCAGTTGATGTTGACCCACACGGGGCCGCGCCACATGTCCTTGGAGTAGTACTGCCCCTGGCTCGCGGCGATGGTGGGCACGGGCAGCGGCGTGCCGAACGTGTGCGGGCTGCGCAAGTGCCGTTCCAGGCGAAGCGCCTGCTGCTCATCCGCCGCCCCGCAGATGAGCGGAAGAAATCCTGTGGCGGCCATCACGTCCGACTGCACGCCCGTGGCCGCCAGACAATCGACGTAGATGCCGAGGTTCTCGCTCCACAGCCGCTTGTTGATCAGCCCGCACAGGCGGGCATGGCGGGCGTTCCAGCGGCGGGCCTCGTTGGTCCGGCCCATCGAAAGGGCCAGCTTGCCCAGCGTCTCGCACTCCAGGGCGACGTAGGAGTTGAAGTCCGCGGCGTCGAGGGCCTGCCCGCAGTCGAACCGCGGGGAGTTGTCCATGCCGCTCTCGCCGCTGCGGCAATGCGGATCGCCCTCGATCTTCCATTCAAGCAGGCCCGCCCCGTCGCTGTCGCGGTTGGCCAGGTCCCACTCGACGCAGCGGCACAGGCGCGGATACAGGACGCTTATCCACGCCGGGTCGGCCGAGGACTTGTCAACCAGCGAGGCGGCCAGCGCTAGCACCGGCGGCTGTGTCATGGTGGTCGAAGTCGGCCCGGCGGGGTCGGTGCGGATCGGGACCATCCCGCCGGGCTGCTGCCCGTCGAAGACGGCGTCGATCATCTCCTTGGCCAAATCGGCGTTCAGGTGCCGCCAGCCGATGGCGTGGAACGCGGAGTCCCACAGCCACATGCCGCGGTGCGGCCAGCGGTCGGGCGTGGTCCAGCGGTGGCGGATGACGCCCTGCGGCCGGCAGACCTGGCCCTTCATCACCGACAGGGCCTTGGCGAGCGTCTTCCGCGTGGCGGGCGGCAGGCGGTCGGGTATGTTCAGCGACCCCAGCCACCGCTTGCGGCGGAAGATCGCGCCGTCGATGTCGGCCGCGGCAAGGTCCACCGGTAGCTTGGCGACGGGCGTGGCGCCTTCCCCACCGAAGGCGGCCGGGCGGATGAGCGTGCGGCTGCCCTGGTGGACGTGGTCGATCGCGTCTGAGCAGTTGCGGATGAGGCACGGCCCCTCGATGAGCAGGTGGTGGGCGTCGAGCATGACGCCGCGCGTACGGCCGGCGGCGGTTTGGACGTTGAAGTAGTCGCTGGAGACGATTGCCAGGCGCGGCGGGGCGTCGTCGATGTGGACCAAGCACCGGCCGGGGTGAACGATCTCGATGCCCGTGCCGCTCGCGGCCGTGCGGGCCACCAGGCCGTAATCGAAGTCCGTCGGGCCGTCGATGCCCGAGAAGGCCATCAACTGCCCGCCGCCCCAGATGCTCAGCAGTTCCGAACCGCTCATCGTTGGGAAACTCCCAGCCAGGCCTAACGCAATCCGCCTGCAACGAACCGCGGCATTCTATCAGCGAATCGGCCGATGGCGGCGCGAATTGCCGGCCCGTGAATATTGTCGGCCCGCCGGACGTATTGCTGATACAGTGGACCCAGGGCCAAGGAGCAGACAATGAACACCGAACTCGACAGGACCCCGGCCGATCCGGACAGCGCCGCCTACGCGGCCGGCCGGCGGGCGGGGATCGCGCTGTCCGCGGTCGCGATAGCCGCTGTCTCATTCATCGGCCTGTTGAGCCTGGAGAAGGCGATATTGGCCTTCGTGCTTGGCATGATCGCGCTGCGAGGCGCTTCTCCCGGCTCCGCCGCGAGGAGGCGCTCGATCCTGGCCATCGTGATCGCGTGCATCTACGCCGCCGGGTGGATCACGTTCATCGTGGTCTATCGGGACAAACTGGCCGAACTGGTCCGCCTGCTTCAGAAGCTTGGTTGAGGAATCCGCGAAGGCGGACGCATGTCAGGATCAACTCAACAGGCAACACCCGCGCGGTACTGGTCGCTGCTCCAGGGATTGCTGGAGCGCGCCGCCGGCTATGCGCGGTCGATCCTGCGCAGCAGGCACGACGCCGAGGATGCCGTCCAGCAGGCGGCGCTGCGCGGGCTGGAGCGGTTCTCGACTTACGATGCCGCTCGGCCTTTCAAGGGCTGGTGGTTCGCGGTGCTGAGAAACTGCTGCATGGACGTGCTCCGCTCGCGCAGGCCCGCGGCGGATGCGGCCGTGGTCGAGGCCATCGCCGCCCAGCCGCCGGGCGAGGAGTGGGAGGAACTGGCGACCGCCATCGCGCGGCTCGCGCCGGAACATGGGGAGATACTGCGGATGCGGTACTTCGGCGAGCTGTCGTATCGGGAACTGGCGGCTGCGCTGGATGTCCCGGAGGGCACCGTCATGTCCCGCCTGCACTACGCGAGGAAGGCCCTGGCGGATGAATTGAACAGGAGCGAACGATGACGAAGCCAATCGAGCCACGGGAGTTGTCGGGGTTGATCGACGGAGAGCTTGATGCCGCGCGGGCGCTGGAGGTGCTTCAGGCCGTCGCGACGGATGGTGCGCTCAAGACGGAACTGGCCGAACTGAAGCGGTCGGATCATGCGTGGTCATCGGCCGCCGCGAAGGCGTGGTTCGCGCCGAAGGCGGCTTTGCCGTCGCCCGGCCGTCGGCCCGGCCGTGCGGCGATGACAGCAGCCGGGGTGCTACTGCTGGCGGCGGCATGGATCATGCCCAAGTTGGTCCTCGCCCCGGCGATCATGGTAGTCGTCCACGCAACCGCGCTTGCGATCACCATGGCGGTGCTGGTGAGCACGGCCGGCAATGTGGAGACCAGTGGCGCCGCATCCCGCTAGGGTCCGTGTCGCCTCGCGAACGTATGGCTGCGGATCATCTCCTTACAAGCGGCGAAGACCTCGGCGACGCTCAACTGTTTGAGCCGATCCGCGGACACCGTGCGGACGTGCGGGCCGATGGGGGCGAAGTTCTCGGCCCGCGTGGGTCCGAAGATCGCCACCGTCGGCGCGCCGACGGCCGCCGCCAGGTGCGACACGCCAGAATCGTTGCCCACGTACAGCCTCGCCCCGGCCAGCACGCCCGCCAGCGTCGTCAGCGGCGGATCGGCCAGCACGGGGAAGCGACGCTTGAGCGAGCCGACCTCTACGGCGTCCCAGCGGTCGATCTCAGCCGGGCCGAGGACGAAGAGGCGTTGCGGATTGCGGATTTCCGATTGCGGATTGCCGGAAGGCCCTGGCGATGTGGCCGCGAAAGCCCCGCGGGTCAGGCGCGACGCGAGGTCCACGAACTTGTCCAGCGGCCAGCACTTGGCCGCGCCGCCCGAGCCCGGGTGAATCACGGCGCATGGCGAACCAGAGCGATCTACGCCGGCCTCATTCAAGGCGCAAGCGGCTTGTACACGCCATGCGCTGGGGACTTTCCATGACGGCGCAGTCAAGTCGTCCGGGAACCCGAACCGCAGCCCCAACATGTCGCACCATATCGCCAGTAGATGCGCGGAGGAGCCTTCCGGCGGCCTGATGGGGAGAAAAGCGGCATCTTCCGCCCCGCACGCGGCCGCCAGGCGAAGCTCCGCCCGCCGGTCGCCCGTCCCGAAGCAACTGACAAGCCTATCGTGCCGGCCGAGCAGCCCCGGTAACGCGCACTTGTCCAGCTGCTTGTCCGCGAAGATCTCGTGCATCGGCAGAGCATCGAAGTCGATTGCGCGAGAGACGACGCCAAGGCCCAAAAGGAGTTTCCCCTTTTCCTTGGAGGTCACGATGGTCTTCTCGCCCTCGATTCGCTTGAGCAGGTGGCCGAACAGGATCAGGTCGCCAAGCGCGCCGGGGTGAACCGCAAGGATTGACAAACCATCTGCCATCTGCGGTTCAGCGACCCCATCGAAGATTGCTGAAGTTCAGGACATGACAGCCGGCTTTCCGCAGAGCATTCGTGGCAGGCCAATCGTCCGTCAGGACCAGGCAACCCTCCTCTCGGGCGGCCTCCATGATGGACAGGTCGGTGACCCCGAGCTTGGGGAGCAGAGGGGAAGGCAGGATTGACTCCTTGGGAACGTGGTGTTCCTTGTATTGCAGGATGGTCTTCACAAGAACAGCGAGGTACCTGCTGAGCTTGGGCTCAGTTATCTTCATCGAGAAATTCGATACCTCTGTCAGAACATGCGGCGTGATCACGATTTTCTGGAAGCCGCCAAGTAGTCTCCTGATGATCTCGTAGTCGTCGGCAGTGTACATTGCCGTGCGCTTGAACTCCCTGATGAATCCCTTGTCGAAACTGCCCACCAAGAACAATAGCAGAACATTGGTGTCGGGCAATACGCCCTTTGTGGCGTGCTCTGCGACGATCGTTCGGTCCTCGGCTTTCAACTCAGACCTTTCGGACCTTCATGGACATGACATCGCCAGTGTCAGCGCGGACCTCGAAGACTTTGTATGTCTTTTGCGGCGGAGTCACATAGACATTCTCCCCTTGAGGCGTTTCATAGTAACCGAGCGTAACGATCCAGGCGCCCTTTTTTGAGTCGAACACGATCTCCTCCACGAGAGCGTTTCCCGTGTAGCCCGATATCTCCGCGAAGTACTTCCTGGCCGCATACACGGCTTCCTTGGCGGATAGCTTGCGCGCGCGTCCGTGCTTCCCACTTTCCCCACAGCCCATGATTGCACCACCAATGTCCGGTCCAGCCCGCTTGCGTCTTCCCGAAGTCCCCGTCGTCCCGCTCATCAGTGCAGCGCCGATGTCATCTCCCTTATGTCTCGCCGTTGTTGCCATACGCATTCTCCTCTTGGCGCTTCATCATAGCGACAGAGCATTCCAATGGAATGGCGCACTCTAAACTACCGTCCTCTTCAAATGAAGTCCCTCGATCCACCCGCCTCCCAGCAGTCTCTCGCCCTCGTAGACCACCGCCGCCTGGCCCGGCGTCACCGACGACACCGGCTCGGTGAACTCGACCTCAAAGCTCTCCTGCCCCGTGATCCTCACCCGGCCGGGCGCGCCGCGGTGGTTGTAGCGAATCTGCACGATCGCGTCGAACTCCGAGCCAGCCGGTACGGCGCCGAGCGAGGCGTGCCAGTTGGCCCGGCCCGCGCGGAGATGCCGTGTCAGCGTTTCAGCCCGCGGCCCGACGACGACATCCGCGCTGGCCGGGTCGATGCGAAGGACGTAGTACGGCTCCTTCAGTCCGCCGACCCTCAGCCCGTGCCTCTGGCCGATGGTGAACGCGGCGAAGCCGTCGTGCCGCCCGAGCACCTTGCCGGATGAATCGACGATCCGCCCCGGCCTCAGCGCCTCCGGCCGGCGGGCGCGGAGCAGAGCCACGTAGTCATCATCCGCCACGAAGCATATCTCCTGGCTGTCGGGCTTGTCGTGGACGTTCAGGCCCAGGCCGCGGGCCAGCTCGCGCACGCGGGCCTTGTCCTGAACCTCCCCGATGGGCAGCAGCATCCGCCCGACGTTCTCGCGGGCAACGGCCCATAGCGCGTAGGACTGGTCCTTGTCCAGCGACCTGGCTCTGGCAATGTACGGGACGTCGCTTGACACAGAAAGAGTGGGGTGTGGGGAGTGGGGAGTGGGGAGTGAGGACCTGACACGGCTCTGCTCCTCACTCCCCACTCCCAACTCCCTACCCCCCACTTTGGTCTGCCCGGCAGTTGCGCCGACCACCCTCGCGTAATGCCCCGTCGCGACGTACCGAACCCCGATGGAATCAGCGTGCCGCATCAGCCTCCCGAACTTGACGGCCGCGTTGCAGTGGATGCACGGATTGGGCGTCCGGCCGCGGGCGTATTCATCCATGAAATCCTCGACGATGGGCCCGAACGCATCCGCCACGTCCAGCACAAAGAGCGGTATGCCCAGCTTGTCGGCCACGCGCCGTGCATCGGCCGCATCGCGCGGCGAGCAGCACCCGCGCGACTCGCCCTGCCCCGCCGCGCCCGCCTGACCCAGGCACAGGAACACGCCGGTAACGCCGTAGCCCTGCTCCTTCAGCAGCGCGGCCGCGACGGAGGAATCGACGCCCCCGCTCATCGCCAGGATCACCTTGTCGTTCGACGGGCACATCGGGTGCATTGTACAACGCTGCCTCGTTACCTCGTTGCCTCGTTACTTCGGGTTTACAGCGCGGAACAGGCCCCGGCACAATCAGCGAGGCCATGTCGCGCCGTAACGAAGCAACGAGTCAACCAAGCAACGATTCGACGCCGTTCAATCCCGCCGCTGAACCATCCTCACCACGCGCCCTTCTTTCCTGGCCTTTTCGGCCGCGAAGACCATCTCGTGGCTCTCCAGCGTCTCGCGCGGGCCGGAGAGGACCTTCGTCGCGTCGCCGGCGGCCACCGCGTCCGTGAAGCTCTTCATTATGCCCCAGTCGCCGCCGCCGTGGCCCTTGCCCGATGAATCATCGCGCGTGTCGTGCTCCGTCGTCTTGTCGGTCAGGAAGTCGAAGTGCGTGATCTTCTCGCTGTCGCCGTAGATGTGGCCGCGCGTGCCGAATACGTGCGTCTTCCGCCCGCCGGCGGCGCAGAACGCGGTCATCGTGAACACGGCCGTCGCCCCGCCCTCGAACTGGATGTTCACCACCTGCGTGTCAACCACGTCGTTGTCGCACTGGTAGACGCACCGCCCGTACGGCCCCTCGCGCAGGGCCTTGTCCAGCGCCTCGGGGGTGAACTCGCGGATGACCACGTTCAGCGGCCAGGAGTTCTGCTTCCTCTCCAGCCGGCCGCCGTAGATCTTCTTCGCGGAATAAGGGCACTGCGCCTCGACGGCGGCCGGGCAGCTCACGCACCGCTCGGCCGCGCCGGGCGGCATCGCCTCGCGCCGGAAGTGCTTGAGCGTCCCGAAGGACGACACGCTGACGCACGGCCGGCCGACGATGTACCGCAGCCAGTCCAGGTCATGGCAGCTCTTGGAAAGCAGCATCGGCGAGCTCTCGGCCTCGTTGCGCCAGTGGCCGCGGACGAAGGCGTGGGCCATGTGCCAGTAGCCCACGGGCTCAAGGTGCTGCACGCTGACGACCTCGCCGATCAGCCCCGAGTCGATGAGCGACTTGAGCTTCGTCGTGTAGGACGTGTACCGCATCACATGGCAGACGGCGAATATGACGCCGGCCTTCTCGACGGCCGCAACGATCCGCCGGCAGTCGCGGGCGTTGGGGGCCATCGGCTTTTCCAGCAGGATGTGGTAGCCCTTCCTGGCCAGCCTCACGGCCGGGTCCGCGTGCATCGCGTCCTGGGTGCAGATGATGGCGGCGTCGGCGAGCTTCCGCCGCCGGGCCAGGTCCTTCCAGTCGGCAAAGACGTTCTCTTCCGGCACCGCGTGCGCCTGCGCCACCTCGCGCCGGTTGGCCTCCAGCGGCTCGGCCACGCCGACGACCTTGGCCCACCGCGGGTTGTCGGCCGCGAACTTCGCGTATCCCCTGCCCCGCCCCCCCGCGCCGACGATCACGTAACTGACTGGGTACATTCGGTTCTCCTGTTGAAAAGAGAGAATCTAATGAATCCTCCCGGCGCGGCATATCAAAATCCACGATCCACAACCCGCAATCCGCAACGTCTTGCCTCGCCCGCGAATTTGGCTCATAATCCCCTGTTGAGGGCGCCGCGCCGACGGAGCATCCGCTCCGCCGCGTGGATTGCGCCCGATGGGAGCCTCGCATCGCATGGACGACTCTCGCAGGCAGGACCTCGCCGAGTTCGCCGCCTGGGCGCGCAAGCACATCACCGGCGACGAGAAGGGCGAAGCCCAGGTGTTCCTCGACCGCCTGTTCCAGGCCTTCGGCCAGGGCGGAATCCGCGAGGCCGGCGCGACGCTCGAGATGCGCATCCGCCAGACCGACAACAAGGGAACGGCCTTCGCCGACCTGGTCTGGAAGCCCGTCGTCCTGATCGAGATGAAGAAGCGCGGCCAGGACCTCTCGCGCCACTACCGCCAGGCGTTCGACTACTGGACGCGCCTCGTCCCCGGCCGGCCGCGCTACGCGGTCCTCTGCAACTTCGACGAATTCTGGGTCTACGACTTCGAGACCCAGATGGACACGCCCGTCGACAAGGTGACGCTCGACGACCTGCCCGACCGCTACGGCCCGCTGAATTTCCTCTTCCCGACGCAGGAGCGCCCCGTCTTCGGCAACGACCACGAGGCCGTCACCCGCGACGCGGCCGACAAGCTGGCGATCTGCTTCAACAAGCTCATCGCCCGCAATATCGACCGCCCCACCGCGCAGAAGTTCATCCTCCAGATGCTCGTGGCGCTGTTCGCCGAGGACATCGGCCTGATGGACCGCTACTTCGTCACCAACCTGCTGGCCGACTGTAGGAGCCCCACCGACAGCTTCGACCTGCTGGGCGGCCTGTTCGAGGCGATGAACTCGCCCGTCTCGCGGACGGGCGGACGGTTCAAGGGCGTGCCGTACTTCAACGGCGGCCTGTTCGCCGCGCCGGCCCGCCTGGAGCTTTACGACGACGAGCTCGCCCAGCTCCGCGCCGCCTCGAACAGCGACTGGTCAAAGGTCCGCCCGGAAATCTTCGGCACACTCTTTGAGCACTCGCTGGACAAGGACGCCCGACACGCCTTCGGCCAGCACTTCACCAGCCCCGTTGACATAATGAAGATCGTCGGCCCGACCATCGTCGAGCCGTGGCGGCGCGAGATCGAATCGGCCGCCACGCTCCGCCGCCTCCGCGACCTGCACCAGCGGATGCAGTCCTACACGGTCCTCGACCCGGCCTGCGGAAGCGGCAACTTCCTATACATAGCCTACCGCGAGCTCAAGCGCCTGGAGGCCCGCCTGATCGAACGGATCAAGGAGTTCCCCTCGGCCGGCGACGCGGAGCAACTGTCCTTTGGCTTCGTCACCGCGCGCCAGTTCTACGGCATGGACATCAGCCCATTCGCCTGCGAGCTGGCCAAGGTGACGATGATGATAGCCCGCAAGCTGGCCATAGACGAGCTGCACATAACCGAGCCCGCACTGCCCCTGGACAACCTCGACGACAACTTCATCGTCGGCGACGCCTTGCTGTGCCGGCGAGTCTCCGACTCGCCGGAAGCGGCAGGTCAGAGACCTGCCGCCGGGGACAGCGCCGGTCAGAGCGCCGGCCAGAGCGCGAGCGAGGAAGGGGCCGAACGCACGCCCTGGCCGCGCGCCGACGCCATCATAGGTAACCCGCCGTTCCTCGGAGCCAAGCGCCTCAAGCCGGAGCGCGGGGCCGATTACGTCAACGCCGTCCGCAACGCCTACCCCGACGTCCCCGGCATGGCCGACTACTGCGTCTACTGGCTCCGCAAGGCCCACGACCGCCTTGCCCCCTGCACGGCCGCGGACCCGCTCACCGGCCGGGCGGGACTCGTCGGCACCCAGAACATCCGCAACAACCAGTCCCGCGTCGGCGGCCTGGACCACATAGTCAAGGATGGCACCATCATCGAGGCCGTTGACAACCAGCCGTGGTCCGGCGAGGCCAACGTCCACGTCTCCATCGTCAACTGGGTCAAGACCCAGGACCCCGCCCTCCTGCCAGCCAGGCGAAAGCTCTGGTCGAAGGTCAATCCCCCGCCGGGCCCGAAGAAACCGCGCAAGCCCGGCCAAGGACCGGCCAGCAAGGAGTACGAACTGGCATTCCGGGATTGTTCAGTGATAAACCCAGCTCTGTCGGACCAGACCGACATAACTCAGGCCAACTTGCTTACCTGCAACCAGGACCCGCATTGCGTGTTCCGGGGTTTGGAGCCCGGAAACATGGGTTTCCTGATCCTGCCGGAAGAAGCGAAGTCCATGTTGGGGCGCGACCCCGAGTGCGCGAAGGTGATACATCCTTATCTCACCGGGAGGGAATTGCTAACTGGCGATGGGACGCCGGAACGATGGTTGATCGACTTCCAGCGAATGACTATCTTGGAGGCGATGAAGTTTGGCCCGGCTTTCGACCACGTGAAGACCAAGGTACTTCCTCAAATGCAGGCCATCGCCACGGCCAAGGGAACCGTTGGCAAGCCCGAATCCGAACTCGATGAGCGGATCAACAAGATGCGCCTCGTAGCTAGAGTCGAAACCTGGTGGCAACTCAGGCGGTGTGTTCCTGGCACCGTTGCGGCGGTCACTTCGATTCCCAGGTACATCGTCTGCTCTCTGGTGACAAAACGCCCTGTGTTCGTTTTCCTATCGAACGGGATTCGTCCGAGTAACCTCGTTCAGTCCTTCGCCTTCGCCGACGACTACAGCTTCGGCATCCTCCAATCCGGCGCGCACTGGCTGTGGTTCACGACGAAGTGCTCCAAGCTGAAGTCCGATTTCCGCTACACGCCCGAATCGGTCTTCGACACCTTCCCCTGGCCGCAGTCGCCGACGCCCGCGCAGGTCGATGCGGTGGCGGCGGCCGGGCGCGAAATCCGCCGCATCCGCGCCGAGGCGCTGGCCGAGATGACCGGCGGCCTGCGGGCGTTGTATCGCACCCTGGAGCTTCCCGGGCGTAACCCGCTCAAGGACGCCCACGCCGCGCTCGACGCGGCCGTGATGGCGGCCTACGGCTTCGACGCCTCCAAGGACCTCCTCGCGCAGCTCCTGGCCCTGAACCTGGCCGTCGCCGGCCGCATCGCCCGCGGCGAGACCGTCACCGCCCCCGGCGTGCCGCCTGATTATTCGAACCAGAAGAGCTTGGTTACAGATGATTGCATAAGACCACAGTAGATCATGGAGCTTGACGAGATGGATGCCGGGAAAGAGTACTTCGTTGATCTGGGAAAGTGGCAGGCCGCCAGCCATCCCGACCTGGCGAACTCCAAGCCCGAGGAACTTTTCCCGCCTGAGTTCGCCGAGAAATACCGCCTTCAACACAATCACCTGTGGAGCCGGATCACCCGGATACACGGGACGCTTCTGACAGTCACGGAACTAGAGGGATTCCCATTTGACCACATCTACGGCCCATACGAAGGCCAGTTCTGGCAACTTGTGTCAGTGAACTTCCTCGAAATGGCCTGCCTAATGCTGCACGCCTTGGTAAGTGATGAGGGGCCGGACGTGCTTTCCCTCATATCCTTTGCGAACCACATCAACACAGCTCCTTGGTGCTCCAACGAAAAACTCGAGCTTCTAAGGAACACACTCCGGGAGCGGAAATTCGACGCCTCTGTCCGGGACATCAAGGACCGCGTAAAGATGCTTCGCGATACCAGCATTGCTCACGCATTAGTCGGCGAACCGAGCGAAACGCCCACGAGCGTTACCTTGAGGGAGCTTTGGGAACTTTTCCACGCAACCCACACGCTGTTCGGCGCGATAACGTTCGGTGGAGTTTTTGCGACCTTGGCTGGCGACCTCATGCCAACCAAGACAAACGGGCAGGAGAGGCGAACCAGCCTCCAGAAGATCCTGGATCTGGTTCTCCGCGAAAGCGGCTTTGTAACTCGCCCGGAACGTAGAGCCCGCTGGTGGGAATCCGAGCGCCAGATGATGGCGGCGGCCGATCTGAAGCTAATGAACGAAATGCGAAAGCGCGTCGGCCTCCCTGAAGCGTAAGGACGGCCCGTTGTAAGGGATTGGCCTGCCGGCCGGAAAGACGTCGGTCCAGAATTGGGGCATTCTCATCGCGCCCAAATGAGGTCGGGAGAAGATCGCCGCAAGTCCGGCCCCGGCACGGAGTAGCGTTTCCGGGCGCGCGCATTTTGCCGCCAAAATGCGCTCCATCCGGCGCGCGGGCGCAGGGATTTTGAAGATCGTTTCTCGGTGCGAATCAAGGTCTTGGGGCCTTGAGTATCGCGAAAAGAGGCGAAAAAGCGCGCCAAGGCGCGCTTGAGGCCCGGTGATTCCAGAAGGACGCGACGTGCGCCCTTCGTGGTCCCGCGAAGGCGGGGCCTGACCCCGGCGCGCCGGGGCGCAATGAGATGGAGACCGGTTCGATGAGACCGGCTCGGGTGGATGGACTCAGAGGCAGCGGAGGCACTGAGGGAAGATCTTGTTTGGTCTTCTGGATGCCTGGACCCGGGCTGAAGAACAGAACGGTCGTCCACTGTCGTGCCTCTCTGCCTCTCCTCAGTCCCTCCGATGCCTCCACTGCCATCGCCCAACCTGCAACCACCCGCAAGGCCCCGGCAGGAGGCGGGGCGAATCGGGCAGGAACGGGCAGAATTGGGCAGTATTGGGCAGCTACGGGCAGGAGCGGGCAGGCGATGAAGATGCAAGTACTTGTTATTGAGGATGTTATGATTTCCGGCGCGCCGTCAGAGCATATTGACCGGGCGACGTTACCGATGATCTCTGCGGCCGGGCATACCTCACCTGCCACGAACAATAGAAATTACCAAACAAAGCCGAAGTTGACGAAAATCAACAAAGTCCGACCTCACCCTCGTCCGAAAGGCAAAAAGGCCGGAACAAACCCGAACTTATAGAGACTGGATAAACTGGATAAACTGGCTTTCCGTCAGAGCAGGTTGACCGGGTCGACATCCGCGATGATCTCCGCGGTAATCGGCCGGCAGATCGCATCCATCCTCCCGGCCAGGAGCTGCTGGATCGCGCCGGGGCGGGCGGACATGAGCAGGATGTCGAACCGGAACTCGTTGCGGACCTTGAGCACCTGCGCCGGCTGGGGGCCGATGATGCGGATCGCCTGCGAAGGCCCGCCCGTGCGGCCCGGCTCGCCCCCCTTGGACAGGATAGCCTTAAGAGCGGCCGCCAGGTCGGCGGCCCCTTGCCGCGCCTTGTCGACGTTCTTGTGCCGCGAGATCAGACGGACGATCCGCGAGAACGGCGGGTAGCCGATCTGCTTCCGCAGGGCAAGCTCCTTGGCGGCGAAGCCGTCGTAGTCGTGCGTGGCGGCGAAGACGATGGCCGGCTCCTGGTCGTGGAGCGTCTGGACGACGACCTCGCCGCCCGTCTGGCCGCGGCCGGCCCGCCCCGCGACCTGCACGATTAGCTGGAAAGTCCGCTCGGCCGCGCGGAAGTCGGCGATGGAAAGCGACGTATCGGCCGACACCACGCCCACCAGCGAGACGCGCGGAAAGTCGAGGCCCTTGGCCACCATCTGCGTGCCCAGGAGTATGTCGATCTTCCCGGCCGCCAGCTCGTCGAAGACCCGCTGGAACTGCTGCGGCGTGGTCATCGTGTCGCTGTCCATGCGGGCGGCGCGGGCGTTGGGGAACTTGGCCGCGAGCTCGTTCTCGATCCGCTGGATCCCGTAGCCGAACAGGAGCAGCTTCTTCCCGCACGCCGGGCATTGCTCCGGCAGCTCGGAGGTGTGCTGGCAGTAGTGGCACAGGACCAGCCGCGTGGCCTGGTGGAAGACCATCGCCCGCGTGCAGTTCTCGCAGGTCATGGTCCAGCGGCAGGAGGGGCAGAAGACGTAGCTGGCGTAGCCGCGGCGGTTCATCAGGAGGATGATCTGCTCCCGGCGGTCGAGGGCGGCGGCCATCTTCGCGGTGAGCGTGCGGCCGATGAGCTCGACACGGCCGGCCTGGATCTCGTCGCGGAGGCGGACGATCTGGAGGCGCGGCATCGGCAGGCCGCGGACGCGGTGCGGCAGGCGGAGCAGGCGGTAGCGCCCCTGCTGGGCGTTGTGCAGCGACTCCAGCGAGGGCGTCGCCGAGCCGAGTATGACCGGCACGCCGGCCAGCGACCCCCGCATGACGGCCACGTCGCGGCCGTGGTAGCGCGGCGCCGAGTCCTGCTTGTACGTCGGCTCGTGCTCCTCATCCACGACGACCAGGCCCAGCCTGCGGCACGGGGCGAAGACGGCCGAGCGCGGCCCGACGACGACGGAGGCGTGCCCATCCCGTATCTGCTGGTAGTAGAACGCCCGCTGGCCATCCGTCAGCCCGCTGTGCAGCACCGCCACTCGCGGCAGACGCTTGATGAGCCGCTGGAGCGTCTGCGTCGCCAGCGCGATCTCGGGGGCCATCAGTATCGCCTGGTTGCCGGACTCGACGACCTTGCGGATGGCGCGGACGTAGACCTCGGTCTTGCCGCTGCCGGTCACGCCGCGGAGGAGCATCGGCGAGAAGCCTTGGCCCAGCCGGCCCTCGACTTCGGCGAGGACCGCCTTCTGCTCGTCGTTGAGCTCAAACGGCGGGGCCGACTCGGCGGAGGCGTCCAGGTCCGGCAGCACGACCGGCCGGGTCTCCAGGCGGACCAGGCCGCGGGCCATCAGGCGGCGGACCGTGTCGCGCTTGGCGCCGCTGTGGTGGATCAACTGCTCGATGGGGATCGGCTCGACGCCCTGCTTGCGGGCCTCGTAAAGCTCGTCAAGGATGCTCCTCTGGCGAAGGCGGAGCGACGAGGGCCACTCCTTCCGCTCCCTGGCCAGGAACGCGACGGCCTCCTCGCGCGGTGCGTGCCGGCCGACGGCCGATGGGACCATCGCCGCCAGCACCATCCCAAGCGGCGTGAGGTAGTAGTGGCTGATCCACTCGCCGAGTTTCCAGAGGATCGGGTCGAACTGCGAGACGTCGTCGATGACCTCGGCGACGTGCTTGAGCTTGAGCGGCGCGGCGGGCTGGTCCTCGGGTCCGGCTGTCTTTGCGGGAGCGCCTGTCGCCGCCGGCTTGCCTGTCTCGACGACGAACGCCAGCGTCTTGCGGTTGCCCATGCCGAAGGGGACGCGGACCCGCTGGCCCCGCGACGGCTCGCCCAGCTCGTCGGGCCAGAGGTAGTCGAACGTCTTCCAGACGTTGGAGTTGACGACTACGCCGACGACACGGCCAGCCTTGGCGGATTCCACCGCCCCAGGCGCTTCAGGTTTGGCGAACAGGGCTTCCATCGCCGTGCATGGTAACGCGGCCGGCGGCCAATCGCGAGACGCCGCGCGGGGATTCGCCGCCTGGCCGGTTGCTATTGGCCGCGCGCGGCGGTATCGTAGCGGCGTCGCTCGCGCCCGGAACTGCGGGCATCACCAGGAGACGCGATCATGGCGGAAGAACCGGCAGCCCAGGAAGTCAAGTTCGACCAGACGAGGATCCTGGTCGTCGACGACAACGCGCAGAACCTGGAGTTGCTGGTGGCGTACCTGGACACCCTCGGCTGCAAGGTGGTGACGGCCGCCGACGGGGTCGAGGCACTCAACCAGGTCCGCCAGGGGCCGTTCGACCTGATCCTGCTGGACATAATGATGCCGCGCATGAGCGGGTTCGAGGTCTGCCGCAAGCTCAAGAGCGACCCGTCCACGCGGGACATCCCCATCATCATGGTCACCGCGATGAACGAGCTGGGCGACATCGAGCGGGGCGTCGAGAGCGGCACCGACGACTTCATCACCAAGCCCGTCAACCGCCTGGAGCTGCTCACCCGCGTCAAGAGCCTCCTCCGCGTCCGCCACCTCAAGAACGAACTGGACAGGACGCTGGCGTATCTCAACGACGTCGAGACCAGCGGCCCGGCGGCGTCATCCTGACGGCGACGAGCGCGGCCCCGCACAGCCCGATCCGGAGATAACCATGGAAGATAAGAAGGACCTGCTGGCGCTGGACGTTCGGGGATTCGCGGCGGCCGTCGCGGCCAAGACGCCGACGCCCGGCGGCGGCAGCGTGGCCGGCGTCGTGGCGGCGCTGGGGACGGCGCTGGGCGAGATGGCCCTGAATTTCACGCGCGGCAAGAAGAAGTTCGCCGCGTTCGAGGCCGACTACGCCCGCATCGGCCATCGCCTGGAGCTTGCCCGCAGGATGTCGCAGGATCTGGTGGCCGATGATGTGTCGGCGTACAGACTCTATCGCGACGCGGCCGCCATGACGGATGGCCCCGACAAGGACCAGGCCATGCAGCTCGCGCTGGCCGCCGCGATAGCCGTGCCGCGCGAGATGACCAAGGTCATCCTGGCTATGATGGAAGACCTGGCGGCGCTGTCGGACAAGTGCAATCCGTACATCATCAGCGACCTGGTGGCCGGCGCGGCGCTCGGCGCGGCGGCCGTGAAGCTCTGCGACTTCAACGTCCGCATCAACTGTCCGCAGGTGAAGGACGCCGCCGCGGCTGCCGACCTCCGCGCGGCCTCGGCCCTGGACGTGCGGAAGGCCCAGGCGATACTGGCGGCCGTCGAGCAGGCGGCCAAGCCGCAACTGGGATGATCGATGGCCAAGGAATACAACATCCCCAAGACCTCCAGCCGCTGCCGCAAGTGCAACGCCGAGATGCCCGCCGGAAGCGAGCTTGTCGCCCTGCTCCGCGAGCTGGCCGAGGACTTCCAGCGTGAGGATTACTGCGTGGCGTGCGGGACGGAAATCCAGGCCGCGCCAGGCGCGGACGTGGTGGGCGTCTGGCGGTCGCGCGTGCCCGCCCCGCAGGAGAAGAAGAAGCTCTTCATCGACAACGACCTGCTGGTCAATTTCTTCGAGCGGCTCGATGGCAGCGAAGAACCGGCCAAGGTCAACTTCCGCTTCGTGCTGGCGCTCGTGCTGATGCGGAAAAAGCTGCTTGCCTACGATGGGCGGTCGAAGCTCCCCGACGGCCGGGAGAAATGGAAGATGCACTTCCGCGGCTCGGAGCAGACCACGGAAGTGATAGACCCGCACCTTGACGAGACCATGATCGCCCAGACCTCCGAACACCTGGGCGAGATACTGGAGGGCGAACTATGAGACACGCCATCCGGCTCGCGCTCCTGGCGTCGTCAACTGCTTTGCTCGCCGGCTGTCCCTGTCCGAAGGCGGCCCTGCCAATCACGGTTGACCAGCTCGTCACCCAGTACAACGCCAATGCGGCGGCCGTGCCCAAGCTCTACGCCCGGGCAAACCTGGACATAAACCTTGTCGATGACAAAGGCGTTCCCCGCTTCATCACGCTCGACGGGCTGCTGATGCTGGGCAAGACGCCCGGCGGGCAGGACTTCGTGCTCCGCGGCAGCCAGAGCGGCACGGATGTCTTCAAGCTCGGCCAGAACGTGCAGGAGAACGTCTACTATTTCTGGTATGCCTTCGGCGGCAAAGGGAAGCTCTGGAAGGGCCGGCTGAACCTGGCAGGCGCTGAGGCAGTCAAGTCGATCCCCGTCGACCCGACGCAGCTTCTTTCGGTGCTGGCGGTGTGCGAGTTGCCGTCGGACCTGACGAAGCTGCCGGCCGTCGGGCTGGCGCAGGAGCCGGGCGGCCCCGGCGAGCGGTGGTGGTGCCCGCCTGATACCACTCGCGTCGGAAAGCTCACGCAGATCGACCGACAACCCGCCAGCGGCCGCATACTGTCCCGGAGCGAGATGCTCTTCCGATGGGCAAGAGATCAGTCGCCACGGGCGTTCCAGGTGAACATCCTGGACTCATCCGGCAACCGCGTGATGGTCGCGACGCTGAAGAAGTACCGCACGATCAAAACCGCGCCGGACAAGTCCAACCAGCCGGCCCCGGCGACGATGCCGGCATTCGGCCCTCCGCCGGCCCCAATTATGCCAAGCGAGATCGAGGTTGCCTGGATCGGGACCGGCAATCGCATCCGGCTTACGCTGTCGGACATGAACACGTACCAGGGCAAGCCTGAGATCGGCAGCAAGCTCATCCCGCCCCCCGGGGTCGAGGTCATACAGGTCGATGAGGACATCGTCGCCGGCCCGCACGAAAGCGCGGTGAAATGATGCTCAGGCGGGCATGGGCGATCGGCGTGCTGGCCGTGCTCGCCGCCTCCACCCGCGCGGAGGACCGCCTCCTGTCGGCCGGCAACGCCGGCGCGCTGTGGGTTGTACGATCCAGCACAGGCGCGGAGACCTATGATGTCGCGATCCGGCCGCTTGGCGGCAGGTGGCTGACGGTTACAGGAACGGTAGTTGGCGCGCCCGCGGCTGCCGCCGCCGGAGGCGACGGGCTACACCTCTTCTACCGCAACGGGGATTATCGTATCTACAACCTTGCCGACGCCGCCAGCGGACAGGGCAGCGACGGCTTGCTCGGCCCGCACGTCGATGGCAACCCGCTGGCCGCGTGCGGTTACGCGCCGCTTACACGGCCAGGCGCGCACGGCGGGAACGTCATCGTGCTGACCTTGCAGAACAGCGCCCCGCCGTTGCACGCCCCTCGAACCGCGACGGCCGCCTCGTCCGCCGCCTCGGTTCCCGCGATGGACATCACGCTTGGTCCGACGCGCACCGCTCGGGCTGAGACCGAG
Organism: Phycisphaerae bacterium; assembly: GCA_041946855.1. GTDB lineage: Bacteria > Planctomycetota > Phycisphaerae > SM23-33 > SM23-33 > JBHGBE01. The sequence continues at coordinate 32,229 of JBHGBE010000013.1, read as the reverse complement.
CCGGCCCGCGTCGCCACGTCGCCGGCCACGCGCCGGGCCACGTCGGCCCCCGGCGCCAGGACGATGTACGCCCCACCGCAGCTTGTACACGTCTGGCAGAGCGCGGAGGGCGGATGGACGCTCATCGGGTCACTCCGGGCGGTGCTCTCGCCGCAGACGCGGATCTCGTCGGCCGTCCTCAACGGCTCCATCTACGTCATGGTCAGCGAAGCCTCCGGCAACCGCCTGCTCGTGCTGGAAGACCGTGCAGCCAGGGAAATCCATGCCAGCGCTCCAGCCACCCAGATGGCCGCGACGACCCGAACCAAGTGGCACTGGAAGGAAGTCCCGCTCAACGGGCCTGCCGCCGGGAATCGCGTGGTGGGGATGCTGGCTTTGTCGGACAGGGTCGTGCTGGCAATGGAAGGTCCCCCCGGCCAGGGCGACATGGCCACAAGTCCGGCCAGCAGGCCGCCGGACCGGACACTTCAGATCGCAGCGGCCGGGCCGGGCGGCGAGTTCACTTGCCAGACGGTCACCGAGGACGGCAAGGTGAAGCTCTGGGACGATGCCAACCTGCCTGCTGTCGCGCGGCTGGGCGACACGGTGGCCCTGATCTGGCGCGACGGGAGTTCATTCGAGTCGGCCTTCTGCGACACGGCCGGCCGCATCATCTGGGCCGAGAGTGCCCAGCCCCAGGCGCGCCAGGCGGCCGGAAACCAGGACCTGCTCCAGTACTTCGTCGTGGCCGCGCTGATCGCGATCTTCATCCCCTTGATCATGGTGCGCCCGGCCACCCCGCCGCGCCCGTTCGCCTTGCCGCCCGGCGTGGCGCCGGCAAGCCTTGGGCGGCGCCTCGCGGCCGGGCTGATCGACTTCCTCCCGCTATATGCGGTCGGAGGGATGATCTTCCCGCCGCCGTCGATGAACCCGACGGACATGTACTCGTTCATCCGAGAGCCGAAGAACGTGCCCGACAGCTTCTTCTACTGGATGATGACCACCCTTACGCTCTGGGTGGCCTACGGCATCGTGATGGAGTACTTCTACGGCGCAACCGTGGGCAAGATGCTCCTCCGCCTGTGCGTGGTCGGCGAGGACGGCAAGCGGCCGGGCCTGCGGGGAGTGCTCCTTCGCAACCTCACCAAGATCATCGAACTGGCCACCGGCATCCCCATCATACTCGTGCTGGTGCCGATGCTGACCCGCTACCGGCAGCGGCTGGGCGACATCCTCGCACGCACCTGCGTCGTCGACGCAACGACGCTGCCCGCCCCGGGGCAGGGCGGTCAGGAAGACGACGATTCCCGGAACTCCGGGCCGCCCAACTGAGCGGCCCATCGCGGCCGCGGCGAGTTACCGATACTCCCACAGGTCATCGTCCGCCTGGCCGCCCGCGGCCTGTCCCGAGAACTCATCGCGGACGATCTCGATGTCCGGCAGCGCCGCCACGAACTGTCGGCCGTACGGCTTGGTCAGCAGCCGGTGGTCAAGCACGACGATGAACCCCGTGTCGGTGCGCGAGCGGATCAGCCGCCCGAAGCCCTGCTTGAAAAGGATGATCGCCTCCGGAAGCTGGTAGTCGCGGAACGGGTTGCCGCCGGCCTTGCGGATGGCGTCGATGCGGGCCTCGACGAGCGGCGCATCCGGCACCGCGAACGGGAGCTTGGTGATGATCACGTTCTGGAGGGCCTCGCCGGCCACGTCCACGCCCTGCCAGAAGCTCATCGTCCCCAGCAGCACGCACCTCTTCCGCTGGCGGAACCGCTTGAGCATGGCCGAACGGGCCAGGCGGCGGCCCTGGACGAGCATCTCGTAGTCGCGCTGCTCGCACCATGGCCCCAGGCGCTCGGCGGCAGCTTGGAGCATCGAGTAGCTCGTGAACAGGACGAAACACCGGCCCTGCGATTTGTCCACGTAATGCTCGATGGCCACGCATGCGCGGGGCACGAACGCGGCGAGGTCGTTGGGCTCGCCAAGGCGAGTCTCGACGTAGAGCCTGGCCTGTCGGCGGAAGTCGAACGGGCTTGCGACGAGGATCTCGCGCCCGCCATCCAGGCCCAGCCGCGTGCGGATGTAGTCGAACCCGTGCTGGCCCGCGCGGGCGGTGGCGAGCGTGGCGCTGGTCAGCACGGCCGAGTTCACCGTGTTGAACACGCGCTCCTTGACCAGCGGGGCGACGTTCACAGGCGCGGAGGCCAGCGTGACGACCAACCGGCCGGAGCGGCCGGCCGGGCCGGCGCGGGACTCGCGGGAGGTCACCCAGTAGGCGTGCGAGTCATCCGTCTGCATGATGAGGCGCTCGATCTGTCCGGCCAACTCCGTCGCCCGCGACTGGTATGTGGTGAGGTCATAGGCCTGCTCGTCCGTCAGGCCCTTGCGGGCGTCCTTGAGCGCCTCGGCCAGGCGCGCGAGCTCCGGCGAAAGGACGTTTGGCACGGCGCCGGCCTTGCGGATTCGCCCGCTTGGCGCAACCGCCGGCGGGGCAAGGGCCGCCAGTGAGTCAAAGAACTGGTCGGCCGCACTCGAGGCGCGGTTGACGGCGTCAATCGCCCCGGCCGACTCAATCATCGCCAGCAGTCCCCTGCCGGTGCGGTCGTTGTACAGGTCGCGCAGCAGGAATTGCACACTGGCCGAGCTGACGCTGGCGCCGAAGTGGTCGCTGGCGACGGTTTCGACCGTGTGCGCCTCATCCAGCACCAGCAGGTCGTACTTGCCCAGCAGGCCCCCTGTAACCTCCTTGATCGCGACGTCCGAAAAGAACAGCGCGTGGTTGACCACCAGTATGTGCGCGTCCTGCATCTTCCGCCGAGCGGCCTGGAGCGGGCAGTGCTCGTGCTCGCCGCAGCGAGTCGAGCGGCACGTCCCGGACTGGCTGCACACCTTGTCCCACACGGCCGGCTCGACCTGGAAGTCCAAGTCCTGGAGACAGCCGGTCGGGCTTTGCTGCGCCCACTCGGAAAGGCGCGCCAGCTCGTCCAACTGCTCCTGGCTGGAGAAGAGCTTCTGCGGGTTCCGCAGCGCCCCGGCAAGGCGGCGGAGGCAGAGGTAGTTCTGCCTGCCCTTGCCAAGCTCGGCCTTGAACTTGAGCGGCAGTATGCCCGCCAGGAACGGGATGTCCTTGCCGATAAGCTGCTCCTGGAGCGCGATGGTGTAGGTGGATACGATCACCCGCTGCTTGTGGTACACCGACCGGAGGATGGCCGGCACGAGATACGCGAAGCTCTTGCCGACGCCCGTCCCCGCCTCGGCCAGCAGGTGCTGGCGGTCGTCAAACGCGGAGGCTACGGCGCGGGCCATCTCAAGCTGCTCATCGCGCCGCTCGTACGTGGGCATGTTGCGTTCGACGAGGCCCCCGGGGGCAAGTACGTCCTCGACGGTGAGCGGCGTCATTGTGCCCCCGGCGCCCGGCCCCTGTCTTCGGTGGGCGGGGCTGGCGCGCTCGTGGTCGGGGCGATCGCCGGCTTGGTTTCGGCCGGCAGCGGGTGAGTCAGGCGGTTGAGGAACTGGAGCGTAACCAGGAGTGTGACGATGATGGCCGTGATCGTGATGATCGTCCCCAGGATCGTGATCAGCGTCCGCCCGCGGACGATGGTCGAGTGCATCGACGATACTATCCGCTCCTTGGCCAGCAGGAGCATGGCCATCATCACCGCGGCGGATGTCACCCAGATGCTGATGGAGTGGATGCCGCTGTAGATGTAGACGCCGCGCGGGACCTCCTTCCATTCCCAGCCGCCGCCGGTGAGGACGTAGTACTTCACCTGCCCGTCCGGCCCGCTGATCACGCCCGCCGACCACGCCTCGCCGCCAATGAAAGCGTAGCCGACCCCGTAGGCCAGGAAGTTCGCCAGGCCCAGCAGGATTATCCAGATGCATACCTTTGTGCGGCGGTCCATGTGATTTCAGAAACGTCGATTCGTTGCTTCGTTGCCTCGTTGACTCGTTGACTCGTGATTCACCGCGTTGGGGGCCTATATCAGCAGTTACGAGGCAACGAGTCAACGATGTAACGAATCAGCGCCGTTATTCCTTGGCGCCTATGACGCCCTCGATGGGACTTGAGGCGGTGGCGTAGAGCTTTCGCGGAATCCGCCCCGCGCGCCGGGCGAGATAGCCCGACTCGATCGCCAGCTTCATCGCCTTGGCCATCGCGATGGGATCCTTCGCCCCGGCCACACCAGTGTTCAGGAGCACGCCGTCGGCGCCCAGTTCCATCGCGATGGTGACGTCGCTGGCCGTGCCGACGCCGGCGTCGACGATGACCGGGTACTTCTCATCGCCGGCCTTGAGCTGCTCAAGGATGATGCGGATGTTCCACGGATTCAGCACGCCCTGGCCGCTGCCGATGGGGCTGCCGGCCGGCATCACGGCATCCGCGCCGGCCTCCTTGAGCCGCGCGGCCATTACGGGATCGTCGCTCGTGTAGCACAGCGCCGTGAAGCCTTCCTGCTTGAGCACCTTGAGCGCCTCTAGCGTCCCCAGCGGGTCGGGCAGGAGCGTCTTCTTGTCGCCCAGCACCTCCAGCTTCACCCACGCGGCGCCTTTGTTCTCCAGGCCCTCCAGCAGTTCGCGGCCAAGGCGCGCGGTGCGGATTGCGTCCTCGGCGTTGAAGCAACCGGCCGTGTTGGGCAGCAGCGTGTAGCGCCTGGGGTCGATGAAGTCCAGGATGTTCCGTCCGGACTTGTCCATCAGCCGCTCGCGCCGCACGGCCACCGTCACCACCTCGCAGCCGCTGGCGGCCAACGCATCCCGCATCAGCTCGAATGTCGCGTACTTGCCCGTCCCGACGAACAGCCGGCTGGCGAACTCGAAACCGGCGATGCGGAGATTCTCGAACATCTGCTCTGTCATGTCATCCTCGCCTTGGCTCTGCATCTCCTGCCCCGAAGGGGCGGACTGGCGCGCCCCTTCGGGGCGAAGAACATCGCATCTCGTCCGGTGGCGACTATCCACCGCCGACCAGCGTGACGATCTCCAGTTGGTCGTTGTCGGCCAGACGTGTCAGGCCGAAGTCCGCGCGGCGGACCAGGCGCTTGTTGAGTTCCACGGCCACACGCCGCGGCTCAAGCGAAAGCGCCTCCAGCAGGCGCGCGACCGTCAGGTCGCCGCCCTCGTCTCGCCACTGGCCGTTCACCATTATCCGCATGGCCGCATTATATGGCCGCGGCCAACCGGCGGCAAACTCGGAGAAGGGAGGAAAGGAGGACTGGAGGATTGGAGGAGGGGAAGACGGGAAGAGGGAAAGACGGGAGGACTGGAGGACGTCGTCCGCGCTTGACTGATCCTCCTCCCCTCATCTCTTCCTCCCGTCCTCTCCTCTCATGGTTCGCCCAGCCGAAGCATCGCCGTCAGAAGACTCGCCCGCCTTCGAGCGCCGTCAGTTGCCTGACCAGGTCGGTGATGTGCTTCATCTCCGTACGGATGATGAGCTCGACGATGGCCCGGCTGTCGCCTTCGGGAACGACGGCCTTCAGGCCCTCGTAGAACACGACCGACTCCTTCTCCAGGCCGACGGCCGTCAGGAGGATGTCCCGGAACGACTCGCCGCCGCTGAAGTAGCTCGCCGGGTCGGACGACGGGTCGAAGAACTTCCGCGATAGCAGGGCGCGGATGTACCTGGCCGGCTCGCCGTCGGGGTCGATCTCCCCCGCCGGGGCCATCGCCAGGCGCTGGCGAATCTGCTGGAACTGCCGCTGGTGGGTAGCCTCATCCTCCGCCAGGCCCAAGAGCGCCGGCCGTGCCTGCTCGGGGCATCGCTGAGCGGCAAGCGTGTAGAAGCCAGCCCCGTTCTGCTCGATGCGCTCGGCCATCTGGAGGATGTAGTCGCCGGTGATCGTATCGCTCATGGACGGTCTCCTCGGCCGCGCCGGCCCGCCGGGGCGCAACCGGGAAATTGTAGGCGGGCAGCAATGGTAATGGGCTGGGAACTGCTCACAGATTGACCGTAGAGGTTCCGGATTTGGGAATTCGGATTTCGGATTGTTCCGGTACGCTGGCTGTACGCCTGAATGCAGGAATCCGCAATCCGAAATCCACAATCCGCAATGGATTCACTTCCCGCCCAGGATCGCCTGGGCGAGTATCTTGTCTGCGATCTCCATCGTCTTGACCGCGTCGGCGAAGTGCGACGACGGCTGCTTGCCGGCCTTCAGGCAGTCGATGAATTCGCGATCCTTGAAGGCAAAGCCGCCGTAGGCCCAGATCTTGTCGCTGCCGGCGACCTGCCTGGTGTCGAACTCGACGCCCTTGGTGTCGCCATCCGCGTAGAGGTATCCCTTGCCCTCCAGCTCCACCTCGGCGCAGACGTTGGGCGAATGGACCTCCACGTCGAAGATCCGCCGGCCGCTGGACCACGAGTTGATCATGAAGCCGGTCGCGCCGGTGGAGAAGTGCATCGTCGCGGAGATGAAGTTGATGTCCGGCACGCCGACCCGCCGGCAGCAGCTCTCCAGATGCACCACCTCCCCGCCGCACAACCACCGCAGCGTGTCGATGGAGTGGACGCCGTCGTCCATCATGTGGTCGCGGGCGTCCAGGTGCGGCACGATGTTCCGCTTGTAGAACCGCACCAGGGCGTGCGTGACGGGGCCGCGCTTTACGCACTCGTCGCGGAGCCTGACCAGGATCGGGCAGTTGCGCCGCTGAAAACCGACCTGCGTGATGCACCCGTGCTTGGCGGCCAGGTAGGCCAGGTTGCGGGCCTGGTGGATGGTGATGCCCATGGGCTTCTCGATGAACAGGTTGAGCTTGTGCTCCAGGCACCACCGCCACAGCGGGTACATCACGTCCGGCTGGCCGATGACGCAGACCGCGTCGGGGTCAACGTCCTCGACCATCTTCTGGTAGTCCTTGTATCGCTTCTCGATGTGATACTTGTCGGCCGTCGCGGTCAGGCGGTCGTCCAGCAGGTCGCACACGGCGGCCAGTTCAACGTCCTCGAAGCTGGCGAACGATGGATAGTGGACGTAGTTGGCCTGGTCGCCGCAGCCGACCATGGCAAGACGGACTTTCTTGTTCAGGACTTTACGCATATCGGCGGTCTCCCAGAACTCAGTATCATGCTGCCAACGAGGGGATTGCAGATTGTAGATTGCAGATTGCAGATTGAAAGACCGTCACTGCCGTCGCGCCGTTTAGTCTGCAATCCACAATCGTGTTTCACCTGGCCAGCTTCCTAAGCGCCGACAGGGCCGCTTTCCGCTGCCCCTGCCCGCGGCCGGTGGAGCGCTCGCGCTCCAGCCTGGCCAGCAGCCGCTCCATCTTCGCGGCGTCGACGGGCAGATCGACGCTTCGGCCCGTGAAGCCGGACAGGTACATTGCGTTGGTCATCTCAAGCTGCCGCAGGCCGTCCTCGCCCGTGGCGACCATTTCCTCGCCGCGCAACACGTGCGCCGCAAAGGCGCGGATGACGTTGATTCTGTCGCCGCCGGGGTCGTTTTCGATCTGCACCGCTTCCCACTTGCACTCGGGCGGCACGATGAAGTCGGCCCGGCTCTCCTTGTTCGCAGCGATGTCGGCCGACAGAGGCCTGGCCAGGCGGCCGAAGTTCAGCTTGTTGTTGTCGATCAGGAGCGTCCCCTTGTCGCCGACGATCTCCACGAGGAAGGTGCCCGGCCACTCGGCCGTCGATGCGTAGATGAGGCCGGTTTTGGGGCCGTCGTAGCGGCAGATGACGTGGGCGGTGTTCTCGACCTCGATCTTGTGCAGCCGCGTGTCGAGAAAGGCCGTGATGGATTTGGGCATCCCAGCGATCCACCCGAACAGGTCGATGTGGTGCGGGGCCTGGTTGAGCAGTATGCCGCCGCCCTCGCCGTCCCACGTGCCGCGCCACGCGCCGCTGTCGTAGTAGGCCTGCGAGCGATACCAGTTCGTGGCGGTCATCGAGACGCGGAAGACCTCGCCAAGCTCGCCGGAGACGACCATCTGCCGGGCCTTCATCATCACGCCGCGCGTCCGCGACTGGAACATGACCCCAAGCGGCGCTTTGTGCTTGCGGCACTCGGCGATCATCGCGCGGGCGGGGCCGACGGTGACCGCGATGGGCTTTTCGCACAGCACGGCCAGGCCCGCGCGGGCGGCCTGGATTGTCTGGACCGGGTGCCAATAGTGCGGCGTGACGATCAGGGCCGCGTCGATCAGGCCGGACCGGAACATCGCATCGGCGCTGGTGAACCACGGAACGCCGAACTCCTCGCCGGCCGACTTGGCGGGGGCCTCGAAGTTGTCGGCCACCGCGCCCAGGCAGAAGTCGGCGCTGCGGTCGTCGACGATGGCCTTGGCATGCCCGCGGCCCATGAACCCCAGGCCGACGATGCCGAACCGGACCTTGTCGCGCGGTCGCTGGTGTTTCATGCTTTAGCCTCCTGGCAAGAGCACTGCCTTGATGGCCTCGCGCTTGTCGATGGCCGCGAAGACGCTTTCCCACTCCGCGAGCGGCCGGCGGTGCGTAATGACCCGCCCGGCCGGGATTTGGCCGGAAACGACGAGGTCGATGGCCTTGTTCCAGCTCGTGTAGCTCGTGGACATGCAGAAGAACACGTCCAGGACCTTCGCGGCCGCCTGGCCGTAGGGGAAGGTAATCGGCTTGTTGCCCGGCAGGCCGATGGCGCAGATGCGGCCCTTCTTGCGGGCGAGCTCCACGGTCGATGCGACGCCGCCCTGCGAGCCGGAGCACTCGACCACAAGGTCGGCGCCGATGCCGCCGGACAGCTCCCTCACAAGGTCCGGCGGCTTGTCCTTCTGGACGTTGACCGCGCGGAAGCCCAGTTCGCGCGCCTTAGGCAGGCGAAGCGGCTCATCGACATCCGCGCCGACGACGATCACCTGTCGTGCCCCGCCTGCGCGGGCGGCCATTGCCGCAAGGAGGCCTATCGGGCCGGGGCCGATCACCACGGTCAGGTCGCCAGGCTCGACGCGGGCGCGCTCCAGCACGTCGTGGACGGCGTTCGCCGTCGGCTCGATGACTCCGCCCGTGGCGTCGTCCACGCTGTCGGGCAACTTGTGCAGGAGCTTCTCCGGCATGACCAGGAACTCGGCCATCGCCCCGTCGATGCCCCAGCCGGGACTGCGCTTGTCGGGGCAGATCTGGATGTTGCCGGTGCGGCAGAGGTAGCAGTGGCCGCAGGCCCGCGTGTGCGGCTCCCCGACGACGCGGTCGCCTTCCTTGACAAGCGTCGCGCCCGGCCCAAGCTGCACCACGCGCCCGCAGAACTCATGGCCGAGTATCACCGGGGGCCAGTACGGGAACGCATCATCGCGGACGTGGATGTCCGTGCCGCACACGCCGGCCGCCAGCACCTTAAGCAGCACCTCGCCGGGGCCCGGCGTGGGAACGGGCACATCCCGCAACTCAAGGTTGCCGGGGCCTTTCCTGGTCTTCACGAGCGCTTGCATCGTCACCTTCTTGCCGGAACAGTCGCTATGGGGAAACGGGCGGACATTTTACATGCGGCCCCCATATCTTTACAATCAGGAGAGGAACGCAACGGGAGACGCCGATGAAGATTGTCGTGGACGCCTCTGTGCTGGTTGCCGTGGTCGCCGAGGAACCTTCGAAGCCTTCACTCCTCCAGGCGACCGCCGGACATGAGCTTGTGGCCCCTGGTTCGATACACTGGGAAATCGGCAATGCGTTCTCCACTATGCTGCGGAGGAAACGTCTGACCGCGGCCGATGCGGTGAAAGCCATCGAAGCCTATAAGCAGATTCCAATAGAGGTGTTGGGCGTTGATATCACGGAATCAGTGAAGTTGGCTGCGAGAATGAACCTGTACGCCTATGACGCTTATATCCTTCAGTGTGCGACCAAGTACGGACTGCCCTTGATATCATTGGATGAGAACCTGATCCGAGTCGCCCAAGCCTTCGGTATTGGCGTGGTGGAGGTGACGTAGATGACTACTTACACGTACTCGCAGGCGAAGTTAAAGCTGGCGTCAGTACTTGAGACAGCGACCCGGACAGGCGAAGTGAGAATCCGCGGGCGAGACGGACGGGTCTTCGTGGTCAAACCAGAGCGGCCCGGCAAGTCACCCCTGGACGTTCGTGGCGTCAATCTGAAGCTGACGAGGCGTGAGATAGTTGACTTCGTACATGAGGGAAGGCGCGCCCGCTAACGCCGCCGGAGGATCGAAGGCAAGATCGAGCCGTCAACCTCCGCACCAGTCGGCGGCGATGCAGGCGATGGCCGCCGCCGCCGCCGCCAGGTCAGCCAGTGGCATTTGCTCGCGGGCCGAGTGGGCCACGCTAAGGCTGCCGCCGCCGAAGATGACCGCCGGTATGCCTAGCTGATTGTTGTAGAACCAGGCATCGCACGAGGCGGTCATGGCGTCGACGACCGCGCTCCGGCCGGCGGAGGCGACTGCCGCCGAAAGGGCTGTTACCAGCGAATGGTCGGCCGGACAGATCGACGAATCGTGCCGATACGTGAAGTGAATCTTGAAGTTGTCCGCGATCTCCGGCCCGCCCTCGGCGCGGATAACGGCCGTCATCTCGTCCATCACCTGCCGCGCGGTCTTGCTGGGCAGCAGGCCTAGCACGCCCTCCAGAAACGCCTCCGGCGGCGCTGTCGACGGCCAGTTGCCGGCGTGAAGCTGGCCGATGGTCAGCGGCATGGGGTTGGGGAACTTGTCGAACATCGCGCACGGCCCGCCGCGCGATGAGGCCAGCAGCCGCGCATGATATCCTTCGAGTATCTCCATCACGCGGATGGCCATCTTCAGCGCGCTCCGCGTGACGCCGGCCTGGCCGGAGTGGCCGGCCTTGCCGTACAGGTCGATGTGGAACCACACCGCCCCGCGGCTGGCGTGCAGGACCTTCATGTCGGTGGGCTCCAGCACGATGCAGCCGTCGGCCTTTTCGCCGGCGCGGACCATCGCAAGCGTGCCGTTGCCGCCGTTCTCCTCCTCGACCACCAGGTGGGCGATCAGGTCGCCCGCGAGCTGGACGCCCAGGTCCTTCAGCGCGGCCATGGCCAGCCAGATCGTCGCGGCCTGGCCTTTGGCGTCGCACGCACCTCGACCAAACATGACGCCATCGCCCACGGCCGGTACGAAGGGATCGACCTGCCCCTGCGCCGGCGGGACGGTGTCGATGTGCGTGTTCAGGAGAAGGGACTTGCCTTGCTTGCGGTCTGAGGGGCGGGCCTCCGGCCCGCCCCGGCGGACGTTCCGTCCGCCGCTGAACGCGGCGCGGAGGTTCCATCGCCCATTGTATTCGATGCCGGGGACCGGGTCGCTGTAGTCCTTGTCTTCGCGCAGCGCGTTCGTCATCGGCACGCGCTGGACCTGGGCGACCTTCGCAAACGCCTTCTCGGCGACCTCCATCGCCGCCTGTTCCTTGCCGGAAAGTGACGGCGTCGATATCAGTTCGGCCAGCAGGTGTTGCGCATCGGGCAGACGCGCCTCGACTCCGGCCGCCAACTGGTGCGGGTCAAGCGCCTTCATCTTCACTCCATAGCTCGCCGTACATCTTCTTGGCGTACTGTTCCAGGAACCCGCGGCCAAGGCAGCGGAATGTCTGAACGGCTCGGCGTTCCTTCTTCTTCACCTTGACGTAGAACCAGGCGAGTTGCGGTCTTCCCTTCACCCAGGAGCTCACGTGCCTGGAGTTCTCGTTGCCGAAATCGACGATGAAGCCTTCTTCCATTGGCTGGCCGCACTCCGGACAGACGATTGCCTGGGACTTCGTCATTGAAGGCTCAGCAGCGACTTCTCCATGATGTCCAGGCTCTCGTGCGCCTCGGCCTCCGTGATGCACAGCGGCGGGGCCACGCGGATGACGTTGCCGAAGATGCCCACAGAGCCTATCAACAGGCCGTTCTCCGCGCAGCGCACGATGAGCTGCTTTGTCAGGTCGGGGGCCGGCTCCTTGGTCTTCTTGTCCTTGACCATCTCCATGCCCATCACCAGGCCGCGCCCGCGGACGTCGCCCAGGAACCGCGACTTGTCCTGGATCTCCCGCAGGCGCTTCATCATCACCTTGCCCATCTTCAGGGCGTTGTCGGCGAGCTTCTCCTTGTCCATGATCTCGAAGATGGCCGTGACGGCCGCCGAGGAGATCGGGTTGCCGCCGACGGTCGACGACATCTCGCCCTTGCCCAGGCAGGAGATGACATCGCCGCGGGCCGCGATGGCCGAGGTCGGGATTCCGTTGCCGATGCCCTTGCCTATGGCGACCAGGTCCGGCGTAAGACTCTCCCACTCCATCGCCCAAAGCTTGCCCGTCCGGCCGTAGGAGCTCTGGACCTCGTCGAGCGTGAAGAGGATGCCCTTGTCGCGGGCCCATTTTTCGAGCGTCTTGAGGTAACCGTCGGGCGGAAAGATGAACCCGGCCGCGCCCATGTAAGGCTCGACGATCAGCCCTGCGAGCGACCCGGTGGAGTTTGCCCGCACCGCATCGTCAAGCATGGTCATGCAGAAGTCGATCAGGCCGGCGTCGCCGCCGCCGACCGGGCTGCGGTACGGGTACGGGAACGGGGCGCGGATGACGCCGGGCATTGTCGGCCCGTAGCCTTTCTTCGGCCCGCCAAGCCCGCCGACGCCGGCTGCCGCGTACGTCCGCCCGTGGAACCCGCCGTGGAAGCCGATGATCTCGAACTTGCCCGTCTTTCGCTTCATCACGCGAACGGCCGACTCGACGGCCTCGCTGCCGGTGGTCAGGAAGAAGCACTTGTCCAGGTGCGGCGGCAGGTGGGCGACAAGCGCCTCGGCCGCCAGCACGCGGGCCTCCGTCGGGCATTCGTAGTTGTTGACGAGCTTGGTCAGCGCCTTCCGCACGGCCGCGATGAGCTTCGGGTGCGAGTGGCCGATGTTGGTCACCAGGACGCCGCTGGTCCAGTCGATGTACGTGTTGCCGTCAACATCCGTGACGACGACGCCTTTGGCCGAGTCCCAGACGACCGGCGCCTGAAAGCCGGTCGTGTCGGCCTCGACTTTGTGCCAGCGCTCAATCAGCTTCTTCGACTTGGGGCCGGGGAGGGCAGTCTTCACGTTCGCGAGCTTCTTTGCCACAGATAACGTCCTTTCATGCCAAGGTTAGAGGCGAGAGGTTAGAGTGAAGACACTTCTCGGGGCCGGTCCGCTCTCACCTCTTGCCTCTTGCCTCTCACATCTAACCTTTCTTATGGGCCATTCGGCCCAGGCGCGTGCATTCGTATCGGCTCGTCACTTCCTGGAGGCAGCAGCCTCCGGATTGACTGGTATGCGCGGCGGCTTGCCGTTGATGAACAGGTCTATGTCCTGGACGATCTTCTCGCGTATGGTCTGCTCGGCGTCCTTGGAGTACCAGCTCAGGTGCGGCGTGACGACGGCGTTGTCCATCCCCAGGAGCGGATAGTCCTTTGGCGGCGGCTCCTTCTCGAACACATCGATGGCCGCCCCGGCGATCCGCCGCCTGCGAAGGGCATCCGCCAGCGCGTTGATGTCAACCATGCCGCCGCGGGAGGTGTTGACGAAGTAGGCCGTCGGCTTCATCCACGACAGCACCTTGGCGTTGATCATGTGCCGCGTCTCGTCGTTCAGCGGCGTGTGGATCGTGATGAAGTCGCTGCCTCGGCAGACGGCCTCGAGGCTGGCGGTCTCGATGCCAAGCTCCTTCTTGCGCTTCTCCGACAGGTACGGGTCGCAGACAAGGAACTTGACGCCGAAGCCGGAGAGCTTGCGAAGCACCAGGCTCCCGATCCGGCCGCAGCCGATGATGCCCACCGTCGCGCCGTCCACGCGGAACATCGGAACTATCGGCCGGAAGTCCCACTCGCCGCGGGCGACCGAGTCATCAAGCACGCGGCGGCTCCAGGTCACCTTGCGGGCGCAGGCCATCATCAGGGCGATGGCCTGCTCGGCCACCTCGTGCTGGCAGTAGTCGGGGATGTACTCCAGCACGATGCCGCGGGCGGTCAGCGCCGGCACGTTGACGTTGTCGTAGCCGGCCCCGTGGCGGATGACCAGCTTGACCTTGCGCCAGCCGGCCACCAGCGACGGCGTGATCTTGACCATGTTGACCACGACCACGTCTGCGTCGGCGGTCTTCGCGATCACCTCGGCCTCCGTGGCCTGCTTGAGCTGGTGGCACTCGAAATCGACGCCGCGCCTGGCCATTTCGGCCTTTTCCCAATCGAGATCGGCCTCGATGTAGTCCGTAACCACGACTTTGACACGATCCGCCATGAACCGGCTCCTCTGGCCCGCCACAGGCGGGCAAAGCGAACAATCTACCGCGCGGACCAGCGGTTGGAAAGCCCCGCGAACATCCCGATTGACTATCCTGCCGGGCCGTGCGAGATTGCTCCCTGCGAAGGACAAAGGCCATGGAAGATCTCGAGGAGGCATGCAAACTGATCGGGCTGGAGGCCAAGTGGCTCCAGCCATTCGACGTGGAGGACCCGTTCAACGACCAGCTCCGCATGGAGGGATTCATTTCGCAGAAGCCCGACCACCGGTACGGGGGACTGGCCATCCTACGCGTGGGCGGCCGGCCGGCGCCGCAGGTGGTGTACGGCACGCCGAAGCTTCAGTACCCCTTCGGCCGGGATGGGGCGTTCCACTTCCCGCCCATCAGGTCGATCGACCTGTTCGAGAAGCTCGACGGCACCAACATCTGCGCCTATCGCTACCTCGACGCCGATGGCAGTCTGCGGACCACCTACAAGCTCCGGCTATACCCTGTGCTTCGCAACGGCAAATGGGGACCGTTCCTCGACATGTGGCGTGAGATGATCGCCCGCTACCCGTCGATCCCGGACCTGGCCGCCCGGAACGACTGTTCCGTGAGCCTGGAGCTGTACGGGTCGCGGAACACGCACCTGGTGGTCTACGAAGAGCCGCTGGCGGCGGCGCTGCTGTTCGGGATCGACCGGAGCGGCAATCCGGTGTCGCCCCTGTCCCTGGACCCCCTCGGCCTGCCGCTGGCCAGGCACTGGGGCCACCTGGACGCCCGATGCGACCCCGTGGCCGAGTACGCCCGCATCCGCGCGGAAATGGAGGCGGGCATGAAGCATCTGGACGAGGGCAAGCTCCAGGGCGCCGAAGGCACGGTGTGGTACGTCACGCGGGCCACTGGCGAACTGGTGCTGTTCAAGTGCAAGCCGGAGTCGGTGGAGGCGGTACACTGGGCGGCCGGCATCAACAAGGAGGCCGTGACGGCCACCTGCTGGAACGTCTTTGAGACGCAGGACACCCTCACCTACGAGACGCTGTTGCCCCTGCTCCAGGAGGAATACTCCATCGAGGAGATCGAGCGATTCCGCATGTACATCGATGACTGCATCGCCGAGGTGAACGAGCAGTTGGCCTACCGCAACCGCGTCCTGGAGGCGTACCGCGCGCTTGGCATGTCGCTGGCGGCCGACAAGGCCGGCGTCATGCGGGCCTTGTCGAAGCAGTTCAACAAGAAGGACATGAAGAAGGTCTACACGATCGTGGCGACATACGGTTGAACGGCCTCCCCGCCGGCCGTTGCGCGATCGCTGTTGCCCCGAGACAGGAGCCAGAGGATAGATATGGAGCCGCTTGGACTAGGGATGATCGGCCTTCACCATCAGCACCCTCGTTGGTACTTCCCGCTCTGGGCGAACCTGCCGGAGTACAGGCCGCTGGCGATATCGGAGGCTGATGAATCGTTCCTGGTCTCTGAGAGGGCCTTCTTCAAGCTCGACGCCGTTGCCGACTACCGCCGCATCCTCGACCGCAAGGACATCGACGTGGTCGCGATCTGGCTGCCGCACAGCCGAATGCCGCAGGCCGTCGCGGATGCGGCCGCGGCCGGCAAGCACGTCATCGTCGAAAAGCCCTGCGCCGCCGATGTGGTCGGGGCCGCGAAGATCGCCGAGGTCGCCCGCAGGTTCCCCAGGATCAGGATCAGCGCCCCCTACTGCTGGCGGACGCATCCGGTCAGCGCGGAGATCGTGTCGGCCGTCCGCAAGGGCCTGCTGGGCGAAATCACGGCCGTCGAGGGCAGGCTAAACGCCGGCGGCGCCCATCGCTACATCCGCGACCACGCCGAATGGATGCTCAAGTCGGCCGAGGGCGGCGGCCCGATGTGGAACCTGGGCGTCCACTGGATCGACTACTTCCGCTGGCTCACGGGCAAGGAAGTCCTCAGCGTATCGGGCGCCACGACCGGCCCCGTGGGAAGTCCGCCGCGCGACATCGAGGACGCCGCCCAGGCGGTGCTAAAATTCCACGGCGGCGCAATCGGCATTCTCGACATCAGCTACGCGCTCCAGGACTCCTACCCGGACAAGCGCGACATCTACGTCGCCATCCGCGGCACGCTGGGCGCGATCGCGTGGAAGCCCAACTGGGAGGGCACGTCCAACGAACTCCTCCTGGTCAGCGAGCATCCCTCAGTGGGCAGCCAGAAGTCGCGCGTGCTGCCCATCGCGTGCAAACAGGTTCCCGGCTACTGCGGCCAGATGTGCTGGGAATGGCTCCGCGACTTCGCGGCGGCAGTGCGGGAGGAGCGCCCGCCGCTTGTGAGCACCGACGACATGCTGGCGGCCGTCAAGGTAGCCGATGCGTTCTACAGGTCGGTCAAGAGCGGAAGGGCCGAGACGCCGAACCGCTGAGGCCGCCCGGCGCAGATTGTCAACGCTATGAGGAGATGACTATGGCGGAAGACGGCCAGAGCCAGGACAAGCCGTTCAAGCCCTACATCCCTCCTGAGTCCGGTCTCCGCGAGTTCACCATCCTGCCGCTCGTCACGGGGACGCTGCTGGGGATCATCTTCGGGGCATCGTCGCTTTACCTGGTGCTGAAGGTCGGCATGACGGTCAGCGCGTCGATTCCGGTGGCCGTCATCTCGATCACGCTGTTCTCGCTGCTGCGGAAGGCTGGCCTGCGCAACGCGACGATACTGGAGAACAACATCGTCCAGACGGCCGGCTCGGCGGGCGAGTCCATCGCCTTCGGGATCGGCATCACCATGCCGGCGATATTGATACTGGGCTTCGACCTGGAGATCACGCGCGTGCTGCTGGTGGGCGTGCTGGGGGCGGTGCTCGGGATACTGATGATGGTCCCGCTGCGGCGGGCGCTGATCGTCCGGCAGCACGGCGTGCTGAAGTACCCCGAGGGTACGGCCTGCGCCGAGGTGCTGAAGGCCGGGGCGTCGGAGGAGTCGCGAGCGGCGGCATCGGCGGCCCACCGCGACGGCGGCGCCGGCGAAGGGACAAGCGCTGGGACGCTTTTCGCGGGCTTCGGCATCGCGTTCATCTACAACGTCCTCATGCTGGCGCTCAAGGGGTGGAAAGAGGTTCCGCGGTATGTCTTCGGCAAGCCGTTTGAGTCGGCGTCGGTGGCGGCCGAGGTCTCGCCGACGCTCCTGGGCGTGGGCTACATCATCGGCCCGCGGATTTCCTCGATCATGTGCGCCGGCGGCGTGCTGGCGTACCTGGTGCTGATACCTGCCATCGCGTTTTTCGGCGGCGGACTGGCGGGCCCGCTGGAGCCGGGAACCGAACCCATAGGCAAGATGACGCCCGACAGCATCCGCAGCGCATACGTGCTGTACATCGGCGCGGGCGCGGTGGCGGCCGGCGGGCTGATCAGCCTGGTCCGCTCGCTGCCGATCATCGCTCAGGGACTGCGCCGGGGCGTGGGCGACCTCCGGGGCGGGCGGGGCGCGGCCGGGGCGCCGCGCACCGACCGCGACCTGCCCCTGGGGTTCGTGATCGGCGGGATCATCCTCCTCACGGCCGCCATCCTCGCGTTCCGCGCGCTGAACATGAACCTGCTGGGCGCGGCCCTGATACTCATCGTGGGCTTCCTGTTCGTGACGGTCTCGTCGCGCCTGACCGGCGAGATCGGCTCGTCGCCCAACCCGATCTCCGGCATGACCGTCGCCACGCTGCTCTTGACGTGCCTGATCTTCCTGATCGTGGGCTGGACTGGGCCGGCCTACTACGTCACGGCGTTGTCAGTCGGCGCGATCGTGTGCATAGCGGCCGGCAACGCTGGGGCGACATCGCAGGACCTCAAGACGGGCTTCCTCGTCGGCGCGACGCCCCGCCTCCAACAGATCGCAATCCTGGTGGGCGCTCTGGCCTCGGCCGTGGCGCTGGGGCCGATACTTCTGAAGCTCAACGATGCATCCACCGTCTACGTGCCCCAGGCAACAGGCACACAAGTCAATTTCCCGGCCGACCTCCGCGCGCCCGCCTCGGAACTCGGGGCTTACGAGAAGCTCCAAGGCCCGCAGGCCGTTTCCGACCCCAAGACCTACCGTGTGTGGCAGAAGACCGACTCCAAGGGCGGCCCGGCCGGGCGATACCTGGTTGATGAGAGCGGCTCGGCCGTGTGGCTGGTCGATCCCGGCATCAACGGCCAGCACAAGAAGCGGCCGGACGGCTCGGAGGTCGCCAAGTTCGACGCGCCCAAGGCAGTCCTGATGAGCTACATCATCAAGGGCATCCTCAACCAGGAGCTGCCTTGGGGCCTCGTGCTGCTGGGCGTGATGATCGCGATCGTGCTGGAGATGATCGGCGTGCCGTCGCTGCCGTTCGCCGTGGGCGTGTACCTGCCGCTGTCGTCGTCGACGCCGATCTTCGTGGGCGGCGCCGTCCGCTGGCTGGTGGACTGGCGCATCCGCCGGCACAAGGCCAATCGCGGGCTAAGCGCCGAGGCGCTGGCCGCGCAGGGCGACAAGGGACGCGGCGTGCTGATGGCATCGGGCTACATCGCCGGCGGGGCGGTCGCGGGCATCGTCATCGCGTTCATGGCCGGGGCGTTGACAAGCGTGGACAAGGTCCTACGCGACTGGGCGGAGGCGAAGAACCCGTTCTTCATGGAGACCCACGACTACAAGTGGAGCAATCTGCTGGCGCTGATCCCGTTTGCCGTCCTGGCGCTGGTGCTGTTCCTTGTCGGCTTCTTCGACCGGATTTCCACCACAAAGGCACAAAAGCACGAAGCTGTGTAGTGCCTCCTTGCCTTTGTGTTGAGCGTCTTCACTTCCTGTAGTGGTCGATCACCGCCCGGACGGAGCCTTCGATGTCGTTGGCGTCCCACTTGACGCCGATCTTCTTGCAGTGCGCCGCCAGCGAGTCCTTCCAGAGCATGCCGTAGAGGATTTCGCGCGGCTCGATGCCCAGGTCGCGGACCTCGTCGGCCTTCTTCCGGGCATGGTCGGCGGGCATCTGGTGCGTGATGGAGAGGCAGAACCGCAGTGCCATCAGGCCGTAGTTGCCGCCGTAGTCGAGGTCCTTCATGAAGCGGGCGTACTGCTCGGCGGTCAGCTCGGGCTTGGCCAGGGGCGGACGCCAGCCGTCGTGGAAGATCAGGTCCGCCGCGCCCGACAGGCCGGCCGTCGCGGCTGGTTCGGCCAGCGGCGGCGCGGATGCGGCGTGGAACTGGATTTCCATCACACCCGTTTCCATGTTCACCCGCACGGCCTGGCGGCTTGCGTCGCCATCCGCGCCGGCTGGGCGAATGATGCGGGCGGTCAGGCCCCAGCGGGGGTTCGCTCCGCGGTCGGTCAGGTCGAGCCAGTTGGATGTGCCCTGGCCCTGGTCGCAGTAGACGGGCACCGTATCCTCGCGATTTGCCCGCCAGAGGCGGTAGGACTTGCCCGGCCCCATGTCGATGCCGGCGACGCGCCACTTGGGCCACAGGGGCGCGCCCTCGCCCCAGTGGTATTCGCTGGTGAGCCAGTTGGGGATTCGCTCATCGTTCTGGTCCAGCCGGCACCGCTCGAGGCGGAACGCGCCGGGCGTCGTGACCTGTATGGCGTGGCCGTCCTTTCCTGGCTTGAGAGGGACGAGCAGGCCCCACGATGCGACGTGCCCGCTGCCGGCCGGGACGGTCAGGGCCATCTCCACGCGGGCGGATGACACGCCGTCGGCCGATGCGGCCCGAATGCGGGCGGTGAACGCCGCAGGCCCGGCCCTGCCTGAAGCGACAAGAGTGCCCCCGTCGCCAGGCCCGATCTTCTCGACCTTGCCTTGGTGAACATCGAACTTCGTGGCGAGTTGGCCCTTTTCATCTTTGAGCGTCGCAAGCTCGACGTAGGGCACGATGCCCGATGCCAGCGGCGCTCGGCCGCCGAACTCGATGGAGTCGCACAGCGTGTCCGTGGCCACAAGGACCACAGCCGCCTTCAGCGCCCCGCCGCCAGTGCCGGGCTTCAGGGCGAGAATCTCGGCGGCCGTCGGTACTCTCTCATCAGCCCCCTGCGCCCCGCCGGGCTTGAACCAATCCGGAGGCGGCGCGGCCGGCACTGCCTTGGTGGGCGCAATCAGCTTGGGCCAATCGCCTTCCGCCGCGACGCCCTTGCCCACGGCCGCCATCGCGTAAGGCAGGTCCCGCTGAAGGTTCGGGTCGTTGCGGGCGACCTTGTACCCGCCGTGGCCCGGCCATAGGGCCGGCGGCAGGTCCTCAAGCGAATCCTGCGGCGCGGCGGCGATCTTCTTGAGCACATCCGCGAGGGCTGTGCGAATCTGCTCATCCTTGCTGAACCGCACGGCCATCGCGATGGGATGGATGTACTCCCCGACGTTCTTGTCCTTGAGGCCTATCCGGCCGCACTCGACGACCTTGTCCTGATACGCCTTGTCGCCGGTGAGGTCCGCGTACTCGCCGGCCGCCATGAACAGGCCGAAGCTCGGACCGTAGCCCAGTCCCTTGCCGGCCGGCGGCGGGATAAGCCCGCTGTTGTCGAGCACGGTGCGGCAGGCGGTCAGGTACTTTTCGTCGCCGGTGGTCTCGTACTTCCACAAGAGGGCGCACGCGGCCGAGCCCTGCCCGTCGCTGTCGCCGCTGTTGGCCAGGCGCCACCTCTGGTCGGTGGCGTAGTGGAAGCAGGCATCGGCCACGATGTCCAGGCCGTCGGCCGAGATGCCGTCGCCTGTTAGCAGGTGGACGATCTTCTGCCCCATCGGATACGAGCCGCGCATGCCGATGTACGGGCAGCCGAACGGCTGGACGTTGTGCCTGTGCGAGCAGCCGCGGCAGGTCCACCACTTCATCGAGTCCTCCAGGTGCATCTGCGTGTGGACCATGTTGGTGTCGTAGTTGATGCGGTTGAACGCCTCGCCCGCCTCCAGATACCGGCGGTCCAGCGTGCGGAGGTACTGGAGCATGAGCAGGTGGCCGATCCGGCCGGCCCCGTCGTTGAGGCTCCAGGCCCACCGGCCGTAATCATTCTCCCAACGGTCGGTGCGGTGGATTTCGCCGAACCGCGTCTGCCAGTAGCCGTAAACGAGCTTGCCGTACCACTGGTAGAGGTCCTGGTTGAACAAGTAGTAATCCAGGTGACGGCGCGTGGTGGCGTTGATGCCTGCGAAGTCACCGGCGGTCTGCTCGGGCACGAACGGGCCGAGGGCCTCGGTCGAGGCGTACCACGACGGCTTGGCGACCAGGAGCGCCCGGCCGGCGAGCGAGCGGACGACGGCGGGCGCGGCGCCGGCCGTGTCGGCCTTGCCGGCGTAGATGACGAAGTCGTGGCTCTTGGCGATGCCGCGCGCGGCGTACTTGGCGAAGTTCTCCATCAGGGCGGGCTTCCGCGTATCGCCGCTCTCACCGACGGCCCACTCGCGGGCGTAGCGCCGCAGGTCCCACGCGCCGGCCGCCTGAGGCCAGAAGTCGATGAAGGCCGATCCGCCCTCTTGAGTGATCGCGCACGGGCGGTTCTGCCAGCCTTGGCGGATCATCGCGAATCCGCCCGCCATCGGCGCCCAGCACAGGCGGGTCTGCTCCTTGGCGAGGGTCTGCTTGCCATAAGGCATCGTGTTGAGCTCGACGCCCGGCTCCAGCACGAGCGTTCCTCGGTCGGCCGCCTGGCTCGGCAGTTCGATGCCCCACCGGGAGATGAAATCGCAGTCCGGCTCGCCGGAGAAGATGATCTGGTGCTGGCCCGTGATAACCGGGCAGTTGCGGTAGAAGCTCAGGCGCAGGGAGAAGGGCATCCGGCCCGCCGGCTCGCGGTCGCGGACCTCCTTGGGCAGCTTCGCTCCGAGGTGCTCCAGGGCAACGTAGCCGCGGATGCAGAGCGTCACGCGAATTGGTCCTGGCGACTCGACCGTGACGCTCTCAACGACGGGCTTGCCAGTGTCCAGCACGGCCGTCGCGTCGCGGCAGAGGAACTTGCCGGCCGGGAACGCCTTGCCGCTCGCGCCTTCGGGGATGCGGATGGTGTTGAGGACCAGGTGGGCGGGCTTGCCGGCCTCGACGACGTTCTTCCCGCCCAGCACGCACTTGTCCATGAACCCGTCGCCGTGTCCGACCGTCGCCTCGACCCCGCCGCCGGCGATGGTGTAGATGGTCTTGCCCTCATCAACCTTCAGCCGGTCCGCCACGTCCGCGCGCTTGACGTTCTGGCCGTACTCCAGCGTGAGGGCCTTGGCTTGATCGGGCGACAGCACCGCATCGACCATGACCCACTTGACGCTCTTGTCGGACCACCAGGCGGTGGCCGTCGCCTGCGACGGAATCTCTTTGCCGGCCGCATCGAGCAGGCGCACGTTGTCGGCCGACTTCAACTGCCCCCTTGGCATCGGCACCCCGCCATTGACGGGTATTGCTTCCTCGCCGGCCGCCCCCGCGGGGAAGTCGCCACGCAGGGGCACGGTGGCCGCCTCGACTTGCATCGTGATGAAGACCAGGATGAAAATGGCGGATAGGTACACTCGAGAACGACGAGGATTCAGCATGTGATGGTCCTTTCGCCGAAGAAGCCAGGACGGATGGTTATTTTGGTTGAACACACCGTCGCATCGGTAGTCTTGCATGGCATAGCGACTCTTCGGTGGGCCACTTGCGGCGGCTTGCACGATCGACCGGACCCATTATAATTATGAATGAGGCAACGATATGGATGAAGACAAGCTCATCTCGCGGATCACAGTGAACCCAAAGATATTCGGCGGCAAGCCGATCATCCGCGGCCGGCGCCTGGCTGTTGAGCATGTCTTGGGTATGTTGGCTGCCGGTTCGACTGAAGATGAAATCCTTGAAGGCTACGACTGGCTGGAGAAGGATGACATCCGCGCCTGCATCGCCTATGCTCGCCGCCTAGTCGCTCGTGAACGCGTTGAGCCAATGATCGTGGGACAAGACTGATGCGAATCCTTCTGGATTCCTGCGTCTGGGGTAAACGCGCATCCTATCTCCGGAACCAAGGGCACGACGTGGATTCCGTCCAGGAATGGCCAGCGGATCCAGGAGACGAAGAGATCTTCAAGGAGTGTTTGCGCGCAAGGCGAGTGCTCGTGACCCTCGACAAGGACTTCGGAGAGCTGATCTTCGGAAGGGGCAAACCCAATCCTGGTGTCGTCAGGATTGTCGGCATTCGCGCCAAGGAACAGCCCTCCGCAATCGCAACAGTCCTGGCCAGACACGGCCTGGACCTGGAGAAGGGGGCAACGGTGGTGGCTGAGCGGGACCGTGTGCGCATACGCCTGCCAGAGGATCGGAGTTGACAGGTCTATGCCTCCCCAATTCGTCTTCGAAATGAACGGCGTCGCGAAGTCCTACGGCGACAAGGTCGTGCTTCAGGACATCAGCCTGTCGTTCTTCCACGGGGCCAAGATTGGCGTGGTCGGCGAGAACGGCTCCGGCAAGAGTACGCTCCTGCGGATCATGGCCGGCCTGGACAAGGACATCCAGGGCACGGCTGTGCTAGCCAAGGGCATGCGGGTGGTCCTGGTCGCCCAGGAGCCGCTGCTGGACCTGGACAGCACGGTCCGCGAGAACCTCCGCACCGCGATGAAGGGCGTGCAGGACCTTGTCGACCGGTTCAACGCCATCTCCGACCGCCTGGCCGATCCGCAGGAGGGCGACGACCCCGACAAGCTGCTGGAGGAGATGGGCGTCCTCCAGGAGAAGATCGACGCGGCCGATGGCTGGGAGATGGACCGCCTGATGGACATCGCCTCGGATGCGCTGGTGCTGCCGCCCGATGACACGCCGGTGCGGCAGCTCTCCGGCGGCGAGCGGAGGCGAGTGGCGCTGGCGATGGCCCTGCTCGAAAAGCCCGACCTCCTGCTACTGGATGAGCCGACCAACCACCTTGACGCCGAGACGGTCCAGTGGCTGGAGGTCCAGCTTCGCGAGTACCCCGGCACCGTCATCATCGTCACGCACGACCGCTATTTCCTGGACAACATCACCAAGTGGATCCTCGAGCTTGAGAACGCCCGCGGCCTGCCGTTCGAGGGCAACTACTCCTCCTGGCTGGCGCAGAAGGCCGAGCTGCTCCGCATCATCGAGAAGAAGGAGACGCAGCGGCAGAAGGTCCTCCAGCGCGAGCTTGACTGGATTCGCAATTCGCACCAGGGCCGCCTCCAGAAGAACGAGGCACGCATCAAGGCATACGACCAACTCGCTGCGCAGAGCGCAATCGACCAGACGAGCGAGACGGTCATTCAGATCGCGCCGGGGCCGCGCCTGGGCGACAAGGTGCTCGCTTTCAAGGGCGTCTCGAAGGGCTTCAAGGACGCGGAGGGCAACTTCCTGACGCTCATCCGCGACTGCTCGTTCGACCTGCCGCGCGGGGCCGTCGTCGGCGTCATCGGCCCCAGCGGGACCGGCAAGACGACGCTCTTTCGCATGATCGTCGGCCAGGAGACGCCCGACAAAGGCGTCATCAACATCGGCCCCAGCGTCGTGCTCTCTTACGTGGACCAGCACCGCGACGCCCTCGACGGCCGGCGAACGATCTTCGAGGAGATCACCGATGGCAAGGACCGCGTCGAGCTTGGCGGCGTGTCGATGAACAGCCGCTCGTACGTCGCCCGCTTCAACTTCCGCGGCGCGCAGCAGCAGAAGCTCGTCGGCGAGTGCTCCGGCGGCGAGCGGAACCGCATCCACCTGGCCAAGCTCCTCCGCCGCGGCGGCAACCTGCTCCTCCTGGATGAGCCAACCAACGACCTGGACGTCGGGACGATGCGCGTGCTGGAGCAGGCCCTGATTGACTTCCCCGCCTGCGCGATGGTCATCAGCCACGACCGGTTCTTCCTGGACAGGATATGCACGCACCTGCTGGTCCTCGAAGGCGACGGCCGGACGCGGTGGTTCACGGGAAACTTCGCCGCATACGAAGATGCCATCCTGGCCGAGAACCCGGAACGCGTGGCCCACAGGCGGGCCAGGTACAGGCGGCTTGCCCTCAGATGAGTTTTTTGAAGCGCCCCGCCTGCGGCGGGCGTCTTCTGTGTAATCAACATGTTCGGCCACGGCGGCCGGAGATTCGGAAAAGGAGATGTCAATGAAGCGGCTCGCACTGTTCCTGACGGCTGCGTTATTCCTCGTGGCGGCGGGTGTTGCCCCTCTTTTGGCGGCTGGCCCGAATGCCGGCGCGCCGGCCAAGGCGCTGACCGCCGACCAGATCAAGGCGCTCATCGGCAAGCTGGGCGACGCGGACTTCAAGACTCGCGCCGCCGCACAGAAGGAGCTTGTCGAGGCCGGACCGGCCGTCCTGCCCGCCCTTGAGGAGGCGGCCAGGAGTTCCGACGCCGAGATCAAGCAGCGAGCGGCGGACGCGATCAAGGAGATCAGGGACGCCATCGCCGCGGTCGCCAGCGCGGAACTGGCCAAGAACTACCTGTGGTCGTTCAACATCGCTAACGGCGTCATGTACGGCCCGGCCGTGGCTGCGGGGCGCGCCTACGCCATCGGCCGCGACTGGCGGCTCTACGCCGTTGATATCAAGACGGGCAAGGAGGCATGGAACGCCGAACTGCCCGCCAAGGCGTCCGCGCAGATGTCGGCGGGCGAGAAGGTCCTGGCCGTCGCGCAGGGCGCGAACCTGATAGTGTACGAGGCCAAGGAAGGCAAGAAGCTATGGGAGAAGGACCTCGGCGGAGGCGCGGCTGCCCCCGGCGGCGCGGCGCCTGGCCCGGTCGGTCCTGGCGGGGGAATCAAGCCGCCCATCAAGGCCGTGCCGCTGGACGGCGACGGCGCCGGAGCGGCAGGCAACGGCGAGGCTGCCCCGGCCCAGGCTGGCCCACCGGTGGCGGTGCCGCCGATCCGGTTCGCTCCGATCCAGCCTGTCGCGACCGCCTCGGCCCCCGCCAGCGGCCCGGCCAAGGGCCCGGCGGCTGGCCCGATCCAGGGCGGCCCCCCGGTCGCCAGGCCGCCGATAGTGGTTGCCGGCCCCATACGCAATGCGCCGTTTATGCTCTCGCGCACCTTCGCCTGGGTGGCTGGCGACGTAGTGGTCGCCCGCGCCGCCGACAAGCTGAGGGCATTCAAGGCCCTCACGGGCGAGGATGCCTGGGAGATGGATTTCAAGGCAACCGGCTTTGTCAACTGCAACTCCATCGTCGCCGGCAACGTCCTGTACGCATCCAAGGGCACGGCCGTCGCCGCCATCGACCTGGCCGCCCACAAGGAACTGTGGAGCAAGGACATCAGCCAGTGCGCCGGGCTGGCGCTCGGCGGCGGAACGCTCATCTGCGTCAACAACGCGGGCACGAAGATGATCGCCCTGGACGCCAGGAAGGGCGACCAGCTCTGGGAGCAGGACTTGCCGGGGACCGGGGCGGTCGGCGTGGTCAATGCCCCGGTGACCCGCCTGAATCTCCGCAACCGCGGCAGTGAAGCCCCCATCGTGCCCGTCGATGATTCCAAAGTCTATCTGGTAGTCGGCGAGGAACTGATTACGTTCGACCTGAAGAAGGGCGACAAGGCGGCCGTGAAGCTGGACCTGGGCATGCCCAAGGGCGAGAACGAGGCTGACCAGGCGGCCGCCGGGGGCGCGCCGGCCCCCGGCCCAGGCGGCGCGGCGGGGTTTATCGGTGTGACCAACAAAAACCTGGCGTACAGTTCGGCCCGCTGGATCGTCTCCGGCGACAAGCTCTACGTGATCGACGCCGACGGCCTGTTCGCCTTCGAGTCGAAGTCGGGCCAGCGCCTCTGGATGCTGCCGATGAAGCAGCAGATGCCCGCCGGCGATCCGGTCGTGGCCGACGGCGTCATCTACTTCGCCACGTACATGTTCAGTACGAGCGCGCTCCGGCCCGGCGGCATGCCTGACGAAAAGGCCCTGCCCAAGGACCTGCCTGGACTTCACGCGGTGAAGTTGCAGAAGTAGCGGCTGTGACGGAAGGTCAGATCGCCGGCGATGAGCCGGCTGATGCTGATGCCAAGCGTGCTGCACGGCATGATCGCGAACCGAGAAGAAGGAGAACGCCATGGCGACTCGTTCGGCTCTTGTGATTGGTTTGGGGCTGATGGTAGCGGCCTCGATCTGTGATGCGCAGAGCAGAACGCCTCCGGGACCCGTCGGCCCGCCCATCAGACCCGGGCCTGGCCCCGTCGGCCCGCCAATCAAGCCGGGGCCCGGCCCGGTTAGCCCGCCCATAGTCGTGAATCCGCCCAATACCGGCAATCAGCCGCCCAGGGCGACGCCCACTCCCAAGCCGGACATCGAGCCGTTCACCGGGACATACAGGTTCGTCTCCCTGAAAGACGGCACCCTGTCCATCATGCCGCTGAACAACAATAACACGCTCAATATCCCCAAGCTCACCGACGACCTGTCCAAGTCCCTCAGCGCCGCCAAGGAGGGCGACGTGCTGGACCTCCAGGGAACCAGGTCAAGCAAGGGCATCGTGCTGACCGCCGCGAGTGTCTACACTCCCCAGCTTGGCGAGGAAGACGATTACGTATACGTCTACGGCGACCAGACGCAGCAGGTGATCGGCAAGGATTCCTTTACGGTCGTGAACGTCAAGAAGTACTTCAGGTCCTCCACCTTCGCCGTGCCGAACGTCAAGGGCGCGGATGGTAAGCCCATCCCCCAGGCGGCCATGATGCAGGTCGTCAGCGGGCTGAAGGCGGGCGACCTGGTGGAAATCCTCGCGGAGCCCAACGGCAAGCCGCCGCTGATGACCGCCATCAGGCCCTACGGCCAGGGCAAGCGCGTCACGTTCAACAAGGTCGTGCGGATGAAGATCGATCCCGCCACCGGCCAGCAGTCGCCCGCCGCGCCCAAGGAGGCCGCGCAGTTGACGGGCGTGGAGGTGCGCGACGGCGACTCAACCTCCACGTTCGTGATCGACCCGAAGGCGAGGTTCGCCCTGGCGCTTTCGAGCCGCCTGGCGGCCTTCAAGGAAGGCCAGACGTTGATCATCCACACACTCAAGGATGACAAGGGCACCTGGCTGGTGGGCGCTAAGCTCGCGCCCAAGCAGGACCCGCCGAAGGAGACGACCGTCGCCAAGCCATCCTGATGCCCTGCCCAAGGGCCTGCCGGGCATTCACGCCGTCAAGGTACGGAACTGATTTGAACAGACAGGAACAAGGAGGGCCGCGATGAAGCCGGCGGCGATGAGATGTTCCGCAATGCTTGCGATCGCGGCGGCCTTTTGCATGGCTGCCGCATCGAGTCAACTGGCGCAGGATGCGGCGCCGCCCGGCGCCCGGCAGGTGACCATCCTGACGACATTCCCCAGCGATTGCGGCCCAGGGCCTAAGGACAAACCCGACAACGTCGGCGGGGTCGGGCCCGACCACGTCGTCTCCTTCACCTGCGCCAACTTCCTCGTCCACGACAAGAAGACCGGAAAGGTCCTGATGAAGAAGACCCAGTCCGAGTTCTGGGCGGACCTGGGCTTCAAGGACCTGGACTCCCAGCCCAACGACCCCCGGATGCTCTACGACCCGCTCTCCAGGCGATGGATAGCGACCACCGCGTTCGACAAGAACCTGCACGTGCTTCTGCTGGCGGTCTCGACTTCCCCGGACCCGACAAAGCCCTGGAAAGGCATCAAGACCCCTCTGAAGTCCCCGGACTTTGGTTTTCGGTGTGGCGTGGACAGGAACGGCTTCTACGGATGCTACTGGAACTTCAACAAAGACCTTCACACGATGATGGATTGCTGGGTCGTCCCGAAGGAGGACCTGGTGGCCCCGGATGGGCCGAACATCGCGAACGCGCAGCTATTCACGGGACTCGAGATTGAGAGCTTCCCCGCTACGGACCTCGACCCCGACAAGGCGGCGGATGCGCCCGAGTATCTTCTGTGTCACGAGTTCCCGGTCAACAACGTTCAGTTCTCGAAGCTCTACATGTACAGGATCACCTGGGCGGCCAAGAGGGCCAGCATCTCCAAGGTCCAGGAAATCCCGCTTGGCAGGACGTACATCGCGCCGAACGGCTCGTCGCTCAAGAACCAGGCCTTTCAGCCGGCGCCGGGCCCCAAGCTGCGCGCGGATGAGGGCCGGCGAACCCAGACCGTCTGGGCGCACGGCGGAAGCCTGTTCACGTGCAACGAAGCCAAGCGCGCGATCGACTCGCGGCCGGGCATCTTCTGGGCCGAGGTCCGGGCCAAGGACGGCCAGCGCCTCCAGGAAGGCTTCATCGATTCGCCTGACTGCGACTACCTCGTGCCGTCGCTGGCCGTGGACGCCGCCGGCAACGTCGGCATCGGCTGCACGCGGACATCGGAGAAGGAGTTCCCCTCGGTTGTCGTGATGATGCGGGCGCACGGCGACCCGAAGGGCACGATGCGCCCACCGGTTCTCGCGGCGAAAGGCACGGCGACCTACTCCAGCAATCGCGACAATCAGAAGTTCGGATGCGGGTGGGGAAACTACAACTCCACCTGCCTGGACCCTTCGGATCCCACGGTGATCTGGACATTCCAGGAGTACTCCGCCAGCGGCGTCCCCAACGTCTTCAACACCTGCTGGGTGGCGTTCAAACTGAATTGACTCGAACGGCCCCGATCGTGGTATCATCGATACGCGCAATGCCTGAGCAGACCGGCCCAATGCCATTCAACGTCAGCGGCGTGGTTCCATCCCTGGCGCAGGTCGCCGACCTCGGTCCGCCGCGGAGCGAGTGCGGCGTAGGTTGCCTCATGCCGTGGAACGGCAGGTTGTACGTCGTGAACTACGTCTCCCACCGCAAGCGCACGGGGACGGGGACGGGCCTCCGCGTCATCGACGCCGATTTCCGCATGACCCGCCACAGCGAAGCGCGTGACGGCACCTACGCCAACCGCATGGTCCACTGGCAGAGCAATCAGATGATCATCGGCCCGCACGTGGTGGACGCGGACCACAATGTCCGCACGGTCGAGGCGCTGGTCGATGTGCGGCTGGCCGGCGCGGCCCGCCACCTGACCGATCCCGACAATCTCGTGTACGTGCTGGGCATGGAGGGCGAGCTGTTCGAGCTGAACGTGCGGACCCTGGAGTGCAGGCAGGTGCAGGACTTGCAGGGGCCGCTGGCGACCGAGGGCGAGATGCTGGTCCACTTCAAGGACTGCTACTCCTGCTTCGGCCGGCTGGTTGTTTGCAGCAACGAGTACCACGAGCCGGACTGGGCCGGCAAGCGTTCTCAGGGCCGCCTGGCCGAGTGGGACGGCAAGACGTGGGCGATCATCGAGCGCCGGCCGTACGTCTGCGTCCACGGGCGCGGCAAGTTCGCCGGCACGATGTTCGCCACTGGCTGGGACCGCGCGTCGGCTATCCTGAGCGTCTTCACGGCGGCCGACGGCCAGTGGCGGCGATACCGCCTGCCCAAGGCCTCGCACACGTTCGACCACAAGTGGCAGACCGAGTGGCCGCGGATGCGCGAGGTCGACCACGAGCGCGTGCTGATGGACCATCACGGCATGTGGTACGAAATGAGCCCGTGGGCCTACGGCAATCGCGTCTGGGGCGTCCGGCCGATCAGCACGCACCTGTGGGTCCACTCCGACTTCTGCTCCTGGCGCGGGATGCTCGTGATCGGGGCGGACAACGCCTCCCCGTCAAGCGGCCACAACGACCTGGCGGCCGAGCCGCAGAGCGGCCTGTGGTTCGGCAAGACAGACGACCTCTGGCGGCACGGCAAGCCCGCCGGCTGGGGCGGGCCGTGGTGGGACGACGACGTTCGAGCCGGCGAGCCGAGCGACCCGTACCTGATGACCGGCTTTGTGTACAAGTGCATTCACCTTGCCGCCGGCGCCAAGGCAGGCGCGGCCTTCACCATCGAGGTCGACTTCAAGGGCTGCGGCGACTGGCGCAAGTACCGCACTATCGACGTGCCGGCCGGCGGATACGAATGCCACGTCTTCCCAACCGGCTTCAGCGCCCACTGGGTCCGCGTTGTCGCCGACCGGGATTGCTGCGCCACGGCGCAACTGGCGTACACGTGAGCACGGGCCATTGGCCTATCCGGCCTTCTCCTCGTCCCTGTCCGTCGCTATGGGCACGTCCGGCGTCAGGGCGGCGATCTCGGCCCGCTGCGACGCCGACATTTCGTAATCCGCCGCGGCAAGCGACGCCTCAAGCTGCTCGCAGTTGCGCGCGCCGATGATCGGCGCGGTGACGGCCGGGTGCGACTTCACCCACGCCACGGCCAGCGTCGCCGGATGCACGCCGTGCCTGCGGGCGTACGCCGCGAGGCGCTGAGCGACCTCGAAGTACGTCTTCGTCGCGTAGCGCTTGGCGTACATCTTGTTGATGTTCAGGCGGCCCTTCGCGCCGCTGGGCTTGCTCCCGTACTTGCCAGTCAGCAGCCCCCCGCCCAGAGGGCTGTAGGAGATCACGCCCAGGCCCTTGGCCTGCGCCATCGGGAGGATTTCGACCTCGGCCGTCCGCTTGGCAAGGCTGTACATCGGCTGGATCACGCTGAGTGGCGCCAGGCCGGCCGCCGACGATATCCCGATCGCCTCGGCGATCTGCCAGGCCGACCAGTTGCTCACGCCCGCGTAGAGTATCTTGCCCTGGCGCACAAGGTGGTCCAGCGCCGCCAGCGTTTCCTCGACCGGCGTCCGCGCGTCGCGATGGTGGCAGAAGTACACGTCCAGCCGGTCCGTCCCCAGCCGCCGCAGCGAGCCATCGACCATGAGCATGATGTGCCGCCGCGACAGGCCGCGGTTGTTCTCCCCCTGCCCCAGCGCGATGCCGACCTTGGACGTGATCACCAGCTCGTCGCGCCCCGTGCGGATGAGCCGGCCGAGTATCT
Organism: Phycisphaerae bacterium; assembly: GCA_041946855.1. Classification (GTDB taxonomy): domain Bacteria; phylum Planctomycetota; class Phycisphaerae; order SM23-33; family SM23-33; genus JBHGBE01. Next base: position 354 of record JBHGBE010000013.1, on the reverse strand, counting down.
CCTCGGCGCGGCCCTGCGAGTAGACGTTGGCGCAGTCGAAGAAGTTGACGCCCGCCTCGCGGCAGCGGGCGAACATGCGGGCCGACTCTTTCTCGTCGGCGGCGTCGCCGAAGGACATCGTCCCGAAGCACAGCCGCGAGACCTGCACGCCCGTGCCGCCCAGCGTAGTGTATTTCATGGTCGCTCCTTGAATTGCTTTGGCGGCTGAATCTAACATACCGGCGACGCGTAAAGAAGGGACTGGGTATTAGCGACAAGCGACCAGGATGAAAGGGACTAGGGATTAGGGACTAGCGACTAGGCCCAAAACAAGCGTATGTCCGCCGGCCCGATGCAGGAGCGAAGGCGTCTCGG
>JBHGBE010000129.1:0-8644 GCA_041946855.1 Phycisphaerae bacterium | reverse complement strand
GGATTTCGAGCCTTTTTTGCGCCACGCCTCGGAAAATCACGCTTGTTCAGGGTCTAGGCACGCGACGTCGGGGACTGTCCCGTCGTCTGGGACTGTCCCCAGCCGCTCACTTCTTCGGCTCAGGCTTCTCGTCGGGCAGCGCGATCCTCAGGTCGAACGGATCGTACTTGATGAAGTCCAGGACCTGCACCTCGCTTATTGACGTGAAGCGGGCGCAGGTGACCTTGAACCGCACGTACCGGGCCTCGACCGGCTTGGGCAGTATCAGCTCGTGGTTGTGGGCGCAGAACGTCTCCTCGTCCGTCCACATGTGGTTGGCGGGGATGTTCTTCCAGCGGAGGTCGAAGTTGAAGAAGCCCTGGCTGGCGAACGTCTGGCCGTCGTTGGAGGTGAGGACCTCGACCTTGTCCTTGACCTCGCCCTTGATGGCGTCCCACCACGGATAGCCGTGGATCTGGATGCGGAACGCGCCGCAGGACTCAGCCTTGCCCAGGTCAACGGTGATGACCGGCTCCTGCTTGTCCAGCCAGATCGGGCCGGTCATCATCGCCGCGCCTCCGGCATAGGGCGGGCCGACGATGCCGTCGGTCAGGCGCTTGCCGCCCGCGTCGTTCGCGCCCCAGTTGTCGCCGGATGGGATGCTGCACGTGTAGGGCTTGCCCTCGGAGAGGATCTTGCCGATGGTCACCCAGCGGTCCACGAACTTCTTCGCATCCGGGATTTCCTTGCCGTCGCTGTAGCCGTACTTGACGGTAACGGGCTTGGCGGCGGTCGCCTCGACCGCCCCCTTCAGGTTCACCTGAAGCGACTCCATCACCGGGTGGTCCTCGCCGCCCACGTCGATGGTGTACCTGGCCGGCAGCTTCTCCACGAGCTGCGTATGGCTGCGGGTGACGAACTGGCCGTACTGGGCCTGCGGCTCCTTCCAGGTGAACGTGACCTCGACCGGCTTTGGCGCCGCATCCGCGGGCTTGTAGTCGCCTTCCATCCGCACGGCGTAGACGCTGCACGCGTCCGCGCCGGCCGCCGACGACGACCACAGGTACTTGAACAGGACCGACTTGGCGCCGGCCGGCACGTCGGCTATGGTCTCGTAGTGGATCACGTCCCAGGGCTGTTCCGTGCTGGTGAGCGACCAGGACTTGGTCCATGTCTTGCCGCCGTCGAAGCTGTGCAGAAGGTCGATGTGGCTGCCGGGAGCGCGGTTGTAGAACCGCCCGCCATAACTGACCTTCGTGAAGTCGCGCGGGGCGTCCATCCTGAACACGACATAGCTGTCTTCGTTGGGCGCTGCGCTGAACATCGCGCCCAGGTACTCAGGGTGCTTGGGGGCGGTCTTGACGTTCTGCTCTTCGATGGCGAACTGCTTGTACTTGCCGTTCTGAAGCTCCGGCCAGTAGACGATCGACTCGGTCTGCTCGCCCGCGCCAACGTAGACGGTGTTGCGCCCGAGCTTGAGCCTGGGCTGGGTCTTGGAGTTGACCTGGGTGATCGTTTCCACGTCGACCGACTTGACCATCGCCCCGCCGGATGGGCTGCCTTCCACCTTGCCGGCCGCCAGATGCACCTTGAGCAGGACCTGGTATGCACCGTTGATCTGCTCGATCATCTTCGCTGTCTGGATGCCGCCTTCTCCGGCCGTAAGGTCCACGTCCTTCCAGTCCTTGCCATTGTTGACGCTGACGGCCAGGGAGACCTTGCCGCTGGCGTTGAGCTCGACCGTCTGGCTACAGATGACGTTTGCGGCGTTGACGCCGAAGACGACCTCCGCATCCTTGAGCGTGTCCACGGCCATCAGTCCGCCGCCGGCGGCCGGGGCGATGTTGGACTCGCTTATGACGGCCTTCTTGTACTGGTCGGCCGTCAGGGGCAGGCGCCATTTCCAGACCCCGTTGCCGCGGATATGGTAGCGAACATTGGGCGTCTCCGGGTCCCAGCCGTTGTTAGGGACATAGTAGGCGGGGTCGGCCGTGTAGTCGCTCTTGCCTTGCTTGACCTTGTTGGGGCTGTCGGCGTCCATCCGGTGGTAGTACCGCGTGTAGACCTCGTTGTCGCGCAGGTTGAATATCCAGCGGTGGCCGCGGTCCCAGTTGTTGTAGTAGGTGCGTAGTTTCAGGCCGTTAGGATTGAAGCATCGGTACTCTTCATCCAGCGCGCGCATGCAGTCAGCGCCCTGGAGATAGCCGTTCCTGCTGGTCGAGTACAGGCAGTGATACTTGGCGATGTGGCCGGGCTCCTTCTTGCCTCCTGAGGCCTCGCACGCGCCCTCGGCCCCGATCTCCGCGACGCCGGCCAGAGTCTTGCCGTCGCAGGTGGTGTACAGGGCCGACAGCGAGTTGTCGTGCATGTGGAACTTGCCGTCGTACTTGACCTCCATGACCGTGTGGTTGGATATGTCCCAGAACTTCACGGGCCAGCCCATCGCGTCGAAGATCGAGCAGTTGTTGCCCGAGATGGTGGAGCACATCGTGTATCCGTAGTCGTTGAACTGGCGGATCGGGTCCGTCAGTTCCATGCCGTGCAGGATCATCGGCGAGGTCTGGCGGCGGGCGATGTGGTTCCAGTAGAAGACGGCCCAGGCCTTGTCCTTGTCCGCTTCCCACTTGGAGGTGATGGAGTGGATCATGCTTGGCATGTCGGAGTAGTCGGGGTTTGCGTCGGTCACGACCTTCAGGTTGCACACCTGGGCCGGTGCCGGGAGCGACGCCAGGAGCAGCAGCGAGAAGGCGGCGGCGGGAATCATGCGAGCCATGTTGTTCTCCTCGATGAGTGCTGGTTAATCGGTTGAACGGTTAGTCGGGCAGACCTGGCGTTTGGCCAGTCAAGGCCCGCGCCGCTGGTCTTCCCGGTTAACCGATTCACGTACTAACCGATTAACCACAGATCATACCGGCGGGTGGGTCCGTCTGGTAGGCTAGTTCCCGCCGCCGGCGTTGTCCTTCTGCTGAGCGTTGGGCCTGTATCGCTGCGAGGGCTTGTGCGGCATCGGGTAGGCCGTGATGTCGCTGCGGTCCTTGCCGTCGGGCAACGCGAGCTTCAGGTCGAACGGGTCGTACTTGATGAAGTCCAGCACCTGCACCTGGCTGGTGGCCAGTATGCCGCGGTTGTTGGTGATCTTGAACTTGACGTATCGGGCCTCGACCGGCTTGGGCAGGACCAGCTCGAAGTTATGGCCGGTGAACGTCTCGTCGTCGTTCCACATGAAGTTCACCGGGATGTCCTTCCAGCGGAGGTTGGTGTTGAAGAAGCCCTGGCTGGCGAAGTTCTGGCCGTCCGAGGAGGTGAGGACCTCGACCTTGTCCTTGACCTGGCCCTTGATGGCGTCCAGGAACGGGTAGCCGTGAAGTTGGATGCGGAACGCGCCGCAGGATTCGGCCTTGCCAAGGTCGACCGTGATCTCCGGCTTCTGGTTCTTCTCGTACACCACGCCGGTCGCGTAGGCCACTCCGCCCACGTGCGGCGGGCCGACCACGCCGCAGGTCAGCTTCTTGCCGTCGGGATCGCCCGCGCCCCAGTTATTGCCCGACTTCTCGGTGCAGGTGTAGGGCTTGCCCTCGGACAGGACCTTCCCGACGGTGACCCATCGCTCCTGGAACTTCCTGGCGTCGGGGATCTCCTTGCCGTCGCTGTACCCGTACTTGACGGCCGGCTGCGTTGTTGTGGCCTCGACGGCGCCCTTGAGGTTGACCTGGAGCGACTCCATCACCGGGTGGTCCACTCCACCCACGTCGATCGTGTACTTCGTGCCCGGCTTCTCCACTAGCTGCGTGTGGCTGCGCGTGACCGTGGAGTAGTCCTCCTGGACCTCCTTCCAGGTGAAGGTCACTTCCATCGGCTTAGGCGTCGTGTCCGCGGGCTTGTAGTTGGCCTCCATGTGGACGGCGTAGATGCTGCACTGGCTCATCTTGTCCCCGCCGCTCATGAGGTACTTGAAAAGGACGGATTTCGTTCCAGTCGGAACGTCCGTTGCCTTCTCGTAGTGGATCACGTCCCACGGCGAGGTCGTGTCGGTCAGGCTGTAGCTGGTCTTCCACGTCTTGCCGCCGTCGAATGAGTGCAGCATGTCGATGTGGGCCTTCTGGGCGCGGTTGTAGAACCGCCCGCCGTAGGTGATCCTCGTGATGTCGCTGGGAGCATCCATCCTGAAGACGATGTATCCATCCTCGCCCGCCTGGGCGGGGTGGATCACGCCCATGTAGCTGTTCTTCTCGTAGACAGCGGCCGTCTCGGCCTTGACGTTGCTCTCCTCGACCACGTATTGCTTGTAGTTCTCGGCCCGCAGGTCCGGCCAGAAGACGGTGCTCTCGGTCTGCTCGCCGGCCCCGACGTAGACCGTGTTGCGCCCGAGCCTGAGCCGCGGCTGGGTCTTGGAGTTGATCTGCGTGATCGTCTCGAAGCGGATGGCCTTGAGCTGGGCGTCGGATGGCGAGGCCTTGGCGTTGAGCGTCACCTTGACCAGGACTTCGTAAGAGCCGTTGACCTCGCCGATGAGGCCGATTTCCTGGGGGCCGTCGGTCTTGCTATCGCCCTTCCAAACATCCTGCCACGCCAGGCCGTTGGTCGTGCTGATGGAGACGGCCACCGAGTCATCGGCCGTCTTGCACACAATCTGCGGTTTGATCACCAGCGAGGTGATGACGTTGGCGCCCTCGACCTTGAAAATGACTTCGCCTGCCTTGCCCGCTTCCGCCGGATGCACGACCGGGACGGCCGAGACGCCCGTTGCGCTGTAAGCGCTCGCGGCCAGGTTCGTCAACGAGGGCTCCCACACGCGGACGCCGTTGCCGCGGATGTGGTATCGCGGGTTGGCGGACTCGGGGTCCTTGCCACCCGGCGCCGGATTGGGCGTGTAGTACGCCGGGTCGGCCTTGTAGCCGCCGCCTTTCTCGCTCTGCTGGACGGCCTTGGGGCTGTTGGCATCCAACCGGCGGTAGTAGCGCGTGTAGACCTCGTTGTCGCGCAGGTTGAGAATGTAGCGGTAGCCCAGGTCCCAGTTGTTCAGATACTCGCGGTACTTGAGGCCCCTGGGGTTGAAACACTTGTACTCCTCCGCCATGCCGCGGATGGTGTCGCAACCGGTGAGGTAGCCGTTGTCGCTGGTGGAGTTCAGGCAGTGGTACTTGGCGATGTGGCCCGGCTCGGTCTTGCCGCCCGACTTCTCGCAGGCCCCGTCAGCGCCGATGTCAACCACGCCGGCCACCGTCTTGCCGTCGCAAAGCGTATAGATGGCCGACAGCGAGTTGTCGTACATGTGGTACTTGCCGTCGTACTCGACCTCGGGGACCGTGTGCAGGCTGATGTCCCAGAACTTCACGTTAAGGCCCATCGCGCCCCAGATCGCGCAGTTGGTCCCGGCGATGGTGGAGCACATGGTGTAGCCGTAGTCGTTGAACTGGCGGACCGGGTCGGTCAGTTCGTGGCCGTGCAGGTCCATCGGCCGGGTCTGGCGGCGGGCGATGTGGGTCCAGTACCACATGGCCCAGCACTTGTCCTTGGTCTCCGGCCAGTTGGAGGTGATCGACCAGATCATGCTGCCGATGTCCGTGTAGTCGGGGTTGCCGTCGGTGACGACCTTGACGTTGTAGATGTCGGCCGCCGCAGGAGCGGGACCGATCAGGCAGATAGCGCCGCCCAGGGCAACCATCGCGAAAAGAACGCCGGGACGTGTCATTGTGTCTCTCCTTCGATCTGTGAGTTCCATTGGCACACAGCGGTCAGACCGGCGCAGGCCGTGTACTGCGCGTCAAGCCTGCCGCAAACATGAATTCTAGCATCCGGCGCCAGGCTGTTGCCAGCGACGTGAAGGCTGCGACAGGCGACAGATTGAACCGAGACGAGAGCACCTCTGTCAAGGCTACACGGCCTTCGGTGTCGGCGGCGCCCATCCATGGCCTGCCGGAGACTGAGGAACATAGAACGGCGACTTGCAGTACGGGCAAGTGATCTGCGGGGGGCAGACGGGCAGCCAATCCTTCTCGCCGGCCAACCGTGAGGTGGTCTTCATGTGGGCGATCATCCGCACATGGAGGGCGATGGGCTTTCTGCAGTCAGGGCATATATACCACATCGTTGCATAGCCAAGGCCCCCGCACTTGGGGCACATGATGGGGTCGTCCGTGACGTCCTGGGCCCATTTGTTCCCGCACGAATCGCAAGTGAACTCCGCGCGCTTGTCCACCGGCGGGCCGCCGCCCGAGAAGACGCGCCACAGCCCCAGCGCCATCAGCACCAACGCCAGGGCGGATGCGGCGATGATCAGTTTCTTCAGAGTTCCTTCCCGCATGTCCGGCCTCTCGTGCCTACGGGACCCAGTTCTCGAGGGTGTAGCCCCGCCAGGGCTGCCCGAGCGTCACGTCCTCCATCACGTCGTATGGCCCCGACGGCTGGTCCAACCAAAGCGTGTTGAACACGTCCTTGACATGGTGCCCTATCAGCTTGGTCGACCCATCCAGCATCAGCGCGTTCCAGTGGTAGGCCCTTTGCTGAAGGTGCGAATTGTTAAAGGCAAATTGGGTTTCGTAGACGTAGTAATCAAGCATCACGATGTCGTAGCCTTTGGGGTTCTGGTGGTCGACGCCGTTTTGGTCGACGCGAGGCGTGCGGTCGTCGTAGTAGTTCTTGAACCGCCGGTTCCATACGAAGGCGTAAGTGCCCCAGAATTTGTAGTTTGGTGGGTAGCCGGGACCGCCCTGGATATTCGTGTAGCGGAAGTAGTCATGCTCGTAGTTCGCATAGAACAGGGGACAAAACAGCGGCTTGGCGGAGGACATGTACGGCTGCGGACCTATGTTCAGGAGCTGCAAGTTTCGATCGTAGCCGTCTTCCGTCAGCGCCATGGCGGGGTTGCCCGGGTCGCCCTTGGAAGGGTAAGTATCGGTCGGGCCAGTCTTGATGTACATCCAATACTTGATGGCATTGGGATAGCTCTGCATCCAGGGCCATGTGCCGCGCTCGACTGCCGAATAGGGGCCGTCCAGCCGGTTGGCCCCGCCGTACATGGCGAACGCCTGGCCCACGGCGTGCAAGTTGGACGAGCAGACGACTTCACTGGCAAGGTTGCGCGCCTGCCTCAGCGACGGCAGGAGGATCGCCACCAGCAGCGCGATTATGGCAATCACGACCAGCAGTTCGATCAGCGTGAAGGCCCTTGGCTTCATGGATTCACCTCACCTGCCTGTCCAAGCTGACACACGTTCACTATCGGGATAGGCGGCCCTCCTGATTCTACAGCGACAAGGCGCACGAGCAAGGAAATTCGTGTCGCGGGGGTTGAAGGCCTCGGGGCCCGAGTTTGCTTGCCTTGTGCCGCCGGACCCAATAGGATTACGGCCGGCATTGACGCTCGCGCGAACTAGATGTGCGCAGGATTCCAGAGACGGCATGTCGCCTCTGGGGCCCTGGACTATCGCAGGAGACAGATCATGCGACACGCGGTGATACTGGCCGGCGGGGCCGGCAAGAGGCTATGGCCGCTGAGCCGCCTGGGCAGGCCCAAGCAGCTTCTGCCGCTCCTCGGCGGCAAGAGCCTGCTGGCGATGGCGGTCGAGCGGCTCACGGGGCTCTTCCCTAACGAGAACCTGCTGATCGTCACCAACGCCGAGTATGCCCCGCAGATCGCGGCCCTGCTGCCGCAGATACCGCCGCGGAACATCATCGGCGAGCCGGAGGGCCGCGACACGGCCAACGCCATCGCGCTTGCCACGCAGATCCTCACCGGCCGCGACCCGGAGGCAACGATGGCCGTCTTCACGGCCGACCACGTAATTCGCCCCGTCGAGTGTTTCCAGGAGGCGGTGAACAAGGCCTGCAAGGCGGCCGAGGAGCACCCCGACGCCCTGCTGACGTTCGGCATCCGCCCCACCTGGCCCCACACGGGCCTGGGCTACATCCACTGCCGCGCCGCGATCGCCGACGGCATCCACGAGGTGGAGGCATTCAAGGAGAAGCCCGACCACCCCACGGCCCGGCGATACGTCGAGAGCGGCAAGCACTTCTGGAACAGCGGCATGTTCGTCTGGAAGCTCAAGGCCATCCGCGACGCGCTTGCGAAGTTCCTGCCTGACTCGCTGGCCAAACTCGCCCCCGTGGTCGAGGCCGTGCGGTCAGGCCAGGCGATCGCGCCGATCCTGGCCTCGGTCTATCCGTCGCTGGCGAAGATCAGCATAGACTACGCGGTCATGGAGAAGGCCAGGGCCGGGATGATGGTGGAGCTCAAGTGCGAATGGCTGGACGTCGGCTCCTGGCCGTCGCTTGAGCAGGTCAGTAAGCTCGACGACGCGGGCAACGTGGTGGAAGCCGCCAACGCCGTCCTGCTGGACAGCTTCCGCAACGTCGTCGTGACCGAAGATGACCACCTGATCGCGGTGATGGGCATCGACGACTGCATCGTCGTCCACTCATCCGACGCGACGCTCGTGTGCAACAAGTCCGACTCCCAGCGGCTGAAGGAACTGGTCGCGCTGCTGGAGAGCCGGTATGGCAAGAGGTATTCGTAGGCAGTTGAACGCCGACGGCGGAAGAGGCGTTCCATAGGCGGCGGGGCCGAAAGGCCCGCAATTGCGGGGGCCTCGCCGCTCGACCAGGGAGCACTAGACCCAAAACAAGCGTATGTCCGCCGGCCCGATGCAGGAGCGAAGGCGTCTCG
>JBHGBE010000128.1:0-8662 GCA_041946855.1 Phycisphaerae bacterium | reverse complement strand
GCAAGATGCCCATGCCACTCACGGGCAAGATGCCCATGCCACTCACGGGCAGGATGCCCATGCCACTCACGGGCAGGATGCCCGTGCCACTCTGGCCGACAAGTGGATTTTGAGCCGGCTGGCGGCGACCATCCGGGACGCGACGGCCGCCATCGACGGCTACCGCTTCAATGAGTTGGCCGACACGCTCTATCACTTCGTGTGGGACGACTTCTGCGACTGGTACCTTGAGATCGCCAAGGGCCGCATCAACGCGGGCGAGGCCGGGCCAAAGGCCGTGCTGGCCCACTGCCTGGACACGACGCTGCGGCTGCTGCACCCGATCATGCCGTTTGTCACCGAGGCGATCTGGCAGAACCTCAACGCGGTGGCCCCGTCGCGCGGCCCGTCCAACGAGCCGGCCGAGCCGATGCTCATCCGCGCCCGCTGGCCGGTGGCCGATTCGGCCGCCATCGACCAGGCCGCCGAGCGAGACTTCGACATGCTGCGCGACCTTGTCCGCGGCATCCGCAACAGCCGCACGGAGCACGCGGTGCCGCCGGGGCGAAAGGTCAAGGTCATCGTGGAGGCGGCCGGGCGGGCCGGCGAAGTTCTTCTAAAAGACCACGCCAACATCGAGATGATGAAGTCGCAGGCCGGCCTGGACGAGGTGCGGCTTGTGGCCGTCGGCACGATCGCCCCGGCCCTCGTCAGGAACGCGGCCGCCGTCGCCTCCGGCGGCGTGCAGGCCTACGTGCTGGACATCATCGACCGCGACGCCGAGCTCGCCCGCCTGACCAGGCAGCGCGACACGCTCGCCCGAGGCATCAAGTCCATCGAGGGCAAGCTCTCCAACGAGGGCTTCCTCAAGAAGGCCCCGCCGGAACTGGCGGCCAAGGAGCGCGCGAGGATGGAAGGTCTGAAGGCCGACCTGGCGGCCGTCGAGAAGGCGCTCGATGCCCTGAAATGAAGGCCGACCCACGCTCTTGGCGGAGACCAATAGGTTGGAGGTGAGAGGTTAGAGGTAAGAGAACCGAACCGGGTCCAATCGCGACAAGAGGCCCTGACGCCAATTGTTTCTCTCACCTCTAACATCTAACCTCTAACCTGGGGTAAAATGCAGTAGAAAGCCGGTGCAAAGATGGACGTTGCGATGGAGCTATCCCGAATCCTCATCACCGAGCTGGGCGACCAGCAGGTGATCTTTCTGCGCGAGAAGGGCGGCAAGCGGACTTTCCCGATCATGATCGGCATCGCCGAGGCGCTGGCCATAGACCGGCGCCTGAAGGGCAAGCCCACGCCGCGGCCGATGACTCACGACCTGCTGGCCAGCGTCATCTCCGCGATGGGCGGCCAGCTAGTCAAGATCGTCGTCAACGACATCATCGACCACACGTTCATCGCCACGCTCCACATCCGTCGCGGCGCGGAGATGATCCGCGTGGACAGCCGGCCGTCGGACGCCATCGCGCTGGGCGTCGCATTCGACACGCCCATCTACGTCTCCGAGCACGTCCTGGACAACGTGCTCAACGAGCCGCCCACCAAGGAGGACCGCATCGAGCTGCTGCGGCGGCGGATGGAGATGCTCGGCGTCGCCATAGGCGAGCTTACCGAGCGGCTGGACGACACCGAGTTTCTCACCAACGCCTCGGCCGATGAGATCGACGAGCACCGGCGCCAACTCGCGGAGATGAAGCAGGAGTACGACGCGATTGACCGCGTGCTGAAGAAGCTGGGGTGAGGCCTCAAATCGTTACTTCGTTGGTTCGTTACTTCGTTGACTCGTTGCTTCGTTACCTCGTTGTTCCGTGAATCCCACTGCGCGCACTGGCGCTTGTTTCGTGCCGGTGAACGAGGCACGAAGTAACGAGGCAACGAAGCAACGCCTCTGACTACTTTCTCAGCGGGAACACGCCCAGCGATATCACGGTCCCATCGGGGTTGTAGTAGTGGGCGCAGAACTGGTTGGCGTCGATGCTGGTGAAGATGACACCGTTGTAGTTGTTCTCGCGGGCGTCGCGAAGTTCGGCGGCCGTCGGGCCGGCCCGGTCGCCGTTCTCCGCCTTCTCGAAGTGGCAGATGAACCGGCAGAGGCTGTCCCGCTGGTCGGCGTAGAAGTCCCGCTCGCCCGTGCCCCAGCGGTACTTGGCGCCGGGGGCGTAGGTGAGGTCGTCGGGCGGCTCCTGCGGGTCGGGCCAGTACTGGGTGGCCTCGGCCTGTCCGGCCTTGTAGAACACCAGCCCGCCCCACGCGTGCCGCGTGTCCTTGCGGTCGCCCTCGGCCAGGATGCGGACGGCCATCTCCGTCCGCGGCCGGCTCAAGAGGTCGCTCAGGAGGTACAGGTTCCACAGGTCGGCCATGCTCAGCGCGTCGGCCCTGAGCCAGAAGCGGTCCTCGATCGCGGGCAGGCCGGCGGGCGTCTTGTAGTGCAGGTGCGAGCGGGCGTTGAAGGCCTGGCCAAGCTCCGCGATGAGCTGCGCGCGGCGGAGGCCCGTCCGCAGCGGATCGCGCGCCAGGCGGCTGAGCAGGTGGAAGTCGCGGGCGTTGAAGTGGTAGCCGAAGTCGTCGCGCCACGTCCCGGCCAGGCGGGCGGCGTCGTCGATCGTGTCGCGCTGGGTCCGGTAAATCTGGGCGATGGCCGTGTACTCGACGTCGGTGGTGGGCAGATAGTCGAACTTGACCAGGAAGGTCTGGATGGCCGTCATGTCCTCCGTCCTGGGCGTCAGGCCCAGGAGCAGTTGCCGCAGCGCCGTCGGCTGGCTGCGGCGGGCCAGGACGCTGACAGCCGCGCTGGTGGCCGTGAAACCCGGCGTGTTCAGGCCGTCAAGCAGGGCGTCATTCCACGGCTTGCCGGCGATCCGCTCGACGATCTGCCTGAAGCGCGGCTCGTTGGGGCCCGACACGGATGATTCCTGCGCCCACAGCTTGACCACCTCGGCCAGCACGGCCGGCGTCGGGTGCTTGGTCAGCCATTCCAGCACGGCGTCGTGCAGCGAGGGGAAGCGCGTCAGGTTGGGCATGGCCTGCACTACGTAGGCGGCCATGTCGGGGTAGTCCTTCCTCAAGAGGAACGTGAGTATGGCCGCCTGGACCTCCTGGGGCGTCTTCGGGTCGGACATCAGCGCGGCGAGCTTCTTGCGGATCTCCACGTCGTCGCCGGCCAGCGCGGTGACGACCTGGAGCGAATCGACGCGCTGGGCGGGCTTGACCTCCGGGTCCAGGACCCGCTGGAGGTTGTGGTTGATGACCACGTATTGCGAGTAGGCCTGCGGGTTGGTCCGCTGGAGCTGCTCGTACTGGGCCATCGTGCTGGGCGGGGGCGGCGGGGGCTGGGCGCAGCCGGCGAGCATCGCCGCCGCCAAGAGGGAGAACACAACGCCACGTCGCATCGTTCGACTCATCATAACCCACAGGCCTCCGTGCCGATTTCGCAGCACCGTCTTTGCGCCACCATGGACCGTCAGGGCCCGAAAGACACCAGGAAGCGCAGATTCTACCCGTGCCGACCGCGCGCGTGCAAGGCGCAGTTGGGCGGCGGGCCACGGTGATTCCATCGGCAAAGCCCGCGGGCCGGCTGCAAGGAGATTGCATGTCCGCCCGGCGGACATTAGACTTGCCGCCCTTATGGCCGAACTGAGCGAACAGGAACTGACCAGGCAATCGCAGTTGCTCGCCCGCGGCTGCGAGGCGATGTACACGCAGCAGGAGCTGGAGCAGCGCCTCCGCCAGGCGGCGAGGGACGGGCGGCAGTTGCGGGTGAAGCTGGGCATGGACCCCACGGCCCCGGACATCCACCTGGGCCATTCGGTCGTGCTGCGAAAGATGCGGCAGTTTCAGGACCTCGGCCACAGGGCCGTGCTCATAATCGGCGACTACACGGCGCGTGTCGGCGACCCTAGCGGCGTCAACAAGACCCGCCCCATGCTCTCCGAAGAGCAGATCGACGCGAACGCCGCCACCTATTTCAAGCAGGCCGGCAAGATACTCGATACGTCCAGCGACAAGCTGGAAATCCGGCGCAACAGCCAGTGGCTGGCCGGGCTCAACCTGGCTGACGTGCTCAAGCTCGCATCGCAGATGACGGTCGCCCGGATGATGGAGCGTGACACGTTCGAGCAGCGGTTCAAGGCCGATGTCCCCATCGGGATTCACGAGTTCCTGTACCCGCTGATGCAGGGGCACGACAGTGTTTGTATCAAGGCCGACGTGGAACTCGGCGGCTCCGACCAGACTTTCAACAACCTGGTCGGGCGCAAACTCCAGGAAATCGCGGGGCAACCGCCGCAGATCGTCCTAATCATGCCGATCCTCGTCGGCCTCGACGGCGTGGACAAGATGTCCAAGTCCAAGGGCAACTACATCGGCGTCACCGAGTCGCCCAGGGACATGTTCGGCAAGGTCATGTCCATTCCCGACTCGCTGATGGGCAACTACTTCACGCTCCTGACCGACCTGCCCAAGGAGAGGATCGACGAGCTGACCGATCCGCAGCGGACCCACCCGCGCGCGGCGAAGGCGGCGCTGGGAAGGATGATCGTCGCCCAGTACCACGACGAGGCGGCCGCACGGGCCGCGTCGGATGAGTTCGACAGGATATATAAGCCAGGCGGCGAAGGCGAGCCGGAGGAAATGCCGGAGATCAAGGTTCCTTCCGCGAAGATCGGCATCCTCGACCTGATAATGACGGCCGGGTTCGCCAAGTCCAGGGGCGAGGCACGTCGCCTTGTGCAGCAGAATGCGGTGACGCTGGACAAGTCGCCGGTCACTGACGTCAAGGCCGTCGTCGAGCCCAAGGCCGGCGCGGTCCTGCGCGTCGGCAAGCTGAAGTTCGGCAGGATAGCCATCTGATATGTCCGACAACGGCAACGACGTAAGAGTCCTCCGCGACCTCGCCAGACAGGTCGCCGACATCGCCGCCAAGCCCGTCCAGGACGAGCGGCGACGTTTGTGGCGCGACCACAACAGCCTCATCCGCACGCGCCCGCCGGTGATATGCACGGGGCTTTTCTTCTGGCACGAGGTCGGGCTGTACGAGAGCCTGCGGTGCCGCGACGGCCTCCTGCGCCAGTTCGAGGAGCGCCTGCGGCTGACGATTTGGCGGGACCGGCTCAACGACGACTGCATCGTCGAGCCTTACATCGTCGTGCCGCCCGTCTACACGGCGCCCAAGGATGATGCGTGCCGATGGGGCCCGCCGATCCGGTTCTCCGAGCGGCCGATGCCCGGCGGGGCGTTCGCCTTCATGCCGTGCATCAACGACGAGGCCGACATCGCCAAGCTCGTCGCCTGGCCGCACTCCATCGACGAGGCCGCCACGGCCGCAAACTTCCGCAAGGTGCAGGACGCCGTCGGGGACATTCTGACGGTCGTGCAGTCGCGCGCCCCGCTGTACAACGGGTGGAAGGCGGACATCTCGACCGACATCGCCCGGCTTCGCGGCCTGGAGCAGATCATGTGGGACATGTGCGACCGCCCCGCATGGCTGCACCGGATGTGCGCGTTCATGCGGGATGGCATCATGGCCCAGCACGACGCGGCGGAGACGGCCGGCGACTGGCGGCTCTACGACGGCGGAAACCAGGCGATGATCTACTCGCGCGATCTGCCCGACCCCGGGCCGGAGGCCGGCCCGGTCGAACGCCGGAAGATGTGGTTCTTCTGCGCCGCGCAGGAGATGGCGCAGGTCTCGCCGGCCATGCACGACGAGTTCATCCTCCAGTATCAACTGCCGATCATCTCGAAGTTCGGCCTGTCGGCTTACGGCTGCTGCGAGGATCTGACGAACAAGATCGACATGCTCCGCAAGGTCCCCAACCTCCGCCGGATCTCGGTGACGCCGTTCGCCGATGTCCGCAGGTGCGCGGAGCAGATCGGGACGGACTACGTCTTCTCCTGGCGGCCAAGCCCGGCCGAGATGATCTGCAACGGGTGGAACCCCGACCGCGCCCGCCGAGTCCTCCGCGCGGGCATGGAGGCGTCCAAGGGCTGCCACGTGGATGTCACGCTCAAGGACGTCCAGACCATAGCCGGCAACTACGACAACCTGATCGAGTGGGTAAAGATAGCCAGGGAAATCACCGAGGCCTATGCGTAACGAGGGGTTGCGAAGCGAGCGGGGGCAGCTCCCGAAGAAATATCGAATATCGAACAGGAAACATCGAATGTCGAAGTAACGCGCACCAGTTTTGGGCTCCTTACTTCGGTATTCGATATTTCCTGTTCGATATTCGTGATTTCCTTACAGCATTCCATGAACAAACAGGCCCGCGAAGTCATCTCCGCGGGCCTGTGAAACTGCTACGACCTCGACCGCCTTGTCGCTATTGGCTAGTCGCTAGTTTCCCTTCTTGTAGAACGCGACCATGTCCTTGCACGTGCAGGGCTTGATCTTCCCCGCGTTGCCGGCCTGGCCGAAGGCGATCATCCGCTCCTTGCAGACCTGCTTCATCGCCTCGCGGGCGGGCTTGAGGTAGTCGCGCGGGTCGAACTTGTCGGGCAGCTCGGCGAAGACCTTGCGGATCGCGCCGGTCATAGCGAGCCGGTTGTCCGTGTCGACGTTGACCTTGCGCACGCCGTGCTTGATGCCGCGCTGGATCTCCTCCAGGGGCACGCCGTAGGACTCCTTCATCTTGCCGCCGTACTTGTTGATGATGTCGACCAGCGCCCGCGGCACGCTGGATGAACCGTGCATCACCAGGTGCGTGTTGGGCAGGCGGCGGTGGATCTCCTCGATGATGTTCATCTTGAGGACCTCGCCGGTCGGCTTGGTCTTGAACTTGTACGCGCCGTGGCTGGTGCCGATGGCGACGGCCAGGGCGTCGACGCCGGTGTCGGCCACGAACTTCTCGGCCTGGGCCGGGTCGGTCACGTGCTCCAGGCCGCTGCCGCCGGCGCCGTGGCCGTCCTCGATGCCGCCCAGCACGCCGATCTCGCCCTCGACGGTGACGCCCTGCGCGTGGGCCAGGCCGACGACTTCCCTGGTGACCTTGACGTTGTACTCGTAGGTGGAGGGCGTCTTGCCGTCCTCGGCCAGCGAGCCATCCATCATCACGCTGGTGAAGCCCTGCTCGATTGCGCTCTTGCACGTGGCCGGGCTGTTGCCGTGGTCCTGGTGCATGGCGATGGGGATGCTGGGATAAAGCTCGGCGGCCGCGAGCATCAGGTGGCGCAGGTACGCGTCGTTGGTGTAGGCCCGGGCGCCGCGCGAGGCCTGGATGATGACAGGCGAATCGGTCTCCTTAGCCGCCTCCATGATCGCCTGGATCTGCTCCATGTTGTTGACGTTCAGGGCCGCGACGCCGTAGTCGTTCTCGGCCGCGTGGTCCAGCAGCAGTCTCATAGGTACCAGCATGTCGTCCTCGGTCTCCGAAAAAGGGTTAGGGGAATTACCTCAGCACGCCTGTAGACGGAGCGGGCATTATATTGGCCGGCGGGGGAAACGCAAAGGGGAATTCAACGAGGACAGCCGAAATCGGCCGTGTCATCGCCCCATCATGCTCTTCAGAAATTGCGGAATATGTGAGGCGCGGCAATCGCCGCGATGATCACGACCGCGTAGCCGAGCCCGATCACGATCCCGATGATGCTGCATATCAGCCCGGCCTTGGCCAGCCCGCGCGAGGACTCGGACGCTGTGCCGGCGTCGACCGCCTGCTTGACCTTGCCCGCGAACACGATGCCAAGGATGCCGCAGACCAGCGACGGAATGCCGTAGCAGGCGCACGTCACGATCGAGCATATCCCAAGCACCAGAGAGGCGATCGAGAAGCCCGACGTCGGGAGCTGCACCGGGATGGGCGGCGGATAGGACGCGTACGGCTCGGGCAAAGGCGGCGGCGCCATCAGCGGCGCGCCGGCGCCCTGCTGGGGCGCGAAGCCCGGCGTGGGTTGGACGGCCGGTAGCGCGGGGGCCGTGAACCGCCCCTTGCAGATGCCGCAAGCCACTTCCTTCCCGGCCGCCGACTCCGGCAGGTTGAGCGCCGCGCCGCACAGCGGGCAGTTGATGTTCGGCATCTGCCGTTCCTATCCTAACTCGAATCCGCCGGCCGCATAGATGCTCGCGCAAGGCGGAGGGCCGGCGGCGGGATGATACGCCCCCAGGCACATCCGTGTCAACCGCCGTGAGAGGGTGAACCCCATGCTCCGCGCCAGTTCCGCCGCGGCCGTGTTCCGCGGCAGCAAGTCCCAGTAGACCTCTCCTGCCGGCATCGCGGCAAGGAGGGCCTCGACGATTGCCCGTGCCGAGTCCGCATCCCGTGCCACCACCGGCCCAAGCTGCCAGGCCTCGTGGCCGGGACGGGCAAGGCCGAAGGCCGTGAGAGGGGGAGACGGGGAGACGGGAGGAGGGGGAGGCGGCAGGAAGGGAGGACGGGAGGAAGGGATGACGGGAGGAGGGGAGGAGGGGAGGACCGCGACGAGGGCTGGGCCTTCGACGGCCAAGTGCTTCAGGAGCGCGAGACGGTCGGCCCCGAAGGCCGGGCGGTCAAGTGCGGCGATCACCGGCCAGTCGGTCTCCGCCAGCGGGCGGACCAGTCGGGCTGAGGGAGACGGGAGGAAGGGAGGACTGGAGGATGGGAGGAAGGCTGGAGTCGGTGCCTGGTCTTCCTCCCGTCCTCCAGTCCTCCCGTCATCCCCTCTTGCGATCTTCCTGTCCTCCCCTCTTCCCCTCCCCCCCTCCTCC
>JBHGBE010000127.1:0-8678 GCA_041946855.1 Phycisphaerae bacterium | reverse complement strand
ACTTTTGTGTCCCGGTAAGGTCTATCGGCAAATCACGGGTTATTCGGATAGGCTCTAAGTGGCGACGCCCGGCCCGGCATAGGTGATAGTCACGGGGTTGCCAGCCGCGGCGGCGCCCCAGGCCAGGCGGTTTCCGGCGCTGTCGTAGAGGCCGGTGACCGGATCGAACGCGCCGGTCGAGATCGTGTACTCAACCGTTCCGGCCGCCTCGGGCCGCAGGGCCATGATGACCGGGCTGCCGACGCCCAGGGGATGAACGGCGGACCCGTCGCCGAACTGGTTGGGCGCGTGCCAGTCGAAGTCCACGTCGGCGGGATTGATCGTGGCCGGCAGTTGTGGCCTGCGCTCATCCCCGTGAAGTCGAACCAGTGCAAGCCCGGGTCTCCCGCCCAGGTCGTGTAGCAGGCGAACTGGTTGGTCGGGCTGGTTCGGTAGCCGAAGACTGGAATGAAGTGGTCGGTATAGCCGTCCCCGTCGGTGTCCACGCCGAACACCATGGGCCTGCCGGCGTCGATCTGCGCCTGGAGGTCCGCGAAAGTGAAGCTCCCGTAATCCTCGGCCCAGGCGTTGGTGTGCGTGTAGCCCCTGAAACTGGCGTACTCTTCCATGCCAGGCGGGATATTGGCGGGGTCGGTGCTGCCGTGATCCTCCGGGTCGCGCGACGTGTGCAGAAAGTCGGCGATGCAGTCGTCGGTGTGGTAATCCGGCGGCGGGACACGGTCCGGGGTGGGAACGTAGTCCGCGATGTGGCCGGCGCTGGCGATGGCGTCCTGGATGGCCGCCTGGTTGGTGGCCCAGTCGTTCGAGCCTGGGATGTAGTTTGGGTACGCCAAGCCGTCCCAATAGCCCATGAGCATGCCCACGCTGGTTGGGGAACAGCCGTGATACCAGAAGTACTCAGGCACGCCTGTCAACGTCTTGGTCACGCCCGCTTCGCCCGATTCCCCAGAGGCGGTCGGCGTTTGCTCGATGTAGACATAGCCCGGCGGGGGCTCGGAACGGTATTCCCACGTGGCCGGGTCGCTGACAACCAGGCTCCCGCTCAACAAGACGCGGGCCTCGAGCACTTCGAATTGGCTCAAAAGGCAGGGGCTTCGAGCACTTGTGGGGCGCCATGGTCTGTCTCCTTCCGCTCACTTGGGCCCGATCTGCGTAACCGGGACCGGCAATACAAAGCCTGGGCTCTATGCCGAACGAGCGGGCATCCACACACACGGCCGATGAACAGCGGCTGATGCCTGCCAGGTGCAGGACTGAAATGACGTTGGCGATATAGTATATCGGCGCTGCCCCGGATGTCAACGAAAAAAGGACGGCGCAGTCGGTTCCGCGTAGCGCCATCGTTCAGGACATGGGTTTGCCGCCTTTGACGCTTGCGCCGCCGCCATACTACCCGGCCATCGCTACGGAACGAGCCACGCGATCAGGTTGATCCCCGTGTGGCAGAACGTGGCGTAGAGGATGCTCCCGGTCCACTGGCGCGTCAGGCCGATCACGAGCAGGCCCACGAACGAGTAGGCCAGTTGCAGGTTCACGTAACTGGCCGGCCAGATCTGGTAGTTGGTGAAATGGTGCAGCGAGAAGAACACGGCCGTCAGGACCAGCGCCCATCGAATCCTCAGCCGCCTGTGGACGTACGCCGGGGCGGCCGCTCCCAGCAGGCCGTAAAGGTAGCCGATGAATGTCAGGTCCTCCGCCAGCGGGCACACAAGCCAGACCGTGAAGTGCTGAGCGGCGAAGGGGTGGACGGGCAGCAGCGGGTAGACCACCGCGACGGGCACGAAGGAGAGCACGCACAGCGCCAGCACCTTCCACCAGTGCGGGCGGAGCGTGCCGATGCGCACGCCGCTGCGGATGGGCGCCGATAGCGCCAGCACCAGGCCGATCGCCAGTTGAAAGCCGGCGAAGGCCCACGACATCCAGGGCTGGTCGCCGAGAATCCCCCTGGCCAGCGCGTGCCGGCGCACAATCTGAAGCAGCCATTGCGGCAGGATGGCGAACGCCGCGGTTATCACGCACGCCAGACATATCGCCTCGGCGAGCCGGATGGTGCGACTTGCGGGCGCGCCGGCTTCCTGGAGGGGCGATTCGGGCATTGTCAGTCGGCCTTGAACTCGCGGACGACCTTCGAGAACGCCTCCAGCTTCGAGTAGTCGTTGGCCCACGTGGTGTACATCACGCCGATGACGCCCTTGACGGCCGTCGCATCCTTCATCCACGGCAGTATGTTCTCGGGCGGGGCGTCGTAATAGCCGCAGAGGATCTGCTTGTGGCCGCGGTCGGCGAAGAACTTCAGCGACTCCTTCCGCTTGGCCGGGTCCGACATCCAGTTCATTATGATGACGTCCTTGTCCAGCCCTTCCCACGAGCCGTTCCAGGGGTCGATGCCCTTGACGAGGTAGTAGGCCGCGCCCGTCTTGCCCGCGTTGTGGTAGGGATCGAACATGTCGTTCCACGCGTAGATGGCCTTGCCGGGGTCTTCCTTCCTGATGGCCGCGATGCACGCGCGGCAGTTGTCCGCGAGAACCTTGCTCATCGGCTTGCCGGCCTTCTGGCAGGACTCGTCGAAGCCCTGGTGGCGCAGCTCGTCGTAGGGCAGCATGTAGCCGTCGGGCTGGATGACCTTGTGGATCATCGCGAGGTTATCCGTGGCGATCCGCATCACCTTCGGCTCGTTCATGCAGGCGAAGATGCCCCAGCCGTAGACGTTCATGCTGTGGCTGTAGCTGGCGAGGACCTTCTGGCCGTCCTTGATCCTGCTGCCGGCGGGGAGGGTCACCTTGGGGGCCTCGTGCCAGTAGTCGTAATCGCCCGGCCATTTGTCGTTGCCTAGCTTGGGATCGGCGACCTTGGAGTAGTCCTTGCCCTCCTCGAAGACGGTCTTGCCATCCTCGCTGGTGATCTTGAAGGTGAGGCCGTCGCGGCGGATGACGTTGACAAAGCCGCCCGGCTCGACCTTGAGGCCGCCGATCCAGATCTTGCCCTTGGTGCCGCCCCAGGAGCCGACGTAGAAGTTGACCTCCGTGCTGTCGAGCGTGTTGAAGATCATGTCATATTGCTTCCAATCCTGCGTCGGCTTGATGTCGAACATCTGGTGCGCCAGGCCCTGCTTGCCGCTGACGGTGAAGTTGAAGGTGCCCGGCTTCTCAAAGTCCTCCGTCTTGACCTTCACGGTGGCGTGATAGTAGCGGAACGGCTTGCACTTGATCGGCCCCTGGATGAGCCGGCCGTTGGAGTACGAGACGTTG
The DNA here is from genome assembly GCA_041946855.1 of Phycisphaerae bacterium. GTDB lineage: Bacteria > Planctomycetota > Phycisphaerae > SM23-33 > SM23-33 > JBHGBE01. The sequence continues at coordinate 5,430 of JBHGBE010000127.1, read as the reverse complement.
GCCTTGATGTCCTGGTAGCGGATGGAGGGCTTGCCGTCGCACTTGACGTCCTTGTCGATGAAGCCGGCCTTGCCCGGCTCATCGACGTTCCAGCCGTCGGGCTGGTTCTCGCGGCGGGCCTGCTCGAAGGTGGGATTGGCGATCTTGAAGTCCTCATCCGCCGGCACGAGCTGGCCGTCCCTGGCGACGAAGGGCGCGTCGATGACCGGCATGCCCTCGGCCAGGTTGGGGTCGTTGGACAGCAGGTCCGCCCCCTGGTCAAGGCACGAGGAGATGATCTGGAGCTTGAGCTCGCGGCATGCGGCGCAGAACTTCTTGACGTTCTCGATGTACTTGGGCTGGTCGACGGTGACCTTCTCGTTCCAGCGGGCGAACTTGCAGTCGGTCACGAGCACGCCGTTGTATCCGGCGGCGGCCGCCTTCTTGACGTTCGCGATGGCCTCATCGACCTGCGGGTCGCGCATGAAGTTGGCCGAGACGTACACCAGCCGCACGCCCGCCATCGCGGACTTGGCCTCGCCGGCCGACGGCGCGGAGTCCTGGGCCATGGCTGGAACCGCTGCGGAGAGGACCATTGCGATAGCGGCGGTCACAAACAAGGTAATGCTGGTTCTCATGGATGGTTCCTTTCGGGTGAGTCGGGGTATTCAACGATTGGCGTTGTTGACCTTAAGGGACTTCAATGCTGGGATCGCCCATGACGCCAGGGCGAAGTACTCCGGGTTGACTTCAAGGCCGATGCTTCGCAACCCGCACGCGGCCGCTGCGGCGATCGTGGAGCCCGAGCCCATGAACGGGTCCAGTATGACCCCCTCGCCGAAGGGCAGCGCCGCCCGGACGATCTGCCGGAGAAAGCTTTGCGGCTTGAGAGAACGGTGCTGCGCGATCCGCCGCTCCTCGCCGCGGGCGGGAGAGGAGAAGATCAGGTCCTTGAACGGCTCATCCGCCGAAATCCGCCGCAGGCCGCCTGTCTTCCACTTCCGCAGGTTGTCCTGCACGCGGCCTTCGCATGGCTTGCGGAAAAGGCCCCACGGCTCCCAGCAGGACTTGGGCATCACGGAAACATCCGGGAATTCCTCGTGGGCGTTCTTGGGCCTGTCGCCGCCGCGAAGCGTGTAGACGACACGTATGATCTCGCCGCGCTTCTCGAAGCCCTCGGCGATGAACGGCTCGTAGACCAGGTACGACACCAGCGGATTTGTCGCGATGAAGACGTGCGCGCCCGGCGCGAGGGCGGGCAAGAGCGCGCGGGCAAGGCGGGTGAAGAAATCGCGGAGGCGCTGGCGGTCCTTGTCCTTCAGGACGGTGAAGCGCGGCAGAGGGCTCCGCTTGCACCCGTCGAACGCCGGCGGAATCCGCCAGACGCCGCCACGGCCGTTCTTCATCTTCTCAAGCTCGCGCGGCGTGTACTCAAGCAGGCCGTAGGGCGGATCGGTCACGACGGCATGGATCGAGTTCGGCGCGGCCGTCGCGAGCCAGTCGAATGCATCCGTGCAGAAGATGTCATAGTTCCGCGGCTTGGCAGCCTGTTTGGGCAGGTGTACGAACAGGCCGGCGCCTGTATGCTCGCGCCGCTGGCATGTCGAGGAGAGCCGCATCATTGCCTTCCGCCTGTTCCGGGAACGAAATAGATGGGCGCATTATACGGCCCGCCCGCGCGGCGTGTCCAGAACGCTAGGCGGCTCTGATGAATTCGGGACGGATTCACCACAAAGGGCACTATGAACACAAAGAAGCTCTTTGTGACCTTCGTGCCCTTTGTGGTGAAAGCCGTCAGGCGAGCGTCTTGTGGAACCGCTTCGTCGCGATGATCAGCGCCACGATCCCCAGCGCCAGCAGGCCCACCATCTGCGGCCAGAGGATGTCGATCCCCACGCCCTTGAGGAAGATGCCGCGGATGATCACCAGGAAGTACCGCAGCGGGTCCAGGTACGTGACAAGCTGGACCGCCCGCGGCATGTTGGCAATGGGGAACATGAAGCCCGACAGCAGGATGGCCGGCAGGCTGAAGAAGAACGTCGTCATGAGCGCCTGCTGCTGCGTCTGGCTGATGGTCGAGATCAGCAGGCCCGCCCCGATCGTGCTCATCAGGTACAGGGCCGTGCAGGCCAGGAGGAGCAGCAGGCTGCCGCGCATGGGCACGTCGAACCAGTACACGCCGACGGCCGTGATGAGCAGCACGTCAAAAAAGCCGATCAGCACGAACGGGGTCGTCTTGCCCAGGATGAACTCCCACGGCTTGATCGGCGTGACCATGATCTGCTCCATCGTGCCGATCTCGCGCTCACGGACGATGGCCATGCTGGTGAGCATGAGCGTGGCGATCATCACGAGCATGGCCATCACGCCGGGGACGAAGTAGTTGCGGCTTTCCAGGTTGTCGTTGAACCACGCCCGCGACTGGAGCTGGACCCCGACGGGGCCCGCGGCCCGCCCCGGCTGCCGGTAGCCGGCGCCGAGGCGTGCCGCGCGGGCGGCCAGCAGGTCGTTGGAGTACTGCGCGGCGATGTTGGAGCTGTAGCCGAGGATGATGGAGGCCGTGTTGGAGTCGGTGCCGTCGATAAGTAGCTGCACCGTGCCGGTCCGCCCGCCGTCGATCAGGTTGGCGAAGCCGGCGTCGATCCGCAGCACCACCTCCACCTCGCCCCGGTCCAGCAAGCCCGTCGCCTCGCGGTCGCTCGACACGCGGCGGACGATGTCGAAGTAGCGCGACTCCTGGAACCGCGCCACCAAATCGCGGCTGGGCACGGAGTTGTCCAGGTCGTACACGGCCGTCTCGATGTGGCGGACGTCCGTATTGGCCGCGTAGCCGAAGATGATGAGCTGAATAACGGGCGCCACCAGGATGATGGGCCGCATCTTCGGGTCCCGGAAGACCTGGATGAACTCCTTCCGCAACATGTGCCTTATGCGCTCAAGCACGTCTTTCCTCGGCTTAGGTCTGCTTCCCGGCGAGGGGAGGAATGTCTAATGCCTAATGTCCAAGAATGCCAAATGTCCCAATGACAAACATCCACGGTTCGGAGAGCGACCTCAACCCGGCGAGGGCCGCCGCTTAGACATTGGTCATTAGACATTAGTCATTCACGCTCACCTCAGTTTCTTCCTAAGCTTCAACTTGGCCGCCGCCACCGTCATCGCCCCGAACACGACCAGCAGCAGGAACTGCCATGCGAGCAGCTCCAGCCCGATGCCCTTCAGGTAGATGCCCTTGAGTATCGCGATGAAGTACCGCGCCGGTATGAAATACGTCACCACCTGGATCGCGTGGGGCATATTCGGTATCGCGAATATGAAGCCCGACAGCAGGTACGAAGGAATGAATGTCGTGATGATCGCGAGCTGGCTGGCCACGAGCTGGTCTCTGGCGATGATGCTTATCAGGAGGCCCATGCACAGCACGCCGACCAGGAACACGGCCGACACCCCTATCAAGAGCGCCGCGCTGCCCCGCAGCGGCACGCTGAAGACGAACCGGCCCATCAGGACGGCCACCAGCACGTCAACCATGCCGATGGCGAAGTACGGCAGCAGCTTGCCCAGGATCAGCTCGCCCGCCTGCACGGGCGTGGCGATGAGCTGTTCCATCGTGCCGCGGTCCCACTCGCGGGCGACCGTCAGCGAGGTCAGCAGGGCCGCGATGATCATCATGATCACCGCGATCAGGCCGGGGATGATGTAGTTCTTCGATTCCAGGTCGGTGTTGAACCAGACCCGCGGGCGGAAGTCGACGGGCGCCGCCTGCGTGCGGCCGGTCGCGCGGACATCGTGCGTCAGGACGGCCTGCTGCGACCAGGTCCGCGTGACAACGTCGGCGTAGCCAATCGCGATTGTGGCCGTGTTCGAGTCGCTGCCGTCGACGATGAGCTGCGCCTCGGCGGTCCTTCCGGTCTGGATCGCGCGGGCGAAGTCGGTCGGTATCACCAGCGCCGCCAGGGCCTGGCCGCGGTCGATGGCCCGCTCGACCTGGCGGTAGCTGTCGGCGTACTGCTGCATCTTGAAGTACCGCGAGCCGGTGAACGCGGCGATGAAGTCGCGGCTGGTGTCGGTGCGGCTCTGGTCCCAGACGACCAGCGGCACGTTGTCCACATCCAGCGTCAGCGCGTAGCCGAAGAGCACGAGCATGAGCGCCGGGATGGCGACGGCCATGCCCAGGCTCAGCGGGTCCCGCAGGACGTGCAGGAACTCCTTCCGCGCCACCGCTCTCACGCGGCGAAGCTTCATGTAAGGCCCTCCCGGTTGACGCGGCCCCGTGCGGCGCCCGCGCGGTCACGTTCCTCGATCATCGCCACGAACACATCCTCCAGCGACGGCACGATCTTCTGCACGCTCCGCGGCGCGAAGCCGCCCTCGCGCAGGGCCGACTCGACGGCCCGGGCGGCCGCCCGGTCGGCGTCATCACCCTCGACCACCACGTGCAGCGACCGCCCGAAGAGCGCCGACTCCTTGACGGCCGGCAGCTTCTCCAGCGCCGCCATCGCGTCCGACGGGCGGTCGCACAGCACCTCCAGCACGCTCTGGTGTACGAGCCGCGTCTTGAGCTGCTCGGGGCTGCCCAGCGCGATCAGCTCGCCGCGGTATATCAGGCCAAGCCGGCCGCAGTACTCCGCCTCGTCCATGTAGTGCGTGGTGAGGAAGACGGTCACGCCGCGCCCGGCCATCTCGTAGATCAGGTCCCAGAACGCCCGGCGGCTCAGCGGATCGACGCCGCTGGTCGGCTCGTCGAGGAAGACTATCGGCGGGTCGTGCAGGATCGCGCAGCCCAGCGCCAGCCGCTGCTTCCAGCCGCCCGAGAGCATCCCCGTCCGGCTGCGGCGGTGCTCAGTCAGGCCCGCCATGCGGATGGCCCACTCCATGCGCTCGCGCTTGCGGGCCTCGGGGATGCGGTACACGCCGCCGTAGAAGTCCAGGTTCTCCTCGACGGTCAGGTCCTCGTAGAGGCTGAAGCGCTGGCTCATGTAGCCGATGTTCTGCTTAATCTCCTCGGCCTGAGTTCGGATGTCCAGGCCGGCCACGGTGCCGCCGCCGGCCGTCGGCGCGAGTATGCCGCAGAGCATGCGGATAGTCGTGCTCTTGCCCGCGCCGTTGGGGCCGAGAAACCCGAATATCTCCCCGCGCCCGACCTCGAAGCTGATCCTGTTGACGGCCGTGAAATGGCCGAAGCGCTTGACCAGGTCCGTCACCGATACGGCTACTTCGGATTTCGCATTTCGGTTTTCGGATTGAACTACGTTGTCAATCATCCGTCGCCAATCAATCATCTCTTAGCCCCGAAGGGGCTTGTCTCCTAGCCCCGGAGGGGCACTCTCTTAGCCCCGGAGGGGGCGTCTTTCTTAGCCACGGGCGAGCCGAAGGCGAGCCCGTGGAACGTCGGGCCGCGCCGATCCAGCCCCGGAGGGGCGTCTTGGACCTCGACCAGAAGACTCCGTG
>JBHGBE010000126.1:0-8797 GCA_041946855.1 Phycisphaerae bacterium | reverse complement strand
AGAGGTCCGTCTAGATAACGCCCTTCTTAACCGCAGAAACAAAGGGATTTCGAGTACTTCTTGCGCTACGCCTCGGAAAATCACGCTTGTTCAGGGGCTAGCACAGATGACGACTTGCCTCGATGAAGCACAGGTTGAGATCGTGACCGTGGACTACTTCCGCGAATTGGGCTACGGATATATCCACGGGCCATCGATTGCGCCGGACGGCGAAGCGCCCGAGCGCGCCGACTACGGCCAAGTGGTGCTCGTCGGCCGGCTGCGGGCGGCGCTGGGCCGTATCAATCCAGGCATGCCGGGCGAGGTCATCGAGGATGTGATCCGTCAGGTCACGCGGACGGACAGCCCGGACGTGGTCGTCAACAACCGGGCGTTCCACCGGATGTTGACGGACGGTGTGGACGTGTCTTGGCGCGAGAATGGCCGGGAGCGGCACGGCAAGGTGTGGCTGATCCATCGCGATCCCGCCAAGATCGACCAGAACGAGTTCCTGGTCGTCAACCAGTTCACGGTGATCGAGGACAGAAGGAACCGCAGGCCGGACGTGGTCGTGTTCATAAACGGACTGCCGCTGGGCGTTATCGAACTGAAGAATCCGGCGGAGGAGAAGGCGACGATCCGGCACGCCTTCAACCAGCTCCAGACGTACAAGATGGACATCCCCAGCTTCTTCGTCTTCAACGAGATGTTGGTGATCTCCGACGGGTTTGCTGCCAAGGCGGGTACATTGACGGCTGGCTGGGACCGCTTCCAGCCCTGGCGGACCATCGACGGCATCGCGCTCGCCCCAAAAGGGTCGGTGCAATTGGAAGTGCTGATTAAAGGCATCTTCGAGAAGCGGCGACTCCTGGACTACGTGCTGAACTTCATCACGTTCGAGGATGACGGCAAGGCGATAGCCAAGAAGGCGGCGGCCTATCACCAGTACTGGGCGGTGAACAAGGCCGTCGGTTGCACGGTGGAGGCCAGTTCGCCTGAGGGCGACCGGCGCATCGGCGTTGTGTGGCACACGCAGGGCTCGGGCAAGAGCCTCTCGATGGCCTTCTATGGCGGGAAGATCATCAAACATCCGGCGATGGAGAACCCGACGCTGGTCGTCATCACGGACCGCAACGACCTCGACGACCAGCTCTTCGGAACTTTCAGCACCAACAGCGAGCTGCTGCGACAGAAGCCCGTCCAGGCCGAGAGCCGGGACCACCTGAAGGAACTGCTGCGCGTGGCGTCGGGCGGAGTGGTATTCACCACGTTGCAGAAGTTCGAGGGCGGGGACGCACTGAGCGACCGTCGCAACATCGTGGTGATTGCCGACGAGGCGCACCGCAGCCATTACGGCTTCAGCGCCAAGATGGATAAGAAGTCCGGCGAGATGAAGTACGGCATGGCAAAGTACCTCCGGGATGCTCTGCCAGGCGCATCCTTCATCGGATTCACCGGCACACCCATTGAGCTTGATGACAAGAACACACCAGCGGTGTTCGGCGATTACATTGACAAGTACGACATCCTCCGGGCGGTCGAGGATGGCGCGACAGTCCCGATCTACTACGAGTCGCGCCTGGCCAAGCTGGAGTTGAAGGAGGAAGAGAAGCCGAAACTTGACCCGGAATTCGAGGAGATCACCGAGGGTGAGGAAGAGACCGAGAAGCAGAAGCTCAAGACCAAGTGGGCTGCGCTAGAGGCGATGGTCGGCACCGACAAACGGGTGCGGCTGGTGGCGCAGGACATCGTCGACCACTTCGAGAAACGCCTCGACGCGATGGACGGCAAGGCGATGATCGTCTGCATGTCCCGGCGCATCTGCGTCGACCTCTACGAGGCGATCAGGAAGCTTCGCCCACAGTGGCACAACGGGGATGATGCCAAAGGCCAGATCAAGATCGTCATGAGCGGTTCGGCGTCGGACCAAGCGGCATGGCAGCCGCACATTCGCACGAAACTCCAGAGCGAGACCATCGCCAAGCGGTTCAAGGACCCTTCGGACAGCTTACGGCTGGTGATCGTCCGCGACATGTGGCTGACGGGGTTCGATTGTCCCAGCATGCACACGATGTACTTGGACAAGCCGATGAGCGGCCACAACCTGATGCAGGCCATCGCTCGCGTCAACCGCGTGTTCAAGGACAAGCCCGGCGGCCTGGTGGTGGACTATCTCGGCATCGCGGACGCCCTGAAGCACGCGCTCCGCACCTACACCGCCAGCGGCGGCAAGGGTCAGGCAACGGTCGATCAGGAACAGGCCGTTGCGGTCATGTTGGAGAAGTACGAGGTCGTGTGCGGCCTGCTCCACGGGTTCGACTACAGGGCCATTCTCGCCGCAGCCCCAGCCAAGCGCATGAGCGGCGTGGCGCAGGCGATGGAATTCATCCTGGGCCTGGACAATGGGAAAGCGAGATTCGTCCAAGCCGTCGGGGACTTATCCAAGGCCTTCGCTCTGTCGGTTCCTCATGCCAGGGCGATGGCGATCCGCGACGAGATCGGGTTGTTCCAGGAGATTCGCTCGGCGCTGGTCAAGGCGACGATGTCCGAGAGCGAGAAATCGCCCGACGACATGGAGTCGGCAATCCGTCAACTGGTTTCGCGCGCGGTCTACTCGACGGAGGTGGTAGACATCTTCGCCGCCGCCGGGCTGGAGAAGCCGGACATCTCGATCCTTTCGGACGAGTTCCTGGCCGAAGTGCAGCAGCTGCCTCAGCGCAACTTGGCAATGGAACTGCTCAAAAAGCTCATTAACGACGAGATCAAGACGCACATGCGGAAGAACGTCGTGCAGGCTCGGTCGTTTGCCGAGATGCTTGAGCAAGCGGTGCGCAAGTACCAGAACCGCGCCATCGAGGCCGCTCAGGTGATCGACGAGTTGATCCGCATTGCGAAGGAAATGCGCCAGGCTCAGTCGCGGGGGCAGGAGATGGGGCTGTCGGACGACGAGGTCGCCTTTTACGACGCTCTGGCTGAGAACGAGAGCGCCAAGCAGGTCATCGGCGACGAGAAGCTCCGCTTCCTTGCCCAGGCACTGGTCGAGCGCGTGAAGCAGAGCGTCACTATCGACTGGCAGGTGCGTGAGAACGCCCGCGCCCAGATTCGCGTGATGGTGAAACGCATTCTCCGCGAGTATGGCTACCCGCCAGACATGCAGCAGCGGGCAACAGAACTGGTTCTGCAACAGGCCGAAGTCCTATGCAAGGACTGGGCTCAAGCGTAAGGCCAGTCTCACACGCAGGACGTCGCGTGACTTTGCCATGCACGACGCTGCTGCCGCCAGTCACGCAGCGCAGCGATTGGCCGCAGGTCGCGTTCAGTGACCGGATCCTTGCCGGCCGCGACGGGCGGGAGGTGAAGGAGTTCCTCCTGGATGTCGGGGGCCAGGTGCAGGAGGTTCATGATCTGCGTGATACGCGGCTGGGTGACGTGGACGAGGCGGGCCAGTTCTGATTGGTCGGGGACCAGCCCGTCTCGCAGAAGCTCGTCGAACCGGATGGCCAGCGCCATGAGCTTCGACACACGGGGAACGCGGCCGGCCGGTTCCTGCGGCACCGGGGCTGGGCCGGGCGCGGCGATCTTCCGGCCGCGTTTCAGCGTGAAGTGAATCTGCCTGGTGATGGTCGTCATGCTGCGTCCTCTTCCTTGCGGTCAATCAGCGAACGGATGCTCGTCGAGCGGAAGGTCACCGACACCGTGCCGGCGTCGCCGTCGTACTCGACGGTCGAGATCAGCAGCTTGAGCAGACGGGCCTGCTCTCGCGGGATGAGGCTCTGCCACAGGCCATCGAAGTCGGCGAACACCGCACGCGCTTCGGCCTCCGAGACCGTCTGGCACTCCAGCTCGACGATCCGCGATTCCACGACAGGCAGGCGCTGGTCGGTCTCCAGCAGCCGGGCGTGCAGGTCGGCGATGCGAGCCGTCGCGTCGCCCGTTGTCGTGCCGCCCTTCACAAGCCGATGAAGCTCGTCGTGGTAGCGCTTGCGGTCGCGGACAAGCTCGTCCCGCTCCTGACGCACGGCCGTCATCTCCGCGTCGATGGCTGCGTGGGCGTCGGCGAGCACCTGTGCGAGCAAGGTGTCGTCCTTCGCCAAGCCGCGCACCTCTTGGACCACGACGCGCTCAATCTCGCCCGCGGGAATCGTGCCCGAAGAGCACCGCTCGCGACCGTTCTTGATGGCGTGGGTGCATCGGTAGTAGCGGTGGAAGTTCCGCATGTGCCGACCGCAGAACGTATGCACCATGGCCGTGCCGCAGCTCTTGCACCGCAGCAGGCCGCGCAGCAACGCCCCGTACTTGTTGCGGACCTCCGTGCCGCCGGTCCGCCCGTTGACCTTGAGCTGCTTGCCGACCTTGTCGAAGGTCTCCTGGTCGATGATCGCCTCGTGCTCGCCCCTATGCAGTTCGTCCTTGTACCGCGTCTTACCCGCGTAGATCGGGTTGGTCAGCAGGACGTGGAGGCTGGACTTGTCGAACGGGCGGCCGCCACGCTCCTGGCCCTTCTTGGTGAGCCGGTGCTTGTTGTGCCAGCCGCGTTTGGCCAGTTCCTTGACTACCGGTAGCAGCGCCGCCTCCTGGAGGTACATCCGGAATATCTCGCGGACGCGGGTCGCCTCCTTGGCGTTCACCACCAGCCGGGGGCTGGGGCCGCTGCGGTCCACGTCGTAGCCGAGAACCGGGATTCCGCCGGTCCACTTGCCCTTGCGGGCCTGGGCGGCGAGCTTGTCCCGGATGCGTTCGCCGATGATCTCCCGCTCGAACTGGGCGAAGGAGAGCAGGATGTTCAGCGTCAACCTGCCCATCGAGTGGCTGGTGTTGAAGTGCTGCGTTACGGAGACGAACGAGACGTTGTGCTTCTCGAAGGTCTCCATGATCCTGGCGAAGTCCATCAGCGACCGGCTGAGACGGTCCACCTTGTAGACGACGACGCAGTCGACCTTGCCGACGTCAATGTCCCGCAGCAGACGGTCCAGGGCCGGGCGCTCCATGTTGCCGCCGGTGAAACCGCCGTCGTCGTAACGGTCGGGCAACGCCGTCCATCCTTCGGCTCGCTGGCTGGCGATATAGGCCTCGCCGGCCTCGCGCTGGGCGTCCAGCGAGTTGAACTCCTGCTCGAGGCCTTCCTCGGTGGATTTGCGGGTGTAGATGGCGCACCGGGTGGTCGCCTTTGCGGGTTTGACGGGCTTGGTTGCTCGGCTCTTTCTCATCGCTGGACTCCCAGGCGGAAGAAGCGGAACCCGTTCATGTGGCTGCCGGTGATCTGCTTGGTCAGGGCGGTCAAGGTGCGGAACCGCTGGCCATCGCACTCGAAGCCGCCGTCTTCGAGCACGATGGCCCGGATGGTCCGGCCCTTGTACTGGCGGACGATTGCCGAGCCGGGAGCGGGCAGTCGCGGGTCGCTGGACTTGTCGCGGCCCGGCGGGACCGGGCGCGTCACGGTGACGGATGCGCCGCCCTGCGGCGGGCAGATGATCGTCTTTGGGGCCATGACCCGCACGTCCGCATCGTTGGCCAACTCGGCGGCCCGTTTGCGGGCACGTTCCGACAGGTCGCCCTCGGCGTTGGCCTGGATGCGCCATGCAATCTTGCGGAGGAGGTACGCGCGGTGGTGGGTCCTACATGGCTGGCCGTGCAGCTCCGCGTACCGCTCGGCCAGGTCGCCCGTGGACATCTGGTCCAGGGCGACGAGTTCAGCGGCGATGTCGCTCATTCCGTGGCTCCTTCATCACAACGGTTCCGAGACTCGGCCCGTTAACCGCCGGGCCGTTGAGCCACACTGAGCCTCGATTCCGCCGGGGCATCAAGCCGCTTTTCCGGGACTTCGGCGACTATTTGACCTGCGGAAGACATGGCGGCTCTGGCCGCGAGAACGCGCCGCAGCAGGCCGCCGGCGAGAATGTCGGCGACCTCCAACCGGCGCTCGTCGGCCGTCATCGTTTCAGGATCGGGTATCGCGATCATGGCAAGGTCTCCGAGGGGGCGGTGCGATCCGCCCTCATTGGTTACCTATGCCGTTCGCGGAGCATGCGCCCACTTCCGCTAACCGCTGGAAGAGGGTTATACTCGCTACCGCCGCGACAGGTCGGCAACGGGAGGCGTGTATGGCCAAGGTGAAAAAGGGCATGTCCATCGACGAAGTTCGGCAGGTCTGGCTTCCCCTTGCCGAGGCGAAGTCTCAGGCGATCATGGACGGCTACTACGGGCGACGCCAGTATTCTGGTGGACGCGAGGGTCTCGGAATCTACGGCTTATCGAAGGAACGTGCTGCGAGGGAGAAGGTGCGACTGGCAGTTCGGCTCCTGAAGCAGGCTGGGCTCGACGTGAGCTTCTCCTCGATCAGTAAGGTGACAGGGCAGTCGCGAACTACGATCAGCAACTACTGGGCTCCACCCCAGGAGCCGTCCGCCCCACGTCCGTCAGTAACGCAGGGCGATCCCGTCATCATCAAGTTCCCACGTCAGGGGACGGAGGGATAGGAGATCGAGATGGCACTGCCGGAATTCGAGGAACTGCCGTTTGAGGAACGGCCTGATCTTACGCCGTACTTGATCCATCTCACGAAGAACACGAGAGCGGAGGACGAGTACTCCGCACTGGACAACCTGACCAACATCCTGCGGAAAGGGGAAATCTGGCCCAGCACCAAGAGCAGAGGATTCATCAAGGGCCCGCATGGGGCAACATGCTTCATGGACGTGCCCTTCTACGCGCTGAAGTACATCCTGAATGAGGTCAACAGCAATCCGAACAAGCCGCGATATGAGCCATACGGCATCTTCGTTACCAAGAAGCATGCCTACAAGAAAGGTTGTCGCCCAGTCCTGTACCTGTCAGAGGACGAGCGTCGCCGACTGGGTGTGCCGCGGGACGAGCTCTGGCGAGTGGTGCGGTTTGAGGCGACCGAGGCGGGCTGGGTCAGCTGGATTCACGAGCGGGAGTGGCGGTGCCGTGGCAAGTTCGTGCTGCCGACCAGGCTACTGGGCGTCTTGGTTCGCAACACGGCGGATGCCGCCAAGCTTCAGGCACGGGCTGACGCAGCCCCGGATGACTTCAAGGTGAAGCCCAAGAGCATCATCCCCCTGAGCATTCTGTGCCAAGGGCTTCCGAAGTTCTGATGGCGGGGCAAGAGGAACAGGAGTGCCATGCGTGACGTCGACCTCATCACGATTCTGAAGGCTCTTGCGGAACGCCGCCCGGCCTTCCACTCGGAAGCTGATTTCCAGCATGCACTGGCCTGGATCATTCACGAGCACCACCCGACGGCCAAGGTCAGGCTCGAATACAGGCCCGCGAGGCTGAAGCGGAAGACCTACGTTGACATCTGGATCGAGCATGCCAACGAGATGTGCGCGATCGAGCTGAAGTACAAGACACGGCGTCTTCAGGCGACGGTGGGCGAAGAGCCGTTCGATTTGCTGGACCAGAGCGCCCAGGACATCGCCCGGTACGACTTCTGCAAGGACATAGGGCGGATCGAGGCTCTGGCGAGCGCTTACCCCGGCCTGACCGGCTTCGCCGTGCTGCTGACGAACGACCAAGGCTACTGGCGGAAGAGCGGCCGCGATGGGAACGTGGACGGGGCATTTCGGGTGCATGAAGCCGCGAAGCTGTGCGGCAGGCTCGAATGGGCTGGCCACGCCTCACCAGGCACGACGAACGGGCGGACGGAGGCCATCTGCTTGACCGGCCAGTACCCGTTGGCCTGGAGAACCTACTCCAAGTGCGGTAGCGTCAGGAACAGCGAATTCCGGGTCGTCGTAGCCGAGATTGCAGCGGTTGCGTCCGGTTCAGCAGAGACAACCTCCTGTTAACCCGTGCCCGCGAATCTCTCCGGCCGGGAGAGACTTTCGGCGAAATCGGACGGTTCGGGCGGTCGGGAGGGGTGCTCCGGTTATCGCGGCGGGCGGGGCAGAGACGCCGGCCCGCCAGCGGAAGAATCGTAACCCCTTTGCGGAGCCCGCGTAGGAAACGCGAACGCCGCCGAGGATCTCTCGGCGGCGTTTCGCGTGAACCGTGGGGCCGCTGCCGTTTGCAGCGGCCCAACCACTAGCGCCCGCGGGATTCGAACCTGCGACCCGGGGTTATCAGGGCACCCGGAATCACCGCCAGAACGGGTTACGTGGGGTAGAAACGCCGCATGGCCCGCGCTCCGGTCTCATTCCCGATGTCAGCGGAGACGCATCCAATCCAGCAGGACCACCAAAGGCTGGCAGCTAAGCCACCTTGTGGCTGAGGGCAGCGGGATGTGGGCAAGACGCGTGAACGAACCGCGGCTTCAGCACGTCCATGCCGATCACCAGATTCGCCGCGATATTGGGGTTCCTTCGTGCATCCAGGTCACGGGCAGTGGAGCCCGGCAGCGACAGGGTCATGACGCGCGTTCTTGCGCCTCTGGCGGTGATCTCCGCGGCAAGTTCCCCGGACAGTCCGTAGTCGCCGGAACCCAGGACGATGACCTCGTGTAGCCGGGCAGTCACGCAACGCCCGACCCAGAACGCGAAGAGATTGTCGATGTTGCAATCCCTGCGAAGCTGACCGCATCTCCGGAGGGTGCGGATGGTCTTCACGTGAACCGCGTGGCCAAATCGCGTCAGCCAGTGGCGGCTCTTCAGCCTCGGATCCTCGGAGGCGACAAAGATGTGGAGATCCGCGAGCCTGGCCTGGGAGCGGATGAGGCTGGTCAACCGCTCATAGTCCAGCCGGTATCCCAGCTTCTTGGCGGAGATTGACAGGTTCTGCTCGTCGAAGAAGACCTGGACATGTATAGCTCGTAGTTCTTGGGAATCGGCCCCGTGTTAGACTTCTTTGGTCATAGGTA
>JBHGBE010000125.1:0-8858 GCA_041946855.1 Phycisphaerae bacterium | reverse complement strand
GTAATCTGGGTAATCTCGCTCAGGCCCGCGAGAGGCAGAATGGACGAAACAAAGCCGAACTTACGAGCGTTGGCGTAATCTGGGTAATCTGGCCGCCGGGCCTTCCAACGGACGGTGCATGCGGCGGCCGCCGCGGGCCGTTGGCCGGGCCTTGGTATGTTGTTGACGCTCGCGCGGCCGGCCCTTAGTCTAGCCCCGCTGCCAAGGAAAGGAGCGCCAATGCAGATTCCCGGTCTGGACGTGTTCCTCAGGGAGCAGTTCGCGGAGGTTCGCGACGAGCTTGTGCCGGCCGTCATGGACGCGGTTGCCAACCCGCTGGTGACCAACGGCCCGGCCGTCCGCGTGTTCGAGCAGGCCGCCCGCGAGTACTGCCGCTGCCGGTTCGCGCTGGGCGTCTCCAGCGGGACCGACGCGCTCCTGCTTGCGCTGATGGCGCTGGACATCGGCCGCGGCGACGAGGTCATCACCACGCCGTTCACGTTCTTCGCGACGGCCGGGTCGATCTGGCGGGTAGGGGCGCGCCCGGTCTTCGTGGACATCGAGCCGCGGACGTTCAACATCGACGCCCGCAGGATCGAGCAGGCCATCACGCCGCGCACCAAGGCGATCATGCCCGTCCATCTGTACGGCCAGCTCGCCGATATGAACGCGATCATGGCCGTCGCGGCCAAGCACAAGCTTCCGGTCATCGAGGATGCTGCCCAGGCCATCGGCGCGGACCAGGGCGACAAGCGGGCCGGCTCGATCGGAACGATAGGCGCGCTGAGTTTCTACCCGACCAAGAACCTCGGCGCGCTGGGCGACGCGGGGCTAGTCACCACCAACGATTCGGCGCTGGCGGAGAAGATGGAAAAGCTCCGCGTCCACGGCCAGACCGGCGCGTACGTCCACAAGTGGGTCGGCGGCAACTTCCGCATGGACTCCATCCAGGGCGCGGCCCTGACCGTCAAGCTCCGCCACCTGGAAAAGTGGACCGGCAAACGCCGCGCCAACGCCGCCCGCTACAACGAACTGCTGGCCGGGTGCGAGGGCGTCGTCACTCCAACCGAGCTGCCCGGCAATCGGCACATCTACCACCAGTACACGATCCGCGCGCGGCGGCGCGATGCGCTCCAGGCTTTCCTCAAGCAGCAGGGGATCGGCACGGGCGTCTACTATCCCATCGGCCTGCACCTCCAGGAGTGCTTCGCGGCGCTGGGCCACAAGAAGGGCGATTTCCCGCAGACCGAGATCGCCTCCGAGGAGGTGCTGGCCCTGCCGGTCTTCCCGGAGATGACGGCCGAGCAGATCGCCTACGTGGCGGGCAAGATCAGGGAATTCATGGCGAAGGCGACCTAGCATTGCGGATGGACATGGTCCCGCGCGTGCGCGATCCTATGGGCTTGCGATGACCAGCGTGCCGGACATTGCGGCCGCCGCGCGGGAGATGGCGGCCGGTTGCGAGGAGCCCGTCGCCGTCATCAGCGACGTTCACCTCCAGCGCGGGACCGACTGGCGCGGCCGCTTCGAGGCGCTGCGGCCGATCTGGCTCGGCGCGCGGACGGCCGTGTTCAACGGCGACACGGTCGACTGGGGTCTGGCTCGCCGGCCGCGAAGGCTCGCGAGGGTCATGGAATTCCTGCCGGAGGTCTGCCGCCGCGACGGCGTGCGCCCCGTCTTCCTGGCTGGCAACGCCGATCCTGGCATTTCGCCCGCAAGGCACGTGGTCCTGGGCGGCGGAAAGGTCCTCGTGACGCACGGCGACGTGCTTTTCCCGGCGATATCCCTGTGGCGTCCGCACAGCGGTTGGATTCGCCGCTACCGCGAGGATGCGCTTGCCAGGCTGCCTGAGGCCCAGCGGCAGACGCTCGAAGGCCAGCTCCTGGCCACGGCCCAGACCGTCGTGGCGATCCACGCTGAACACGCCAGGAAGATCCGCTCGCGGTGGCAGCGCCGCCTGAAGCGGATCAAGCTGCTTGCGCAAAGGGCGGCTGGCGCGGCGGCCGTGCTGACGGCGTGGCGGCGAACGCCGTCGATGGCGGCGGCGTTCATGCGGCGATACGCCCCCGACCAGCCGTTCCTGATCATCGGCCACACCCACCATCCGGGCATCTGGACAAGGCGCGAACGGACGGTGATCAACACGGGCGGTTTCGCCCGCCTGGGCCACCCGTGGATGGTATGGATCGAGCGCGGCCGCCTGGTCGTCCGCCGGATCAGGCTGGAGGGACGAGGCTGCTCGCCGGGCAAGGTCGTCCGCGAGCTAAGCCTGGAGGACGCGCGATAAGTGGTGATTGCCGATCAATGCAGAGACCGCGGAGGACGCAGAGAAAAAACGAGTTGCCAGAGGGCGCTCTGTAGTCCCTCCGCGAGCTCTGCGGCCTCTGCGTTGCCCTTATTTCGCCGGTTCGCTGGCCGGCTTGCTCGCCGGCTTGCTCGCGGCCGTGCCGCCCACGAGCGTGACCTTCTTGATGGTCAGCTTGACGTCGCCGGCCTTGGGCACGAAGAGCCGCACGTAGTCGATCTTCTTCAAGTCAACGTCGGAAAGGTCCGCCAGGTCGCGCCTGAGCGTGACCGTCTTGCCGGCGGGGATCTTGTAGTCCTTGGAGTCCTTGTTCTTGTCGCTGCCGATCTTGATGACCACCGCCAGTTCGCTGTCGCCGCCGTTGGCGACCTCGAAGGCCAGGGCCTTGGCCGCGCTGAGGTCCTGGGCGGGCTTTTCCTCTATGCCGATGCCGCCGAACTGCTCGACCTTGGTGATCTTCAGGCCCTCGGCCTCGACCTTCCCCTCGGCCTTGGCGAGCTTCCACTTGCCCAGGTCCTTGGAGAAGTCGTTTGTGTAGATGTCCTCGGCGATGGCCCTGGCCGCCACAATACCCAGGCACGCGCAGGCGCAAAGCAACGCCACGAGCGAACTGATGGAAAGCCGCTTCATGTCACGTCTCCTTTTCTCTTGTTTTCCGGTCGGCCCGAGGCCGACACAAGGCTTTACATGTTAGCGGCCGGCGGCCATACTTCAACACCGTTCGGCAAGAGCTTCCCGGCCCACGGCGCGGCCGGGCGCTTTCAACGTGCAAACGGGAATGAAAGGAGAACACATGAGACATTCCCTCATCCTGACAGTGGCGGCGGCTGTGGTTGTTCTGACGGCGGCCGGCGCGGCTGCGCAGACCAACACCGGCAAGGGCAGCTTCGAGGTCACCGGCATGGGCGGCGCGGGCGGCATGTACACGCCGACGATCAGCCCCTACGACAACCAGCTCATGTTCATGTCCTGCGACATGAGCGGCTCGTACCGCTCGACCGACGGGGGCAAGTCGTGGCGGCTGATCCACTACAAGCAGATTCACAGTTCGCTGCGTGCCCGCCCGGCCTTCACCAAGGATGCCGTCTACTGGGACGATAGCGGCTCGATCCTGAAGGTCTCCAGGGACAAGGGCGAGACCTGGCAGGAGGTCGTCAAGGGCGACGGGCCGTGGAAGGCCGGCATCACGCACATCGCGGCCGGCCAGTCCGTCCTCTGCGTCGGCGGCGCTGAAGGCGTGTGGATTTCCTCCGACGCCGGCAGGACTTGGACGAAGGCGGCGGAAGGCAAGTGCGCCGGCCTGATTGCGCTTGGCAAGGGCGTCTACTACGTCGCCAAGGACAAGGTCGCCGTCACCACCGACGGCGGCAAGTCGTCCAAGGACGTCAGCCCCGCCGAGGCGAAGGGCGCGATCCTGATGCTGACCGGCGCCGCTGCCGGCCAGAACGCCGAGCCATGCCTCTACATCATCGTGGACAAGGCCGGCATTCTCAAATCCGCCGACGGCGGGGCCAAGTGGGAGGAGGTCATGAAGCCGCAAGGCCAGAACGACATCCTCATGCCCGCCAACCAGGACAAGGTCTGCTACGCCTCCAGCCGCAAGGACGTCTGGCGGACCGATGACGGCGGCAAGACGTGGAAAAGCATCTTCGACATGGCCAAGAATGTCGAGCGTTCCTGGGTGCAGACGCAGCTATCCTGGGGCTACTCCATCAGCCCCTGGGGGCTGGGGATCGACTTCGCCAATCCCGAATCGGCGATGGTGACGACGCAGGGCGATTTCTACCGCACCAAGGACGGCGGCAAGAGCTGGTACCAGGCGATGAACCAGCCGGTCGGCGTGCAGCCGGGCGATCCGGGCTTCCGCTACAAGTCCATCGGGCTAGAGGTCACCAGCGTGTGGGACTGCCAGTTCGATCCCAACGACCCCAACCGTTACTACATCTGCTACACGGACATCGGCTTCGCCCGCAGCGTTGACAAGGGCCAGACGTGGATCTCGTCCGTCAAGGGCTGCCCGTGGTCGAACACGTTCTACCAGATCGCCTTCGACCCGTTCGTGAAGGGCCGCATCTACGCCGCCAACTCCAATCGCCACGACATCCCGCACTGGACGCACGTCGACGCCAACAAGCCCAACCACGCCGGCGGCGTCTGCGTCAGCGACGACTACGGCGCGAGCTGGAAGGTCCTCAACGACAAGCTCCCCAAGCTGCCTTGCACCGGCATCGTCATCGACCCCAAGAGCGAGAAGGACAAGCTGACGATGTACGCCACGTTCTACGAGGGCGGAGTCTACAAGACGACCGACGGCGGCAAGACCTGGACAAAGAAGGCCGACGGCCTTGGCAACCCCGGCAACCTGCATTGCTACAAGGTCAAGATCCATCCCAAGAGCGGCAACCTCTACTGCGTGGTCGTCGCCATGCGCGTCGGGGCCAATACGTTCCCCGTGCCCGGCGGCCTGTGGAAGTCCATCGACGGCGGCGATTCGTGGCAGGACATCACGGCCGGACTGAAGCTCCACTGGCCGACGGACTTCGCACTCCACCCGACGGATGAGAACACGGTCTACCTGACGGCCGCCACGATCCCCGGCGGGCCGGAGGGCGGCGGATACAAGACCACCGACGGCGGCAAGACCTGGGCGCACATCATGACCGACGCGATGCAGGCCAAGTGGTCGCCGCCGAGCTACTGCCACGCGATGATGGTCAAGCTGCACCCCGACGACCCCAACACGGTGTACCTGGCCGCCCACGGCCTGTGGGTCAGCAAGGACGCCGGCAAGACCTGGGAGGTCTTCGAGAAGTTCCCGTTCAGCGGCGTACAGAACATCCAGTTCGACCCGGCCGACCACAAGAACCTGTTCATCACGACGTTCGGAGGAGGGCTGTGGAAGGGCGGGGCAACGCCGATCAACAACTGAAATATCGAATAACGAACAGGAAATATCGAATGACGAAGTGCTCCGGGCGTCGCCGCCTCCCGTTCGTTATTCGATATTCCTTGTTCGATATTCGTTATTCCCTTCGTCACTGAAGAGGAGACCCCCATGAGACTGGCACAAATCCTCGCCGCAGTCGGTCTGGTCGTTGCCTCGGCTTCTTGTCCCGCCGACATCGCCAGGGGCGAGTGGGAGGTAATCGGCATCGGCGGGGGTGGGGCGATCTTCACGCCCGTCGTATACCCCGGCGACTCGAAGGTCATGTTCGTCACCTGCGACATGGGCGGCGTCTACAAGACCACGGACGGCGGCAAGTGGCAGGTCTTCGACAAGTTCCCCTTCCGGGGCGTGACGGCAATCGAGTTCGACCCGGCCGACCACAAGGTGCTCTACGCCTGCACTTACGGCGTGAGCGCGCTCAAGGGGAACTATCTCCCTTGATAGCCTTCGCGAAGTGTTCTATCGCGTCGACATGCTTGGCCCGCTCGGCCTCCAGCGCCGGCGCCCAGGGCGTCAGGATGTAGCCGAGCAGCCGCTCCTTCGACAGGTGCTGCCGGCAGAAGTTGATCGTGCCGTAGATGTTCTCGGGCGTCCGCCAGTTGCTTACCGTCGGTATCTGGTCGTAGCCGGCCTTGTCCAGTTCCACGTAGGTCCTGACGCACTCGATGTCCATCGAGAACTCGCCGCCGTAGACGCTCCTGTCGGGCCCGCGGACAGGCTCGCGGTACCAGTTGCTCTGGACGACAGTCCGAGGCATCCGCTGGTAGAACTCCTGGGTGTGGTTCCAGACGTAGTCGGACCATATCCACGGCCGTACCCCTTTGGCCTCGACAATGCCGCACATCCACAGCACGTCGCGCCACCAGAGGTCGAACTGCCGGCTGACTATGTACTGGAACGTGTGCTGGTGGTGAGGCTCTTCCTCGTCCATGCCCAGGTGGAAGAATCTCGGCCGGTCCTTTTCTGAGAAAAGCTCGATTGCCTCCTCGATCAGGCCCTTGACAACGGCGTAATACTCATCCGTCGAGACCATCCGCGAGTACTTCCCCAGCCACGCGTCGTGGCAGGCGGAGAAGTTCATCTTCGGGACCGGCTCCAGGCCCATGTCGCGGCACTTGCGGAGCTCGTCGCGGAGCTTGCGTGCGGACCATGCGCCCTCGACACGGACCGACGGCGCGGACTCGTACTCGACCGCGTCGCCCAGGTCGATGACCACCTGGTTGAGGCCGCTGGCGGCCATCGCCTTCAGCAGGTCGTCCCACAGCGACTGGTCAAACCGCAGGTACGGCTTGGCGCACCAGTACCGGCCCCAATTGGGATACTCCCAGTCGCCCCACATGTTGTAGGAAAGGTGCAGCAGGTTCGAGTAGATCACCGTGCGTGCCTCCGCCAATGCCTCAGGTCAATCGTCTGCGCTCGTGGCTGGCCGGGAAGTCCCGCCCATGCGTACAAGTACAGCCTTCTGCACCTCCGCAGCCACGCCGACGCCACGCTTGATCTCCAGGACCGCCTTTGATTCGGTGATGCAGCCGGACACAGCGAGCGTCCGATCACCAGCGCGCCCGACAGCGGCCAGGTCCCTGGGGAACTCCGTCCCGCTGACGGTGGCCGAATCAACACGCCATCCGTTCGCGAAGACCACCTCCGTGCGGCCGTCCCGCAGGCGGACCGTCAGCTTGGAACCATCCTTCAGGGCCCCTTCGTAGGCAAGGACTGAAGGTCCGGAAGATGCTGCGGCAGGCCCCGGAGTCGCCGGCGCAGGCCTGGGCAGATACGGCACGTCGAAGCGCACGAGCGTCCCTCGCTTCGGGCCCTGTATCGCGTAGCCTTCCATCCAGATGAAGCTGTCCAGGCCGCGCCCGAAAAGCTCGACCGAGGCCAGGTCGCTGTGGTCCTGGTGGTATTCCTCGGGCCAGGTTCCTCCAGGCGTGCCCGGTGGAAACAGGCCGTCAACGATGTCGATCCGCCGCCGGCCAGCGGCGTCGAAGCTCGCGACGGCGGCGACCGAATGGCCGCTTGGTCCCCGCGTCCACCGCACGTGCAGGAAGCCCGGCACGCCGGCGTTGCGCAGCACGGCCGCGATCATGTCCGTGGCGCGAATGCAGTCCATCTTGCCCGTGTCCAGAGAGCGCCTCAGCGTCAGCACATTGCCGGCGTAGTTGCCGCTGCCGCCGTAGACGCCGTACTGGAACTCGCGCGCGGCCTCCAGCGCCGCCGCCGGCTGGGTGGCCGTGAGCTTGCCCGCGGCGGCCATCAGGCGCTCGTCGAAGCGGTCGCCCCATTCCACGCCGGAGGTCGCCAGGCTGGATCGGTATACGAAGATGTCCATGAGCTGCCAGACTTCCGCTCGCGGATACCGCCGGTCGAAACGCTCCAACGACTCGCCCAGAGCGTCAGTCTCTCCGGCCTCGGAGATGCGGTGGATGGTGTTGGCCAGGAAGCTCCGCTCGTAAGGCATCCCGGCCGCGCGGTCGAGGACGGCCTGGTTATGCGCCGACAGGCGGCCGCGAACCTTCGCGAAGGCGGCGCGCTCGTGCGGAGGCAGGTTCACCGCGGCGGTGGCGGCTGCGCCCGCGTCGCGGCCGGCGACGGCCGCCTCATCGTCCGGCCGGCCCAGCAGGCCCGCCGCCTGGCGCTCGATCTCCGAGTAGTTGCTGACGCCAGCGACGAACCACGAGCCGCCGGGATACCGCGAGATCGCGTGCCTGTCGTAGCCGGCGGTCTCCGGGTGCCGATCATGGAAGGCCTCGAACATGGCCTGGAAGTCCAGGCTGGTCAGGCCGGCCTTGCTGAGCAGCCCCAGCCAGCGGTGCAGGTCCTCCAGTGCGAAGATGGCCGCGGCCAGTTCGCCCGACCATCGGCGCGCGGCCGCCAGGTCCTTGTCGGCGACCGCGCCCAGCAGGCGCTCCAGGCACAGCGACGGCCAATCGGTCGCCTGGCCCGCCCGCCGCCCCGCGAGGTCCGCCGGCCATCGGTCTTGTGCCGCCAGCCACCTCGCAAGGCGCTGTGACCGCGCCCGCAGGTCGGACAGCCTGGCCAACACAGGGTTGTTGTCGGCGAGCATCCGCTTGAGGAGCGGCCGGAGCGTGGTCTGGCAGTACTCGTAGTCAGCCGGCGCGCTGGTCGATGGGCGGCTGGTGATCTGCGCCTGGATCATCTGCCGCCCGACGCCGCCGGCCCCGTCGCCCTTGGGCATCGGGGGAATGCCCTGGTCCGAGGAGCCCTTGGCGGGCAGCGTCACCAGGGGCGGGCCGTTGGGGTCGCGCGTGCCCATGAGGACGCGCCTGCTCTCGCGGATGGCCGGCGGCAAGTCCCGGCCGATGGCGGCGACGAGTTCGCCCGCTTCCCTCACCGACAGGCGGTCGACGGCCGGTTGCGATGCCCTCGACGCCTGTTCCGCTCCGCCGCACGCGCTTTGGCAGTATAAGACCGCCGCGCACAGGATCGCCGCGAACGCGGCAACCCGGCATGCTAGCTGACCTTTGGGCTTTCCCATAGGCGTAATCTACGGCAATTCGCCGGGCCGCTCAACCTGTGAAGGGTTTGTGGGTGCATTTCAGTTTCCGGCAAACGCCTGTGGCGTGGGCCTCCGGCCCGCGCGTCTGGCGGGCGTCTCGCCCGCGCAAT
>JBHGBE010000124.1:0-9005 GCA_041946855.1 Phycisphaerae bacterium | reverse complement strand
ACAGTTGCGAGCTCTACGGCCATCTGTACAGGACGCAGTTCATAGATTCGGGGGGCTGACGGTGGGCAAGCAAGGCACGGCCCGGCTCAGGAAGTCGCCCACGGAGATACCGACGGCGCTGGCCGCGGCGCTTGCGGGCGCGGTCTTCATAGCGGCCGTCTGCGTGCTCGTAGGGGATTTCGTATTCAGCCTGGTGGTCCTCTACACGGCAGTGGTCGAGGGCGCGTGCCTGCTCGCGATCATCACGGCCGCGGGGGGATTCGGATACCTCGTCGTCGGCCCTCTCGCGCCGGCCGGCGTGTCAAGGGCGCTGAAGGTCTCAACCGCGTGCATCGTGGGTCTGGCAATGCTGTGGACGGCCGTGCTGTGCGTCGGCCTGTTCACACACGGCCTGCTGACGGCGTGGGTCTGGTGGCCTGTCATCGGCGCAGGCGTCGTGCTGGCGGCATGTCAGGCGCGGAGGTGGGCCCACGACTGGCGGCCCTCACCGCGAGTCGGCCTTGGGGTGCTCGTGTGGATGGCCGCGGCGGTCGCGGCGGCGATCTGGATCGCCGGCGCATCCCGACCGCCGGGGTTCATCGGCGGCGGCGAGGCCTACGACGTGCTGGAGTATCACCTCCAGATGCCGCGCCAGTACTACAACGCCGGCCAAATCGCCGCCGTCAACTACAACTGCTACAGCTATTACCCGCTGGGCGTCGAGACGCTGTTTCTGCTGGCCATGTGCCTGCGGGGCGGGGCGTACGAGGGGATGTACCTGGCCAACTACCTGCACGGCCTGTGGGGTGTGCTGGCGGCAGCGGCCGTGTTCTGGGAATTGCGGCCCGAGGGCCGGCTGCGTGCGTGGATGGCCGCGCTGCTGCTGGCGACGGCGCCTGGCGTCCTAAGCGTGAGTTGGGTCGCCATTACGGAGCTGGCACAACTGGCCTGCATCGCGGTGGCGACGCTCTGGCTTCGGCACTGGATCAAGGCGCGGTCGTGGCGCGCGGCTGCGTGCGTCGGCGTCGTGCTCGGCGCGGCGTGCGCGACCAAGTACCTGGCGGTTGGCTTTGTCGCGGGGCCGGTATTAGTGGCGATGCTCATAGCTGCATTGCGGAATGCGGATTGCGGATTGCGAATTCGTCTGGTTGAGGACAAAGCCCCCGAACCGGGGCAATCCGCAATTCGCAATCAACAATCCGCAATTACCGGCGAGGAAAGTCGCGGACGAAGGTTGTTGGACGTTGTTGTAGCCGGCCTTGTGACGCTGTTGGTGTTTTCCCCCTGGCTTGTCCGCAACGCGGTCTGGACGGGCGGCAACCCGGTCTTTCCCATCGGGACCTCGATCCTCGGCCGCGCGTACTGGACGGCCGAGGAACAGAAGCGCTGGGCCTACGGCACCGGCCCGGCGGACATGCCGCCTGTCCCCGAGCCGGCCGGTTGGAAGCCGCTGCCGGCCGAATCCAGGGCCCACCGCTTCTGGCGGAACTTCCTCCAGACGCCCGACTTCGGCTGGCTTGTCATCGCGCTAGCTGCCGGCGGCATCCTGTGGATGGTAGTGCGTTTTCGCCGCACCGGCATGTGGGAATGGTGTCTGGCGGTCGTGCTTGGAGCGCAACTGGGCGTCTGGATCTTCGTGACTCACCAGATGCCGCCGCGGTTCATGATCCCGGCCGTGATGCCGCTGGCGATGCTCGCGGTCGGTGCGCTTGACTCGCTAGGGCGATGGAGGGCGCCTCCGGGCTTCGCCGCGCCAGTGGCCTCTGCCAAGATCGGCTCTGCGGCCGCGGTGTTCCTCGGCCTGGCCGCGGTAGTCGTCAACTTCGCCGCGGCCGTCTGGGACTTCGGCCACCAGACCGGTCGTTTCGGGACGGGCGATGCGCACGGGCAAGTGCCTCTGCCCCCCATTGCCGCCGAGGACATCATCAAGAACCGCCCGCCGCTATCGACGCTCGCCTCGCTGCCGGCAGGCGCGCACGTCACGCTGGTGGGCAACGCGCAGGCCTTCTACATGCCGCCCGGCACCGTCTACGCGACGCCGTTCGACCCGCACCCGCTTGCGGTGATGGCCAACGAGGGCCTCACCGGCGACGAGATCATGCGCCGGCTGCGGGCGATGCGCGTGGTCCAGATATGGGTCCACTGGTCCGAGGTGTGGCGCCTGGCCAACACGTACGGCTACCCCGCGTCACTCAGCGAGGACCTCTTCGACTGCCGGCGGCGCGGCGGACCGCCCCGGCTGAAGGTGCTCGATGAGCTCATGCGCGCGGGGATGCGCCCTGTCGAGGACATCGACTGGTTTGCCGCCAGGCCGTACTGGGAACCGCGCTCGCCGGCCGTGCGCTGGCCGACCATCACGATCTACCAGCTTCCGCCGTGACCGACGCGGACCATGAAGCCACGAAAAGCAGTGCCTGTCCCTACTTTTCAAAAGTCGGGACAGGCACTACTTTTCGGCATTCAGTAGCGCTACAGCGTGCCCTTGGTGCTGGGGACCTGGCCCTTGCGGGCGGGGTCGAGCTCCTTGGCGGCGCGGAACGCCTGCGCGACGGCCTTGAAGACGGCCTCGGCCACGTGGTGGTCGTTGGCCCCGTAGGGGACGTTGACGTGCAGGTTCATGCCCGCGACGACGGCCATCCGCCGCAGGAACTCCTCGACGAGCTGCGTGTCGAACGTGCCGATCTTGGGGCCGGCGAACTTGACGTTGAAGACCACCGCCGGCCGGCCGGAGAGGTCAATGGCGGCGTTGGCCAGCGTCTCGTCCATCGGCACCGACGCGCAGCCGTATCGGCGTATGCCGGCCTTGTCGCCCAGCGCCTTGGCGATGGCCTGCCCCAGGCAGATGGCCACATCCTCGGTCGTGTGGTGGTCGTCCACCTTCAGGTCGCCCTTGGCCTTCACGGCGATGTCCGTCAGGCTGTGCTTGCCCAAGTGGTCAAGCATGTGATCCAGGAAGCCGACGCCGGTCTGGGCGTCGACATCGCCTGAGCCGTCCAGGTTGACGGCCAACTCGATCTTGGTCTCCTTCGTGGCCCGGGTGATCTTCGCAGTTCGGTCAGCCATTGGCGCCTCTTGAGTTCTCAGTTGTGAGTTGTGAGTTATGAGCAGTCCGCCCTGGGACGTACCTGTGCCGTATGTCCCGGACTGGGCTGGACTCAGGGCTGGAAACAAGGCCGTTCAGAAGCCTCTGGACTTCATCGACAAGCCGTGCGGCCGGATCGGCCCGCTGATCTGTAACGTAACGAAGGCGGACAGAGAGTAGCCTCTGGGTCTCCACCTCATTTGACGACCCCCGCGCGATGTCCAGAAAATGCCCGAAGCCCGCGCTCGTCCTTCGGCAATGGCCTTCAACCATGCAGCCTGGTATGCCAGCAACCGCGTCTCGGATCTGCGCGGTCAGACCGAAACGCTCTCGGGCGGGGAACAACTCGCTAAGCTTGTAGGCCTCGACTACCAAGTCCATCGCCTTCTGCCAGACTATCAGGTCTTTGAAGCTCCGAAAGCGCTTGTCCCCGTTCGCGATTGCCTTGACTCCGAACCGCTGCCTTTCAGGAACTCACAACTCGCAACTCGGAACTCGGAACTCAAAACTCACAACTCAGAACTCGCAGCAGCGCCGCGTTCTGTTCATCGGCCCCAACCGTGATCCGCATCTTGTCGTCGAGTCGCGGCTCATTGAAGTATCGGACGAGGATTCCGCGTGCCTTGAGGGCTTCGTAGATGCGGCGGGCGTCGCCCTTTGGCGGCCGGGCGAGGAGAAAGTTCGACTGCGAAGGCCAGACCACGTAGCCCAGTCCGCGCAGGCCGGCGGTGAGTTTCGCACGCGAGGCGATGACCTTCTTCACGTTGGCGTTCTTGTGCGCCTGGTCGCCCATCGCGGCCGCGCCGATCGCGCACGCAATCGAATCGACCGGGTAGCTGTCCTTGACCTTGCTCAGCACCGCCAGCAGTCGCGGGTTGGCCACGGCGAACCCCAGCCGCAGGCCGGCCAGTGAGTATCCCTTGGACAGCGTCCGCAGCACCACCACGTTCTCGTACTTGCGGGCAAGCGCCAGGCAGTTGTCGGCGGCGAAGTCGACGTACGCCTCATCGACCACGACCAGGCCCTTCGAGCGGCGGGCCAGCGCCTCGATCTCCTCGACGGGCGGACAGGTGCCCGACGGGCTGTTGGGCCGGGCAATGAACGTCACCGCGCCGCGGGCAGCGATCAGCTCTTCCAGGGGCAAGTTGTACTCGTCGTCGTATGGCACCTCGACGATGTCCGCATCCTGCATCTGCGCCAGCGTGCGGTAGAGCACGTAGGTGGGCATGGGGTAGACGACCTTGCGGCCGGGCTCGGCGCAGGCCAGCACGATCATCGCCAGCGTGTCGTCGCTGCCGTTGCCCGCGAGCACCCAGCCCGGCGGCACGCGCAGGGCCTTGGCCGCGGCCCGGCAGAAGAGGCGCGAGTTGGGGTCGCTGTACCGCCGCAGCAATTCGGGGTCGAAGCCGCGCAGCACCTTCATCGCCGCCGGCGAGGGCGGATAGGGGTTCTCGTTGGTGTTGAGCTTGATAACCCGCGCGCCGGGCGGCGGCTGCTCGCCGGGGACGTAGGGGGGCATGCGCTCGATGTTGTCACGAAAGAATGACATTGTTTCACTCTTAACGGCGTTCTACATTCGACGGGCTTTTCCTCGCATTCGCACCTCGACGGCGGCCGCATGTCCGGTCAGCCCTTCCCGCCGGGCGAATGCCATCACGTCGGCCGCATCCGCCGCCAGCGAACTCGCGTCGTATCGCACGATGCTCGACGCCTTGAGAAAATCGTTGCACGACAGCGGCGAGAAGAACCTGGCCGTCCCGCCGGTGGGCAGCACGTGCGACGGGCCGGCGTAGTAGTCGCCCAGCGGCACAGGCGTGTGCGGGCCGATGAAGATCGCGCCCGCGTGGCGGATTCGCGCAAGGGCGCGTCTCTCGTGCGCCGCCCGAACGATCACCTGGAGGTGCTCCGGGGCGAAGTCGTTGGCCACGTCGCACGCGGTGTCGAGGTCCCTGACCACGATGATCGCGGAGAACTGCTCTATGGCCGCACGGGCGGCGGGCGCGCGTTCCATCGTCGCGATCTGCGCGTCAACCGCGGCGGCCACGTCCTTTGCGAGCTTCGCCGACGGCGTCACAAGCACGGCCGAGCCGGGGTCGTGCTCCGCCTGGGCGAGCATGTCGGCCGCCACCCACTGGGGCCGC
This sequence comes from Phycisphaerae bacterium, assembly GCA_041946855.1. Taxonomy (GTDB): domain Bacteria; phylum Planctomycetota; class Phycisphaerae; order SM23-33; family SM23-33; genus JBHGBE01. Next base: position 3,803 of record JBHGBE010000124.1, on the reverse strand, counting down.
GCGCCGCCGTCGGCCACGATCAGCACCTCGCTCGGGCCGGCGATGCTGTCGATACCGACCCGCCCGAAAAGCTGCCGCTTGGCCTCGGCCACGAACGCGTTGCCCGGCCCGACGACCTTGTCAACCTTGCGGATGGTCCGCGTGCCGACGGCCATCGCCGCGACGGCCTGCGCGCCGCCGACGCGGTAGACCTCCTTGACACCCAGTTCCGCCGCCAAAGCCAGCACCATCGGATGCACGTCGTCGCCGGCCGTCGGCGGGCAGCAGATCGCGATCTCGCGGACGCCCGCGACGATGGCCGGCACGACCGTCATCACCACCGTCGATGGATAGAACGCCCTTCCGCCCGGCACGTAAACGCCGACGCGGTCCACGGACAGGTACCGCACGCCCAGCCTCCGCCCGCCGCGCCTGATCGCCGGCGGGTCCTTCAGGAGGATGCTCCTCTGATATTGGCGGATGTTGCGGATCGCGCGGCGGATGATGCCCATGAAGGGCTCGTCGGCCTCGGCGCGGGCGGCGGCGATCCTCGCGGCCGGCACGCGAAGCTCGCCGGCCGTCAGCCTGACGCGGTCGAACTTCGCCGTCAGCTCGATCAATGCCTTGTCGCCGCGCCGCTCAACATCCGCGATGATCTCGCGCACGGCCGTCGTGACCTTCTGGGCCGACAGCGCGCCCGTGCGGATGTCGGCCAGGCCGCCTCGGCGGAGGCGGTCGCGCACGGCCGCTACCGCGCGGTCGGTAAGCGGCGAACCAGTCTCGATGATGCGGATGCTCATGGGAGCTCCTAATCTACGGGCGATTGTGGGGGAAAGCAACGGCGGCGCGGACCACGGCCGCGCTAATGGGCGTGACGATGGACGGCAACCAGACTGTTCGTTCCGGCGTTCATCTGCGCCAGTCATTATCGCCGGAACTGGTGGCGTGTAAAGGGGGAATTCGAGCCTGCAACCTGTACATTCGTGCTTCACACAAGCACCGGACAATCTACAATCTCGACTGCGAAACCTGGAGAACCAACATGAAGCGCGCGGAACTGACTCTCGCTGTGGCGTTCACCCTCTGCTCGGCCGCGCTGGCACAAGAAGGCCGGCGGGCCGACTCGATCCTGCTCAACGGGCCCTGGGAGTTCGTCGAGGGCGCCGGCGACGAGGAAGCGCAGACCCCCGCCGCGGCCGGCAAGCTCCGCTGGCAGCCGACGACGCTGCCGGGCAACTTCGTGCCGTTCAGCGAGAAGGCGGCCACGAGCGTCAAGTTCGTCTGGGCGCGGCGGACGTTCGACGCGACGGAACAGCAGGCCGCGAAGCTCGCCGTGCTGAGGTGGAACCACATCACCTTCGGCGCGGTCGCCTTCATCAACGGCCGGAAGGTCGGCGAGAACGCCCCCACCGGCCCGTACCAGGTGATGCTGCCAAAGGATGTGCTGAAGGCCGGCGCGAACACGATCGTCCTGAAGATCCCCGGCGCGGCCGGCGTCGCCAAGAGCAAGAGCGGGTTCTTCCTGATTCCGGCCGGGTTCGCCAGCCAGAAGCCGCGCGGCGTGCCCTTCGTGTCGGACGATGTCTGGATCGACTTCGCGGATTCGGCCTACATCAAGTGGGCGCTTGCCATGCCCGACCTGGCCGCCAGCAAGGTCCGCATCCGCGTCACGCCGGCCGGCCCGGAGGCCATCAACGGCCTGAGGATCACCGCCCAGGTCAGTTCCTGGCCCGACGGCAAGGACGCCGGCAAGGGCGAGGCCTCCGCGAAGTTCAAGCCCGACACCGATCCACTCGGCGGCGAGCACACGTTTGTGGAAGTTCCGATGCCCGGCTTCAGGCCCTGGACGCACGAGGACTGCAACCTCTACACGGCCGTCGTGCGCCTGACCCGCGGCGGCAGGACGCTCGACGAGTACTCGTTCCGCTTCGGCATGCGCGAGATCACCGTCGCCGACAGCCGGTTCAGGCTCAACGGCCGTAACCTGTTCCTCCGCGGCTCGGACCTGGTTGGCGAGTGGACGTGGGCCCACGGCGCCATCGCCGGCCACGAGAAGGACTACCTCGTCACCGAGGCCCGCGAGATGAGCATGAACTCATTCCGCACGCACACCCAGCCGCCGCCCAAGCTCTGGGCCGACATCGGCGACGAGAACGGCACGATGTTCATGTCCGAGTTCCCCGACCTCTACAACGGCGTCAACCACAAGTTCACGCCGGAGGAGGATGCGATCTTCAGGGCCAACGTGCTGTCCGACGCGGCCGGTTGGATGGCCCGCCTGTGGAACCATCCATCGGTCATCACGTGGGTGCTGTCCAACGAGTCGAGCCAGCCCGGCGACCGCGCGTGGGAGCAGGGGCCGTACCAGGAATTCGTTCTCAAGCTCGACCCGACTCGCCCCACGATGCGCTCCGGCGACGGCCGGCCGACGAAGTTCATCTTCGACGAGCACGACTGCGGCAACACGGTTGACACGGTCGAGCTGGAGAGCCTCCGCCGCTACGTCGCGTGGAAGGAGCGGGCCAAGGGCCTGGCCTGCACCAACAGCGAGTACATGAACATCTTCCCCCGCCCGCTGACGCAGTGGACTGGCGTCGAGGACAAGCCCGCCGACGCACTGGCCTACGCGCAGCTCGGCATGGAGCACACCGAGGCGATGCGCCGTCTGCGGTTCGACGGGATATGGCCGTACATGTACGCGGGCTGGACGAAGACGCGAACGGGCCGCGAGTGGCGCGCGGGCTTCGCCGCGCCGATATCCGCCGCGCTGCACTCGGCGCTGTCGCCGGTGCTGGCCAGCCTGGACCTTTACAACCCCGACTACCTGCCTGCGCAGGAAGTAACGACCGACCTGTGGCTCATCAACGATTCCTGGCATGACGCGAAGGTTCACGTCGATGTCCTCCTGACGGCCGAGGACCCCCAGTTCGTCCCCGAGGCCAAGTGCCTGGAAAGCCCGTTGGCCAAATGGTCCTTCGACTTCACGCTCAAGGCCGACTCGACAGACAAGACGCCGCTGAAGTGGAAGATGCCCGACAAGGTCGGCAATTACTGGCTGACCGCCCGGACGACGGCAGTTGAGCCGATCAAGGCCACTACCTGGTCCGGCCGGCCGGTGCTGAGCTCGCGGTTCGTCCGCGCTGTCCGTCCGCCGACGGTCCCCGACGCGACCAGGAAGCGGTTCTTCGTCGTCCTTGGCGAGGAAGAGACTTCCAAGGCCTGGTTCGCCGCAAAGGGACTGAAGACCTCCCAACTCCTCAATGGGGTCGACGACCACAAGCCCGCCGACTGCGCCGTCATCATCTGGAACGCCGCCCGCATCAGCGACGAGGACAGGAAACTCGCCAAGCCGCTGGGCGAGCTGGCGGCCAAGGGCGTCAAGGTCGTCGTGCTGGGCGCATCCAAGTGGGACTGGCAGGAGCTCTGCGACGTGAACATCGGCAGACCGCAAGGCTCGCGGGTGTTCGTCCAGGACGGCGCGGGCAAGCACCCGCTCCTGGCCGGCATCGACCCGCAGTGGCTGATGCGCTGGAACGGCCTGCCGGGCCTGGTGGCCACGGGCAGCCTCAAAGGCCCGGCCATGGACAAGGCGACGAGAATCCTCTGGGTCACGGAGCCCAAGTGTCCCGTGGCGGCCGACGTGCCCGCCGCCGCCGGCGACGGCAATATCCTCTTCCTCCTGCTGGACATCGCCAATCACCTCGACGCAACCAAGCCCAACTACGACCCGGCGGCGGAGAACATACTTCTGAATGCTATTGGCGTTTAGAGCCTATCCGAATAACCCGTGATTTGCCGATAGACCTTACCGGGACACAAAAGTC
>JBHGBE010000123.1:0-9199 GCA_041946855.1 Phycisphaerae bacterium | reverse complement strand
TTCGGCACGTGGTGGCCTCACCACGTCGCCCGCAGACGCTGGGCAAGGTCGAGCGGTTCACCATCTACCAGCCGCCCCTGGTCCTCAAGAGCGACAACGGCAGCCCATTCACCGCCAAAGACTTCGAGGACCTCCTTCTTCAATGGAAAGTCACCCCGCTCTTGTCCCCGCCCAGATGGCCCATGTATAATGGCTCCATCGAGGCGGGATTCGGCGCTCTAAACACCCGCGTCTTCTTCGAGGCCTCGCAACATGGGCGCTACGATCACTGGCTCACCGACGATGTCCAGGCTGCAAGACTCCTGGCCAATATCGTCTCGCGACCTCACGGCCGCCTCGCACCAACGCCCCAGCAACGCTGGGACCAACGCAGCCTCCTCACCGACCAGCAGCGCATCGACTTCCTCCAGGCCCTCGCCGACTGCACCCAGCGCGTCAAAGCCGAACTGGGCCTGGCACTCATACCAGACCTCGTACCCAAAGACCGGGCCACGGTGGCACGGCAAGCAACCGGCCGAGCGCTCCAGCAACTCGGCTATCTTCAAGTCCAGAGGAGGCGAATTACTCCACCCTTTAATCTCGCGAAAGTTGGCAGGATTTCGTGAGGACCACACTGCCCTGAAATGACCCTTGCCGACCTTGGCGTGCCATATTCTGAGAACAGGGGGGGTGTCAAGAAGAAAATCAAGAAAATATTGACCGAAATGAGATTCTCTGATATGCTAAGCTCTGGCGAATTTCAGGGCGAACTCGTGATACTTTCGGAGGATTCAATGAAAGCGGGAATAGCATGGGTGGTTTTGGTGATCCTATCCTTGACCGCACAAGGTCTTATGGCTGAAGGCTTCACCGACTTCCCGATAATCGTTGGCCCTAACAACAAGTCAAGCCCTCGAATCGATGGGGACTTCATTGCTTGGTCTGAATACAGTTCTGGCGATAGGCCCCTCTACGGTAAATTCATCACGGGCGGCAGCCAATTTCTGATCGCGAGTTCAACCAGGGCGATACAGTTTGGTGCGGGTGGGGGTCTGGTAGCTTTGGCCGATCCCAAGTCGGGTGCCTGGAACATCTACGCTTACGATTTGTCGACCAGCAGCGATTTCCGCGTAAGTGACTCCCCTTATCAACAGCAGGCGCCAAGAACTGACGGAAAGACTATTGTCTGGCAGGACATGAGGAACTGGAATGGCGACGTTAATATTTATAACCATGACATTTACGCCTACGACGTGGCCGCCAAGCGCGAATACCTCGTGACATCGAATAGGTGGGACCAGCTAGGCCCATCCGTGAGCGGCAACATCATCGTCTGGCAGGACGGGCGCAACGGGGTGCCGGTCATGCACAACTGGGACATCTACGGGTACAACATCGCCACGGGCCAGGAATTCTCGATTGCCACCGCCTATGAGGACCAAGTGGCCCCCGCCATCAGCGGCAACACGGTCGTCTGGATGGACAGCAGGAGCTATGTACCGGATGCGTCGTACGACATCTGGGGGAAGAATCTTGTAAGCGGCCAGGAATTCCCTATCTGCACGGCCCTGGGAGGGCAGGAAAGCCCAGCCATCGACGGGCGGTATGTCGTCTGGGTTGACTACAGGAACACATTGGGCCAGGCGGGCCACGGCGACATTTACGGCTACGACCTCCAAACGGGCCAGGAATTCCCTATCTGCGTTGGCCCATCGCAAAAGATGGAGGTCCAGATCAGCGGAGACCTTGTCGTCTGGATGGATGATCGCAACGGCAATTTTGACATATACGGTGCTTACATACCGGAGCCGGCTTCAATGGCCTTTGTGCTCGTCGGGTCGTTGATCTTCTTGGCGCGGAAACGTAGCGCTTAGATGATTCAGCCAGGCCGGGGCTCGCCGAGTGTGGATCAGGTATGGTAGGCCTACCTGTCATCCTAGCCAAGTCTATTTCGTTCCCGGCCACTTGAACCGGCCTTCGGGGTACACGGTTACGGTCAACTCCTTGCTCACGATGTTCTGGCCGTCGCTGGCCTCGAATTTGAAGACGTAATCGCCAGCCACCGTCATCCCCGTGACGTCGCGGTTGCCGGAGGCCTTGTTCTTGGTCTCCTCCAGCTTCACATCCGCCCCCTTGGGCTGGCTGACCACCGACCAGTTGTAGGTGAGCTTGTCGCCCTCAAGGTCCATGGCCACGCCGCGAATCTGGGTTGAAGTCTTGGGCAGCACGACCAGCACCGGCATGCGGTTGTGGATCTCTATGATCTCCGGCGGCTGGTTCTTGTCGAAGACCAGCACCGGCACTTCTTTGGACACGCTGCTGGTCCCGTCGCTGACGGTCACGCCGAAGAGGTACTCGCCCGGCACGATCAGGTCGCGGACGAGCGTGCTCTCGGCCGCGGCGTCCATGATCCGCGCCTTGCCGCCCTCGGGCTGCTGCTTGACCTCCCATTTGTGCGTGAGCTTCTTGCACTCGGGGTCGGTGGCAAGAGCGTTGAGGGAGATGTCGGATGTGCCGGCCTTGACGAACCGCGGCACAGGCTCCCAGTCGGTGATGATCGGCGGCATGTCCTTGCCGGCGTAGGGGTAGATCGTCAGCGTCTGCCCGGCCGCGAGCTCGACCGATAGCATCCCATCAGCGCCCACCTCGCGGATGCCCAGCTCGCGGTAGGGCTTGTTGCCGGTGAACGAGCACGACGTGCCGTAGTTGCCGGGCGGCAGGCCCTTGACCAGGACGTTGCCCTTGGCCTTCCGCCATTTGCCGGACAGGAGGACGACGGTCGTCTTGCCATCCTTGACGAACGCCAGCGACCGCACGCCGGCGTCGTTGGACGCGGCCTCGACACGCACCGCGCCCGGCCGGACGTAGTGCATCACCTGCCGGAAGTTCCACGTCTCGACGTAACAGCCGAAGCATGTGCCGACCAGCTCGGTGTGCAGGTACGTCCCGTTGCCGCCCCACGGGCCGGCCAGGCCGTAGTGCTCCCAGTACGACACGCCGCCCTCGGTCAGGTCGTCGAACAGGTCGTGGATCGTCGTGCCCATGAACTCCGTCTGGCCGGTCGGCAGGCCCTTGGCGAAGGCGAAGTCGCGGATCGCCGGCCGCTGCTTCAGCGGGCCGTAGAGGTGGTACGTGACGACGCCCACGTACTTCCACATCTCGGCGTCGTCCTTGGTCTTGTTGATGTAGTCCCACGCCTGGGCCGGGTTGACGCACTCGGGGAACTCGATCTTCGTCTTGAAGCCATCGGCCGCCAGCCGCGGGCCGACGGCCTTTATCATCCTGGCGACCACCTGCGGCGTGAAGGCGTTGCCGTTGCCCGCCTCGTTGCAGATGCAGTAGTAGTCGGCCTCGATCTGGTATGTCTTCTTGATGTAGGTAAGGAAGGCCGACACCCACTCGGCGTACTCCTCGGGCTTTTCCATCATCCAGTCGGGGGCCAGGCCCGATGAGCCGCCCTGGAAGAAGGATGGGCTGACGTACAGGTTGAACTTCCCGCCGCGGGCCTCGACTCGCTGCTTGAACGGCACGAACCAGTTTTTCGCTGCGAAGTCCGCGCGGTCGGCCTTGTAGGCGTCCCAGTTGAACTTGTTAGGATCGTCGTTGTCGTTGAAGGGATACTCCCACTCGTGCCTGGGCGGCTCCCAACGCAGGCGTGTCAGGCCGATCTCATCGACGAGGAAGTCGAGCAATTGGTCGCGAAGTCTGTCGGGTACCTTCAGATAGCCGCCCGTGCCTCCCCAGCCGAGGATGGTCTGGTGCTTGATGGATTGGTCAACCGTCACGGTCGGCTGAGTGGCAGGGGCAGATTGGGCTTGAGCGGGCGTGCCCCACATGCCCCAATTGCCAGCAATGACAACCAACGCCGCGAACGCAACTTGGTACCCTATTGTCATGGCTCACCGATTCCTTTGCCACCAAGGTAACTTGACAGACCGCTCTCCGCAATCAGGGCCTGGCAAGTGGCGCGAGCGGACACTAAGCCCGGCTTTGGGCTGGCGGACCGTCAGATGTCCCAATACAATTCAGCCAACTCGCCGCACTTGGGACAGTCTATGCCAACTATCAGCGCCTTCTTCGGTATCAGCATCAGGATGTACTACGACGACCATGGGCCGAGTCATTTTCACGCCCACTACGGATCGGATGCGGCTAAGATAGATATCGAGACGCTGCGAATCCTGGCTGGCATGTTGCCGCGCCGGGCGATGGCCATGGTACTGGAGTGGGCATCCGACCACCGCGATGAACTGAGGCGCAATTGGGTGCTCGCGCAACAGCACCGGGCCCTGGAGCGCATAGCGCCGTTGGAGTGATGATGATGGAGAAACTGACACGCATTCAGGCGCTTCCGGACTGGCGGCTGGAAGTCCGGTTCTCCGACGGCACTTCAGGCGTAATCTCCATCAAGGAGCGGTTATTCGGCCCGGTCTTCGAGCCCCTCAAGGATCCGGAGTTCTTCGCCCAGGCCTCAATCGACGAATTTGGCGCAATCTGTTGGCCCAACGGCGCCGACCTGGCCCCCGACGCAATCTACATGGAGATCCAGAAGCAGGCCCACGTGGCCTGAATGATCACCTTTTCTTTCCAAGCTCGAACGCATCATGCACGAGCTGGAGCGCCTTCTTTCCCTGCTCGCGGTCGATCAGGCAGGAGATGCGTATCTCGCTGGTGGTGATGTTCTGGATGTTGATGCCGGCCTTCGCCAGCGCCGAGAACATCCGCTGGGCGACGCCAGTGTGTACGCGCATCCCCACGCCGACGACGGAGATCTTCGCCAGCTTGTCGTCGAAGCGCGAGCCGCACTTGAGCCGCTCGCACAGGCCCGCGACGACCTTCCTTGCATCGGCCAGGTCGCCCAGGTCCACGGTGAATGAGATGGTGGCCGTCCCGTTGTCGGCGATGGTCTGGATGATGTCGTCGACGACGATGTGCGCCTCGGCGATGGTCTGGAAGATCGTCGCCGCCACGCCGGGGTGGTCGGGCACGTCCCGCAGGCTCACGCGCGCCAGCTTGTCCTTCAGCGCCGCCCCGCTGACCGATATCCGCTCCATGTCCTGTGTTTCCGCCACGATCATGGTTCCTCTTGTGTTGTTCAGGCTGCTGCGGACGTGGATGGGCACGTTGTACTTCTTGGCGAACTCCACGGCCCGGTTGTGCAGCACGTTGGCCCCGACGCTGGCGAGCTCGAGCATCTCGTCGTAGCTGATGGCGTCGATCTTGCGGGCGTTGGGCACAAGCCGCGGGTCGGCCGTGAAGATGCCGTCCACGTCGGTGTAATTCTCGCACATCTCGGCCTTCAGAGCGGCCGCTATCGCCACGAGCGTCACGTTGCTCCCGCCGCGGCCGAGGGTCGTCACGTGTCCGTCCTCGGTCACGCCCTGGAAGCCCGCCACGATCACGATCCGCCCCTTGTTGAGCTGCTCGTGTATCCGCCGCACGTCGACCGTCTTGATGCGGGCCTTGGTGTGGACGTCGTCGGTGATGAGGCCAATCTGCCCGGCCGTGAAGCTGATGGCGGGCTGGCCCATCGCCTCCAGCGCCATCGCGACCAGCGATATCGCCGCCTGCTCGCCGGTGGCGAGGAGCTGGTCCATCTCGCGCTTGGGCGGGTCCTGCGTGATCTGGCGGGCCAGGGCGACGAGGTTGTCGGTCGTATCGCCCATGGCCGAGACGACCATGACGACCTGGTGGCCCTGCTTCCTGGTCTGGACCGCGCGCCCGGCCGCGGCCCGTATCCTGGCCGCATCCGCCACGCTGCTGCCGCCGAACTTCATCACCACGATGCTCATTGTCTCTCACTCACCCCCGCAGCGCCACACGCCGCGTACGGCCGGGACGAAACCAAGTAGCATAGTAATGCTCGCCGCGCCTTGCCAGCGATTTTGGACCTCGTTTTGCGCTTGCTCCCGCGCCAGGTCCCGATAGAATATCCACAGAAGGAGCACGTCCATGTCGCTCCATCTGCGCCGCGCATTTACGCTGATCGAGCTTCTGGCGGTAGTAGCGATCATCGCCCTGCTGGTGTCGATCCTCGTGCCGTCCTTGCGATCCGCCAGAAAGCTGGCGCAGGACATCAAGTGCAGGACCAATGAGCGGGGCCCCATCTACACCGGCCTTGTCATGTACTCCGAGGATTGGAGCGGATGGATTCCCCCGACGGGCGGGCTTGCCAACGTATCCTGGGCGACCCTGCAAGTGTACTTGCAGGGCAACGTCCGCACCTACCTGGGCTGGAACAGCGGCAATCCCCAGTACGGCGGCTACCTGGACCGGAAGCGCTATGCCTCCACCGAAAAGGGGTTCATCTGCCCTTCGGCCGTCCCGGTCGGATGGCAGAGCGCCGCCGACAGGAGCTACGGGCTCAATGCGGGAATGACCAGCGAGATCAGCGTCCCGTGCGAGTTCGTCGCGGTCTACACTGGCATACACCCCAATACCGGCGCCTTGGAGACCGGATACCAGTACAACCTTCAGAGGACCCGCTCGCCATCGAACATGTACCTGCTGGGCGACACATCTCTGGACAGCGGCTGGTTCAACGCATGGTCCTCTGACGGCCTTTACCCCTCGTTCCGCCACTCGGACCGGTGCAACGTGCTCTATCACGACGGGCACGTCGTGGCCACCCGCTGGCAGGACATGCCCACCCGCGGGTACGAGAGTCCCAGGACGTTCCCGTGGTACAACGGCACGTCCTACACAACCGCACCCAAGCTGGTGATCGTGCCGGGCTGGCGGTATCCGTAGGGGTCACACCGGAGTTCCTTCTTGCCCCAAGCGCGATGGCGGGAAACAAGGTCAAGCAGATCGAGCTGGTCAGCGGAGACGGCCTTGCGATACGCCGGTCATACGTGTACGACCCGGAGGTCAACGAGACGGCCGCCCGCGTCGTGAGCGAACTGGCCAACACGGAGGCCAACCACCTGGGCAAGGCGCTGCCAAAAGGCCTCGTGCGGCTGTATGCGCCTGACCCGGAGGGCGTCGATACGTTCGTGGCAAGCACGCGGATCGACCACACGCCGCACGGCGAGAAACTCACGCTCCTGATCGGCAACGCCTTCGACATCGTCGGCGAGCGTAAGCAGACCGATTTCAAGTCCGACGTCGAGCGCAAGCAGGTCGTCGAGAGCTTCGAGATCACCATCAGGAACAGCAAGAAGGAAGAAGTCGCGGTCCGCATCAAGGAGCCGATGTACCGGTGGAACCAATGGAAGATCACCCAGACCAACACGAAGGACCACCAGAAGCTCGACGCCTTTAACGAGGTCTGGGACGTGAAGGTCCCGCCCATGAAGGATGACAAGCAGGGCGAGTTCAAGCTGACGTATGCCGTCGAATACATGTGGTAGGCCACAGACGGCTTGGGGCTGCCGGATGGTCGCGGACCTGGCAGGGCCGCACCGCCGGAAATACTCGGCGCAAAGGCTTGGGGGCCTAGAATTTGTAAGGGTGTCTGGGGGCGGTTGTCAGGTTCGTTGGGGCGGCAGGGGTAGAACCGATGCGACAGACGGGATCGCAAGACCGGCCCAAGTGGCGTGGGGGGCGCACATTCTTAAGCTGTACCGGACGCCGACGGATCTGCTGCGCGTCGTCGTACCGTACCTGAAGGCCGGCCTGGCGCACAACGAATGCTGCCTGTGGGTGACCGATTCGGTCCCCGTGATGAAGGCCGAGCTGGCCCTCGCGGCGGCCGTGCGGGATTTCCACCGCCGATGGCGGCATGGGCAGATCGACATTATGGATTCCCTGGCCTGGTATCTCGCCGGACCGCAGCTTGACCCGGCGCGGGTGCTGGCGGCCTATCGGCGCAGGCTGAAGACCGCCCTGGCCTCCGGGTTCGACGGCCTGCGGCTGGTCGCGGACATGAGCTGGGTGGACGGGGACAACTGGGACAAGGTGCTCGAATACGAGACGGCCGGCAACCGCCTGATCGGCCGTTACCGTATCATCGCGCTGTGCTGCTATCCTGTGCTCGACGGCAAGCCCTTGGCCGTCCCGAAGATCAAACGGCTGCACTCGGTAGCGCTGGCGCCGGGCGCGAACGGCCACGGCGCTTTGTGATTGTTCGGAACCGAGACGCCGCGTGGGACGGGCGGGCGCCGACCTGAAGTGCCGCTGCTCACCATTCTTTTCACTTCCGCCCGAAGATCGACCGCACCCGCTGCCACAGCCCGTGGTGCGTTGCGCCGTAGCGGGTCTGGATGGCGAACTCGATGCCCTCGACGGTGACACTCTGGCTGGCGGTCATCTGGCTGCCCATCCTGGCAAGCCCGTGGGCCCGCCTGGCGAGCCGCGACAGCACCGGGTATAGCTCGACGGACACCTTCTCGCAGGCCTGCTCGGACAGTCCGGCCTTGGTGGCCTCGGCCGTCGCCCGGGCGATGACCTGCGCGACGGATGTGCGCTCGTCTATATGTAGAACGATGCGCCTCATGTTGATGGCGGCCCGCCGGCCGCCTTACGGTGCGACATTGCGGACGCGATTCCTGATGTGGCTTGGCCGTAAGCGCTACTCGGAATCTAGCGGCCAGGCTATCTCATGTCAAGCGCGAGTTCGGTTTCAAGGATGCTACGCCTTCCCTCGCCCTCGCATCTGTAGGCCGAAGAGCTTGATGAACCCGATGGCATCCGTCGGCGTGTACTCGCTGCCCATCGTGAAGCTGGCGAGCTTGCCGCTGTAGAGGCTGCGCGGGCTGGTGACGCCGGCGACCGTGGCCCGGCCCTTGAAGCACTTGATCTTCACGCGGCCGGTGACGTTCCGCTGCGTGGCGTCGACGAAGGCGTCGAGCGCCTCGCGCAGCTCGCAGAACCACTGGCCGTAGTAGACCATCTCGGCGTACTTGAGGGCCACCTGCTGCTTGTAGTGGAGGGTCTCGCGATCGAGCGTCAGGGCCTCGAGCGCGCGGTGGGCCTCGAAGAGAACAGTGCCGCCGGGCGTCTCGTATGCCCCGCGGCTCTTGATGCCCACCAGGCGGTTCTCGACGAGGTCCACCTGGCCGACGGCGTGGGCGCCGCCGATGGCGTTGAGCTTGGCGACGAGCTCATCGCCGGGCATCTTCTTGCCATTCACAGCCGTCGGTACGCCGGCCGTGAAATCGATTGTCACGTACTGCGGCCGGTTGGGGGCCTTGGCGACCGGCACGGACATCACCCACAGGTCGTCCTTGGGCTCGTTGGCGGGATCTTCCAGGTCCGCGCCCTCGTGGCTGATGTGCCA
>JBHGBE010000122.1:0-9298 GCA_041946855.1 Phycisphaerae bacterium | reverse complement strand
TAAGGCGAGCCGCGTTTGCTGATATGGCGTTGTGGCGCCTTGAACTGTCCGGTTTCCGGCACTCAGAAGGCGTACATCGCACCGCTACTGACGCCGCCGCCGATGGCGTGGCGGACGACGGCCCCCGCGGGCGAGCCATCGAGCTCCGAGGCCGCGCCGACGGCAAATGCCGGCCGCGCCCCCGCATCGACCTCATCAGCCTGGGGGCGATGACCGTGGAGGCGCAGCCCGGCATCTCGACCGGCTCCCCCCACAAGTGGCTCATCGCGGTCACGGTGGTGCTGGGGGCCTTAATGGCGGTCATGGACGTCAGCGTCGTGAACGTGGCGCTGCCGCACATGATGGGTAGCTTCGCGGAGGACCTCTCCACCATCACCTGGGTCGCCACGGGCTACGCCATCGCTCAGATCATCACGACGACGCTGGCCGGGTGGCTCAGCGCGCTGGTCGGCAGGAAGCGCCTGTACATGCTGTCGCTGCTGGTGTTCATCGCGGGCTCCGTCCTGGGCGGGACGGCGCGGACGTTCACGCAGATGCTGACCTACCGCGTCATCCAGGGCGCGGGAGGCGGAGCACTAATCCCGGTGGCGCTTTCACTCCTGCGCGAGGCATTTCCGGGCCGCCAGCAGGCAACGGCGATGGCGGCCTACGGCATGGGCGTGGTGCTGGCGCCCGCCATCGGCCCGGTCCTCGGCGGATATCTGACGGACAACTACGGCTGGCCGTGGATCTTCTACATCAACGTGCCCGTGAGCGTGCCGGCGCTGCTGCTGGCGGCCGCGTTCATCCACGATCCGCCGTACCTGCGGCGGGGCGTCCGCAGGATCGACTACGTCGGCGTCATCCTGCTGTCGGTTGGGCTGACGGCCGCACAGATCGTGCTGGAGCGCGGCCAGCAGGTGAGCTGGTTCGAGTCGAGGCTGATCATCCTGGGCACGGTGGTCACGGCCGTAAGCCTGACCGCGTTGGTGTTCTGGGAGCTGCACGCGCGGGAGCCGGCGGTAAACGTCCGGCTGCTGCGCAACGCGCCGCTGGCGGCGGCCTCGGGGATAGGGCTGGTCTTCGGCGTAGCCTTGTACGGCACGACGTTCATCCTGCCGGAGTTCACGCAGACGCTGCTGCGGTACTCGACGACGGAGTCGGGGCTGGTGCTGCTGCCGCGCGCGGCGGCCCTTTTCGTGGTCCTGCCCATCGCCGGGTGGCTCTACCGCTACATCGACGCCAGGCTGCTGGTGCTCGGCGGGATACTGGTCCTGGTCTACGCGTACTACCAGTTGGCACAACTGGACCTGCTGGTGGGCTTCCGCAACCTCGTGCCGGTCCTGCTGGTGCTGGGGGCGGGAATGCCCTTCATGTTCGTGACGCTGACGACGGTCTCGCTCAGCACGATCAAGCCCCAGGACACGACGGATGCGTCGAGCCTCTACACGCTGTCGCGGACGGTGGGCGGCAACATCGGCTATGCGCTGACGGCCACGCTGATCGCCGACTACTCGCAGATACACCGGAGCAACCTCGTCCCGTACGTCAGCGGCTACAACCCCGCGTTCGTGCAGGCGCAGCAGCAACTCGCGCAACTGCTGGTGACGGAGGGGCTCTCGCCGCCGGATGCGGCGACGCGGTCCTACGCGCTAGTGAACAGCTTCGTGGACCAGCAGGCGGCCATGCTGGCGTACAACGACGCATCCTTCTGGTTCGCGATGATGTTCCTGTGCATGGTACCGCTGGTGCTGCTGCCCCCTCGCCGGCAGCAGATGCCCGGCGACACATCCGCCGCCCTGGGCTCGGCGGGATAGGCGGGCGAAAACCCTTGTTGAAGGCACGGGCGGCAGTAGAATCGTGGCCTCTGTCCGCGGCGGTCGCGGATCAGAACTGCTTGGACATGTATCGATTGAGGGCAGGCCTGTAGAGGGAGTCTCATGGCGCGTACACGCACAGGATCGTTTCCCATCGGCTTCCGCCGCGGCGGGACCTGGCAGAAGGACCTGAAGGCCCTGATCCAGTGGGCCAAGGCCAACGGCTTCGAGGGCCTGGATGTCGGACCCTTGCCGCCGGAGGATTTCAAGGCGATCACGGCCGCCGGCCTGCGGATCGGCACGGTTGACTTCGAGCACGACACGCGCCCGCTGGCCTCGCCGGATGCGGGCAAGCGCCGGGCCGCCGCCCAGGCCAATGCCGAGTACATCAACGCCGCCGCGCCGCTGGGCGCGAAGCTCTTCTTCACCGTGATGATCCCTGAGGATGCCGCGAGGACCCGCCGCGAGAACCACTCCTACGCGGTCGACGGCCTTGGCCAGCTCTGCGCCGCCATCGCCCCCAGCGGCGCCAAGGTCGTGCTTGAAGGCTGGCCCGGCGGCCCCAACGCATGCGCCCTGGCCTGCACGCCGGAGAGCTGCCGGGCGCTGCTCAAGGACGTCGGCAGTCCCGCGCTGGGCATCAACTTCGATCCCTCGCACCTGATCCGCATGGGCATCGACCACGTCCGCTTCATCAGCGAGTTCGCCCCGCACGTGTACCACGTCCACGGCAAGGACACGGAGCTTCTCGACGACGATCTGTACGAGTACGGCCGGCTACAGGCGGCCGTGTTCACCAAGGCGCACTTCTGCGGCGAGTGGGCGTGGCGATACTGCATCCCCGGCCACGGCTGCGCACGCTGGGGCAAGCTGCTGGGCGTTCTCAAGTCGGCGGGCTACCAGGGCATGGTCAGCGTCGAACTGGAGGATGAAAACTTCAACGGCACTGAAGAGGGGGAGAAGCGGGGCCTCGTGGCGGCTAAGGACTTCCTGGCGAGCGTCTGACCGCTTGCCTCCGGATCATTTACCCCTGAAAGGAACTAATCGTGGCCAAGAAACTGAAGAAAGTGCGAATCGCCTTCCTGGGTTGCGGCGGCATGATGGGCGCGCACGCGATGCGCCTGAAGAACCACCCCGAGGTCGAGATCTGCGCCCTGGGCGACATTTCCCAGAGCCAGCTCGACAAATTCGTCCAGCGGCACTTCACGCAGGACTGGTCCAGGCCCGTGCCGCCCATGTTCTGTAGCGAGGACCACAACCGGATGTACCGCGACACGAAGCCCGACGCGGTGCTGATCTCCACGCCGCACACGTGCCACTACGAGCAGGGCATCCAGGCGCTCAAGTACGGCTGCCACGTGTTCATGGAAAAGCCCATGGTGACCAACCTAGAGCACGCCTACAAGCTGGCCGAGGCGGTCAGGAAGAGCCGCAAGGTCTTCGTCATCGGTTACAACACGCCTTGCTCCGGCGAGTTTGCCTACCTGCGCGAGTGCATCCGCACGGGCGAGCTGGGCAGGCTTGAGCTGGTCAACGGCTACCTCAGCCAGGGCTGGATGAAGGGCACCGTCGGCCTGTGGCGGCAGGACCCGGCCAAGAGCGGCGGCGGCCAGGCGTACGACTCCGGCGCGCACCTGCTCAACAGCCTGTGCTGGTCGGTCGCGTCGAACGTCGAGGAGGTCTTCGCATTCGTGGACAACCACGGGTGCAAGGTGGACATCAACTCGGTCTTCTCCATCAGGTTCGCCAACGGCGTGCTGGCCTCGATCATGGTCAGCGGCAACTGCCCATCCGACGGGGCGCACATGGTGTTCGTCTTCGACAACGGCCGCGTGGAGATCGACGGCTGGGGCGGCGGCTGGATCAAGGTCTGGAAGGGCCGGGAGTTCATCAAGTACCCGCCGATCACGGCCAATATGAGCTGGCCCAGCCCCGACCACAACTTCATCGCGGCCGTGCTGGGCAAGGCCAAGCCGCGGACCAGCCCGCTGAACGGCATAATCCAGAGCCAGCTCATGGACGCGATCTACGAATCGGCCCGCACCGGCCGGCCGGCAAGGCCGAAGCATAAGTGAGGCCCTGTTGTGGCACCCCCAACAGGAACGACAACGACCCGTTGGGTGTGCCACAACTCCCCAATTGGGATGGCCGCCGGCCAACTCCGCAAGCGGCACGCCCGCGATATTCCTGGCAAGCGGATAGGGCTTGTCGCCCGGGTACGCGACTAGAAGCTCATCGAGCTTCAGATCCTTCATGGCGATCCGCATCGAAGGCGTTGGGACGGGCTCATCCACGCGCTTGCACTCGATTCCGATCCGCCGGGCGCACGGTCTGACCGTCGTGGCGTTACCAGTCATGCTTGGTCAGGGCAATGTGCCAGGGCGGGGCCTGGTGGGGGACGCAGGCGTAGCCGGCCGCGTCGCGGACACGCAGCAGGGCCGTGCCCTCCAGGTACGGCAGGAGGGCCGTCAGGAGCGTCGCATCCCGCGAGCAGTAGGTGGTCTCGTAGTCGCGGATGAGGCGATGGCGGATGTCCCACAGCGGCGTCG
This sequence comes from Phycisphaerae bacterium, assembly GCA_041946855.1. Lineage (GTDB taxonomy): Bacteria > Planctomycetota > Phycisphaerae > SM23-33 > SM23-33 > JBHGBE01. Next base: position 4,953 of record JBHGBE010000122.1, on the reverse strand, counting down.
GGACGACGACCTGTTGCCTTCCGATGTCGATGGTGAACCGGCGCTGGTCGGCGATGAGGTCATTGAACCGCTGCGTGATCACCTGGCGGATGTTCCAGCCGTAGAATGGCGCGGCCGGCAGGGCGGCCCGCTCCAGGCAGACGCACGGCGCGACCACGAGCGTCCGCCAATCCGAGTCGCCCGCCAGGACGGAGTCGATCTGCCTGAGCGTCATCAGCCGGCCGTCGAGGATGAATTGGCGGTCGGGCAGGATCTCGGGCCGATCGACGCTCCGCGGGCAGCCGGCCAGGAGCACCAGCTTCATCGCCCACGCGGCGCGGGCGTTGAACCAGTAGGCCAGGCGGTCGTCGGGGTTGGTCAGCAGGCCCGGCGTCCGCGTCGGGCCGGTGACGGCCAAGAGCTCAAGCTGGCGGTCGAGGGCCTCCTGGCTGTCCTTGAGGGAGGAGGGGTTGACCAGGCCGTCGCGCGTGACCGCGCCGGCCAGGACCGCCGCCAGCGGCGAGTAGTCAAGAGCCGGCGCGACGCCGTGCGTGTCGAAGGTGATCGGCCCGGGCGCTGGCTGAGCGCAACCGGCGAGGGCCATCACCCCGCCCGCGAGGGCGACGAGGAACGAGCACGCGAGCTTGTAAGGCGACTTGCGCATACGGTCGATTGCAGCGCGCCGCAATCTTCGCGCACCAGCGGCGGGCGAGTCAACCGATTAACCGATTGACCGCTTCACGGATTCACGGCCTTTGGGCCCTTCATTATCTCCCTCAGGACGACCGTCGCGTAGGAGCCGCTTGGCGCGGTGAAGGCCAGTTCGATGTACCGGCCGTGGCGGTCCTGGCCGGCGGCGAGCCGCGGCGAGTCGAGCTTGAACCGCAGCGCACGCCGGCCGCCCTTGGAGTGCAGGCTGCCGACGCGGGCGAAGTCCTCGGGGCGGATGTTGAACTTCGCGATGACGGCCGACTCGATCTCGCCGGGCCGCCCGCGCGGCGAGTTGCACCGCGGCCCGACGATCGGCCCGGTGGGGCTGATCTCGAACGCTTGAGCCCGCGGCTGCTCGGTCGCCTCATCTTCGACGAGGAACACACCGCCGGAGTCCTCCTTCTGCGCCAGGTCGCCGAGGGCCACGCGGTCGATCTCCTGGATTCGCCGAGCGAGGACCTCGTTGAATATCTCGCTCTGGAACGCGGAGACGAAGAGCCGCTTGAGGCGTTTGCCGACGGCGGCGACCGCGGCCGATGCGTTCCGTCGGCGCTTGTAGGCCACCAGGGCCCGCCGCTGGTCGGTGTAGTGTCGCGGCCATCGCTGCATCGCGCGGTCGAAAAAGCCGGTGTCGAACGCATCCCTCGCGGCCCGGCAGTCGGGCGGGTCATGCGGCGCGGCGCGGCCGAGGAAGACGTTGACGAACTTTTCCAAATCGCCGCGGACGAGCGCCGCCCCCAGCACGGCCGTGTCGCCCCGCGCGCCGAATCGCTGCTGGCCGAAGTAATTCGGCGCGCCCCTTCGGGCAAGCACGTCCAGCACGGCCTGGGCTCGGAGGAGGCGCTCGGCCGGGCCAAGTGCCGCGCCGCCCGCGTCTGGAGCATCCGCGCCGCTACCATCCGGCCCGTCCTGGCCGCCGAAGCGGATGCGAATCACGAACCGGTTGCCCGCCAGGTGGCCCACGCGGAGCTTATTGCCGTGCCAGGTCACGTCGAGCACCTGGATGTTGGCGTCGCGGAAGCGCCGGAGCTTGCCGGCGTCGGCGTACTCCAGGCTCATCATCTGCGTGGCGATGGCCTGCGAGTCCTTCAGGCCCGCGAAGCCGATGTCCGACGGCCGGACGCCCATAAAGCGGGCGATTCGATCCACCGCCACCTGCGTCGGCACGCCGGCCTTGCGGATGCGGAAGTATGCGTGCGTGCCCTTGCCGCACGGCTGGTAGAGCGGGATTTCGTCGACCTGGAAGTCCTCCAGGTACACCTTGATCCGCCCGCCTGTGCCGGCCAGGTCGCTTGTCAGGTACGGAAGCTCGGCCATCGCGAGGAGTATAGCAGCTATCGGGGGAGCGGGGGAGGGCAGGAAAAGACGACGGGAGGAGTGGGAGAGGGCAAGACGGGAGGAGGGGAGGAAAGGGAAGGAAATACCTTGTCGATAATGATCTATAATTATATTGTATGACGATAGATTGATCGATGAGGCTAACATGACCAGAGCAACGATATCGCCAAAGTTCCAGGTTGTGATTCCCAAGAAGATAAGGGAAAGCATGCGCCTTGTCGCCGGCCGGAAGGTCAACGTCCTGCAATACGGGCATCACATCGAAATAGTGCCGGTCGAGCCGATAAAGAAGCTGCGCGGGTTCCTCAAGGGCATCAAGACGGATGTGCCTCGTGAGAAGGACAGGGTATGAACCTCGTCGATTCCTCCGCATGGCTTGAGTACTTCGCGGACACGCCCAACGCCGAGCATTTCGCCAAGACCATCGAGGACAGCGCGAATCTCGTCGTGCCCTCGATAGTGCTGTTCGAGGTCTTCAAGCGGATCCTCCAGCAGGAAGGCCAGGACGCGGCCATGCGGGCGGTGAACAGCATGCACGAGGGCCAGGTCGTCTACCTTGACGAATCACTGGCCTTGAGCGCCGCGCGTCTTGGCGTCCAGTTCAAGCTGCCGATGGCCGACAGCATCATCCTGGCGACCGCTCAGCAGTTCGAGGCGACAATCTGGACCCAGGATGAGGACTTTGAGGGGATACCTGGAGTGAAGTACTTTCCGAAGAAGATGTGAGAAGCGCGGGGGCGCCGTGGCTTGCGAAGCGCAGCGCTGCAAGCACGCTCCTTTGTGCAACAGTTGTTGCTGCGCTGCGCTTCGCAAACCACGGCACCCACAAGATGGCATCCACAGAATGACACCCACAGGATGAGTGTTCTACGATTTCGGCTTCCAGACGTGGTTCCGGCCGCCTTCGGCGTGGTCGGCCAGGCGGGCCAGCGTGAACAGGAGGTCGCTGAGGCGGTTGAGGTGCTTCAGGACGGCCGGCGGCAGTTCGACGCCGGAGTCGGCGAGCGCGACCACCCTCCGCTCGGCGCGGCGGCAGACCGTCCGGGCGATGTGGAGGCGGCAGCAAAGCTCGCTTCCGCGCGGGGCGACGAAGTGAGTCAGCTCGGGCATCGAGTCCCAGGCGGCGTCAATCTGCCGCTCCATCCGCGCGACGGCCGTATCATCGACGGACACGCCGGGGTCCTTGTCCGTCCCCGCGGCCGCCATTATGGGGCCGATGGTTAGAAGTTCGTCCTGAACAGGAAGGAGGGCCTCCAAGATGCGGCGGATCGCTGCGACATCCAATTGCGAATTGCGAACTGCGAATTGCGAATTTCCCTTGCCGGAGGATTGCGGAGCACATCGGGTCTCGTCCGGCCCACTAGACTTCGCAATTCGCAGTTCGCAATTCGCAATGCTCTCTGCTGCGTGGATGCACCAACCGATGTGTGCGTTGAGCTCGTCGACGGTCCCCAGCGCCTCGAAGGTGGGGTCGGTCTTGCGGATTTGCCGGCCGCCCGGCCTGTGCGCGAAGCCGCCGTCGCCTTTGCGCGTGTAGATGGGCATGGGACGTGGACTACTTGGCCGGCTCCCGCTCGTGCTCGGGCACGAGGGCTGCGCCGGGCGGCCAGTCCTCGATCGCCCGCTTGCGCCAGGCGCGGGTCCGCTCGTCGCCGGGGTCGAGCGAAATCGCCAGGTTGTAGTTCTGGATGGCCTCGGCGAACCGCGCCTCCGCGTGATAGATCCGGCCGAGGTAGTAGTACGACAGCGCATCGGGCTGCTGATTGACGATCTGCCTGAAGCCCTGCTCGGCCTTGTCGAAGAAGCTGCGGTCGAAGTAGTCCTTGGCGATCTTCCTCTGGTCGTCAATGGGCTCTGTGCAGCCGGAAGCGAACATCGCCAGCCCCATCGCCGCCGCCAGCACGCCGCAGAGCGCCTCTTTTCGGAAAGAGTCCATCGTGTACTCCTTATGCGCGAGTGCTGTATTGACGGCCGCTTTCCCTGCGGCCGGTGCTTTCCCCGCGGAAGCGACGCGCCGCGTCCGGGGGCCATCGTCTCGACGGGCGTGCAATATACACGCCGGCCGTTGGCCATTCAATATCCGCTGGCGGCGCTGCCCGCAAGATGAATTTCAGCCGGAAAGGCCGCTGTCAACTGCCTTCGGCAGGATGTGGACAAGTGCTGAAGTGAATCGCGCGCCAGACCCGGCGTTCAAACGAAAGACGACTCCCGGCGGTCACGGGACAGCCGGGAGTCGCTTTGCAACAGAACACAAACCGTCCCAATCATGGAACGGCTATCTGTGTCCCCCTCCACCGTGAAATCCTCCGCCTCCGCCATGGAATCCTCCGCCGCCTCCGTGCCATCCGCCTCCGAACCCTCCTCCGCGCCATCCGACGGACCCGCCTCCGCCATGCCATCCGCCGAAGTTCGCCGCTCCGCGGGCGCCGCCTCCGCCCCAGGTGCTCCCTCCGCCTCCGCTGAACGTCCGCGAGAACTGGGAGAACGTCATGTTCCCTCGCGCGGCCGCGTGGCTTGCCACGCCTGATGATCCTCCGGAGCTCCTCGCCAAGGTCCTCGCGCCGGCGCCTGCGGCGCCGTCCACGAGGATGGAGCTATGCCCCACTGTCCCCGATATGCCTCCGTGCGCCGCGCCTCCGGAGACCGATGCCGTCCGCGCCCGGCTGCCGACGAGGATCGAGCTGCCTCGGACAAGGGAATTTGCCGCCAGCGGCGGGTCAACACCACCGGCGACGAGGTTGATGTTCGCACCGCCGCTGACCGCGTTGATATTCGCGCCGCCGCTAACCGCGTTGATGTTCGCGCCCGAGCCCGCCACGCCGGAGCCGGCCAGGATGCGCCCGTTGGCGCTCGCGATCGCCGACGGCTGCCCGCCGCTGAAGAGGATCGTCTGCCCGTCCCGGAACGGGGCCACCTGCCCGTTGG
>JBHGBE010000121.1:0-9335 GCA_041946855.1 Phycisphaerae bacterium | reverse complement strand
TTACCCGGTGGTGTAATTGGTAACACAGAAGATTTTGGTTCTTCTATTCCAGGTTCGAGTCCTGGCCGGGTAGAGATTTACGCAATGAGCCTTGAGACATACATGATTGCCGGCGAGACCACGGGCGCGACGCACGCGCACGCCCACGGCTGGCGGCCGCCTTGCGGCCCCTCCAGCCGCCGCAACGTGGGTTTCGCCGACCTGTCAAGCCGAAGCATTGAAAGGAAGCAATCATGACGAACCTCAAGATTTTCGCCGGACGCGCCAATCTCCCCCTGGCGCAGAAGATAAGCGACTACCTGGGCATCCCCCTGGGGCAGGCCCAGATCAAGACCTTCCCCGACGGCGAGCTCGTGGTCAAGATCGAGGAGGACGTCCGCGGGCGGGACGTGTTCTTCATCCAGCCCACGTGCGGGCCGGACGTGAACGACGCACTGATGGAGCTGCTGATCTTCGTAGACTGCGCCCGCCGGGCCTCGGCCGAGCGGATGACGGCCGTCATGCCCTATTACGGCTATGCCCGCCAGGACCGCAAGGACGAGGGCCGCGTGCCCATCACCGCCAAGCTGGTGGCCAACCTCATCGCCACCTCCGGCGCCGACCGCGTGCTGACGATGGACCTGCACGCCGCGCAGATTCAGGGCTTCTTCGACATCCCCGTGGACAACCTGATGGCAGAGCCGGTGCTGAGCCAGTACTGGTCCAGCCACAAGCTCAAGGACCTGGTGCTGGTCAGCCCCGACGTCGGCAACGTCAAGCGCGCCCGGGTGTACGCCCGGCGGCTTGGCGGCGATCTGGCGATCATCGACAAGCGCCGGGTCAGCGAGAACGAGACCGAGACCGGCAGGCTCATCGGCGAGGTCGACGGCAAGACGGTCCTGATGATGGATGACCTGATTTCGACGGGCGGCACGGTCTGCAACGCGGCCCGCCTGTGCAGGGAGAAGGGCGCGCGGCGGATCTTCATCGGCGCCACTCACGCGGTGCTGTGCGGCCCGGCCGTGGAAAGGCTCCGCGAGGCGCCGATCGACGAGGTCGTGGTCACGGACACGATCCCTGTCTCGCAGGAGAAGGTCGAGGGCATCGGAAAGCTCCGCGTCCTGTCCGTGGCGGAACTGATGGGCGAGGCCATTCACAGGATACACAACGACGAGTCAGTGAGCAGTCTTTTTCTCAAGTGAAACGGTTCAAGCCGCGCAAATGAAATTGCGGATTTCAGATTTCGGATTGCGGACTGAAAGGACCCGGACCAAGGACGGGCGCCTCCAATCCGCGATCCGCAATCCACAATCCGCAATGGAAAGCGGCAGGAGAAGAGTTAATGGCTGAGTTGAAGGCAACCAAGCGCGACGGCGCGGGCACGCGGGTCGCGCGCCGTCTGCGGAAGAAGGGACAGGTCCCCGGCATCGTCTACGGCCACGGCGAGACGCCCCAGACCATCACCGTCACCAAGCACGACCTGGACCTGGTGATCCACCACGGCGACCGCCTGCTGGAGCTGGACGTCGACGGCCGTAAGGAACACGTGCTGGTCAAGGACGTCCAGTACGACGCGATGCAGCACGACGCCATCCACGTGGACCTGACCCGCGTCAGCCTCGACGAGCGGGTGAAGGTGACGGTTCCCATCCGGCTCCGCGGCACGCCCGCCGGGGCGGTCGACGGCGGCGTGGTGAGCCAGAACCTGGCCCAGGCAAGCGTGGAGTGTCTCGTGACGGCCATACCTGACGACATACGCGTGTCGGTGGCGGAGATGAAGATCGGCGACGCCATCCGCGTCAAGGACCTGCCGCTGCCGCAGGGCGTCAAGCTGTTGGACGACCCCGAGGCAATAGTCTGCTCGGTGACCAAGATCGCCGAGGAGGTCGTCGCGGCGCCGGCGGCCGCCGAGGGCGAGGCCGCGGCGGGGGCGGAGCCGGAAGTCATCGGCGAGAAGAAGGAAGAGGAAGCCGCCGAGGGCGAGGCAGCCGAGGCCCCCAAGAAGGAAAAGAAGGAAGAGAAGAAAGAATAGCCGTGATCCGGCGTGGACGAGGCGACCGACAAGACGAAGTTCGTGGTGGGCTTGGGCAACCCCGGGCACAAATACGCCGCCGACCGCCACAACGTCGGGTTTGCCGTGCTGGCCGCTCTGGAGCGGCGGTGGAAGTTCGGCCGCGGGCGCGAGGCATTCAGCGGTGTGCTGTGCGACGCCCGGGTTTCCAGGCCCGGCGAGTCCGAGCGGCGAGTCATGCTGCTGGCGCCGCAGACGTACATGAACTGCTCCGGCCGGGCAGTCCGGGCGATGGCCGACTTCTACAAGGCCGCGCCTCGGGACATCCTGATAGTGCTGGACGACATGGCCCTGCCGCCCGGCCGCCTGCGGGCCAGAGCCGAAGGGTCCGCCGGCGGGCACAACGGCCTGGCGGACGTCCTGGCCGCGATGGGAACGACGGCCGTGCCGAGGCTGAGGATCGGCATCGGCGCCCCGCCCGGCGCGGCGGACAGGAAGGACTTCGTCCTGTCGCCCTTTGCCGGCGATGAGGTCGAGACGATGAAGGCGGCCGTCGAACTGGCCGCGGCGGCCGTCGAGGACTGGGTCTTCGGCGGCATCGAGTGCGTGATGGCCAAGTACAACCGCAAACCGGATGAGAAGAAGGACGACCAACCACAGGCGCCTTAGTGAAGGATGAAGAGCCGAAAATGGAAGCGAACGTGAAGACTTACGAAGGGATGTTCCTGCTGGAGGCGGGCAACGTGGATTTCCAGGCCGCCAGCGAGCCGGTCCGCGCGATCCTGACCCGCTACGGGGCCGAGATCCTGTCGATCAAGCCGTGGGACGAGCGGAAGCTGGCCTACGAGATCCGCGGCCGCAAGAGGGGCCTGTACGTGCTGACGTACTTCAAGGCCGACCCGCTGAAGATCGTCGAGATCGAGCACGACTGCGAGCTGGACGAGCGGCTCATCCGGCAGTTGATCCTGCGGCGCGACAAGCTCAAGCCGGAGGAGATCAACGCCGAGACGCCCGCGACGGCAGCCGCGAAGCCCGCGCCCGAGCCGGCGCCCGCCGCCGCGGCCGACGGAGGGCCGGCCGCGCCCGCCGCCGAAGCTCCCGAGGACGACATCGTCGAACTGGCCACCGACACGGAAACCCAGACGCAATAGCCCCCGGCTCGCCGAAGGTGGCGGCGAGAGAGTGGGCTGAGCCCCAACCGGCGCACGCGCAGGGAGAAACAAATGGCAAGTTACAACAAGGTGATCCTGATGGGCAACCTCACCCGCGACCCGCAGATGAGCTACCTGCCCTCGCAGACGCCCGTGGTCGAGTTCGGCCTGGCGGTCAACCGCCGCTGGAAGGGCCAGGACAACCAGATGAAGGAGGAGGTCTGCTTCGTCGACTGCCGCGCGCTTGGCAAGCCGGCCGAGACCATCAACCATTATTTCCAGAAGGGCAAGCCGATCCTCGTCGAGGGCCGGCTCCAGTTCGACATGTGGGAGGGCAAGGACGGCACTAAGCGGTCCAAGCACCGCGTGGTCGTGGAGCGGTTCGCGTTCGTCGGCCCGGCCGGCCCGGGCCAGGGCCCCCGTCCGGCCGCCGCGCCGCCCGCGCAGGGCGCTCCGCCTCCCCAGCCGCCGCCAGTTGAAGAAGCGCCCGAACCGCCCGCCGACGTGCCCCCGCCCCCGATGGATGAGTCCGCCGGCGGCGACGATATTCCGTTCTGAGTCGCCGATGTAAGGTCAGGAAACACGAAGCAATGACCAACCCTTTGTAGAAGGAACACTAGATGGCCAGACGTTTTGCACCCAGAAAGCCCACGAACCTGAAGCGCAAGAAGAAGGTCCGCTTTCACGAGCAGGCCAAGTGCCGCTACTGCCGCGAGAAGGTCTGGGAGGTCGATTACAAGGACATCGCCTCGCTGTCCAAGCTCATCACGCAGCAGGGCAAGATATTCTCGCGCAAGCGCAGCGGGAACTGCGCCCGCCACCAGCGGTCCAGCAAGCGGGCCATCAAGCGGGCCAGGTTTCTGGCGCTGATGCCGTACGTGGCGTAGGTTTGCGAGTCGCCAGTCGCGAAGTGCGAAGTCAGAGGATTGACAGCATGAAAGTGCTCCTGAGAAGAAACGTGTCCAAGCTCGGAAAGATCGGCGAGCAGGTCGAGGTGCGCGACGGTTACGCCCGCAACTATCTGCTGCCCCAGCGGCTGGCGGTGGTGCCGACGGCCGGCAACCTCAAGGCAGTCGAGGCCGAGAAGGCGGCCTACCTGGCGGAGATGGCCCGTCGCAAGAGCGAGTTCGAGGCCCGCGCCGCCCAGATCAAGGACAAGGAAATCACCATCCCCGCCCGCGCCAACGAGGAGGGCCACCTGTACGGGTCGGTCGGCCCGGCGCAGATCGTCGCCGCCCTGGCGGCCGAGAGCATCTTCGTCGACGAGGAGAACGTCGAGCTCGATTCGCCCATCCGCATGGTTGACAAGTACGACGTGGTCGTGCGGTTCTCCGATGAGGTCAGCACGACGATCCACGTCTGGGTCGTCCGCATCCACGAGCCCGGCGAGGAAGTGCCCGAGGGCGAGCAGGCGCCCGAAGGCGAGGCCGCCGCGCCGGCCGAGCCCGCCGAAGGGGAAGGCGCGCCAGCCGGCGAACCCGAAGGCAAGGCCGCCGAGGCGCCGGAGGCGAAGCCCGCAAAGCGGCCGGCCAAGAAGGCCAGACCTCCCAAAGAGGAACCTAAAGAAGAGTAATCGCCGACCGGCAGACCGGCGGTGCTGCGCAGGCGGATGCCCGCGCGCCGACGGGGTGGACCAGTGCGTGCGCAATAAGAAGCGGCGTCCGAATGGACGCCGCGGGGGAATCGAATCTCATTCCGCCTTGCCGCTAGCGCCTGGCGCTGCGGCGGCCGAACAGCATCATGCCCGCGCCCAGCACCAGGAGCGAAACCGTGGTCGGCTCGGGAACAGGGGCCACAACAGGGCCGCTGGCTATCGTGCCGTTGATGACGTTCCCGGTTACCTGTTCGGGGGGCATGTCGGACAACACGTAGAGGGCCACGCTCGTCTCGCCCGGGTCCAGCGAATAGCCCATCGCGCCGGGGAAGGCGAAGGACAGTACCGGTCCGGCCGGCACATCCACGCTGGCGCCGGCGGGGGCCTGAGTGCCCAGGGAGAAGCCCGTCGGCGGGTTAGCCGTCAGTCGCCCGGCGGTCCCGGACGCGGTCAGGCCGTAGAATGCGCTTACGGTGAAGAACTCGGCCGCGGCGTCGCCGGCCGAGCCCGTATTGGCGACCTGGTACAGGTAGATGTAGTGGCCCGCCCCGTCGGTGAATGCCTGACTGGTCACGGCTGTGTGCAAGTTGTCGTTGCTCATCGGCGTGACGAGTGGAGAGTCGATCGGCGTCGGCGGTCCGCCAAGCAGTGAGTTGAAATCGCTGGATCCGAGTGTTATCGGCGCGAAGGAGGCACAAGCGGCCGAAGCCAGAAGCCCCACCATCACAGCCGACAGCACGCCGACTGTGCGCATACCCATTTGGCTGGACATGTTCCTCTCCTGTAAAGCTTTCACAACTCTCTTACTATCGCGTCGCCTGCCGCCCTCCGGGTGGCAGAACATGCTCTAGCTACGCCGGCCGCGCCGCAGCAGGCCCAGGCCGCCCAGCGCCAGCAGCGCAATCGTCGTCGGCTCCGGCACGAAGCCGGGGGCCACTACTGGGCCGCTGGCGATGGTGCCGTCGATCACGTTGCCAGTAACCAGGCCCGGCGGCAACTGCGACAGGACGTACATGGTCACGCTGCTCTCGCCCGGGTCGATCTGACCGCCCATATAGCCGGGGAACACGAATGAGAGGACCGGACCGGCCGGAACATCAACGCTGGCGCCTGCGGGAGCCTGGCTGCCCAACGTGAACCCGGACGGCGGATTGGCGGTGAGTTTGCCCGCGGTGCCGCTGGCGGTCATGCCGAAGAACTGGCTGATCGTGAAGCACTCGGCGGAGGCGTCGCTAGTGCCTCCGTTGTTCGTGACCTGGTAGAGATAGACGTAGTTGCCCTTCCCGTCCGTGAAGGCCTGGCTGGCCACGCTGGTGTAGAGGTTGCTGTTGTTCATGGTCGTCACGGTGGTCGTTCCGATCGGCGCCGCGGAGCCGCCAAGCAGAGAGTTGAAGTCGCTCGACCCCAGTGTGATTGGCATCGGCGACGCCTGCGCCGTCGCGACGCACAGCATCACCAGCGCTCCGCCCAGCACCGCCGCCCGAACTCGCCTGCCTGTCATGGCCCTCTCCTTGTCTGCACGCTGCATCACCGGACTATGATGACCGCCGCCGGCCGCGATCCGCGCGAGCGGGCGGAGCAATACCATCAATAAGACGTGCCGCGGTGAGCATGCGACCCGGCATTATCAACTACCAGACAACGCCGTGCGGCAGAGCAGGCACAAAGAGCACTTCAGCCTATGTCCCTCACGACAATATGGCTAGTCAGCCCGTGTAGGCTCCGGCTGACACTGCGTATCATAACCCCAAGAGGGGGTTTGTCAAGCCAAAATCTCGAAAAAACCGTTGCGCGCCAAGGGGTTGCGACCTGAGCGGCCGCTGTCCTCGCCCCACGGCCGGGGGCTAGACGACGGCGAACGGATCGCGGTCGGCCTGGGAAACCGCCACCGTCAGCCTTGGGGCCATTTCGCTGAGGCGCTTGGCCAGGCCGGCCAGCGCAATCCGCTCCGAATTGGAGTGGCCCAGGCATGCCACGGTCAGGCCCGCGCGCGTGGCGGCAAGCGCGTCGTGGTGCCGCATCTCGCCGGTCAGGAGGAACGTGGCCCCGCCGGCGACGGCAGCCTTGTACAAGTCGCCGCACGCCCCGGCGGCGCACGCCGCGGTGGTCACCTTGGCAAGCCCCGTCAGGGCGGGCCGGGCGCGATTCGGTCCGCCGCCGCGCGCGAGCGCCACCGTGATGTTCCCCAATCCCGTCGCACGCTTGAGCCTGGTGATCAGTGCCGGGGCGCTGGTCGGCCTTGCGAGCCGGCCGATGCGCCCCATCCCGCAGCCGGGCGGGACGTCCTCCAAAGGATACACGTCCACCACTGGCGCTTCGTAACTGTGTGTTGCACGAATGGCCTCGCAGACGGCCGCCGCCCTGTTGCGCGGGGCCACGATCTCCAGCCGCATCTCCTCGGTCGCCTCGTGCCTGCCGGCAAGGCCGATAGACGGGTGCGAGCCCTCGCCGCCGCAGAACGACCCGATCCCGTGTGCGAAAAACGCGCAGTCGTAGTAGTTGCCTATTCGCCCCGCGCCGGCCGCGAACGCCGCCTCCGCCACGCGCGACAGGTCATCCGGCGGCGCGAAGGTCACGATCTTGCAGTTGTCGCGCCCGACCGAAGGCTCCAACGGCCGGCGGTTCGTCAGCCCGAGCAGGTCGGCCAGCGCATCATTGGTCCCGCCCACCGCGGCGTCCAGGGCCGTGTGCATCGAGTAGACCGCCAGGCCCGCCCGCGCCGCCTTGTATGCCGCCGGCGCCGCCTGCGCCGTCAGGCGGCCGATCGGCTTGAAGATCACCGGATGGTACGCCATCACCATCCTCGCCCCCGTTCTGGCGGCCTCCGCCAGCACAGGCTCCGTCAGGTCGATGCAGAGCAGGACCTTCCGCACTTCCTCATCCGCGTCGCCCACCAGCAGCCCGACGTTGTCCCACCCGGCGGCCAGCGACGGCGGCGCGAGCTTCTCCAGTTCCGCAACGACCTCGGATACTCTCATGTCGGTCCTCTTTTCCCGGTCAGATATCGCGAGCGATGCTGGAAGTGTCAATCAGCCCCGGCTCGGCGCGGGGCACTCCCTGTCCAGCAGTTCCCTGTACGCCGCCATGATCTTCCTGGTGACCGGGCCGGGCTTCTCGTCGCCGACCGCATGCCGCTCCACCCGCACCACCGGCCGGACGCCTGAAGTCGAGCCGGTCAGGAACATCTCCTGCGCCCCCAGCATCTCCTTGACGGTAAGCGGCGTCTCGTCGTCGCAGGCCAGGCCCATCGCGCCGCACAGTTCGATCACCGCCCCGCGCACTATGCCCGGCAGCACGGGCGTGTCGAGCGGCGGCGTACGGACCGCGCCGTCGTGTACCAGGAAGACGTTGTTGAAGCACGCCTCGGCCAGGCGGTTGTCCGTCGTGAACCATAGCGCTTCCTCCGCGCCCTTCGCGGCCGCCTCCTGCCGGGCGAGGAGCCGCGGCAGATAGCAGCCGGTCTTGTACCCGAACGTCGGCTCCCCCCCGCACTGCTTCAAAGAGCTGACGACGACGGAGATTCCCTTCTCATACCACTGGCGCGGCAGGTCGCCCATGGGCTCGGCCGTAACGAGCGTCGTCGGCTGGCCGGACTCCCCGGACGCGGCGTTTCGCGTTCCAGGGACACCGCCGCGAATGCTGCCGGCCGTCAGCGTGATCCGCATCCGGGCCTCGGTCAGGCCGTTGGCCTCGAGCACCTCGCGGCATGCAGCGGCCAGGGATTCCGAAGTGGCGCTCGACCGCAGGCCCAGCAGCCTGACCGTGTCCATCAGCCGCTCCAGGTGCCGCGCCAGACGGAAGACCGCGCCGTTGTGAGCGAGCATCGTTGTGAACGCGCTGGCGCCGTGCAGGAAGCCCGCGTCGAAGACCGAAACAGAGGCCTGTTCGGCGGGCACGAGGAGGCCGTTGAGGAAGACGGAGTTGCTGGCCATGATGTTATGTTAGCGGCTGGGGGCGGCCACGGCAACTTTCGCGCTTGACTTGGCCGGCCCGGCCGGTAGACTTATGCGCAGTCGGTTGTGCGCGCCCCCGGCTTCGGGGGCGGTCGAAGACACTGGGGAATAGTGTAACGGTAGCACAACTGACTCTGGATCAGTTAGTCTAGGTTCAAATCCTAGTTCCCCAGGTCAAGGAAGCCCTTGCAGGACAAGCACTTGCAAGGGCTTCTCCCTTGTTTCCATTTCGGCCGCGCTTTTCTGCGCTACGCCTGCGCCACGCCCAAGCCGAGAGCTGGCCCCTCGGCCGATCCGGGCGGATTGGTCCGAGTTCGCTCATCGGGCGGCCATCAGGCAGCTGGCGTGCTTCTCTGTGGGCGGTATTCTGGCCGGAATCGTGTATGCGTCCGGTGATCCCGAACGATCCGCCGCCACCGCGCTTCACGCTGCCTGTCTCGACCTTTTCCTTTGGCCGTGCCGGTTCTCCTTGCATGGCAGAATCTTCGGCGGCGGGCAATTGTTATCCAGATCGGGCGGCTCAGGAAGCCCCTTAGCGATGGCTTCCAGATCGACACCCATACCTTCTGCGCCGCGGGGCGGATGAGATAGACCTTGGCCTGGAGCGGCGCGATGTCGGCCGTGATCGCGCCTTCCCCGAGCTGCTG
>JBHGBE010000120.1:0-9471 GCA_041946855.1 Phycisphaerae bacterium | reverse complement strand
TCGCCACGTCGCCGCCGGCCTGTCGCGTGTAGACCGTCATGAGCACGCGGAGCCGGCCGCCCAGCGGGTCCGGCGGCCAGCCCTTCCAATGCGACTTCCACGCTTCCTGACAGGCGAGCACGTATGCCTCCGCCTCGTGCGACGGCCGCAGGAACGGCCTATGACCGGGCAGGGCGACAATCCGCTTCAGGCGGTTCTTGCTCGGCGGCAACGGCAGCCAGAGCCGCATGACGGCCGCATCGTGCCGCTCAAAGAGCGCCCGCTGCGCTGGCAAGCCGGGGGCCGCCGCCGGCCGCGCCGGTGTGCTGCGAAAGTGCGCCAGCCATTCCGCCTTGGTCTTTTCCTTCCGCGCCGGCTTCTTGCCTTCCGGCTTGGCGGTCAACTCGCGGTACTGGTCGACGCTGAGGTCCATCAGAATCCCTCCATCATGTTCGTCGATCCGTCCGCCGGCGCGCCCCACTCGTGCTGCGCAAACCGCGTCCGGCTGGGCATCCACACCAGCCGGTACAATCCGACCGGCCCGTTCCGTTGCTTGCCGGCCGACAGCCATACCAGCGGAGTCCCTTCGTCCCGCAGCCGCTCGACCTCCCGCCGTTCCTCGGCGAACTTATCGCCGCGGAAGAAGTCGGGCTCCGGCTGCCAGAGGAAATACACCGCGTCGGCGTTGGCCTCGATGTCGCCCGACTCGCGCAGGTGGTGCAGCCGCGGCGGCCCCTTGTCCCGCTCCTGCTCGCGGCCGACCTGGGCCAGCACGAGTACCGGCACGTTCAACTCGCGGGCCGTCTGCTTGAGTTGCTTGGTCGCCTGCCCGATCAGTTCGTACCGCTTCGCCATCCGGCTTTCGGGCAGCGTGACGATCTGGAGGTAATCCACCACCACCAGCGACAGGCCGTCGCGGGCGATCCGCCGGGCGGCCCGCCGGATGTCGAAGACCGTCAGCGACGGCCGCTCGTCAATCCACAGCGGCAGTTGCGCCAGCCGGTTGGACGCCCGCGATAAGGCCGCCATGTCGTCGGCCGACAGCCGGGCGGTGCGGATGGCCGTGCCCGAGACGGACGCCAGGCCGGCAATCATCCGCAGGCTCAGTTCCGTCGCGTCCATCTCCAGCGAGGCCAGGTAGACCCTTCCGCCGCGGCTGGCGACGTATTCGGCGATTTGGCACGCCAGGCTCGTCTTGCCCACGCCCGGCCGGGCGGCCAGGATCACCAGCTCGCCCCGCATCAGGCCGCCGACCGCCTCGTCGAGGACCGGGAAGCCGGTCAACACGCCGCGGGCGGTCTTGCTGGTGAAGGCTTCGTCGATCCGGCCCAGCGCCCGGGCCGCGGCCTCCATCGCCGGCACGGCCTCGCCGCCGTGTTCGCCAGTGCGAACCTCGGCCAGCGCCCGTTCGGCCCGGTCGACCAGTTCCCACGGCTCGGCCGCCTCGTCGTAGGCGTCCCGCAGCAGTTCCGTGGCCGCGTGGATCACGGACCGCTGCACGGCCTTCTCGCGGACGATGGCCGCGTAGTATGGCGCGTTGTAGGCCACCGGGACTGAGTGCGCGACTTCGCTGAAGTAGGCCGGGCCGCCGAACGCCTCCCATTCGCCGCGGCGCAGCAGTTCGCCGCGGACAGTCACGGCGTCGATCGGCTTGCGGGCGTCCGCCAGGGCCAGCAGCACGGCCCACAGTTTGCCGTGGGCGTCGGCGTAGAAGTCGCCCGCCGACAGCCGCGAGCCGAGTTCATCCAACAGCCGTGGGGCCAGCAGAAGGCTTCCCAGGACGCCCCTCTCGGCCTCCAGGTCGTGCGGCGGCAGGCGGTCGAGGATTTCGCTACTGGCCGGCGAGCGGCCCATTGCGGTCGATCCATTGGCCGAGCGCGGAGTCATACCACAGGCCCCCGGCTTCGAGGTGCTGTTTGATCCGGGCCAGTTGTTCCTGGCCCATCTGCACCATCAGCCGCAGGGCTTCGTCCTTGCGGCGGTCGGTCTCCGGCGACGTCGGCCGCCGGCGCATGGTTTGGAAGGCGATCACGTTTACTGGTCTCCATCGGGGTGTAGCCGGCCGGCAGGTCCGGCTGGGAATCGTCGGGGAGAAGCCGCCGGGTATCGTCTCGCTTCTCCCAGGTCCGTACTGCAGCCCGCCAGCATTTCATCGGTTGCTGGCCGACTCGCCAGCCCTTCGCGGTGTAGAAGTCCACGAAGGCTTCTGGGTCCACGCGGTTGCGGCGCTCGCGGCAGTAGGCGCGGACTTCCTCGACCGTGGGTTCACAGAAACGGACGGCCGCGGGACGCGGCGCTTCTTTCTTCTCTTTCTTCTTCTCTTCTCTTCTCTTCTCTTCTCTGGTAACGATTGCAGCGTTACACTTTCTGTGTTTTGCGACGCGCTTCGCCGTTACAGCCCGTTGCTTGCCGGTCGTGCCGTTATGTTCTTGGTACTCAGGGAGTTGCGGCGTTCCCGAAATCTCGGCGAACCAGTCTGGAGGCAGCGAATTGCAGAAATTTGGCACGCCGCAGAGACGGTCAATGTCATCTTTCGTGTAGCCCCGCAGCAGCCCATTTTCGTCGCAGTGGTCATCGCCGATACACCACAGCGTTACAAGTGCGCCGAGAACGGTAACGCTCGATGCGTTACACTTTCTGGCAGTTTCCAGAACGCGCCCGTCGGTCGGAAGTTTCTTGCGGAACTTGATCCAATCGTCAGCCATCTTGGCTCCCTCCATACTTCTTGGGTTCGCACGGGCGCCCGCTGCCTCCCTGGAGCACGATCTCCATCAGCGACTCCACCAGCCGCTTCCGCTCCCCAGCGGCCGGGAAGTCATCCTTGATGGCCGCCGCGTTGCGGCTCCAGAACTGTTCCCAGCTCCCGCCCCGCTCGCGGTGGTGCCGGGCCTCGATTGTCCATTGGCGTGGGGTCATGGTTGCACCTGCAGAAAAACCCCCGGGCGGGCGCACGCGCGCCCGGGAACCCGGGGGCCACTATCCGTCAAGTTGGTCGATCCGTCTCGCGGTGTCATGCCGTGTCCTTTGTGCCGGCCCGTCAGGAGGCCGGGTGTGTGTGCGGAAACTCGTTGTGCTCTTTGCCGTCCAGCCGCCGGCCGGCACGCTTGCGGCCGACGCGGACGAACACTTCACCGAATGCTTCGCAGTGCGGCGGATCGAAAGGCAACGCCTCGATTTCCCGATTCGATGTTGTGTTCCACGATCGCCACTCACCCCAGCCCTTGAAGAACCACGGCACGCCGGCCGCCGCGCACTGGTCGCGGTCGCTGCGGGCGATGTCCGGGTGCATCGGCGGCGCGCCGGGGCCGGTCGGCGCGCCGGTAATCAGCCAGTCGATACCATCGTCGTATCCTGTTGCGTGGGCAATCTCCCCGCACTCTCGGCAGAGCGCATCGCCAAGCTTGGAATACCGCATCTCGGCGCGCTCTGTCGCCGTAAGGTAGCGGCGCTCGTCGGCACCGCAGTTGATGCACGATTCCTGGCCGAGTGGGTCCAGCCACGGAGTCCAGTCCACCGCCCCCAGCGCCGGCTCGTGACTGACGAACCGCACCGCCGACGGGCACCGCAGCAGCCACGGCAGCCGCTCGTCCGCCGCGGCCTGGTCTTCGCAAGTGGTGCCCAGCCAGAGGTTGGACAGAATGGTGGTCTCCCGCTCGTGCAGCGCGCGAATGACGGACGAACTGACGAAAAACCAGTGCATCCGCTCCGGCCTCTTGGTTAGCACCATGAACGTGTGCTGCGGGCACAATTTGACGATGGCGAGCACCTTGGCGATCCACTCGGCGGACACGTCCTCGTGAAACAAGTCGCCCATGCTGCACACGAAGATTCTCCGCGGCTTCTTCCACCGCAACGGCTCGTCGAGTTTGTCGGGGTGGAACGTCGGCTTGAACGGCTCGTCGGCCGGATAGCCGCACCGCCCGCGGAGCCGGTTGGCCATCCGCTTCGCGTAGCAGCCGCGGCAGCCCGCGCTGATCGGCGTGCAGCCGGTAATCGGATTCCAGGTGGCATCGGCCCATTCGATCTTGGTGGCGCTCATCTCCGCGTCCTCCGCTGTTGCTGTTGTTGTTGTTCCCGCCGCTCGTTCCGCGCCGCGATCCGCGCCGGGTCGCCGTAGCCGACGTCGCCGTCGTCGGTGCCGTCATACCACGCATCGCACTGGCGACAGCGGTACGTGCCGTCTAGTTGGCGGTCGCCGCGGGAACGGCAGAGGGGACAGAGGGGTTCGGTCACGGGCTCGTTGCTCCATCGCCGGCGGGGTGAAAGAAAACGTGCGGCGAGCGGTACTCCAGTTCGCCCGGCACGTCAAACAGCCCCAGGAATCCGCGGGCCGGAACGGCTGCGGAGAAGCGCACCGGCTCCGCCAGCAGCAGACAGAACGGACCTTCCGCGTGCGGACTGTTGGCGTAGACGCGGTACTTCGGATTGGTGCAACGGCCGTCCCGGGAGCGCAATCTGGTCAACGGTACGCAGTCGATCAGGTCGACCTTGCCGATGATGGCGCCGAAGTCCATCTCGGCCAGCGGAATGTCGTAGGCTTCGTCGCGCGTGCCGGAGGAGTCCAGCTCCAGCCAGTCGCGGCTCTTGCCGGCGTGGATCAGCAGCGGCCCGCGGTACTCGGTGTACCAACGGCGGTTTTCGACCGGCTTCTCGCCGCGGATGATGAGTTCCGCGTAGGGCTGGCAGATGGTGAGGGCTTTCATGGGTTGGTTCCTCCTACCGTTTGTTGGCCGCCCGCTTCTCAGCGCTTTCGGGTCATATCGGCCACGGCCTGCGTAATTTGCACCTTGCACGTCTCGGCGAGTGCCGGGGCAACACTGGTAATCACCCGCTGCACTGCGTCCTTCATCGCGTTGCCGATCCGGTACTGGAGATGTTGGTCGATCAGCCAAGTCAGCCGGGTTTGGCTGTCCTTGTAGCCGTAGCAGTTTGGGGACTGCTCCTTGCCCTGATAGTCCACGTGCGCGTTCAGCCAGGCATCGGCCCGGGTGACGACGTATTCCGCCAGTGTCTCTGGCCCTTCCTTCGTCTTGCCGAAGCGATCCGTGATCTGGAACTCCAGGGCTTGGATGCCGCGCTCTATCAGCGACGTGACGACGCCGAGACAGGATTCGTCGATTTTCTTGTCCATCAGCGCGCGGATGCGAGATTGCAGGTCCTCTAGTCCGCCTTCGTCGAACTGCTCGACTATCTGCGCAGCAGCATCCTCGATGATCCGCTCCTTGAGTTCTTCGGGATTGATGTCGATGGTCGGCATAGTGTTCTCCTGGCTAAAAGTTGAAGGATGCAGTTGTTAGCGCTTGTTGGCCGCCCGCTTCGCCGCCTTGACTTCCTCGACGACCCGGCGCGCCGCGGCCTTCACGTCGTCATGCCACTGGGCCGCGCCAATTTGCCCGTCGAGTTTCTTGTAGTCGGGGAACGTGATACACTTACCGGCCGCCTCGCGGGTCCACTCCAGCGGGTCGTGCTGCGGCTTCCCGCCGTTGGTCCGCTCGCCGCGGGTGCCGCGGATTTCCTCCTCCCGCTGGGCGCAGGCGGACACCACCGTCTCGCGGTCGTGCGGGGAGGAGATGCCCTTGGTGGAGTCGACAATCTCCCGCACGCGCTTGATCGTCTCGGCGGCGGCGACGGCCTCCAGCCATTCGTCGAGCACGAACTCGGCGGCCGGGGCCGGCGTCGCGTCTTGCGACTGAGGGGCCGGGTAGTCCTCCGGTCCCGTCGCCTCCGGCTCCGCGGCTGCCTGTTCGGCGGCGGTGGGCGGGTTGAAGGGCGGCTCGGGGGCCGTCCCCGTCGAGTCCGCCATCGTGACGCCGGCGCTCTTCGGGGCGGTCTTTCCCGCTGCCGGCGCGGCTCCATTGTCGTCGCCAAGCCCCGCCAGCAGCTCGGCGACCGTCGTCTCCTCGTTTTTCAGTGCGGAGAGAATCTTGCGGCACTCCAGCCGCTGTTCTTCCTTCCACCCCAGGGCGTGCGGCCGGCCGATGATCTTGTCCAGCTTGTCGGGCGTGATTCCGAACGCTGCGAAGGCCGGGATAATCTTCTGCTCGATCACTTCGTCGGAGATTAGGCCGCGAATCTTCTGCTCGCAGGCGTCCTTGAAACACGCCTTGACGATGTTGGGCGTGCTCAGCAAGATCACGTCACGGCGGAGTTTGGAGATCTCCGACTTCACGGTCAGGTTCAGGAAGCGGTCTTCCGGCTGCCGCGTCATCGTGCCGTCGCGGGTCTTGTAGAACGGCGAGACCACCCGCTCGTCGCTCGTGATGTTTCCTGCCGCGTAGTCCACCAGCACGCCCGTGATGCGGGCCTTGCCATCCTCCTGAACCTCGGTCGTGGTGGCCAAGCGGGTGTAGCCGAAGATCGAGCGGATGGATTCGGCCGCCCGCGCGGACAGACCCTCGGCGTACTTCTTGACCGACTCCTGTTTCTTCGGCTTGAACTCGCCGCAGTTCGGGCAGGGCTCCTTGTCGGCCACCGGCTTGCGGTTGACCCATTTGATGTTCGCCTCGTACTTGATGCCGCACTCGCATGTAATCTCCATCACCGTGCCTACCGGCTTGCGGTAGATGGCATCATCGGCCGCGGCCGGGTAGGCGTCGATCAACTGCTGGAGTTGCTGCACGATCTTCATGGGATCGCGCGGGGCCGTGCGGGCGACGGCCATGATCGACTCGTTTTCCATCTTCAACAGCATCATGTCCGGCGACAGTTGTTGGGCCGCCAGGATTGCGCCGCCGTTGCTCTCGACTATCGACATACTCACTCGCTCCCTTCTGCGGCTGCGCGCCGCTCGGAATTGACGTAGGGGCAGGAATGCCAGTATCCGCACCACTTCGGCGAGCAGACCCAGGAACCGGGGCTCGCCGGCAGAAAGTTCCCGGCCTGGATGGAGGCCAGCGAGACGTTCACCCGATTCAGCAGCACCACCATGTCGGCCTGCGTCCGCTGACTGCGGAGCAGTTGCCGCTGCGGCGTCTTGGTCTTGGTGGCCACGTCGAGCCGCACTTCGCTGGGCGGCCGCGCGTTGTCGACCTGGTACGCCGCCGCGTAGACCGTCAGTTGCACGGACGTATGCACCGCGTCTTCGGGCATCTTGCGGCTGGCCGTCTTGAAGTCGGTCACCCGGTCGCAATCGTCGCGCAGGTCGGTAATCGCCAGCAGGTCGTGCGTCGCCGCCGGAAAGACGATTCGCGTCGCCCGCTCGACGGCCACCGGCTGATAGTCGGGGGCTTGCTGCGCGGCGTAGAGCGTCGCCAGGTCCACCAACTTGTCGCGGGCCTCGCCCAAGACGATCTTCGCGCCGCGGTCCGCCTCCTCGGGCGTCAGGGCATATTCGCCGGCCGTCTCCGCATCGAAGCCGGCGACGGCCGCGTCCACGATTTCGGCGGAGGGCAGGTCACGGTGGCTGTCGATCTTCTGGCGGAAGTTGTGCTCGGCACCCTTGTGGTGGCCGGTGCCGATCAGCATGGCAATGCTGGGCGGTAGGCGCTCGCTCTCTACGTAGCGGCGGCGGTATTGCTCGCCGCAACGCCAGAGCATGTCCATCTGCGTGTGGCTCAAGTGGGGTTTCTCGGGCGGATTGACGAGTCCCCGTACCGCCGCTTCGTCGCCCGCGTGGGCCAGTTGTGCGTTACTCATGTTGCGCCTCCATGACGGCCTTTATTGCCGCGCGTTTGCACTGGTCAAGAGTCCACGCCCCTTTGGGCATCCGCACCGGCGGCCCAGGGTAGTGTGCGTCAATCCGCACCTTGCCGGTCGTCGGGTAAAAGTTCCAAATCGTGATCGGCGACCCGTCGCCGCGCACGTGTGACACTTCCCAGTGGTAAGCGTTGTGAGCGACGGCCGGGAAGCACTCGTCGGATGCGCGTTCCGTCGCTCCAAGGAGTGCGGCCAAGAGTTCCTGGGCTGTCTCCGCCCGCAGTTGAATCGTAATCACAGTCCCTCCAATGCGCCCGTAAGCGCGTCCAAGTGTTTTGAAAACTCGTCCCCTCTCTGCGCCTGCCACTCCGCCGGTAAGTCGGCCGCCCAGCGCTCCACGTCGGCCAACACCCGCCGGATGTCGGCCGCCAGGTGCGCGGCCTCCTGCTCGGCGTCGGTTCCGTCGCGGGTTAGCGGTTCGCGGTTCATGCTTCCGGCTGCCCTCCTCGCGCGACCCGCGCCTCGTCGAGCATCCGCGCGAACTGGATGCCTACGGCCCGCAGCGTCACGCGGTCGATCACCGGCAGCGTCTCCAGGTTGTTTAGCGCGGCGACGGCATCGAGCACCTTCGCCTTCATGCGGCCGAGCTCGGAACGGTCGGCCAGCAAGGCGCCGGTAGGATGGTTGCGGCTGGTGGTGGCGGGAATCACGGCTGCTCCTTTCCGCCGTGGATGGCCTCGTAGATTTCCTCCCGATGCACCGGAACTTCCGGCGGGGCCTCGATGCCGATTTTGGCCCAGCCCTCGCCAGTGGCCGTCACCATGACGCTGATGGTGCGGTCGCCGATGATGATGCGCTGTCCTACTTCGCGCCTGAGAACCAACATCCTGTCTTCCTCCGTGAGAAATCCATGCGGCCCGCCCGCGTCATGCTGCGTCAGCCGCGTTCCTGCCGCGTCACCCGCGGCTGCTGGCCGTCGTGGCCGGCTCCTATAAACTTCCCTCACGCGCCACGATGGCGCGATGGGCGGCTTCGGTATCCGTGATTTCTTCCTGTGCCTTCTCGGCTTCCATCACCGCTACGGCCGCACGGCAGATGGCCTCGGGCAGCGTGGCGGCGAACTCGTCCGCTGCCTCTTCTTGATTCCGCGTCTCGTCATTCAGGCGACAAACGCGCACGCTCCAGCCCATTTCGTGAGAGTCAATTTCGTAACAGTAGCCCCGAGCCCGCACGAACTCGACAACTTGGAACGCCGCAGCGATGTCCTCGGAGAAGTGCGGCACTTCCTCCCAGTAGTCCGCTGGGTGGCGGTAAATCAGCGCGGGTTCGTCTGGGAATGCCCCATCGGTTTTCGATGGCGGGCCTTGGGCGACCTTCCAGCCGCAGGCCGCCGGGTTGAACCAGTAGTAGCGATGGCCTTCCTGCACTTGCTCATAGCCTATCCACTCCGCCAGTCGTTTATCGCGTTCGCGTTCGGGCGTCATGGCCGGCTCCTGAATCACACCAGCACTTTGTGCGGGAACACGTCTTCCGCCGCTCGTTGGCACATCGCGGCGATCTGCACCAGCTCCGCGACCATGCGGTCCTGGCCGTCGGAAAACTTGTGGTCGTCGGTTTTGACCATCTCCCAGAATTCGTCCAGCTCCTCAAGGATCACCGCATAGGCTTCGTGCGCGGAGTTCATGTCCGAGTGTTTTTGCCGTGCGCGAGCCAGTTCGGCCGCGACCAGTTCAGCGAATGGCATGGCAAAGCTCCTCGGCAAAAGAGAGCAAGGCCCGCGGCGGACAAGAAGTCACCCCCGCCGCGGGCCGAGCGGTGGCGCCAAGCCGCCGCGTACCTGTGTATTGAGGCCCGCCG
>JBHGBE010000012.1:0-84743 GCA_041946855.1 Phycisphaerae bacterium | reverse complement strand
ACTGCGACTGCCTTGCCAAGTCGGGCGAGGCGTGCCTGCCCGACATGGGCGTGGTCGGCTCGCTTGACCCGGTGGCCGCGGACACGGCGTCCATGGACCTGCTGGACCAGCGGCACGGCAAGGACGTGTTCGGCGAGTTCTGGCCGCGGTCCAATCACCGTACACAGTTGGAGTACGGCCAGGAGATTGGGCTGGGGTCGATGAAGTACGAACTGGTCCGCCTGTAGTCGCTGCGGCCAACCGGTCAAGCGAAGGTCATATTCGGGAGATCAAATATCTCCGCCGCAGGCGGGGACCACATCTGGGCATCGTGCAGGCCAAGGGCACTACCCGACTGGTCGTAGGCGTAAAGAGGTGACTAAGGTGCTGCCAGTGCCACACTCGACGGGCCGGATGTACGCTGCCACCACACGTACCTCGGAGCGGGCAGCTACCAAGGCCTGGACGCTACGGACGGGGTTGTGTGTCGGCCGGCGCGCGGGAATCCCGGCCGGGCCAACTCGGCATGGGCCAGAGCGATTCATCGTTGGTCAGCAGGACCATGTCCACGCCGGTCGCCTTCACCCACGGCTCGTTGGCGATGTCCAGCGACAGGTCGTGCCTGCCCTTGGCCAGCCGAAGGCGGATGGCTCGCGGGTCGAGGTAGCTGCCGGTCCAGTAGAAGCCCTGGCCGTCGCGGTTCATCAGCAGGATTTTGACGTTGGCCGCGGCCTTGGAGTCGACCTCCACCGACACCTTCGCCAGGGCGTTGGTGTAGTACCAGTCGCCGTTGTCGCCCTGCTTGAGCGCGCCCATCTTGAGCCAGAGGAAGTAATCGCCGTCCTGCGGGATGTCGATCGACTGCTGGAGGGTGACCTTCTGGTCCTTTGGCAGTTTCAGGCAGGCGTTGCCTGAGGCGAACTTGGTGTCCTCGGTGCCCTTGACGACGGCCGACTCGCCGCCCTTCATCGCCTCGGCCTCGACGAGGACCTGGTAGAGTTCCTTGTCATCCGTCTTGCCTTGGGCGGCCTCCGAGGGCGGCGACTCGTTGCCCCACCTGTCCACGGCCGTGACGAGGTAGCTGCACGCGGTCCCGGGCTTGAGGCCGAAGTCGACCCACTCGGTGCTTCGCGGGGAGCCGATCAGATACGCCTGTGCGGCCTGCACCTTGCCGTCACGGCCGGCGTAGACGTTGTAGTGGTCCAGGTCGGCCGCCTTGACGGCCTGCCACGTGAGCTTCTGCCAGTGCGGGCCCTTGTCCTTGGCCACGGCCAGGCCTTCCACCTTGTCGGGGGCGGCAGTGTCGATGCGGTAAGTGCCGTCGGGCCTGGCCTGGGCGTCATCGGTCAGAAGGAACGTGTCCACCTTCACGCCGTCGCCGGCGAAGGTCACGGTGACATTCCGCGCGCCCTTCGCGAGCTGCGTCGGTGCAAGAAGCTGGAGCCAGTGCCAGTCCTCTTGCCCGACCTTCACCTCCTGCCGGGCGCTGCCGATCGCGATCGTCAGGCGATAGTCCTGGGGGCCTTCCTCCATCGGCTTGAGGTAGTTGTTCTCGGATGCCTTCTGCCCGCCGGCCAGCGCCCACAGCGAGTACTTGCCGCCGCGCGGGACGTTGACGCTGATCCAGCGCGGTGTAGAGCCCGACCTTACCGCCCCAGTCGTCAAGGACTACGCTGGAGTAGATCCTGTAGCCGAAGGCGAAGATGCCCCAGGATGTCGCCAGGAAGGCGTAGACGATCAGGAGGACGGTCCTGCGCCACTTGAGCATATCCAGGGCCGCCAGCAGCAGCAAGGCGGGAAGGATGACATCGGCGGCCATGCGCCCAAGCTGGAAAAGATACCGTGGGTTCGGGCGGTAGGTGAAAACCGCCTCAATATCTTCGTAGTCGAGGCGGGCCGTTGCCCTCAGGACGGCGAAGAGAAAGTCCCTTCCGCCCAGTGCGATGGCCGCTCCGCCAATGATCCACGGCCAGATCATCCCCTGGGGCGCGGGCTGAAGGTCCGCCGGCGCGTCGCGGTAGTCGGTCATGTCGGCTTCTCCCGGCGATTGGTTGTCTTTACGAGCCGCATAGCGCAAGCGGGCGGTGCCGTCGCGCCGTTACGAGCCGCATAGCGCAAGCCGGCGGTGCCGTATATCACGACTCCGGCGGCTTGTCCTGGTTCTTAACGTAATCGACTGCCTTGCCCAATGAATCACTGTCGTTGATCCATCGCGTACTGCCGTGCCGCGTCCACCATCGTGGGCGTTTGCCATGCATTTCCGCAAGCCATCGCGTGGCCCAGGACTTCAGCTGCCCCATGACCAACTCGGGAGCCATATTGGCGGTGACGACAAGATGAACGTGGTTGGTCCGCACGCTGAGGGCGTGAATGGACCATCCACGGATCTCGCAGGTGCGGCGGATGCACTTGTCGACCAACGAACGGTCAGAGGCCGAGAGCGTCACCTGGGGCGAATCCATGGATTCCGCGGACAAGGACTTCAGCTTGGCGTTTGGCGGGAAGATGTCGGCGGGCTTGTCCGAGTAACTGTGCCTGATCCATCCCCGATCATCGCCGGGGAGCCAGGAGCCATACGTGGTCTAGGTGATGAAGTAGGCCAAGGGCGGTGACATGGGAGCTTCCTTTGAACCAGCGCCGACGCGGGGAGCCCGGTCAAGCACCGCACGCTTGCGCTCGGCTCGTAACTGCACGGCACCGCACGCTTGCGCTTGGCGGCTCGTAATGACGATCACATTTTCATTTTGCGGGCGGATTTGTGTTGAAATCCAATCGGAGTAGTGTATATTGCGTCCCAAGCATCGAGAGTGCGCGAGGGCACTGGCCCGAAGACCGCACGGCAACCTGTCGCGGCGCGGTTCGCGTTTGGCGGAACGAGCGCGGCGATAAGGTGCTTAAAGCCAGCCCAGTCCGCCCGGGCGGCCGTCCTGTGGAAGATTCAGAGACGGCCGGGTCCAGGCGGGCGGCAAGGGAACGATGTGGTCCGCGACGGCGGGCAATGATCTCGCGGCGACGGCCGCGGGCGTCTTCCACATCACTCGTTGCCGGATGGCTTTTGCGCGTGTCGCGTCGGGCCTCGTGCCGGTATGCTCTCCCAGAGTGTCGAGAGGGCGATCGCGCGTAGGATTAGCGAGTACGTGGAGCAAGTGTCGCGTGGCGGCAGACAGCGCAGCCACGGCGACGGACAACCACGCCATCACACAAGAAAGGAAGAACCGCAATGTCTGACAGCAAGAGCTATCGTCTTGGCACGCTGGCGCTGCACGCCGGGCAGGTGGACGACGTGGCGACCCACGCGCGGGCCGTGCCGATCTACGCGACGGCCGCGTACAACTTCACCTCCACCGACCACGCCGCCAACCTGTTCGCGCTCAAGGAGTTCGGGAACATCTACTCCCGCCTGATGAACCCGACCAACGACGTGCTGGAGAAGCGCCTGGCGGCGCTGGACGGCGGGGCCGCGGGCCTTGCCTTCGCCAGCGGCCAGGCGGCGATCACCGCCGCCGTGCTGACGATCTGCCATAGCGGGCAGAACTTCGTCTCATCGACCAGCCTCTACGGGGGCACGTGGACGCTCTTCACCCAGACGTTCAAGAAGCTGGGGATCGAGGTCCGCTTCTTCGACCCCGACCACCCGGAGGAGATCGACAAGCTCGTGGACGCGAACACGCGCCTTGTCTACCTGGAGAGCCTTGGCAACCCCAAGAACGACGTGCCGGACTTCCGGCGGATAGCCGACATCGCGCACAAGCACGGCCTGCCCGTGGTGCAGGACAACACGGTGATGACGCCCGCCCTGCTGCGGCCGATCGAGCACGGCGCGGACGTCGTGGTCTACTCGACCACCAAGTACATCGGCGGCCACGGCGTCCACATCGGCGGGGCCATCGTCGATAGCGCCAAGTTCGACTGGGCCGCGAACCCCAAGAAGTGGCCCGAGTTCTGCGCGCCGGATGATGCATACCACGGCGTGGTCTTCGCCGAGGCGCTCAAGCCCATCGGCAACATCGCGTACATCATTCACATCCGCACGCACCTGCTGCGCGACATGGGCGGGTGCATGAGCCCGTTCGCTGCGTTCCTGTTCCTGCTGGGTCTGGAGACGCTTCACGTCCGCATGCCGGCGCACGTCGCCAACGCGACGGCCGTCGCCAAGTGGCTCCAGAAGCACCCGGCCGTGGCGTGGGTGAACTACCCCGGCCTGCCGGGCCACACGCACGAGGCCAACGTGAAGAAGTACCTGCCCAACGGCGCGGGCGCGATCATCGGCTTTGGCATCAAGGGCGGCAAGCCCTCCGGCATCAAGTTCATCAACAACGTCAAGCTCGCCAGCCACCTGGCCAACATCGGCGACGCCAAGACGCTGGTCATCCACCCGGCCTCGACGACTCACCAGCAGCTAAGCGAGTCCGAGCAGCGGGCGACGGGAGTAAGCCCGGAGTTCATCAGGCTGTGCGTCGGCATCGAGGATGTGGAGGACATCAAGGAGGATCTGGATCAGGCGCTGAAGGCGTCGCAGGCATGATTGCAGACTGTGGGTAGATAGCAGGAAAACTATGGCCTGCTGATCGCGGCGGAGCGGAATTGGCTGGACGAAGCGCCGCTGCACTCGTAAAAGTCATCAAGCTTACCCCGCATCGGGCGGGGAGGCGAACAGGCTCCCATGCCGATCAAGAAACAGCTAGAGCTGCCGAGGTTATTTTCGCCGAAGATGGTGCTGACAGGGCGAGTGCTGCCGACCGCGCCCGGCGAAACAGGCGTCCACCTTCAGTACGAGCATCCTCACGGAAAGCTCTTTCAGGGAGATTGCCGCGAGTGGCTGCGGACGCTTTCTTCGGAGAGCGTTGACTTGGTCGTGGCTGACCCTCCGTACAACATCAACAAGGCCGAGTGGGACACCTTCGAGAGCCAGGAGCATTACATCGAATGGTCCGTCGAGTGGATAGAGCAGGCCGCGCGGGTGCTCAGGCCCACCGGGTCGATGTACGTTTGCGGCTTCTCGGAGATATTGGCTGACCTGCGATTTCCCGCCTCCCGATTCTTTCACGGGTGCCGGTGGATCGTGTGGCACTACAAGAACAAGGCGAACCTCGGAAACGACTGGGGACGATCGCACGAGAGCATCCTGCACCTCAGGAAGACCGAAAGTTTCCGCCTCAATGTCGACGCGGTGCGGATTCCTTACGGCAACCACACGTTGAAGTACCCGTCGCACCCGCAGGCTACGACCAGCAACTTCGGGAAAGGCAAGGCGCGTGAAGACCAATGGACGCCGAACCCGCTGGGCGCCAAGCCCAAGGACGTGATCGACATACCGACAACGTGCAACGGCATGGGCGAGAAGACGCCCCACCCGACGCAGAAGCCGGAGGAGTTGATCCGGCGGCTGGTGCTGGCAGCTTCGCAGGATGGGGCGATGGTGATCGATCCGTTCTCTGGTTCGGGGACGACACTTGTGGTCGCCGAACAGCTCGGCCGGCGCTGGATGGGCTGCGACGTGAACGCCGAGTACAACGAATGGGCAGTCCAGAGGATCGAGCACGTTCAGCGGAAGTCCGTTGAGGAATGGATCGAGTTCGACCGGACAACGGCGGCCAGGAGGGAGAGCATAAGATGAAGGCCGGAGAGCTTGCCAGGTTCGCCGCGGACAAGTCCCACTTCGCGTCGCTCGCGGACTACATCGAGTTCTGCCGCAGGTTCATGGGATTCGTAGCCGGCGGCGGAATGCAAGGCACGATTGTGTCGCTCAACGAGAACCATTACCAGTTCTACCAGTATCGCAAGGACGGGGGCTTCAAGGTGAGCCGCCCATTCAACACCAACCTGATGTACGCGCCCGGCGATGAGAAGACTGTTTCCGATGAGTTTCCAAAGCTGCTTGCCAATGCCCATGAGATCAAGGCGGACGACAGGAAGAGCCGCGGGATAATTGGGAAATCCATCTACACGATCCAGCAGTCGATCGGGATAGCGCTCGACGCCCACGTTCAGTCCAACACCGCCAGGAAGATCGCAGGGGACCTGTTTGAGCGGTTCATTCGGCTCCTTGTCGCCAAGATGGGCGTTGACTGCAGGAGCGGGACCGTCAACATCCCCGTGGTCGTGCAGGGCATCGAGGAGTTCAAGATGTCCTACCAGCACGATCTGGTCATCAGGCAGAACGGCCAACTCAAGGTGCTCGGCTCGGTCAAGACCTCGAGCAAGGACAGGCTCGATAAGATCTTCATCGACAAGTTCCTCTATTCCAAGTTGACCGACACGCAGTTGCCGCACGTAGCTATCTTCCTCAATGACGTGCAGAGGAAAGGCAAGCATCCGCGGTACGGCATCAACGCGACTTTCCTGCCGGGCCACTTCAAGGGCTACTCCATCAAGTTGAACCCACTCGATGGGGTCTACTACTGCGACCTTCGGCCGAACATGACGAGCGACGCGTACCTGGCCACCCAGATACATTCAATAGACAGGTTCCTCTGCGATGACCTCTGGGAGTTCCTGGCGGCGAAGAAGTGACTGTCACGCGATGAATCCGAAGTCCGAAATCCGAAATCCGAAATTCCTTGTTGCACGCGAGGTTATTGAACCTGATGACTGATTCGTTCCTGGACAGTTCAGATTCGGTGCGCAGCGGCCGGCCGCTGAAGTACGTCAAGACCGTCAAGTTCCGCGGGCCGATCAAGCTGGAGCTTGGCGGGCGGCTGCCGGAGGTGACCGTCGCGTACGAGACCTACGGGCGGCTCAGCCCGGCCAAGGACAACGCGGTGCTGGTCTGCCACGCCATCAGCGGCGACTCGCACGTGGCGCGGCACGATGAGGCCGACGACCCCGGCTGGTGGGACATCGCGGTCGGGCCGGGCAAGCCCATCGACACAGACAAGTACTACGTCATCTGCCCCAACATCCTGGGCGGCTGCCGCGGCACGACCGGGCCGGGCAGCACGAACCCGGCCACCGGCAGGCCCTACGGCCGTGACTTCCCGACGATCACCGTCGGCGACATGGTGGACGTGCAGGCGCGGCTCATCGACGCGCTGGGCATTCCGAAGCTGCTGGCCGTCACGGGCGGGTCGATGGGCGGACACCAGACTCTCGCCTGGGCGACGAAGTACCCCGACAAGGTCCGCGGGGCGATGCTGCTGGCGACATCGGCGCGGCTGACGATGCAGGCGCTGGCGTTCGACGTGGTCGGGCGCAACGCGATCATACGCGACCCCAACTTCAGCGGCGGCCAGTACTACGACCAGGACGAGGGGCCGGACGTGGGCCTGGCCATCGCGCGGATGATCGGGCACATCACGTACCTCTCGCCGGAGGCCATGCGGCAGAAGTTCGAGGCCGACCGCCTCGCGCCGCGGGACGTGGCGACGGAGTTCGAGAAGAAGTTCTCCGTCGGCTCGTACCTGGGCTACCAGGGCGACAAGTTCGTCGAGCGGTTCGACGCCAACAGCTACATCACGCTGTCGATGGCGATGGACCTGTTCGACATGGGCGGCACGACGCGCGAGCTTTCGCGGGCGCTCGCGCCGGCGCAGTGCCGCTGGCTGGTGGTCAGCTACACGAGCGACTGGCTCTTCCCCCCGCGGCAGTCGAGGGACATCGTCGCCGCGCTGCTGGCGGCCGGCAAGCCGGTGGCGTACTGCAACGTCGCCAGCGCGTGCGGGCACGACGCGTTCCTGCTGGAGGACGACATCGACCGCTACGGCGAGCTGATGCGCGGGTTCCTTGGGGGACTGTCCCGCCGTCTGGGACTGTCCCCAGTTGCCGGCGAAGCAGCTCCAAGGTCCGAGCTGGTCGCCAGCTTCGTGGACGCCAAACCGGGGACAGTCCCAAACAACGGGACAGGCAAACCGGGGACAGTCCCAGACGGCGGGACAGTCCCCGAAGCCGAGAACGGCGACGAAGACGCCTACGGCGAGGCCCCCACCAGCATCTTCCACCGCCGGCGGTTGGATTACGACATGCTCGTGGACCTCATCCCGCCCGACTGCGGCGTGCTCGACCTTGGCTGCGGCAAGGGCACGCTGCTGAGCCGGCTGAAGGCGCGGTGCAATTCGCCGCTTGTCGGCGTGGAGCTGGACGAGCAGGCGATCCTCGCGTGCGTGCGTCGCGGCCTGGACGTGATACACGCGGACCTGAACAACGGCCTGGCCATGTTCGGCGACGGGCAGTTCGACTGCGTCGTGCTCTCGCAGACGCTCCAGGCGGTGCGGGACGTCGAGCGGATCGTCACAGACATGCTCCGCGTCGGGCGGCAGTGCATCGTCAGCTTCCCGAACTTCGCCTACCACAAGCTGCGGAAGATGCTGACGGACGACGGCAAGGCCCCCGAGTCGGCCGGGCAGTTGCGGTTCAAGTGGTACAACTCTCCCAACATCCGCTTCTTCTCCATTGCCGACTTCGAGGACTTCTGCCGCGAGAAGTCCATCCGCGTCCACAAGCGGATCGCGTTGGACACGGAGGCGGGGACGGCCGTGGAGGAGGACCCGAACAGGAATGCGGATGTGGCGATATTCGTGATATCGCGGTAGGAGTTGAGGCGGGCCGGAAATGTCTAATGTCCAATGCCTAATGCCCGCGTTTGCGTTCCTTAGACATTGGACATTTTGCATTAGACATTCCTTCTGACTTGCCACCGGTGTCTCGCGGGACTAGGGAAGCGGAAGCATGTCAGATATCCTGATAATCGACACGCACACCCACGCCGAGCCTTGGTTCACGAGCCTGCCTGAAGCGCCGGCGGCGGGGACGTTCGACAATCTCTTCGCCAACTGCCGGCACAGGACACGGCTGGTTGTCTCGACCACGGGGCACGATCTGCTCAAGAAGCGGAGCAACGTCGGCGAGGCCCGCAAGCTGGCGGAGCTTTTGCGGCCGTTCGGGGACAAGTTCATCGGCTCGGTGATGGTCAACCCGCACGACACCGACGACGCGGTGGCGGCCGTCGAGATCGGCGTCAAGGAGCTTGGCATGAAGGCCGTCGGCGAGCTTGTGCAGTACATCCACGACTGGCGGACGGACGGGCCGGAGATACTGCCGGTGGTGATGAAGGCCATCGAGCTGGACGTGCCGATGGACTTCCACTCCAGCGCCGACGAGCACGCCGAGGGCGTGGCGCGGCTGGCGGAGGCGTACCCGCGCGGCAAGTTCATCATCGCGCACGCGGGCGGCGGGCGGGCGTGGCGGCGCGGGCTGGAGTATGTGCGGCGGCGGCCCAACGTCTGGGTCGAGGTGATGGACAACGCCCAGCCGGGCGAGCTGGAGGGCGTGCTGGCGGCCGTCGGGCCGGCAAGGATGACCTACGGCACCGACTTCGGCGTCCACGCATCGCCGGAGTTGAGATATGAGGCGGGCAATCACCTGCTGGACCGGTTGTGCCGGCTGGGCCTCGAGGATGCGGACATTGAGAAGATATGTTCGGGTAATGCAGTGAGACTGATGAATCTGTAACGGCGTTAACTCGTTAATTCGTTACTTCGTTACTTCGTTGCGTCGTTACTTCCGTAGGATTGGATTCGGACAGTTCGCACAGGCACAGGCGCGTGACGAGTTCACGAAGCCACGACGTAACGAAGCAACGAGGTAACGAAGTAACGCTGTTAGGTCTGGCATAGGCGCGATGATGAACCTGAACGAAGTCCGGACGCTCATCACACAACTTCACGAGCGGATGTCGCCTCAGGTCATCGAGGCGATTGAGCGTGAGATCGTGCGTCTGGGGCCTGATGCGCTGCGGGTGATACTGTTCTTCCCCGAGGCGCTCGTCCACCCGCCGGCGCGGCGCAGGCTGGCCCGCCTGGCGACGGAAATGGACCACGCGAAGGTGCTCCCCGTCCTGGTGGAGGCGCTGAGCCATCCGGACTGGCGAATCTTCCAGATCACGGCCGACGCGCTGGCGCTGATGGGCGCCGAGCCGCGCGATGCCCTTGCGGCGAACCTGCGCGATTGCCAATCGGCCGTCGGGCGGGCGCACACGCTGTTCTGCATCCACCGGCTGGCGGACCCGTTCCACTGGCTGGGCATCGGCGACAGAACGCTGGTGCCTCTAATCGCGGGCGCGGCGGGCGACGAATCGGCCGAGGTGCGAGCGACGGCCGTCGAGTCGCTGTCCAAGTGCGAGGCGCTGGCCGGGCGCGACGAGGCGCAGGCGGAGGCATACGCGCGGGCCGTCACCGCGGCTCTGGACGACGCGGACGAGACGGTTCGCGAACAGGCGGTCAAGGCGTGCGGACGGATGTTCGACGCCCGGTGCGGCGACGCCCTTTCGCGCCCGGCCGTGGACAGGCTTATCCTCATGCTGCCGGCCGTCGCGGGCGAGGCGCGGGCGGACGCGGTTCGCGCACTGGAGCGGATCGGCGATATACGTGCCGCTGGCGCGGTCCGCGCGATGCTCGGCGACAGGGACCCGTACGTCCGCTGGTCGGCGGCCGTCGCCTTGCGGCGGCTGTGGGAGATGGGCAACGCCACGGCGCTGGCCGCGGCCGTGAACGACCCCGACCCGGTGGTGGCGGCCGCTGCGCGTGAGACGCTTGCGCAATGCCAAATTAGGAATTCGTAAGCGCCGAAGGAGTGTCAGATTCCTAATGCTAAATGGAATCGCCGTACCTGGTCATTCGCCATTTGGCATTCCTTCGTCATTCCTAATTCCGCATTTGGCATCGTCCGCTCAGCTACCGTGTTTGTGCGGCGGGTTCAATGCAGTATGCTCAATCATGCAGGTGGAGTGAATATGATGAGGAAATTCGTGACACCCGCCGTTGCCCTTCTCGCCCTCTCTATCGCCATTGCCGCCCCGCCCGGCTTCGCCCAGGCCGCCGCGCCGGCGACAGGCCCGGCCACCCGCGAAGCCCCGCCGACGCCGGCGCCCGTCGGCAGGCTCTGCCGCGCGCGGCTGACCACGGATGTTGAGCCGGACATGACCTCCATCGAAAGCGTCGTGCGGAGCATCATCCGCCCCGGCATGACCGATGAGGAGAAGTGCATGGCGCTGTACTGGTTCGTCCACGACCATCGCTACTGGTACCCGTCATTCTACCCGGTCGAGAACAGCAAGCCGGTGGCCGACCCCGTGCTCATCGTCAACTGCTATCCCGCCCTCATCTGCCAGAACGACGCGACGGTGACGACGGCGTTCTGGGCGGCGGCCGGGTTCGACGTGCGATACTGGCAGCTCGGCGGGCACACCACCGGCGAGGTCTTCTACGGCGGCAAGTGGCGGAACTTCGACGCGACCAGCGGGCGGTTCGTCCGCGACCAGGACGGCGGCGTCGGAGGCGTGGACCTCTCGCAGCGCTTCTACAAGCCCGACAAGAGCCGCGTCGAGCCGTTCGACGACTTCGAGATCGGCCACGAGATGAACTTCTCCCTCCGCAAGGGCGAGACGTTCACGCGGTACTGGTCGCCGCTCGGAGACGGACCGGACTTCTGGCGGCCCAGCAACACGAAGGACAAGCGGGCCGACAACCGCCCCGGCCATCGCCTGGGCCTGGATGCGGCCATGTCGCGAAAGCCCTACCGGTTCGACCACAAGGGCTCCGGCGTCGCCAACGGCCTGCTGACGTTCACGCCGGATGTCCGCGAGAAGGGATGGGAGACGCTGTTCGACAAGGCGGATAGCGTCGCGGCCGACGCGGCCGGGATGATCTCCCCCGCCGAGGGCAAGACCGGCGAATTGGTCTGGCGCGTGTACATTCCGTGGACGATCACTGGCGCGTTCCTTGAGGGCGAGTTCGCCGTCGGCAGCGGTGGCGAGATCAAGGCATCCGTCTCGGCCGACAACGGCTCGACGTGGAAGGACCTCGGCGCGGTGGCGGCCGGGCGGCAGAAGATCCCGCTGCGGGAGCAGGTTGCCGGCGAGTTCGGCTACCTTGTCAAGCTAACGCTCAAAGGCCCGCGCGGCACGGGCGTGACGGACCTGACGACATCCACAATCGTGCAGCTCAACCCGCTGAGCCTGCCGGCGCTCAAGAATGGCAGGACCGCGATCCACCTGGCGGCGGGCGAGCAGCTTGAGACGATCACCATCGACCCCGACCTCAACGCGCCGGGCTACCGCTCGCAGATCGCCGAGGAGTCCAACACGGTCATCTCCAAGGAGATCAGCAGCGAGTCCTGGGTCTGCGGCCTGCGGGCCAAGGAGCCCGGCAAGGAGAGCACGATCGTCTACAAGGTGACGGCCCCCGGCGATGTGAGACAGGTCCGCTGGGGCGGGCGGTTCAAGGTGGGCGCGGGCTGCGTGAACGAGATGCTCTACTCGACGGATGGCAAGACGTGGAAGAAGCAGGAGCTGTCCGGGCGATGGATCGTGGCGGACAGTCCGGCGCGGAAGATCTACCGGCCGTTCAACGAGACGACGGCCGACTGGCCGCCCGGCACGCGGACGGTGTGGCTGAAGTACCGCTTCATCCGCGAACAGGGCGAGCCGGTGCTGATGACCGCGCTCCGCGTCGACGTTGACTACGCACCGCCCGGCGCGTCACTGGCGCTGCCCGTCGAGGTGACGTACTGCTGGGAGGAAGAGGAAGCCCCCGCCGCTCCGGTCAAGGCCGGCGATCCCCCTCTTACCCCCCTGGCCAAGTCCAAGCTCGTGGAGAAGACGGCGACGGAGGTCGTCCGCCGGCTGCCGTTCAGTTGGTCGATCAACGTCGGCGGGCCCGCCAAGCCGATGATGAAGTGGGTGCGGATGCGCCTCTACGATGGCAAGGCCGCGCCGGCGGTCGTCGCCCCGGCCGCCGGCACGCCGACGCCCACGCCCAGGCCGGCAAAGGCGGGCGAAGAGATTCCGTAAAGAACCTATGGAGTGCGGCGGCAACGTCGCGAAGCGACGCGACGCCGCTTTTGCTCGTCGGCGGCAGACGACGGCAGCCAAAGCGGCGTCGCTCCGCCTTCGGCGGATTTGCCGCCGCACTCCATAGCGGATGCTTGAAAACGGTGGGCCAATGAACGGAACAGCGAAACTCCTGCTCTTCGGGGCCGGCGCCGGGGCGCTGCTGATCCTGGCGATGGCA
This sequence comes from Phycisphaerae bacterium, assembly GCA_041946855.1. Taxonomy (GTDB): domain Bacteria; phylum Planctomycetota; class Phycisphaerae; order SM23-33; family SM23-33; genus JBHGBE01. The sequence goes on along the minus strand of JBHGBE010000012.1, from coordinate 71,760 downwards.
AGTGCGCCCGCCCGCGGCGCCGACATGAACGCCCCGGCCAACGTGGAGGTCATCGTCAAGGACGCCGGCGGCAAGCCCATCGACAAGGCCACGGTCAAGCTCACCTTGTCCGCTCCGAACCAGGACGATAATGATGAGCCGCCGCCCCTTATGGCGAACACCGACGTCGTGGGCAAGGCGCGCCTGGAGGTCAAGAGGCCGAAGGACCAGCCCGCGGACAGCATCGGATGGGGCGCGAACATCCGCGTCGAGAAGGATGGCTACATAGCCGCCAGGGCCTACCTGGGCCTGTTCCCCGGCGCGGATGTCGAACACGCCGCCACGCTCGACAGGGCCAGCACGACGATCATCCACCTCCGCGGTCCGGGCGGGGCCGCGGTGAGCGGCGCCAGTCTGAGCCTGTACTGCCTCGAGGGCTCGGACAACTCCATCGGCCTCTGGCAGGTCGAAGGACGGCGGACGGACGTCAAGGGCGACTACCGCTGGGTGCATTCGGCGCTTAAGAAGTCCCGGCTGTCCGTGGGCTCGAAGTCCTTTGCCTTCGCGGATGCGCCGGAGGTGACGATCAACCTGAAGGCGGATGAGCTGCCGCCGATTGTCCCCCCGCGCCGGCTGGAAGGCCGGCTCGTGGATGCCCAGGGCAGGCCGGCCGTCGGATGGTTCGTCGCATCCGACTGCACGGTCGGGGGGTGGATCATGTGGGGCGGCTTAACAATGTCCTCCTCCCTGGATTACACCGCCCGGCGCTTTGAGGCCGTGGGGGAGGATGGCTCGTTCACGATCGACCCGGCCGATGAGGAGTTTTTCCTTATCTCGCCCGACGGCGCCGCGTTCGCCCGCCGGCTCAACCCGGCTGCCTGGCCCGAGGGCCCGCGGCGGATCACGCTGAGCATCCCGGCCATTCGGCGGATGCACAAGGGCCGCGTTGTCGATGAAGCGGGTAGGCCCCTGGCGGGCGTGCCCATCGTGGCCAGCGAGGTGATGCTCCCGCATGGCCGGCTGCGCCTGTCTGTCGCGACGGCCGGGCGCGACCGGACAGTTCCGCTGCACCGCGCCAGGACGGCGTCGGGCGCGCTGGTGCGCCCGGTGGTGACGGACAAGGATGGCGCGTACGCGCTGCCGATCTACGCCGGCGGGCGGATCAGCTACCAGGCCATCTGCGGGGGCGGAGAGATACACGGCGATCCGGCGATGAACGCCGCAATCACGATGAAGGCCGCCAGAGGGCGGATCATGGGTCCGTACAAGCGGATCACGGTGGCCGTCACCGATTCGGCCGGCAAGCGGCTGGATGACGTGCGGGTCAATCCGCGCCAGCCGCAGGGCCCGGATGCGCCGATCATCTGCGCATATCAGGACAAGGCGGGGTGGAGCGTCTTCGCGCCGGCCCCCCTGTTCGTTGTGCCCGTGGAGATCACGGGCCGGGCCTGGACTGTCCTGGCCGCGGACCTGGACGTCCAGGGCGAGCGCGATCAGGCGGTGAAGGTGACGATGCCCGAGGCCAACCGGCTCAAGCCGCTCAAGGGCCGCGTGCTGGACCCGGACGGCAAGGCGGTGGTCGGGGCGACGATCTCGCTGCTTCGCGTACCGGAGCAGAATTCGTCCTACGGCCTGCTCGGAGGGCTGCGGTACCTCGGCGTCACAGCCACGACGGATGAGGACGGCCGGTTCGCGATCCCCGCCGCGCCGGATAGTTGCCTCGTCAACGTCTCGCGCCACTCCGAGGACGACTACCGCAATACGCTGCCGGGGTGGTGCGAGGCCCCCAAGACGACGGCCGGCGAGCGGGACATCGCCATCAAGCTGGCGCGGGGCGGCTCGATCCGCATCCTGCTGCCCAAGGCGCTGGGCCGTGCGCCGGACCTGTCCCTTCGCGTCCCCAAGGAGGAACGCGGCGCTTACGTCTACTGGTTCGACCCGGCCGGGCGGGACAGCGAGATGATCCCGCCCCTGGTGTTCAACGCCGAGGACAAGACCATGACCGCCGGCGCCATCCGGCCGGGCAAGTACGAGCTGGGGCCGCCGGAGAACATGGGCTGGCTGGGGTGGCGCGCCAGGCCTGCCGCGGCCGACGCGGACCTGCCGATCGAGGGGCCGTGGCAAATCGAGCCGACGGCCGTCCGGATCGAGGCGGGCAAGGAGACCGTCGTCGACCTGAGCGGGCGGGCGGTGCCGGGCGCGGATGTCAAGCGGGCGTGGATGGGCCTGAAGGTCGTTGGGGGCAAGGACAAGAAGCCGGTCAGCGGCGCGGCCGTCATGGTGTACGCGACGCTTGACGGCGGCGACGAGACGCTCGCCCGGTGCGTCCGCGAGCTTGGCAGCAACAGCCTCCAGGTCCGCAGCGCGGCGGATGACGCGCTCCGCAAGGCGGGCAACCGCGGCGCGGGGGCGATACTTGCGGGGGTGGACCTGGGCGACCTGGAGGCCCGCGCGCGGGCGGAGGACATTCTGAAGAGCATCAACGGCCCGGCGCCCAACAGGCCGGAGCCGACTGTCCGCCTGGCGGCCGCCGACCTGAGCGACGAAGGCGGCTCGCTCCGGTTCCGCGGCCAGGTGGGGCGGAAGTACATCGCCGTCGCCCGCGTGGAGGGCAAGTGGATCGGCCTGTCATCCTTCATCTGCCGCGAGAACGGCCAGGCGACTGTCTATATGCTGCCGGCGCGGACGCTGACGGTGCGGCTCAAGCCCCTGCCTCCCCCTCCGACGACGGACCCGGCGACGGGTCTGCCAATTCTGTCCGCGAAATCGGAAGATCCGCGGTGCGTCGATCTCTGCCTGGAGGGCCTACGGTGCGACGAGGCGGCGGCGCTGACGGACGCGCTGGACATCACACGTTTCAGCCCCAACCTCGCCATCGCGCTCAAGCGGCTGGCGACCGCCGGCCGCGACGGGCCCGATGCGGGGACGTTCATCGTCGAGGACCTGCCGGCCGGGCTGGCGGTCCGCCTGGTTGCCCGCCGCGATGAGGCGACGGTGCTGGAGGATAAGGCAGTCAAGGTTCCCGCCGACGGACCGGCGGAGTGTACGCTCGACGCGCCGCTGCCGAACTGAACAGCCCTTTGGAGTGCGGCGGCAAAGTCGCGAAGCGACGCGACGCCGCTTTACCTCGCGGCAGACGATTCCCGGCAGCCAAAGCGGCGTCGCTCCGCCTTCGGCGGACTTGCCGCCGCACTCCATTGCGGGCAGTCACTTCGTCGACTTCAGTTCCGCATAGGCCGGGGCGGATTCGTTCCCCTGGCGGTCGACGGCCGTGATCGCGTAGTAGACCTCTTTCGCATCCAGCGGCGCGGACCAGTCGAGGTAGCCGGTCATATTCGCCAAAGGCGACATGATTAGCCGCTTCTGCGAGACCTCGGGCTTGCCTTTGGTGGAGAAGTAGATGTTGTAGTATCGCAGGTCCTTGGCGGGGCTGGCGTCCCACTTGAGGCGATACTGGCCGTCCTCGTCGGCCTCCTTGGCGACGGCAAATCCCGTGACGGCCGGCGGCGGGGTCTTGTCCCAGCCCTTGATCGGGTCGCCAGGCTTGGAAGTGTAGGTGGCGGCGGCCGTCATGGTGATCACGAGAGTGTTAGAGGTCGTGTCGCTCTCGAGTCCAGACCACTCCTCGGACGTGACGGCATAGGTGTAGGTCTTGTCGGCTTGGGCTGTTAGGTCGGTGTAGGTGTACTTCCTCTCATCTGGGAGCACTTTGTCCTCCTCGATGTAATCCCTCACTGCGCCAGTTGTGAGCTCCCTGAAATCCTTCCCATCAGCGTCGCTGCGGTAGACGCGGAAGCCTTTGGTCTCCATGCTGTGCTTGGCCCGCTTCCATGCCAAGATGATCCCCTTGCTGTGCCCATAGCCGACCAAGTCCCTCGGCGGCTCCGGGCGCTGGGTGACGACGACGTACGCCCCGCACCATTCGTCGTAGGGCATGAGCATCGCGGAGTGGAACCAGACCTTCGTCGCATCCGGCGAGATGAGCGGGCGCGGGATTGACGAGTACGGCCGTGCGTCGTTGTTGTTCATGCCGGTCCAGGTGACAGCCCCGGTCCTGCGGTCCTTCTTGAGCCCGCCGCGGAGGTCGGAATAGGTGTAGCACAGGAGTTCGCCTTTGCCCGTCTCTGTGCGGCCCCACGCGATGCCGTCGGACTCCTTGACCTTGTCGCGCCACTCGGCCGCGATGAACGCCGCCCAGATGTCCGGGTTGCGCGAGTTGCCGCCGGCGACGTGGCCGCCCGGCGAGGTCATGATGAACTTCGGCGGCTTGGCGTCGTCCGAGTAATCGCGGATCCACAGGCCCCAGCCGCCCGTGTCCTTGCCGTCGAGCTTGATGGGGCCGCCGAAGTACAGGCCCAGCGTCGTGTCGGCCAGCATCTTGCCGTGCGACTCGTACTGGCTCCAGGGGTTGCGGCCGGAGCCCTTCTCGATCTTGCCGTGCGTGGGCACGCCCTCCAGGCCATCGGTGATGTCCAGCGTCCAGCCGAGCGGCTCGCCCACCTCGGTCATCGGCCCGTAACTCCAGGCGATGGTGTTCTTGACCTTCCCGAAGCCAACGCCGTGGATCTGGTAGTTGTTGTCTGCCGCGTGGACGACCGCCCCGGTGGCGGGGTCCTTCACCTCGCCCAGGCCGTAGTCGAACGCGTGGTGCGAGTAGTAGCCCTTCTCGCCGGGCTTCTTGGTCAGGTCGATCAGGTGGAACTCGGGCATGAACTGCGGCTTTTTGGTCGTCTTGTCCAGGTCGGCGTTGACGTCCTGGATGATGATCTTGCCGTCGGATGAGATGTCGCGGATGAACTTCCGCTGGCTGTTGGACAGTTCGCATATCGACTCGGCGATGCAGTCCTTCGGGGCATCCGTCAGCGTGACGCGGATGAGCTTGTCCTTGATGGCGTAGTAGACGTATCGGGGGTCGCGCTCGTCGAAGATGTTGAACTTGCCGTCGATGCCGGTAGCCCGGCTGGTGACCTTGCCGTCCTTGTCCACGTAGGACAGGATGAGCGCCCGCTGCTGCGTGTAGTCGGCGTTCATTATGTACTTGTGGCCGTCCCAGGCGCTTTGGTTGAGCTTGCCCTTGTCGTCGATGTAGGCGCGGCTGCCCATGAACATGATGTGCCGGCCGTCGATGGACCAGACGGTGTGGCCCAGGCCGCCGTGGGCGATGTCGCTGCACAGCTCGCGGGTCAGGCCCATCACCTCATGGCCGGTGGTGGTGTCCTTGAAGTAGATGGTCTCCGGCTGGACGATGCCGTCCTTGTCGAAGAGCTTGGCCAGGGGCTTGCGGTAGAGGTTGTCGATCCGGGCGGTGAGCTCCTCCAGGTCCTGCGCGATCTTGTAGGGCTGGGTGATAGCGGCGTGGTTGACGGGGTCCTTGTAGGCGGAGGGCTTGGTCTGGGCGGGGAGCACGGAGGCGGTCAGGAGAATGAAGGCGGATGTCAGGGCCGATACGATTGTGCGGTTCACGTTGTTCCTTTCTTCGATGGTCAACAGTGCTCGGATTGTTGATTGTACATGACCGGCCGCCGCCGCAATGCCTAATGTCTAATTTCTAATGACCAAGGAATGCCAAATGTCCAATGTCAAGTGCCCAATGCCAGATGGCGCGACGGCGCAGGAGGCACTAGACATTTGGCATTAGACATTTGACATTCCTTCGGCATTCCCAATTCCGAATTTTGCATTGTTTCGCGGCTCGGCCGTATAAATAGTAGAGGCTATCGAGGTAGCAGCTATGCTCTTAACCAAGCGATTGACTCGGCTGGCCGCGGCGGTGTTGCTGGCGGGCGCTGTGCCGGCCGTGGTATTCCTGGCCGCCGGCGGCGGCAGGAGCGAGGACAAAATGGCCGCAAAGACGCCTACCACGCGAGTCGTGTACGGGACGATGCCCGCGCTGACGGATGAGGAGAAGCGGGTCATCATCGACAAGGGCACCGAGCGGCCCTTCACCGGCAAGTACTGGAACTACGAGGCAAAGGGCGTGTACCTCTGCCGCAACTGCGGGGCGCCCCTGTACCTGTCGGACAGCAAGTTCAAGTCCGAGTGCGGCTGGCCGAGCTTCGACGACGAGATCCCCGGCGCTGTCAAGCGGCAGACGGATGCGGATGGGCAGCGGACGGAGATCGTCTGCTCCAACTGCGGCGGGCACCTGGGCCACGTATTCATCGGCGAGGAATTGACCGCGAAGAACACGCGGCACTGCGTCAACTCCGCGTCGATTTCGTTCGTGCCTGCGGACAAGTGGCCGCTACAGAGGGCCGTCTTCGCGGGCGGGTGCTTCTGGGGCGTGGAGCACCTGTTCCGCCAGGTTCCGGGCGTGATCGCGGTGCGGTCGGGCTTCACCGGCGGGACGACCACCCGCCCCAGCTACAAGCAGGTCTGCACCGGCACGACCGGCCACGCGGAGGCGGTCGAAATCCTCTTCGACCCGGCCAAGGTCTCGTACGAGAAGCTCGCGCGGTACTTCTTCGAGATCCACGACCCGACGCAGAAGAACCGCCAGGGCCCCGACGTCGGCACGCAATACCGCAGCGGCGTGTTCTACATCGGCGAGGGGCAGAAGAAGACCGCCGAGGACCTGATCGCCCTGCTGAAGAAGCGCGGCTACGACGTGGTGACGGAAGTAACGCCGTTCGCGACGTTCTGGGCGGCCGAGGATTACCACCAGGACTACTTCAACAAGCACCCGGAACGGAATAGCTGCCACGCGCCAGTCGACAGGTTCGGGACGGACAGCAAACCCGCAAAGTGAGGAGCGGGGACTGTCCCGCCGTTTGGGACTGTCCCCAGTTGCTTCCTTTCGTGCCGGATCGGTTCATCGAGCAGGACTTTCTCCCACGGAGGCACAGAGGAAACGGAGAACACAGAGAAAACAATGGGAAGTTCTCTGTGACCTCTGTAGGCTCTGTGCCTCTGTGGCAAGTTCCCACATAGAAGTAAGGAGACACAAATGATCCGTATCGCTCGCTCTTGGCGGTTTCACGTCGTCGTAGCACTGGCCCTCAGCATGATCGCTGGCACGGACGCACTGGCCGCCGGGAAGAGGCCCGGCCGGGTGGCCGAGTGTACGCCCGCCGCGAGCGCGCCGAAGATCGACGGCAAGCTGGATGATGATTGCTGGAAGACCGCGCCGGTGATGACCGACTTCCTGCTGGACAGCGGGCAGGGCATCGCGCCCGACGCGACGGCCGTCAAGGCCTGCTTCGACAAGGACAACCTGTACCTCGGCATCGACTGCCCCGAGAGCGACATGTCGGCCATCAAGGCCACGGTCAAGCAGGACGGCGGCGAGATCTACGTCGATGACGACATCGAAATCTTCTTCGACCCCGCCAACGACAAGAAGACCTGCTACCAGCTCGCGTTCAACACGCTGGCGGCCAGGAGCCAGACGCTCAACGGCGGGCAGTGGGCGTGCGACTGGAAGGTGGCCGTCGCCAAAGAAAAGGACCGCTGGACGGCCGAGGCCGCCATCCCGCTGAAGGTGCTGGGCGAGGCGAAGGTCGGCTCCTCTTGGGGCTTCAACATCGGGCGCGGCCAGCCGGGGCGGCACATCTTCGCATCATTCGCCGGCATCACGGGCAAGTGGTCCGCGCCGGCACAGTTCGCCACGCTGAAGTTCGTCGAGAAGGCCACGGGCGTAGGGAAGCTCTTCGAGAAGCGCCAGGGCGTGCGCGTCTGGGCCTTGCCGCCGCAGCAGGCGCTTGACCTGCTCAATCTTCCGGAGGGTTTGAAGGAAGGCCAGCCCAACGAAGGCCAATCGGCGTTCGGCACACCTGGCGAAGTTGTGCCATACACAGTACACGTCCTTAACCTGGAGGCGAGTACTCCCGTCAAGTTCATGGCTTCGGCGACGGAGTTCACGGGCCCCGACGGGGCGAAGCTGCCTGTGCCGGCGAGCTCATGGCTCTACCTGTCGGCCAAGATGGCCGGCGGATACGCGACCGAACTGCTCGGCGAGGGCGACACCGTCACTGTCCCCGCGGGCCAGCGCGGCGGATTCTGGCTGGACTTCAGGATTCCCGCCGACGCCAAGCCCGGGCTCTACACAGGCGGGATCTCGCTAACGGGTTACGCTCCCAGCCACATGTGGAGTGTTCCTTTGCGCCTTCTGGTGCTCCCCTTCACCCTCGACGCCAACCCGACGAGCTGCGGCTTCCACACGCCCAAGGACCGCGACGACAAGATGCTCCAGGAATCCATGAAGCTCATGCGCGAGCACGGCATGACGACCTTCGCGCCGTACGGCGGCTGGGGCGGCGTGGGAGGCGTCAGCAAGTACGTGGAGCTCCGCAAGCAGTACGGCTTCGCCGGCAAGGCCATATATGCGGATACGTGCATGTACGTCGGCGACACGCTGGCCCGCGATCTGAAGCTGCCCAAGCAGGGCCCCGCCTCGCTCCAGAAGGGCCGGTGCTTCGTCGCCAATGATGAATTCAAGAAACGCTACGTCGCCGAGATGAAGAAGTACTACGACGAGGCCGTCCGCGTCGGCGCGCCGGATATGTCCTTCTCCATCGGCGACGAGCTGACCAACGACGGCTACTACGCGGCCCTGCACTCCATCGACCGGGCCAGGATACTCCGCGAGGGGCTGCCCAAGATGGTCCTCACCACCGACACCAACGGCTACACCGAGGCGGTGGGTTGCAGCAAGTACCTCAATTGCGTGGGCGTCAACGACGGCTGGGACGGGCCCGACAACCACAACGGCGGCCGGCGAATCCTCACGCCGCCGGTGATGAAGGAAATCCGCGACAACGGCTGCGGCATCGAGTTCGTCAACACCGGCACGGACCGCTTCCCCTACGGCCTGTACCTGTGGCGGATGACCAACTGGGGCGTGCAGTCCAAGATCGAGTGGATATGGCACTCGGACCGGCACGAGCCCGGCTGGCTCAACGTCTGGCGCGAGGAGGTCGCGGATGGCAAGCCGACGGGCAAGCACATCATCGAGTCCAAGCCGCCGGCCCAGTGGAAGACGTTCGTCACGGTGGCCCTGAAGTTCTCGCGTATGGGCACGTATGACACGCGATACATGGCCACGCTTGAGAAACTCGTCAAGGAGACCGGCGACGCGGCGGCAAAGGCGTTCCTGGACGATGTGACCGCGCAGATACCGATCGCCCTCGCGGAGAGCCGGCAGGCCGGCTGGGAGGCCCAGCGCTGCGACGTGGTCCGCTGGCAGGCGGCCGAGCACATCATGCGTATCAAGAAGACGGCCGTCGGCGTGGCGGCGGCACGGCCCGCCGCGGCGGGAGAGCTGGCGCTCGACCCGGCCAGCAAGTGGTCGACGGCCGAGCCCGACCGCAAGTTCATCCGCCACAAGGCGCGGACGATCTCCTGCGCGGCCGTCGACGAAGCGCCGGCGATGGACGGCAAGCTCGACGACAAGGCGTGGGCGGCCGCTCAACTTGTCACCGGGGCGTATCGCGACAGCGACCTGTCGCTGGTGGAGGGGATGATGACGCTCCGCGCCGTCTACACCGACGCGGGCGTGTACCTGGGCATCGCGAGCGTCGAGCCGCAGCCGGAGAAGATGGCCTTCAGCGCCAAGGGCGACGGCGACCCCAACCTCTGGCAGGCGGATGACATCGAGATCTTCGTGCAGACTGACCCCAAGCCCGGCGCCGACTACTACCACCTCATCTACGACGCCAAGGGCGCGCGCAGCGACTACAAGAAGACCGAGCTCGGCTGGAAGGGCGAATGGAAGGTCGCGTGCAGACTTGAAGGCAAGCTGTGGACCTCGACGGTCTTCCTGCCGTTTGCGTCGCTGGGCTCCAAGGACCAGCCGTGGCGAATCTTCGTCGGGCGCGGCAGCCCCACGCGGAACGAGTACTACGGCATCACGCCGATCCAGGGCTCGTGGCACGATGTGTCGCAGTTCGCCACGATGCAGTTCGCGCCCAAGGGCGCCGCGCCGGCGTACATGCACGACATCGAGTTCGGCGCGCTCAAGACCGGCCCCAACACGCTGGCGCTCAAGGTCGCAAATCCGGGCAAGGAGAAGTTCGACGGCAAGGTCGCCATATCGCTGCCGGATGGACAGACCGCGGAGTCGGCCGTCTCCGTCGCGGCGGGTAAGAGCGAGGCGGCCAGCGTGCCGTTCGACCTCAAGACGGCCGGCGCGGTCGAGCTGACCGTCGCGCTCAAGGACTCGGCCGGCAAGGCGCTCGACTCGCAGACGTTCCTGGCCCAGGTGCCGGAACTGCTGGCGCTGACGCTGGACGCCGGGTCGGTGATGACGTTCGAGCGGACGATTCGCGGCACGCTGGCCGTCAACCTGCCCAGGGGAGAGCTGGCAGGGATGTCGCTGCATTTCCAATTGATCTGGCCAGACGCACAGCGGAGGGCTTGGCAATACGTTGATGGAAAAGGATGGGTTAAGAACCCCACTGGCTATGAGCCTCCGAAGCCTTACCGGGCCAAGCTCGAAGGCAACCGGTTGGAGTTCACCATCAAGCTGCCGGACCTGCCCGAGGGCAAGTACAAGCTGACGGCCGCGCTGACCAAGGACGGCAGGCCGGTGGCCGAGAAGGCGACCGATGTGTTCCTTGCCGATGCGCCAAGTTACGCAGCGAAGTAAGGCCGGGACAACACCTGAGAATCCCTTCGTTTAGCCGCGAGCCGCAGGCGAGCGCGTGTGATGAACGGCAAGCGCTCCCCTTCGGGTCGCGGCTAAACGTCATTGCGCGGGGAGGGTCGTATTGGCCTCAATCAGGCGCAATGCGTTGACGATCTCACTTGTCAGCTCCCCGGCCTTGCCGGGCGGCGGGGAGGTCTGGCCCGGAGGGATCTCCTTCGAGTCGGTGGAGAAGCGGAAGGCCTCGACCTTGGCCGCCAGGCCCGCGCCGGGCTTGAGACTGGCGACGAACTTGTCCCACTCGCCGGCCTCCTTGGCGGACAGGGCATTCCGCCGCAGGACGTAGTCCAGCAGCGGCTGTCCCTCCAGGATGGCCTTGCCGAAGTGGAGTTCCTGGAACTTCGCGGCCGGTACCGCCCAAACCGCGTAGGCTAACGGCGGCGGGCCTACGTCGCCCTTGCCCAGCTCGGGCAATACCAGCGCCCAGCGGACAAGTTTCCCGTCCTCGGACACGATGCCGTTGGTCGCCATAGGCGCAGCCGGCGTCGCCAGGGCGATCATGACCTTGGACGGCGGGGTCCCTCCGCCGGACATCGCGAACGCCGTTCCGAGAGGCCCCGTCAGCACCTCCATCGCGTCCGGGTGCTGGGCCGGCTCCGTCGCGGCCGCCTGGAGCTTCTTGTACTGTTCAGTGGTCTGGAGGTACTTGTGCAGCGACTCGGTCGTGGCGTCGGTGCTGGCGAGGAACGCCCATGCGCCGGTCGGCTCGCCGACTTTCGTCTTCATCCTGGCCGCCAGAATGCGGTGGAGGAACCGCTGCGGGGTCGCGAACTCAGGCAGGTCCTTGGGCTCGAAGTAGTCGCGCTCGGCGAAGTAGAGGGCCACGCGGGCGATCACGTCTCCAATCATCTCGGCCTGGCCGGGCTCGTCTGGGATGATTCGGATGGCCGGCGACGGGGCGGCCGCCGGATGGGTGGTCATGATCGGCCGCACGCGCAGGGCGGCTCCCTCCGTCCAGAAGTACATGCTCGCGTTGGCCAGGTCCTTGCGGAACTGCCCGTCCATGAATGTCCGCAGGTCCTTCCAGCCCGGCTCGGCCTTCAACTGCGATTCGAGCCAGCCGATGAGGAGGTCAACCGCCTCGTCGACGGCCTTGCGGCGGGCGTCCAACTGGGCGTTGAGGTCGTCGTTGCCGCGGAAGCGTTCGGCGTAAAGGCCGACGCTGCCCATGTCGGCGGCGAACTCCTGGTATCGCCCGGCCCCGCCTACGTCGTTGGGCGTCGCCGGCCCGAACACGCCCTTCGCGGCGAAGGTGGTCGTCGGCGCCGGCGGGGGCTTGGCACCGTACGCGGCCGCCAGGCGCTCGAGCATGTCGGCCGGTAGCGTGGCCGGGCCCTTGTCGCCGTGCCGGATGACGGTTATCTGCCGCTCAAGCCGGCCGTCCTTGGGCGTCATCTGAATCTGGTACTCGTCCCATTCGCAACTGGCCAGCATCATCAGGCCGCACGCCGCGACCAGCACCGCAAGTCTCTTCTTCATGGCCGTTCTCCCCAAGTTGAGCAAGTTACGGGAATTGTATGCCTCCCTTCCGGAAATCCGCAATCCGAATCCGGCGGTCAGGAACTGCGTTACGAGCGATTCTCGGCCCATCTGTCCTATCCGTCCTATTCGTCCTATGGATCCTATAGGACGAATAGGACGAATAGGACCGATAGGACGAATAGGAGGTCCCACCTTGCCCTCGACCACCGCGTGCGGTAGAGTGGCGCGAAGAAGAGAAGAAACTGGGGACAGTCCCAAACAGCGGGACAGTCCCCATAGCACGGACGGCCCACATGGATGGATTCGCGCATCTTCACGTTCACTCGCACTACTCGCTGCTGGACGGCATGGGGCGGATCGACGAACTGGTCAAGGAGGCCCACGCCCACGGCATGACCGCCCTGGCCCTGACCGACCACGGCAACCTGTTCGGGGCGGCCGAGTTCTACCACGAGGCGACGCGCGTCGGCGTCAAGCCGATCCTCGGCCTGGAGGCGTACATCTCCCCCACCACGCGGGGCGACCGCTCGATGGGCAACATCGAGGAGGCGGCCTATCACCTGCTGCTCTTAGCGATGAACGACGAGGGCTGGCACAACCTGATGCGGCTCTCGTCGCGGTCGTTCCTGGAGGGCTTCTACTACCGGCCGCGTATCGACCGCGAGCTGCTGGCCCAGTTCAATGCGGGGCTGATCTGCTGCACCGCGTGCCTGGGCGGCGAGATTCCCACCGCCTTGCTGACCAACCAGCCGCAGAAGGCCCGCCGCATCGCGGGCGAGTACAAGGACATATTCGGTCCGGAGCGGCTCTTCGTCGAGATAATGAACCAGGGCATCCCCGACCAGGACAGGGCCAATCCGCTCCTGGTCGAGCTGGCGGGCGAGATGGGCCTCCAGCTCGTCGGCACCAACGACGTCCATTTCCTCCGCCGGGCCGACAAGCCCGCGCACGAGGTGCTGACGGCCATCTCGACCGGCAAGACGCTGGCCGAGGGCGGGGCGCTGTCGTATCCGCCCGAAATCTACCTCAAGACCCCCGCCGAGATGCGCCAGGCGCTGGCCGCGTGGCCGACGGCCGCCGACAACACGCTCAAGATCGCCGAGATGTGCAACGCGAAAATCCATTCCAGGAAGCACCTGCCGCCATTTAAGACGCCCGACGGCCAGACGGCCGAGCAGTACATGACGGCGCTGGCGTGGGAGGGCCTGGCGCGGCGTTTCAAGGGCGAGATCCCGGATGAGTACCGCAAGCGGCTTGAGTGGGAGCTGAAGGTCATCGTCGACAAGGGATACAGCTCCTACTTCCTGATCGTCAACGACTTCGTGCAGTACGCCAGGCGCAACAACATACCGGCCGCGCCGCGCGGCAGCGGCGTGGCGACGCTTCTGGGCTACGCGCTTGGCATCGCGGATGTTGACCCGCTGAAATACGGCCTCCTGTTCGAGCGGTTCACCGACCCGCAGCGGAAGGAAGACCCCGATATCGACATCGACATGTGCCAGGAGGGCCGGGCGAAGGTCATCCAGTACGTCCGCGAGAAGTACGGGCACGTCGCGCAGATCATCACCTACGGGACGCTGGGCGCGAAGGCCGTCGTGCGCGACGTGGGGCGGGCGATGGGCGTGTCGCTCGCCGAGGTGGACGCCATCGCCAAGAAGATCCCCGGCGCGCTGAATACCACGCTGGAGTCGGCGCTGGAGGGCGAGCCGGAGCTGCGGCGGATGTACGACTCCGACGCGCGGATCAAGCAGCTCATCGACTACGGGCTGCGGCTGGAAGGGCTGGCGCGGCACGCGGGCGTCCACGCGGCCGGCGTGGTGATATGCGACGTGCCGCTGGAGGACCTGCTGCCGCTGTACAAGCAGGCCGACAGCGACGACGTCATCACGCAGTGGGATGGGCCGACGTGCGAGAAGGCCGGCCTGATGAAGATGGACTTCCTGGGCCTGCGGACGCTGACCATCCTCCAGCGGGCGGCGGACCTCGTGAACGCCAAACGTGGCACGGGCATCCTGCCCGTGAGTTCCGCCGAACGTGGCACGGGCATCCTGCCCGTGAGTTCCACGGGCGTCTCGCCCGTGGAGGCCAAGCAAGGGACCAAGGCTGAAGAGGAAACGATACAGGGGCAAGATGCCCCTGCGACTCACGGGCAAGATGCCCGTGCCACTGCGCGGGAAAAGATCGACCCGGAGGCCCTGCCGCTGGATGACCCCAAGGTGTTCGACCTGTTCCGGCGAGGCTGCACCGATGGCGTTTTCCAGTTTGAATCCGACGGCATGAAGGGCGTCCTCATGCAGATGGGGCCGACGCGGATCGAGGACCTCATCGCCGCCAACGCCATGTACCGCCCCGGCCCGATGGAGCTCATCAGCACGTACTGCGCCCGCAAGGCCGGGCGAGAGGAAGTGCCGTCGTTGCATCCGCTGGTTGACGGCCTGCTGGCCGAGACCTACGGCATCATGGTCTACCAGGAACAGGTCATGCAGGTGCTCAACCGCCTGGGCAAGCTGCCGCTGAACCGCGCGCTGACGCTCATCAAGGCGATCTCCAAGAAGAAAGCCAAGACCATCGAGGAGGAGAAGCCCAACTTCATGGCCGGGGCCAAGGACAACGGGATCGGCGACGACGAGGCCGAGCGGCTCTTCGAGCTGATCCTCAAGTTCGCCGGCTACGGCTTCAACAAGGCGCACTCGACGCGGTACGCGATCCTCGCCTACCAGACGGCGTGGTTCAAGGTCTACCACCCGCGCGAGTTCCTGGCGGCGACGCTGACGTTCGAAAGCGGCGACACGGACAAGGTCGTCAAGTACATGACCGAGGCCGGGCGGATGGGCGTGAAGGTCGCCCCGCCGGACATCAACGCCTGCGACCGCGACTTCACGGTCGACGGCCAGCGCGTGCGGTTCGGGCTGGCGGCGGTCAAGGGCGTGGGCGACAAGGCGGTGCAGGCCATCATCGACGCCCGCAAGACGGCCGGACGCTTCAAGGACCTCTTCCACTTCTGCCGCAACGTCGATCTGCGGGCGGTGAACCGGGCGACCATCGAGGCGCTCATCAAGTGCGGGGCGTTCGACTCCCTGGGCGCATCGCGTGCGGCGATGGCGGCGGCGCTCGACCACGCGATAGAACTCGGCCAGGCTGCCCTTGCCGACCGGCGCAGCGGGCAGATGAACCTGCTGGAGGCGCTTGGCGGCGGCCCGGGGGCGGAAGAACCGGCGGCGCGATTCCCCAACGTCGAGCCGTGGTCCGAGGCGCAACTGCTCCAGGCGGAAAAGGAGGCGCTGGGCTTCTACGTCTCGTCGCACCCGCTTGTCCGCTTCGGCCGTGAGCTTGAGAGCCTGTCGCAGCCGGAGGGCATGGCGCTTGCCAGGCTGGAGCAGGCGGCAGAGGGGGCGCGCGTGCTGGTGGGGTGCATGATCGCGCAAGTCCGCCCGACGGTGACCAAGACAGGCAAGTCTGCCGGCAAAAGGATGGCGATGCTCACGCTGGAGGACCTGACAGGGAAGGCCGACGCGGTGGTCTTCAGCGACGCCTTCGAGCGGATCGGCGGCCTGTTGGCGCCTGAAGCAATGGTGTTCATCTCCGGCAGCGTGGATCGCCGGCGCGAGCGGCCGAGCATCATCGTCGACGAGGTCTTCCCAATCGACAAGGCCGTCGAGCAGATCACGGGGACGATCCTGTTGCGTTTGCCCGGCTCACAACTCACAACTCAGAACTCACAACTCGACGGTTTCCTCAAGCGCCTCCACGACGTGCTCGTCCGCTTCCGCGGCAACTGCCCGGTGATCATCGAGATGCGGCCGGCGGGCAGGCCCGACGTGAAGGCGTTTATCCGCCCCGACAAGACCTGGCACGTCCAGCCCAGCCGCCGCCTGGTGGATGAACTGGTGGGCCTGCTGGGCGAGGAGAACCTGGTCCTCCGGCCGAAGGCGATGGAAACCCCCCGCCGCTCCGGCTACGGCCGTGGAAACGGAACCTACTACTCCAACAAACCCGCGCCCGCGCGCCAGGGAACACTCATCAACGGACAGGCCTCGCCGGCCGTCACCAGGTTCAACTGAGGCGCCCCGTCACTGCGCCGCCTTGATCAGCGCCGCAAAGTCCGCGTCGAGCTTCACGAATGCGTCGCGGACGTTCTGGTTCGTGTAGCCCGGGTTGAGCACCACGGCGACCCCCGTCCGCCCGAGCATCGGCGTGACGTTGGCCTTGAAGCCCTCCGCCAGCGCATCGTACTTCTTGAGCACCTCTGCCTTGCTGGGCCCGGTGTACTCCTGCTCGATCGTCCGCCGCATGGGGCCGTAAAGCACGTTCTCGACGGCCGCCACCTGCCCCAGCGAGGGCTTGTCCGTCTGGAGCGTGGCCTTCGCCTCGGCCCAGGTCTTGCTGAGGACATCGAACATGTGCGAGGGCTTGCTCAGGTCCTCGGCCGTCTTGCTGCACCCGCACAGAAGGAGGACCGACCCGACGGCCGCTAGCGCGCCGGAACGCGCCAGCATTCCCACGGTACACTTTCCTGTCATGCCTTGTCGAACTCCATTGGTTAGTTGAGGAACGCCGGATACGGCGCGATGTGGTTGAGCGTGCCCCAGGTAGGGTCGAAGTCGGGCCAGCTATTGCACTTGAGGCCCGTCCAGCTTCCCCCGCCAACGGGAAACGCACCGATCTCGCTTGGCTTGATCGGCCTGGTGGCGTCGGCGCCGACGTGCCCGTCGACGTACAGGATGTTCGGACTTCCGTTGTGGCGATTGGCGTTCAGGAGCGCCCATCCGTTGGTGTTGCGGTTGTACGGGCCGATGTGGTAGCCGGGCTGCATGTTCTCAGACTCCCAGACCCATCCGCCGCCTCCCACGCCGAAATCGCCCTTGGGACAGGTCTCCAGGTCGTTGCTGTCCCATCCCTCGGCCACGCGGTCGGGGCGGAAGACCTCGGTGGGACTGATGGCCTGGGCGGCGTATTCGCTCCTGCCCGGGAAGTACAGCAGCCAGTCCATCCACATGGTTATGTACTGGTTGTCAACCGGCCGGGCGCGCAAGTGCGTGCCTCCCTGTTCCGCCTTGTTGTTGAACCGGCCTGTGTCGCAGTGGAGATAGGAGGCGTTGAGAATCCTTCCCCGCAGGCAGAAGTTCCACTGGTAGCCGATGGCGGCCTTGTGCAGCCAGGCCTTGCCTGGGCCGGGATAGCTCCACGAGTTGGCCTCGAGCCAGCCCCATATCTTCGGCGCGTTCATCGCCGGGCAGATCGCGCCGCCCCAGACCTCCCTGGGCGACTGGTCGTAGACGTTCATGTCGTAAACGTCCTGCGTGCGGCTGGTGCCCTTGTGGCCCATCGCCTGGAGGATGTTGTAGATCTTGGGCCAGTTCCTGCCCATGTCCGGGTGCGACGGCACGCGGATGCCTATCCCGGTGGGGTCGTCGCCCATGCCGGGGGAGAAGAAGGGGAACTCGCCCTTGTGGTCCTCGCGCCAGACCGCGCTGCCCTTGCCGACGCCGCTGAACTGGGCCGCGCAGGCGGTGCGCTTGGCTATCGCTCGGGCGGCCGACAGGCTGGGCACGAGGATGGACACCAGCAGAGCGATAATTGCGATGACGACCAGCAGCTCGATCAGCGTGAAGCCCAAGATGCGTCTGCGCATCGGCGACTCCTTTGGCCAAGGCGCGACGCCGCCCCGGCCGCGGCGAACATGAAGAACGAGATGAGAAATATAACGCCGTTATTGTAGCCCCAGATGGCGGATATGGCAATCGGAAAGTGGGAGCGACCAGGGACTGGCGACCGGGGACGAGGCATCCTTGACCCGCCTGCCCGATGTTGGGAGAATGCAGTGACATACAGGAGACCGGACGATGGGCAATTCGACCGTGAAGGTTCTGGCGGCTTTGGTGGGCTTGGCGGGCGCGGCGCTGGCGGCGGACTGGCCGCAGTTCCAGGGCCCCGACCGCAGCGGGGTATCGCCCGAGACGGGCCTGCTCAAGTCATGGCCGGAGGGCGGCCCGAAGGTCGCCTGGCGGATCGACGACAAGCTCGGCAGGGGGTTCGCCGGCGCGGTCGTGCAGGGCGGCAAGGCCTACCTGCTGGACAACGACGCCGGCAACGACATCCTCCGCTGCATCGACTTGGCCAGCGGCAGGCAGGAGTGGACCTTCAAGTACCCCTGCGAGGGCAAGTACAAGGGCAACTATAACGGCTCCCGCAACCTGCCGGCCGTCGATGACAAGAACATCTACATTCTCAGCCCCTACGGCGAGGTCCGCGCCATCAGCAAGGAAAAGCACGACGAGGCCCTGTGGGTCGTGAACCTGGTCGAAGAGTACGAGATGAAGGACAAGGGCGGCGAGCGGGACATAGGCAACTGGGGCGTCTGCCAGTCGCCCGTGCTGTACAAGGACACGGTGATCGTGGCCCCGCTGACGAGGAAGGCCGGCATAGTCGCCCTCGACAAGGCCACGGGCAAGGAGGTGTGGAAGTCGGAGCGGCTGGGCCAGATCGCCTGGACCTCGCCGGCCATCTCGACCGTCGAGGGCGTGGACCAGGTGGTGATGCTCCACACGCGCGACAAGCCGCGCCTGACGGGCCTGGACGCCGCGACGGGCAAAGTGCTTTGGCAGTACAGCAAGTGGGAGTGCCCCAACCCCATCGCCTCGCACACCGACTGCGGCAACGGCCGCTTCTTCATCACCGGCGGCTACGCGGCCGGCTGCGCGATGGTGCAGGTCAAGAAGGACGGCGACAAGTGGACCGCGGAGGAAGTCTTCCAGAACAAGGACCTGTCCGCCCAGGCGTGCAAGCCGGTCTTCTACAAGGACCACATCTACGCCGCCAGCAACTCCTTCCCGAAGGCCCCCCAAGGCGTGAACGAGACCCCGGAGCAGAAGAAGCAGAGAGAGGTCAACAATGGCCTGATGTGCATGGACCTGAAGGGCCAGGTCAAGTGGAAGACCGGGGGGACCAACGAGGAGGAGATCGGCTCGATCATCATCGCCGACGGCATGATCTACAACTTCCTCAGCGAGAAGGGCGTGCTCCGCCTGATCGTCGCCACGCCGGATGAGTTCAAGCTCCTCTCCGAGGTGCGGGCCGTCCCCAAGGACATGAAGGCCCAGAACCTCTGGGCGCCGATGGCGCTGGCGGATGGCAAGCTCCTGATTCGCTACAACAGGAATATGGTGTGCTACGACCTCAAAGGAGAATGAGGAACTTGGAATTGCGGAATGAGGAATGAATCGCAAGTGCCAAACGCAGAATGACTGATGGCCCCACCAGGGGTTTCATTTGGCATTTGCTCATTTGGCGTTCCTTCGGCATTCCTGATTCCCCATTCCGCATCTCATGCGCGAAACCATGACCATTCCTCAGAACCATCCCTTGCGGCGCGCAAACTGGATATGGCCCCGGGCTCCGCGGTTTCCGTCGAACAGTTACGCGCACTTTCGGCGGGACTTCGAGCTGAAGCGCGTGCCCTCCAAGGCGCCGCTGTGCATCACGGCCGACCAGTTGTACATGCTGTACGTCAACGGCGTCTACGCCGGGCGCGGGCCGGCGCGAGGATACCAGGAATCATGGCCGTTCGACGAGATCGATATCGCCACGCACCTGCGGGCAGGGCGCAACTGGATTAGCGTCGTGGCGTATAACGGCGGCGTGAGCACGTACCAGTACATCCACAGGGGCGTCGCGGGGCTGCTCTGCGCGGCGCGGTGGGATGGGCTTGAGCTTTTGAGCGACCGCTCCTGGCTTGGGAGGACCGACCAGTCGCACCGGCCGCAGACTGAGCGGATGAGCACGCAGATCAACTTCCAGGAGCAGGTCGATGGGCGGCTGGACGACGGGGCGTGGATCACGTCGGCACGGCCGCCGCGCGGATGGCCGGCGCTGGGGACCGTGCGGGCGTTCGGTTCCATGCCGTGGCATACGGTCGAGCCGCGCGGCATCCCGAACCTGTCCAACGAGGTCATGGCATATCAACGCACGGTCGCGATGGCGGATGGCCGCTGCGCCGAGGGATTCGCCGACTGTCCCAACGTCACCCGCCTGTTCCGGCAGGAGAACCGCAAGGCCAACTGGCGGCCGGCGAATGTTGGGCGCGCTTCACCCGATGGCATGACGTTGACGCTCCCCGCGGCGGGTCCCGGCCGCTTCACGGCCGTCTCGATGGACCTTGGCACACTGGCCATCGGGACCCTCGTCGTCGAGGCATCCGGGGCCGCGGGCGGTGAGATCATGGACTTCTACTTCTGCGAGGTGATGGACGGGAAGCTCTCGCCCGCTGTGCCGGAAGAGGGATATGCGTGCAGCGCCTCCATGTCGGCGCGGCTGGTCCTGCGGCCGGGGAGGACGAGGCACGAGTTCTTCCAGGTGGTAGGCCACCGCTTCCTCGTCGCCATCGCGCGGGACACGCGGCGGCCGATCCGGCTCAAGCTCGTCCTGCGGCACTGCGCGTATCCGATGGAGATCGCCGGCCATCTCGCCTGCGGCGACGACACGCTCAACGCCATCCACGCCATCAGCGTCCGCACGCAGCAGGTGTGCGCCCTGGACGCATACGTCGACACGCCCTGGCGCGAGCAGGCCCAGTGGTGGGGCGACGCGCGCGTGCAGGGGCAGAACACGTTTCATCTCTGCGGCGACGAGCGCCTGCTGGCGCGCGGGATACGCTCCATCGCCCGCCAGGACGTGCCCAACGGCCTGACCTACGGCCATGCCCCCACCTGCGCCCACCACTGCATTTTGCCCGACTTCTCGATCATCTGGACGCTGACCGTCTGGGACCACTACTGGCAGACGGGCGACACAACGCTGGCCCGCGAACAGTGGCCGAGGATCGAGCGGGTCCTCGGCTACTTCGAGTCCGACGCGCCGCGGCTCAAGGGACTCCTGGCGCACGACAGGCGATATTGGCTCTTCCTCGATTGGGCGGATGTCCACAAGGATGGCGCGCCGGCGATGCTGAATCTGTGGTACCTGGTGATGCTGGAGAAACTGGCCGTCCTGGCCCGCGCGGGCGGGATCGGCCGCTGGGCGGCGGAGCTTTCAGCCCTGCACACGAGGACGGCGCGGCGGGTCGTGAGCCTGCTGTGGGACGGCCGGGCAGGGATGTTCCGCGACGGGCTCGCGCCCGACGGCCGGCCGGCCAGGACATGCTCGATCCACACCCAGACGCTCGCGATCATGGCCGGGCTCAAGAGCGGCTCGCACGGGAACATGATCCGCCGTCGGCTCATGCCGTATCTCGAGGGCAAGGACGTGCCGGGCCCCCTGCCGTCGAGCTACTGGGTGACTTACGTCTACGACGTGATGGAGGCGGCGGGCCACGGCCGCGAGGTCGCCGCACACATCCGCCGGCTCTGGTCGCCGATGGTCCCCTACGGCGGCACGTGGGAGGTCTTCGACCAGGCCGCCGTCGGCATCCACAACAGCACCTCGCACGCCTGGGCCGCTCATCCGATCTACCACCTGGCCAGGACGCTCGGCGGCATCGTGCAGACGGATGTCGCCTGGCGGCGGGTTCGGTTCGCGCCGGTCTTGCCGCTGCACGGCGAAGCCCAGCCGCTGACCGACCGCGCAGAGACGGCCGTGCCCACGCCGCACGGCCTCATCCACTCATCCTGGCGGCGCAAGGGCGATGTCATCGAAGTGGAGCTGCGCCTGCCGCGCGGGGTAAATGCGGACGTGCAACTGCCCGGTGCCGTCCAGAAAGGCACGACCGGCCACAACTCATGGATGATACGGAATTGAAAGCCTACTCGGGCAAGTCCTCCAGGCGGACGCCCTTTCCCGCCTTCAGTTCATTGCGGGCGCGTCTGATTCGGGCAAGGAATCGCGGATCGTTCTTGAGCTGGTAGTCGAACCAGTCGTCATCATACTTGAATCCAATAATTACGCCGGCCTCCTGGCCGCGGCGGGTGACAAGCGCCTGCTGCCGCTGCGCCCGGCCGAGGCACTCCTAGAAGTGGTCTTTTACTTTGGAGAGCGGAACGCGTATCGGTTTCATCCTGGTCTATTTGCCCTTCTCCTTTAGCCACTCCTGCGTGGCCTGGAGGAGCTTCTTGAACTCCTTGATATCGACGTAGGACACGGATGTGTCGTGGCGGAGGATGGCCGTGCCCTTGCCGCCGTAGTCTTCGGGCTTCTCGTAGGCCTGGATTAGGTTGCCGGGCGCATCCACGGGCAGCGGGATGAAGACGTAGTCGCTCTCCTCCATCGGCATTCCCTTGTCGTCGGTGGGCATCTTGCCCTTGCCGCTCAGCGGGCTGCGGAGCGACTGCGCGGAGATCATGTTCTGCTTGATGAGGTCGTTGTAGTTCGTCGCGGGGACGGTGTCGTTGCTCATCGCCGAGAACATCGCGCAGGCCTTGCCGATGGCGGAGAGGTTGGTCATGGAGACGGCCCTGCGCGCCTGCTGGCGGGCCTGGCCCAGCGTCGGCACGGCTATGGCGACTCCGGCCGGTATGACGGCCGGCGCGACGCTCAGCCCGCTGAATGGCATAGAGCCGTAGCTCTCGAACGTGATCCCATCCTCCTGCGCCGAGACGGCCGAGATGTGCGGCCAGAGGTACTTGCGCAGGCTCGACAGCGCCGGCAGCCAGTCGGTCTTGAGCCGCACGTCGGCCATGCCGGCCGCGTTCGCGCCGAGCGTCCCCAGGACCAGGACCGGGCCGTAGAGCCGCTCGATGATAAGCGGCGTGTTCACGTATGTCAGGCAGCTCGGCTTAGCCGCGACCTTGGCGCGGGCGCTCAAGAAGGCGGCATCATCCAGCAGCCGCTTGATCCTCGGCTCGCCTTTCTGGCGGGTCTGGACGACCGTCTGGAGCACCTGCGGCCAAAGGGCAAGGTAGAACTGGTCCTTCTGCACGCTCCAGGCCGGGGCGACCGGGCTGATGATGCCCGACATGTTCAGGTAGTGAATGCCCCCGAGGCCGCCGAGCTTGACCTGCTCGATCGTCATGCGCTGGTTGCGGGGGGACAGGAACGGGATGAACGGCGCCGGGTCATCGGCGTGGGCGGCCGCGGCCTCGTCAAGCATGGCCTTCGCCTTTTCCTCAAGCTTGGCGACGGCCGCGGAGAGCTTGTCGGCGTCCTTGACGGAGACGCTCAGCGCCGCCCCTGTGATGATGCCGCCCTGGCTGCCTGCGCACGAGAGGACCCACGTATCGCCCAGGCTGTCGAAGATGTCCGTGTCCAGGGCGACGCCCGTGGCCTTGGAGAAGGCGGCGACCTGGGCGAGCATCTGCGACTTGGCGTCCTTGTCCAGCTCGCCCAGCACCCGCTTGAGCTCTGCGTAGACCTTCGACAACGAGCACTTGGCCGCGATCACCGCGTAGGCATCCTCAGGCACGCCGGCCAGGTCACCGTCCGTCAGCTCCCCGCCGGCCAGCAGCATCAGCAGGCCCGTGTGCGGCGCGGGAGAAAAGAGCTTAGCCTTGGAGTACATCCCCTTTTCGACGATCCTCACCGTGCCGGCCAGAGCCCCGGCCTTCGATAGGCCGATCTCCTCCAGCACTTTCTTGGGGCTGGGACCCGACTTGGCGTCTTCCTCGGCGGGGACAAGGGCCGCGACCTTCGCCGACAGTCCGGCGATGTCGACGAAGAAGGCCACCTGCTCGTCCTTGCCGCCGACCGCCTTCATCGCATCGGCGAACTTCTTGGAATCGCCCAGGGCCTTCGCGGGCGAGACGATCCCCGCCAGGCCGTCCTTGCCGCCGGCGATGGCCAGGAAAAATATGTCGCCCTTGTAGCCCAGGCCGATCTCGACTTCCTTGGACGGCTTGAGCGAGCGGTACTTGAGGTCGCCGGCCTGTGCGTCCTCCAGCGGCGGCAGGCCGGGCGACGACAGCACGCCGTCGAGCAACTTGGCGAAGTCGGCGCGGTCCTTGCCAAGATCCACCAGCAGCACCGCCGACGGCGCGGGCTCGTCGCCAACCTTGCGCAGATCGACCAGGGCGACCGCGCATGGATGCCGCCACAGCATGCCCGCCAGCGACCAGGCGCTGTCGAACAGCTTTCGCTGATCCTCGCCGTCGATCTTCTTGTCCACCGCCTGCTTGATCGCGCCAAGCAGGTCGGCGCAGGCAGGCTCCTTGAGCAACTGCCCGAACATCGAGCCGTCCAGCGCATCGTTCTGGCCGGCCCAGCCGATGTAGAAAAGGCTGTCGGCCGGCAGCTTGTCCGCCAGCGGCGCGCCTGCCGCCGGCGCCAGAACAACCAGCAGGGATAACAGGGATACGAAGGATATGGAGCGGGTTTTCATGCGTGTCTCCTTTCGGTTCATGGTAGCCCCAGATATCGACCGGCGTCGTGTGATTCCGATTGGCTGTTCAAACGATTAGCGGACAGACTGGCAAGCGAGCCGGCGCGTCACTTCTTGTAGTACTTCTCAACCGCCTTATCGACCGCAAGCTCCTGGAAATGGCTGTACTCCACCACGGTCGATTCGGCGAAGCGCTTGGCGAAGTACTCATCGGTCATCTTGCGCTCCTGCTGCTCGCGGAGCGTCTGCTCGATCTTCTGCTGGGCGTCCTCGAACGACTGCACCGAGCCGGGCTGGACCTGCTTGGCGCGGACGATCCAGAAGCCGCTTTCGGTCTCGATCACGTCGCTCGTCTGGCCCTCGGCCATGGCGAAGGCGGCGGCCTCGACCTTGGTCTCGCGGAAGCTGCCGGCGGACATCAGCGGCCAGACGCCCCCGTCGGCCCTCTTGGCGTCCTTGGACAGGGCCTGCGCGACCTCGCCGAAGTCCCTGCCCTTCTTCAGCTCGGCGGCGGCCTTGTCGATCTGCTCGCGGGCGAGCTTCTTCGCGGCCGCCAGAGCGGCATCCGTCGGCCGCGCCGCCTCCGCCTCCGGCAGGAACTCCTTGATCGGCGCGGAGATGATCTGCATCTGGACCTTCTTGTCCCGCGTGAACTCGTCCTTGTGCTTGGTGTAGTAGTCCCAGAGGTTCGTGCGGTTGATCTTGATGGACGGCGCCATCTTCTGGTGCATGTACGAGGCGACCGTAAGGCGGCGGCGGTAGTTCTCCAGCACCGCCTTGAGGGTCGTGCCCTGCGCGGTGAACTGCTGCTCCAGCCTGGTCTTGCTCCCGCCGGCCAACTCGGCGGCCATCTGCGTGCAGGCGTGCTCGACTTCCGCGTCGATCTTCTTTTTCTGCTCGTCGGTCAACCGCCCGGAGGCCTCGGTCATCACCATCGCCTCGCTTATCTGCCGCCGGATCTCATCCGTCACCAGCGACGCGACGCGGATGCGGTAGCGGTCCTCGGGAAGGCTCTTGGGCACGGCCGAGAGCTCTTCCGCGCGGGCGCGGACGATGTCGCCGACGGTGATGAACTGGTTGTTCACCCGCAGGGCGGAGGCGGGGATGATGTCGCCGGATGGATCGTCGGAGGCATCCGACGAGTCGGTGGAATTGAGCCTGGGAGTCGCCGCGGGGGCGCGGGTCGGCAAGGGACCAGGCGCCGGAGTCGGAGTCGGCGCCGGCGCGGTGCTCGTGAGCTTGGGCGGCGCGCCCTCGTTGTTGATGAGGTCCTCAAAGCTCTCCGGGCGCGGCGCCACGCCCCTGGGCTGCGCCGCGTCCGGCGGGCCCGGGAACTGCACCACATCCGGCGGCGGGGGGACCACTATCCTCTCAGGATACGGCCGCGGGGAGAGGATCGTCACGGTGACCGTGGTCGGGCCGGGCAGCGGCGTAGGCCTGGGCCTGGCGACCCGCACAGGCTCCGGCTCATCGTTCATCGCGATGTTGACGTCGGGCTTGGTGATGGGCACCGGCTTGGCTACCCGGAGCGGGTTGTCGTAGCCCGTGTCGCAGCTCGACAGGCAAACCGCCAAGGCGGCAGCCAGGAGGATGGCCAGTGTTCCGGTCTTCATGCCGGCGGCCATTATACGGCCTCGACGGCCGTCCTCAACCGCTTTAGCAAGACATTCACGAGCGTCGGCGCCTCCATGTATGCCCGCGGCGGACGCCAGTGGGCCGTGCGGGGGTCCGCGAGCCGCATTGAGCCGATTGACTGGTCGAACGCGGTCCTGAGCGGCTTGAAATCGGCGGCCCGGAAGATTATGTCCGGGTCCATGCGGATGATGCTCTGCACGCCCAGCGCGGCGGCCAGCACGCGAATCTCCGCCATGTCCAGCAGCGTCGCGACTGCCGGCGGCACCCGCCCGTAGGCGTCGGCCAGGTCCGCCGAAAGGCGGCGAAGCTCCGCCTGGCTGCCGCACTTGGCCAGGCGGCGGTATATCTCCATCCGCTGCCGCGCCGCGGGGACGTAGTCGGTGGGAATGTACGCGTCAATGCCTAGCTCGACGTGGACGTCGATCTTCACCGGCGCCTTCTCGCCGCGAAGCTCGCGGACCGCCTGCTCCAGGAGCTGGCAGTAAAGCTCGTACCCGACGGCCGCGATGTGCCCGCTCTGCTCCTTGCCGAGGATGTTTCCCGCGCCGCGGATTTCCAAATCCCGCATGGCGATCTGGAAGCCGGCGCCCAGGTCCGAGAACTCCTCGATTGCCTTGAGCCGCTTGGCGGCGGCCGGCGTTACCGGGCGGCCCTCCGGCAGCAGCAGGTAGCAGAACGCGCGATGCTTGTACCGGCCGACCCGCCCGCGAAGCTGGTGCAGCTCGGCCAGGCCGAAGCGGTCGGCGTTGTGGATAATGATCGTGTTGGCCGTCGGGATGTCCAGGCCGCTCTCGATGATCGTCGTGCAGACCAGCACGTCGACCTGCTGGCGAACGAAGCGGAGCATGGTCTTCTCAAGCTCGCGCTCGCTCATCTGCCCGTGCCCGACCGCCAGGCGCGCCTCCGGGACGAGCGTCTGGACGTGCCGCGCCAGCGCGTCGATGTCCATGACGCGGTTGTGGACGAAGAACACCTGTCCCTGCCGGTTGAGCTCGCGGAGGATGACCTCGCGGATGAGCCGGTCGTTGGCGGGGACGACCTCGGTGTGGATCGCGCGGCGGTCCAGCGGCGGGGTCGAGAGCGCCGATATGTCGCGCAGGCCCAGCAACGACATGTGCAGCGTCCGCGGGATGGGCGTGGCGGTCATGGTCAGCACGTCCACGCTGGCCCGCATCTTCTTGAGGTGCTCCTTGTGCGCGACGCCGAACCGCTGCTCCTCGTCGATGATCGCCAGGCCCAGGTCCTTGAACTTGACGTCGCGGCTGAGCAGCCGGTGCGTGCCGATGAGGACGTCGACCTGCCCCGCCGCCGTGCGCTTGACGGCGTCCTTCAGTTGCCCGCCTGTGCGGAAGCGGCTGATTACCTCGACGCTCACCGGGAAGTCGGCGAAACGCTCCGTGAACGTGCGGTAATGCTGGTCGGCCAGCACGGTCGTCGGCACGAGCACCGCGACCTGCTTTCCCGCCTCGACGGCCTTGAGCGCGGCACGCATCGCAAGCTCGGTCTTGCCGTAGCCGACGTCGCCGCAGAGCAGGCGGTCCATCGGGCGCGGCTCGGACATGTCGTCGTCGATCTGCCGCATCGAGGCGATCTGGTCCTCCGTCTCGCTGTAGAGGAACTCCTCGGAGAACTCGCGCTGTAGCTCAGTGTTGGAGGGGTAGCTCACGCCGGGCATGGCCCGCCGCATCGCCTGTACGCGGAGCATCTCGGCGGCCATGTCCTGCACGGCCTCGACCGCGCGGGCCTTCTGCCTCAGCCAGCCGACGCCGCCCAGCTTGGACAGCGACGGCCGCCTGGCCGGCGTGCCGATGTACTTCTGCACCAGGTTGATGTGGCTGGCAGGCACGTGGAGCATCGCGTTGTCGGCGAAGCGCAGGCTCAGGTACTCCTCGCTGCGGCCGTCGCGCTCCATCTTGCGGAGGCCCTCGAACTTCGCGATGCCGTGGGCGACGTGGACGACGTAATCGCCCTCGGACAGGTCCAGAAGGCTCTCGATGGGTCGCCCGGCGCGGATGCGGCGGATGCGCCGGACCTTGGCGTAGCGGTGGAAGACCTCGTGGTGGCCCACGATGACCAGCTTCTGCGCGGGCCAGTGAAAGCCGCTGTGGACGTGGCCGACGGCCGTGCGCGCGGACCTGGCGAGATCCGGCTGGCTCGTGGCGATCAGTTCGCGGAAGCGCTTCTCCTCGGCCCCGTTCTCGCAGTAGACCCAGACCTCCGCCGCGCGCGAAAGCTCCTGGAGCTCGGCCAGCGCCTCGTGCGTGTTGAGCGAGAGGCGCTCAAGCGAGCGGATGCCGAGGTTGAACGTGGCGCCTTCGGTCCGGCCGTCCTCGTCGCGCGGGGCGAAGGTGTGCATCTCGACGAGGGCGAATCTGCCGGCCGCGGCGAACACTTCTTCGGGATCGATCAGCCCGGCGGGAGAGCGGGAACACGGATTGCGCGGAGAAGACTGGATTTCACGGACTGTCTCTGAACCATCAAGTCCATGAAATCCATCTTTTCCGTGTAATCCGTGTTCAGATATCACGTCCCCGGACAATCCCACGTCGCCTGTCCTGCGATATATCTCCCGCGCCAGATCCATCACTTCGCCCGGATTGGGAACGACGACGATCGCATCGGCCGGCAGGTACTCCAGCAGGTTGGCGGCGCGGGCCGCTACGCCCGGCGCGGCGTAGCCTGTCACGTCATATCCGTCGAGTTCATCGGCCGAGCGCTGCGTGTCAAGGTCGAAGCGGCGGATGGAGTCGATCTGGTCGCCGAAGAACTCCACGCGGACGGCCATGCTGACGGCCGGCGGGAAGATGTCCACAATGCCGCCGCGCCGGGCGAACTCGCCCTGCTGGTCGACCTGCTCGACGGACTCGAAGCCCGCGTCGACCAGCCACGCGACGAGCTTCTCCGGATCCAGCGCATCGCCCTTGCCGAGCGACAGCCGCGCCGCCGAGAGGTCCTCCTTCGACGGCACCGGCTGGAGAAGCGCCATCACGGGGGCGACGATGACGTCAAGCCGTTCATCCGTGGCACGGGCATCTTGCCCGTGCGTCGCAGGGGCATCCTGCCCCTGCATGGCCTTGGCACCCACGGGCGAGACGCCGGTGCAACGTATGGGCGGAACGCCCATGCCACCGCCAATGCCACGCGCCAGTAGATTGCACAACCTGATCCTCTCCCCCGACACTTCATCGTTGGCCCGCTCCCGCGGCATCCCCGCCTGGGCGACGGGCGCATCGACCTCGTGCGCGGGAAAGAGCTGGGCCGGCCGGCCCGTGAAGACCTCGATGTCATCCGCGATCTCGTCGGCCTCGTCCAGGTGCGAGGCGACGATGAGGATTGGCGCCTTGCGGATTCGCCCCAGCGCCGCGGCCGCCAGCGCCGATGCCGACCCCCACACGCCGGCGACGCGGACCGTCCGCCCCGGCGCAATGGCCGAGGCGGCGTCCAGAAGGACCGGGTTGTCGAGAACACGTTCGATCATCGTCTACCAAGCCTGAACGCGCAACATGGAAAGGAAATCACGAATATCGAACAGAAAATATCGAATGTCGAAGTGCAGAGGCGCATAGCGTTGTGCTCTTCCGTTTCGATATTCGTTATTCCTTGTTCGATATTCGTCATTTCTTCCACCAGGCGCGCAGCATCAACCGCGGGCGATTCGCCGCGAACCGCCCTGCGGGTGGCGCATCCGTGCAGCTTAGCTTCATCACCACTATATTGTTACGGCCCGGCCTCGACGACAAGCCTGTCGGGCCTCAATCCTATACCTACGCCGCCGTAGTTCACATCGTTCTCGCCTACGCTCCAAAGCCGGAAGGTCATGCGGTCCTTGTCAGCCGACTCGTACAGGAGCGGCTTCTCGGAGAAAGGGTCCGACGGCACTTCCGTGATGTAGGCTGGAAAGAGGTCCGCCAGCGCGCCAGGGTATCTCCCCTTGTCGGCCCTGTAAGCGGCCAGGGACAAAGCGGCTTGGGCAAGGGCCGATCTTGCCCGCATTGCCTCTTGCATCGTCGCCGCGTCAGCGAGCATCGGAAGGCCCTTCAGCATAAGGAATTCTCCGGGGTGGTTGGAGATGGCGCGGCGGACCTTCGCCTCCTCGGTTCCGCTGTGGGAGCTGTTGAGTTCCGGCACGGCACTGAATTCCTGTTCCAGTGCCCGCAAGCTCCTGTGCCGCGCCGCGTACGCAGGCTCGTTCGCGGCCTCCATCATTCTGTCGAACTTGATGTTGAGCGTCGTGAGAATCCTGTTCCAGTCCGCGCGAACACTTGGGACGTCATCTTCCGTGCCACCAATAAGCTCCGAGAAGATCGCCCGCGCCTTGCCTCTCCCACACCGCAGACCAAGGTCAAGAAGTCTGTATCGCTCAGTCCGGTCGATGATATGGAATGGGTTGGGCATTGGCTCCAGCGCCACCAGGTCTTTCGCAACGGCCTTGGCTTGCACGGAAGTAAGGTGGCCTTTGGACGCTAAGGCGCAAGTCGCATCGAACCCAAGTTCCTCAAGCTCCTTGGCGCCAAAGATGTACTGCATCATCTCCAACCGCTGTGCCGCCAGGCGTGCCAGACGGTGCAACGCCAGTAGGTCAGCCATCGCCGCGTCGATCTGCCCTTGCCCGGCACTCAACATCGCGCGGGCGGACAGGGCTTCACCGACATTCCTTGTCCAAAGGATATAGCCCTGGGGTGTATCGTCCACAATCTGGCCACCCTGGTTCGGAAGGTAGTACCTGGGACGGCTGCTCGCGGCGACAATTGTGGTCAATGACTTCTCGTTGGCCTTGAGCCAATCGGCGATTACGGGCGATTCCTTTGCTGACCACGGGGCCTGTCGGACCTTGTCGTACTGCTGTCGGACGGCCATTCTTCGTCGGAGCATCAGGTCCACTTCGGCCGGGCCGGGACCGGGTCCTGGGCCGAATGGTCCTGGGCCGAGGCCAAGCGGTCCCGGGCCAGGTCCCGGACCTGGACCCGGGCCAAATGGGCCAGGTCCGGGCCCGGGGCCTGGACCGAATGGGCCGGGGCCGTAGGCGGGCGGAGTTGGCGCGATGGGCGCGGCCGTCGGGCCGGTGGTCGCGGCGGGAGTTGGCGTTGGCGGCGGGGTCGGCTTGACCGGCCACGTGCCTGAGCCTGCGATGGGGAACGGGCCTGGTCCCGGCCCCGGCCCGACCCACGGAGGAATCGTCGGGCGCGGCGTCGGTGTCGCGACGGGCGCCGTGGCCGGTTCGGTCGATGGCGCCTCTTCCGGCGATGGGCTCGGTGTAGCATTCGGTCCGGGCGCGCCCATGGGTCCTGGCCCGTAGGGACCAGGTCCAGGCCCCGGCGGAAATGGTCCCGGCATGCCCGGGCCGGGCCCAGGACCAATAGCCGGTCCCGGTCCAGGACCAAACGCTGGTGCCGGACCGGGGTGAATCTCCAGACCAGGCAAAACCACCGGTCCCGGCCCAAATCCCGGCCTGTACGCCGGCGCGCCGGCGGGGACCGGCGGCGGAAGCTTCTCGGCCGGCACAATCCTGAGGTAGTCATCCAGCGTGACGAAGTACTCGCCCTCCTTCCACTGCGGCTTCATGTCGAGCTTGCGGAGCACCTCGGCCGCGCCAGGCTGCTTGAGAAAGTCCGGCCCATAGGCCTCGATGAGCAGGATGGCCGCGTTGTTGTAGAAGGTCACGCCGGCGGACATTTCCTGGTCCAGCGCGGCCGCGTAGTCGACCGTGCCATCGGGCTTCAGCGGGCCGGTGATCCGCGTGGTTTCGTAGGAGATGCGAATCTCGCAGGTGTGCATCGCGTACTCATCCCACAGCCAGTACCCCACGTAGCCCCCGACGGCCAGCACCGCCACAAGGAGCGTCCAGAACAGCTTGCGGCGGAACAGGCCCTTGGGCCTGGGCGGGCCTTCGCCCGGCGAGTCGCTCGGCCTGACGGCCTGGTCGTGCTGCTTGTCCATTATCGCACCCCGCATCATGCGCTAGTTGACATGCGGGCAGGTTACATCGCGGCTGGCGGGGAGGCAAAGGCAAGAGAGGACGGGAGGAGGGGAAGAGTGGAGGACAGGAGGAGGGGAGGATGGGAAGATGGGAGGAGCATGAGAGGGGACGCGGCCATGGCGATTCCCTTGTCTTTACGCTCGCGTTATCATCGGCGGACCCGAGAACTTAAGGAGATCATCATGTCCCCATCACCGGCCGCGGTACGGCTTGATTCAGACGTCAAGACAGCCAGCCGCCCGTTCACCTTCGGCGTGTGCGCCACGTGCGACCCGAGGATCGACGCTCAGTCGCGCCGGCGCGCGGCGAACATCGTGAAGATGGTCGCCGACCGCGTCGCGGCGGGGGTGTCGATGCCCGACGGCCGGCCGGCGCGGGTCGTGTGGTCCGACGTGCTGATCGACGGCGAGCGTCAGGCCGACATCGTCGCCCGCCAGTTCGCGGATGCGGGCGTGGGCGCGGTCGTCTGCGCGCCGGATACATGGGCCTTCCCGCAGCTTACGCTGATGAGCCTGCTGGCGCAGCTACCGGCCGACGCGCCCGTCAACATCACCTGCGGCAACAGCGGGCCCAAGCCCGGCGTGGTCTACGCGCACGCGGCCAACGGCGCGCTGGCCCAGTCGGGGCGGCTGGTCGCGCTCAACGTCGGCACATGGCCCGACACCGGCGTCGAGCCGCAGATGACCGACTCGACGGCCGTCGCGCTGGTCGACTGGTGCTACGCCGCGATGACCTTCGGGGGCCTTCGCGGCCGGCGGGTGGTGATACTGGGCCACGACTCGATGGGCATGGAGACGGCGCTGGCGCACGTGATCCCCACGCGGCGGACGTTCGGCCTGGAGATCACGCGCCTGGACATGAAGCTGCTGGCGGACATGCTGGCCAAGGGCGCGTATGACAGGAAGGAGCTGGCGGCGCTTCGGGCGTGGATCGACCGCATGGTCGGCAAGCGCCTGGAGCTTCGCGGCGCGGCCGACGGCCGGCGGTTCGACCAGTCGCTGGCGATGTACCTGATCGTCCGCGACCTGATGGCCGACCTGAACGCGGCCGGCGGCGGTTTCATGAGCCAGCTCGAATGGGGCAGCGATCTCCGCGGCACGCCCCTGCCGGTGGCGGATGTGATGGAGAGCCTCTTCAACTCCACGTTCGACCACAACGGCCCCAAGCCCGTCATGCCGTACGCCACCGAGGCCGACGTGCAGGGGCTGCTGACGATGCTGTTCATGGCGTGGCTCTCCGGCGGGCAGCCCCCGCTGTTCATGGACTTCCGCAAGGTCTGGGAGCCGTGGGAGATCCGGGCGCTGGCGAGGAAGCTCAAGGTGAAGTTCAGCGGGCGCGAGCCGTGGGCGGCGCGCGGGTTCGTCGACGGCGACAACAGCGGCTCGGCGAGCTTCAACTGGGCGGCCGCGCCCGGCGCATCCGCGGCGGAGTGCATGAAGGGCGTGTCGATGCCGCTGGCCGATCCGGGCTACTTCCCCGGCGGCGGCAACAGCGTGACGTTCATGACGCCCGGCGGGGTCGAGTGCATCGCGGCGCGGCTGGCGTACGGCTCGCTCAACGGCATGTTCAGCATGGTCTGGGACCAGGCGGCGACGACGCAGATGCCCTCCCGGCTTGCACAGGCCGTCGCGCGGACCAGCACGCCGGCATGGCCGCACACCTTCATCGTACCCAGGCATGCGACGATGGCCGAGTACAAGCAGTACGCGCCGGCCAACCACTTCCACGCGACGTGGGGGCTGGCGCCCGCGCGGCTGGAGCACTGGATGGACCTGGCGGGCGTGCTGAGCGTGACGCCGTGGGCGGCCCGCCCGGCCTTCATCGAGGGCGTCGACCGTCCCCAGCCGCTGCTGCACCTGATAAGCGCAGGGGAGAATGAGGCCAAGAGGTTGCGGGCGGGAAAGGCGTAGAATCGCTTGTATAACGAAGCGACGCTATGCGAAGACACGTGAGGAAAGCCAAGCGCGACCCGATTCCCGAGGAGTTCGGGGCACCGGAAGAGGCAGCCGAGTTCTGGGAGACCCATGACCCGGCTAACTACGAGGACTTCTCCAAGCCTGTTCGGTTCAAGCTGGCTAGCAGACTTGCCGAAAGAAAGCCCGAAAGGCGGCGGTCAGGGACCGCTAGACGGTGCCGCCCAGCGACAGCGGATGGCGGCGGGTTTCTGCTTGCCCCTGTCGCCGAATCGTAATACAATGCTGTCAGACAGGTATTACGTACAGGGAGTGAACATGAAGACGCTCACATTGAAAGTGCCGGAGTCGCTTGACAGGAAGCTTGCCCTGAAAGCCAAGGAACTCAGGCGCACCAAGTCCGCCTTGATGCGCCAGATGCTCGAGTACCTTCTGGTGGGTTCCTTTTCGGCCGGCTCCTCCCCGCCCAGGCCGCAGGATCCGGCGCTCGATGAGCTGTTCCTGAATTCGCGCAAGCGCAGATTCGTGTCCGCCCTGGATCTGGCTGGCGATTTGGTCGGGTGCATTGATGGCCCGCCAGACCTGTCCACCAATCCGAAGTACATGGAAGGATTCGGCCAGTGAGCAGGCGGACGATCCTGGACACGGGGCCGCTGGTTGCCATGCTCAGTCGCCGCGACTACCGTCACGAATGGGCGTGTGCCATCTTTGGGCGGACCGAAGGGCCAATGCTGACCACGGAGAGCGTCCTGACAGAGGCGTGCTTTCTGTTACGGCATTTTCCTGACGGCTGTGCCGATGTCGTTGAGACAGTATGCCAGGGGGTCGTCGAAATATCTTCGCCCCTTCGCGATAATCCGCGGCAGATATCGGACTTGCTCCGGAAGTACGCTGACTTGCCGATTTCGCTGGCAGACGCCAGCCTGGTGCTCCTGAGCGAGAAGATCGACGACTGTCAGGTGTTGACCTTCGATTCTCACTTCAAGCTCTACCGAAGGAGGGGGCGCGGGGTCATCCCTACAATCATGCCGCCGGGCTTGTGAGAATCGCGTCAATCACCTGCACAATCCCACTACCAACTCCTGCATGACGGCCATCGGGTCCGCGCCGCTCTTCATCCCCAAGTCCGCGCGGATTAGCCTTCGGAAGTCGCCAAGTAGCTTCCCGACCGACCTCCGCTTCAGCATCGCGGCGAATGCGTTCTTCTGCTCGTACGGCAGCCAAGGCAGGGCCCTTTCCATGCTCGCGCCCGCGGCCAGGGCCTGCTTGGCGGCCAGCGCCCGCCGCAGGTGCCAGGCGATCTGGCCGAGCACCTTGAATTCCTCCCCGCGCTTGGTGATCGAGCCGCCAAGGGCCCGCAGCGCGCCGGCCGTGTCGCCATCGGTAATGCTGTTGGTCAGCGCGAACGCCCCAGCGCCGGCGGCGGCCGTCACGAGGGCAGCCACGTCGTCCTCGGAGATCGACGGCCGATCGCCGACATAGATCGCGAGCTTCTCCACCTCGCCAACCAGCGCCGCCAGGTCCCGCCCCACCCACTGCCCCAGCAGCTCCGCCGCGCCCGGCGCGATCTTCTTACCGCGCTTCTGGGCCGCGCGGCTGATCCAGGCAGGCAGGTTCTCCTTGTCCGGGACGCCACAGTCATACGCCTCGCCGACCTTGCGGACGGCCTTGTAGAGCTTGGTGTTCGACGGCCATGAGGACGTCATCAGCACAAGCGTCCCGTTGCCGGAAGGCGATTCGAGGTACTTCTCCAGCCCCTCGCGGTTGGCGCTGATGAACGCCTCGGCCTGGCTGATGATGGCGACGCGATGGGGAGCGAGGAACGGCAGCGTCCGCAACTCGTCGAGCACGTCGGCCAGCGGCGCGTCGGAGTCGTAGTTGGATACGCAGGTCTGCGGGTCGGCGTCGCCAATGGCAAGCTTGAGGATTTCGCGGCGGCGCTCGTCGCGGAGGTGCTCATCGTCGCCGTGGAGGACATAGACGGGTTTGACGGTTGGGGCCATCGTGGTT
The DNA here is from genome assembly GCA_041946855.1 of Phycisphaerae bacterium. Lineage (GTDB taxonomy): Bacteria > Planctomycetota > Phycisphaerae > SM23-33 > SM23-33 > JBHGBE01. The sequence goes on along the minus strand of JBHGBE010000012.1, from coordinate 35,878 downwards.
GGCGCCCCGGCCCGGCGGAGAGCCGCGCGACGGCCGGGGGACGCGGGAAAGCATGACTCACATGCGGTCGGCCGCCTGGAGGATTGTCTTGAGCACCCGCAACTGCCCCTGCCCGTTGCCAAGCGAGTAGAAGATCTCCTTGCCGCTGCGGCGGTTGTTGACCATGCCGGCCATCCTCAGGATACCCAGGTGGCGCGACACAGTTGGCTGGGGCACGCGCAGTGCGGCGCACAATTCGGAGACGTTCCTTTCGCCGTGCTGAAGCGTCAGGAGCGCGCGCAGGCGGGTCTCGTCGCCCAGCACGCGAAACATGATCGCCAGCGACTGGGCTTGATGCTGTTGCTTAGCCATGCCTGGTTCTCCAACTGTTCAGCGCGGCTGCGCCGCACGCGCCGCGCCGGAACTGCCCTCTCGATGACACGCCGGGGCCGCCTATGGCTGCCATACCTCCTGCCGCTAGGAAATGGACAACCAGCCGCCGCGGAAACGCACCGGCCCGAAAAGGCGAAGGCGCGGGCCGCTAGCGCCTTCGCGGCGGCCTGGTCCGCCGGGAAGCGCCGCGGCCGTCAACGGGCCGGCGCCGCCCAGCGACGCCTCGCCCTACATCTGCTTGCGGCGGTACATGACCCAGAAGATGATTATCGCGATCAGGAGGATGATGCACGGCAACTGCCACCAATACAGGAACCCTACGCCAGGTATCGGGTCCCAAAAACCAGCGATCAACGTCGCGTTGGCCATGTCAGTCGTCTCCTTCAACGTGGAAGTTCAGTTCGCAGAGCATCTTTTAGCCGCGCCTGGGAACATCCGTCAAGCAAAAATCCGACGCTCAATCGCGGATATGTCCGTCCGGTCCGCCGCTGCGACGAGATGAAGAGGCCCACAAGGCCGGGGGCCGTGAATCATCACACTAGCGGCGACTGGAGTCGAACCAGTGACCTAGGGCTTATGAATCCCTCGCTCTAACCAACTGAGCTACGCCGCCAAGTCTCACTGACTTATAGCGCACGGGCAGTGTGTTTGCAAGCGATTTCTCGCGCGCCGCTGGAGCGCGGCCCTGCCTGGAGGTCCTGGACGGAGAACGCCTCTTGTTCGCGCCCGGACGCTACTTCGGCGCGGCCGGCTTGCTGCCGGTCGGGCGGGAGGTCGTCCTGGCCTCGTCCATCTTCTTCTTCTGTTCAGCGGTCAGGACTTTGTCTTTGACGAGGTCGTAGAACTTCTGATATATCTCGCGGGTGGACTTCTGGTCGAGGTCCTTCCCACCCGCGTCCTTGCCGGACGCCAGCAGCTTGGCCGAGTCCTTCGCCAGATCCTTGGCCTGCTTGACCTGGTCGTCGGTCATCTCGGCGGCCTTGAAATGGACCTTCGCGCCCTGCGGCGAGGCATCGACGAGCGTATAGGTGAACCACGCCAGCCTCTGCTCATCCGACAGCAGGGCCAGGACGTCCTTCATGGTGTTGGCCTTGATCCTGGCCTCATCATCGTTGAGGGTCTTCAACTGCTCGCGGGCCTTGTTGACGGCGTCCTTGTCCCTGGCCTCCTGGGCGGCCTTCAGCGCCTTCTGGGCGTCTTCCACCTTGGCGCCGTTGTCCTTCTTCCACTGGTCCAGGGCGGTCTTCTCGGCCGCGAGCTTCTCCTTGACCTTGGCCTGCTGGTCGTCGGTCATCGTGACCACGCCCGCCATGATGCCCCAGAAGCCCGGCAGGTTCTCCTTCCTGGGCTTCTGGCCTTCCCTGGAGGCCTTGGTGGTGGCGGGATCGGCCGCGATCGCCTGGCCCATCGCGATGCAGGCCGCCAGCAATCCGCACAACAACCATCTGCTGCTGTTCATGGGAACATCTCCCGTGGGGGCTCCTTTTTCGGCGTTCGTCACAGCGCCCCTGTGCGAGCGAAGCCGTCGCCGCGAGGCGGCTGTTGTCCGCCCGCGGCCGCGATAATACCTTTAACGTACTGCCCCGGACTTGGGGCCGGTTGAGCTGGAATCGCCGCCGGGCGAAATGGCGCCCGGCGGGATCAGTCGTATCCTAGCTCTTCCAGGTCGTCCTCGTCCATTCCGAAATGATGCCCGATCTCGTGCAGCACGGTCACGCGGACCTGCTCGACGACATCGCGGCGCGTGTCGCAGACCGCCTCGATGTTGCGCTGGAAGATGAAGATCGTCTCAGGATACTCAAACGGGGCCTCGACGCTCTTGTCGGGCAGGGCCGTGCCGTGATAGACGCCCAGCAGGTCCCGCCCTCCGCGGACCTTGAGGCGCTTGAGAAGTTCGGGCGTGGGACGTTGGCGGATTTCGACCGCCAGGTTCTCCATGTACCGCTTGAACTGGGGCGGCACACCCTCAAGCGCCTCATCCACCAGCTCAGCGAATTCATCTTCGCTCAGTCGCAGCATGGCCGCATGCCGATTGTCCCGCTAGGGCTTCCCGGCCTTCTTGTCCGCGTAGGCACGGTTCAGGCGCTTGAGCACCTCGTCGGTCATGTCGATGGACCCATCGACGTAAAGGGCCTTTCGCGACTCGACTTGCCTGTAGATGTCGGCCGTCTGGTCGAACGGCGAATCGTCGCTGGCGAAGACCGCCTGGACGCCCTCGTCCTTGGCGACGGCCGCGACCATCGCGAGGATCTCCTTGTGCATGCTCTCTATGGCGCTCATCCGCTCGCGGAGGTCTCGGGCCTTCTCGTACTTGATCCACGTCTCGCGGTCGATGCCCAGCCGCGTAAGCTCCGCCAGGCGGGCGTCGTACTCCTTGCTGTCGGGCTTGAGGCCCTGGAGCTCCTTGTCGATGCTGTCGATCTCCTTGGTGCGGCGCTCGTCCTCGATCTTGTTGGCCCGCTCGCGGGCGACGAACTTCTGCTTGAAGTCCTTGTTCCGTTCGTACTCGGTGAAGAGCTTGACGATGTCGCAGACGGCCACCTTGGTGGCCGCCGGCATTGGCTTGGGCTGCGCGGATGACTCGCGCCAGAGGAACATTCCGGCCGCGACGAGGACCGCTCCGATGACCAGCACCCGACTGCGTTTCATGGCAGGTTCTCCTTCTTCTCCCGACTGGCCGCAACCGACTCGCGACTCGTCACTTGTCCCCCGCGATTCATCTTTCCGCCTGCACGTAGTTCATGCAGAACTCATCCCTGCCCGCGACGGCCTCGGCCGCGCGGATGATGGACATGATCTCCGGCGCGCACGGGTCGATGATGCCCGTATCCATGCCGTGGAAGATGGCCGCCGCCAGCAGCGCGAAGTTCACGAACCTCCGCTTGGGCAGGCCGTAGCTTATGTTCGAGCACCCGCCGCCGATGTGGACATCGGGCCACTTCTCGTGGATCTTCGCGATGGCCTCGATCACCCGCCGCCCGGCCGTCTGGTCCGCCGAGACCGGCAGGAAGCACGGGTCTACGATGATCTCGTCGAGCTTGCGCCCGGCGGCGGTGAGCCTGCCGATCAGGGCCTCGGCGCTCGCCAGGCGATCGTCGACGCCGGAGGGCGTGCCGGCGTCGCTCATAAGCAGGGCGACAACCATGCAGTCGAACTCGCCGACTATCGGCAGCATCTTCTCGAGCCGGGCCTTTTCCAGGGAGATCGAGTTCAGGATGGGCTTCTTCTTTGCCATCTTGAGGCCGACGCGGACGGCCTGGGGGTCGGCGCTGTCGACCGCGATGGCCGCATCGGTGTTGGCCTGCACCAGGTCCATCAGCCAGGCCATGTTCCTGGCCTCCTGGCCCTCGCGCGGGTCGCCGCCGTTGACGTCTATGTAATGAGCGCCGGCCGCCGCTTGCTCCCTGGCCGTCTTGATTATGTGCGCAGCGTCATGGCTGGCCAGGGCCGCCGAGATCGCCTTCCGCGTCGCGTTGATCTTCTCGCCGATGATGATCATCCATTGCCTTCCAGCAGAATTACGGTGCCGCTTCGACGACAGAGACTACCGGGGCGGATGGCGGATTTCAACAGAGGCCTTTCATAGGACGTATAACAGAGCTCGGACTCATAGCTCCCATACGTCCTATACGTCCTATGAGTCCTATGGCGCCCGCCCCGCCGAGCGGCTAGATGGGGCCGCCCCGATAATCCCGCGAAAAGCGTTTTTTTCTATGTTGCGGCGGGGCGGCGGGTATACTTGTGAATGTTCGGTTTCGTGGATCGAGAACGTTTAGGCGATCTGAAGTATGAGCTTTGCGGGTTCGCGCTATTCTCTCTCGCTCACGCTACTGACTTCTGGGCTGGAACGTCGGCCCCTTTCCTGAGCGACCCGGAAAGTGCTGCACGAGACAAAGGGTCGTAGGCGCCCTCGCAAAGGAAATCACGATGGGCAAGAAAGTGTACGTTGGGAACCTGAATTATGCGGTCACGAGCGCGGAGCTGGAGCAGCTCTTCGCACAGCATGGCACGGTACAGAGCGCCGATGTCATCCAGGACAAGGCGACCGGCCGGAGCAAGGGCTTCGGCTTCGTCGAGATGTCCACGGATGAAGAGGCGGCTGCGGCCATTGCCGCGCTGAACGGCAAGGATTACAACGGCCGTGCGCTGACCGTGAACGAGGCCAAGCCTCGTCCCGAAGGCGGCCGCGGCGGCGGTCGCGGCGGCTTCGGCGGCGGCCGTGGCCCCGGCGGCGGTGGCGGCGGCAGGCGCTTCTAACGCCATCTCCCACTAACGGTAATCAACATCAGCAGCCCCGGTGCGCCGGGACTGCTGATGTTGCGCGCGCATGGGCAAGAGGAAGGACATCGGGCAGGTCCGGGTCGGCTGCGGCGCCGGCTCGCGGGTGCGGTCTGGCCGGGCGAAAATGGTCTCGCCGGCGCGGCTGGCGCGCCTCGTGCGGTTTGTGGCCCGGCGCGAGGGCCAGCGGCTCGGCATGATCGACCTGGCCATCGTCGGCAAGGATGAGATCGCCGCGCTCAACCGCCAGCACCTCCGTCACGCCGGCCCGACGGATGTACTCAGCTTCGACCTGTCCGACGGCACGACGCGGGGCCTGTGCGCCCAGATCGTCGTCTGCTGGCCGGTGGCCCTCGAACAGGCCCGCCTCCGCGGCCTGGCCGCCGCCGATGAACTGATGCTGTACGTGATCCACGGCCTGCTGCACTTGATGGGCTACGACGATACGGCCGTCCGCCAGGCGGCGAAGATGCACGCGAGGGAGGAGGAGTTGCTCGGCGAATTCCTGCGGAAGTTCCGCAGACGGTAGCGATGTCAGCCAGCCTTCGGCTCGGCCTCGCGGGACTCCGAGCGAACCTTGAGACTGGTTACCAGCAGCAGATCGACGACCTCGTGGGCGCCGTCCGGCGTGGCCAGGATGACGGTCCTGCCCGCCGGCGAGATCGCCATCACCTCCGGATGGGCGACTAGGAGGGACCTTCCATCCGCCAGGTACAAGTCAAAGGGCTCAAAGGGCCGAGCCTGATGAACTCTCCGCAATTGCTCGATGGTCATGCTCTGAGTATATCATACGATGGCGACCGTGCAACATCTCGGATACTCTGCGACCGCGGCACGGTTTTATCAATGATGCCTCCGGGCGTTCCAGCCGGCAATAAAAGGATGACACGCGATGGATCAGGAAGTCCGTTATCACATGCTTCGCCCGGCCCAGGCGGTCGAGCGGCGCAAGGCGTTCCCCGTGGCGTACGTGCCCATCGGCACCATCGAGTGGCACGGCGTCCACAACCCGCTGGGGGCCGACACGCTCCAGGCGGAGGGCCTGGCGATACTGTGCGCGCAGAAGGCCGGCGGCCTGGTCTTCCCGCCGCTGTACTACGGCGAAAACCGCTCCGAAGCGCTGATGGAGGCCAACTCCGCCGACCGAGAACTGATCGCCGCAGGCATGGGGCTTCCGCCCGAGAACTTCGCGCCGGCGAATCAGCCCTTCTCCGTCACCGAGCAGACGCTCAACTACAATCGCCTGCTGCTGCACATACTGGCGGAACTTCAGAGCCTTGGCTTCGAGCTTGGCGTGATCGTCGCCGGGCACTACCCGCTCATCGACCACGCGCGGGCGGCCGTGCTGATGTTCAACCAGCGGCGACTCTCCGGCCCGCGGATGCTGGCGTGGGCATTCGTCGACTACCTGCTGGTCAAGGACCAGTACGAATACTGCGGCGACCACGGCGCGCTGTGGGAGACCTCGCACTGCATGGCGCTGCACCCGAAGACGGTGGACCTGTCGGTGCTGCCGCACAAGGGCGAAAAGCTCGTGGGCGTCGGCGGCAAGGCCCCGCAGGATGCGACCGCCGAGTTCGGCCGCGAGACGCTCGAGCGCGCCGCCGAGGTCGCCATCCAGGAGGTCAAGCACCGCCTGGCCAACAAGGACAAGTACTACGGCCACGGCGCGTGCCTGCGCGAGGGCCTGTGGAAGCAGCCAAAGACATGACGGGAGGAACCATGAGAACCGCTATCGCTCTAGCAGCGGCCGTGCTCGCGTGCGCGGCGGTGGGAAATCCCCTGCCGGCCCAGACCCCTTCGCCGGCGCCGGCACCGGCCAGCCAGCCGGCCGTAGCGCTAATACAGGACTTCGAGGAGCTGTTCGAGCTGACCGTGCTTCCCGGCGAAGGCCTCGGCTCGGCCGGCTTCTCAACCGAATGGAAGTCCGACGGCGCCCAATCGCTCAAGATCGAGCCGGGCGTGCTGGCGTCCTTCGCCGACCTGAGCACCAAGGACTGGCGCGGCTACCAGGTGCTCCGTTTCCACGTCCGCAACACGGCCGCCGCGCCGGTGAACATCCAGCTTGAGCTGTCCGACCGGAACCCCGACCCGATGGACCGGTACGTCCGCACCATCGGCGTGCCGGCCGGCGAGAAGACGGTCGAGATCGACCTGAACCCGTACCTGTGGCGCGGCCCCGAGATCTCGCCGTGGCGCGGGCGGCGCGGCTGGCTGGAACTCAACCGCATGGCCCGGATCGGCGTGCGGAACCTGGGGCGCTCGGCGGTCTTCGTGGACCAGTTCGAGCTTGCCAAGGCGGGCCTGCTGGCCGGCCCGCCCGGCGCATTCGCGTTCGACTTCTCGCGCAAGGAAGCGCCTTCGATGCCGCAGCTCATCGCGATCAACGAGGACACGATGTACACGCCCCAGCGCGGCTACGGCATCGCCGGCAAAAAGCCGTTCTCCTGGGGCGAGGCGACGCCCTTCCCCACGGCGATGCTCGGCGGCGGGCTGCCGTTCAACGCCGGCGGCTTCCGCGTCGACCTGCCCGGCGGCGACTACATCGGCTGGATCGCCTTCGAGCGGGCCGGCTACAGCCCCGACCACAACACCGGCTACATGCACGCGATGCTGAAGGTCAACGGCGCGGCCGTGCATGAGCACGACTTTTCGCCGTGGGCCAAGCACTTCTTCTTCCAGGACACCGAGATCACCGACATCTCGCGGATGACCGACAAGCTGCTCTGGCCGGCAGGCGCGGTCGGCACGTTCAAGTTCAAGGCCGCCAACGGCGGCAACACGTTCACGGTCGAGTGCCGCGAGGCCGTCGAGCAGCCGCTGCGGGTGGCGGGATTGTTCGTCGCGCCCGACACGGCCGAGGGGCGGGCGTTCATCGACGCCCAGGAGAAGCTCCAGCGCAAGGTCATCGCCGACACGTTCTTCGCGACGGACCTTTCGCGCCGCGGCCAGGGCACGGCCGTCGTCGATAAGCCGCTGGTCTGCCAGGCGCTGCCTGTGGGACAGGTGATGTATCCGGGCGACTGGCCCACTATCGGCGGCCCGGCCGCGCCCGAGGAGATCTATGCCCTGGCCGGCCAGGTGGCGACGGTCAACCTGGGCGTCTATGCGAACAAGGAGGCCGAGTTTGCCGTCGTCGCGGGCAAGCTGGCCGGGCCGGGGGCGGCGGAGCTGCCCGCGCCGGCGGTCAGCCACGGGCGGTACATGCCCATGCGCGGGCCGTACGGCTCGGGGCTGGTCTGGTGTGAGGTGAATCACTATCGGCCGGGCGGCCAGTTCACGGCCGGGCCGAACATGAGCCGCAGCGTGATCCTGGAGTACAACGTGCCGGCCGGCACGCCCGGCGGCGCATACGCCGGCGCCGTTCGCATACAGAGCGCGGGCGCGACACTCGACGTGCCGATCAAAGTCCACGTCGTCGCGGCCGAACTGCCGCCGATCCCCATTCCGGTGGGCCTGCTAAATAGCGCTCTGCCCTTCGGCACTGACATGGTCAGCGACGAGACGTGGTGGTCGCTCCAGGAGGCGATGCTGGCCGAGGAGGCCCGCGCGGGCCTGAACTGCCCCACAGGCGGGCGCAACCTCTACTTCGGCATGGATCGCGGCGGCGGCAAGTACAAGGTCGCCGGCGAGACGCCGCTGAAGTACCTAAAGCTAGCGCAGAAGTACAACGGGGCGAAGGCCGTCGTGGGCGTGGCGGGCTTCATGCCGCGGATCGATCAGTTCCAGGGCAAGGAGCTGGAGCCGGCCGCCGCCGCGATGGCCGCGTTCGAGCAGGCCAACCAGCTCCCGCCGCAGTACGTGCAGGCTTATGACGAGCCGAGCTATGACGACGAGTGCAGGCACCTGGTCAAGGTCGTCACGCCCGCGACCAAGACGGGGATGAAGACGTTCGGGTTCATCAGCCGGCCTGGCACAGGCCCGCAGGCCGACCAGCTCATCGACAACACATACGCGCCGTGCATGTCCGCCTGCACGGAGCAGGACATTCGCAAGCTGAAGGCCGCCGGCAAGCACCCGTGGGTGTGCAATAGCGGCCTGGACAGGTACTCGATAGGTCTACAGCTCTGGCGGCAGATCCAGGCAGGCGTCGAGGGCCGGCTGGAGAGCCAGGGAATGCTGGTCTACGGCTTCGCATTCGACGAGCTTGACGGCCGTGAGCCTTCCCGCAACTGCTTCGGCGTCCACAAGGACCTGGGCCTCCTGAAGACTCCGCGATGGATCGCCGCCCGCGAGGGCCTGATCGACCTGCGCGTCCGCCTGGCCCTTGAGAAACTCGCCCCCGCCGGCGATCCGGCGCTGGCCCTCTGGAAGACCGACGGTTACGCCAAGGACCGCAAGGACTGGACGGATGGCAAGCTGGATCAGACACGACAGGCGATGATCAAACGCATCGAGGAGTTGGCGAAGAAGTAGGCGTAGTGAGGAACATCAACACACCCGCCATCACAAGGACCGATTACCTATGGCGAAGCGGTTCGGTCTGTCGATGCACGCGGGCACGCACGCTTTGGTCGCCGTCGGCCTTGCCTTCATCGGCCTTGCACTTCCCGGGCTGGTCCTCGGCCAGCAGTCAGGCCGGCCGGGCGGCGCCGCCGCGTCCATGCCCCCGGCGACCGCGCCCTCAACTCAGGCGGTCGACAGTTCCGCTGTCTTGTACGGCCTGGCCGCCAAGTATCCCCACGACGCCGGAATCGAAAAGGACCCCGACGTCCTCTTCGTCGAGAGCTTCGAGAACGACGACTGGGACCAGAAGTGGCAGGAGCGCTCCGGCAACCACAAGAAGTACGGGTCGCTCGAGACCGATCCCGGCCACGTGCGCACCGGCAAGCGCTCGCTGCGCCTGGAGATGCTGCCCGAAGCCGGACAGAGCGGCGCCGGCTGGATGAACTACTGGTGGGAAGGCTCGAAGACCGCCTACCTGCGCTACTACCTCTTCCTCTCGGACGGCGACTGGAGCAACCGGAAGACCATGCAGCTCCACGGCCACCTGAAGGGCCAGCGCTATGGCGCCGGCGCCGGCGTCCGGCCCGACGGCCTTTCCGGGGAGATATGCGCCGGCATGGGGGCCGGCCCCATCCTCTACACCTACTAAGGAGACACACATGCACGTCGCGTTCGCCGCCGTCGCATCGCTGGCGCTGCTGGCCATCGGATGTGCCGGCGCTTCGGCGCCCTCCCCCATCCGCCTGGCCCCCGCCACTCCCCCCGGTACGGAGAACGGCGAGCAGTTCGCCTACGGCCTGTCCGTCACCACGCCTTGGGCGGACGGCGGGAAGCTATACCTGAACTTCCCCGAGCACCTGGAGTTCACCGAGGTCGGCTACGGCATCGCCCGCTACTCCGACAAGCGGCCCAACGCCTGGGTCACCGAGCGCAACGGCTCGTACGCGCACTACGAGGTCGATTCCCTCGCCGGCCCCGGCGTGAGCGCCCCGGGCGTGAAGGTCAGCGCGACGGCCGAGGTTGTCGGGCCTGATCGCGTAAGGACCACCATGACCGTCGTCAACGGGTCCGGCGCACTCAAGCTCGAGCACGTGAAGCCGCTGCTCTGCGCCCATTACAGCTTCCTGGCCGGCTTCCCGCCGGCCAGGGGCGGGGCGGACAATTTCAAGCACACCTACGTCGTCCTCAACGGCAAGATCACGGCCGCCTACGGCCTTCCGGTGAGCAAGCCCGAGGCCGAACGCCGCGGCGCCGCGTTCAAGCCCTATCCTCCCTACCGCACCCAGTTCGCCACCAAGGCCGGCGGATGGGCCGATACGCCCCTGGACCTCGGCATCGTCGTCATCACCTCGGCGGATGACGAACGCGCCCTCATCCTGTATTCCCCGGACGCCGAGAGCTTCCTCAGCAACGCCTTCATCCCGTGCGTCCACGCGGACCCGCACTTCGGCGACATCAACCCCGGCCAGTCACGCACCGGCACGCTCTGGTACATCTTCGCCGGCGCGGACTGGCGCGATACCGTGAGCAAGCTCATCGCCCAGCACAAGAAAGGATGACCCATCCCGACGATGCCTCGGAACTCCGCCGGATCGGTGCACACCTGAGGCATTGGCAGGCCGGGTCGTAGAGCGTCGCTGTGCCACCCGCAATCGCCAAGACGGGGTATAATGGAGTGCGGAGGCGATGAGCTATGAGGACCTTGGCACTTCCACTTTGCGTGGCGGGGATTGGCTTGTTCATGGCCTGCGGCCAGGCGAGGGGGGCCTCGCCAACCACCCAGCCGGCCCTTTCGGACCTGATGAAGGCCCCGCCCACACGGACGGCGGATGCGTGGATTATACCTGCGCCTAGGGACCGCAAAGAAACGCCCGGGGGCATGGTCGCGGCCGAGGGCGTCCCGGAACCCGTTGTGGAGGCCCCACCTGTCGCGGAGCAGTCCCCGCAGCGCGCGGCCGAGGAAGAGGCGCGGGCGGCTGCTGTCGAAAGGGAAAACGCGCTGGAGGCGATGCGGAACGAGTTGCGTCGGCTCCAGGCTCAAAGCCCCGACGGAAGCCTGCCGCTGACCGGCGAGGTCGTGTGGGACCTGTGCGAGATCGGCCCCGGCCATCCGTTCCTGTCGCCGCACAAGTACCTGGCCAGCGTAATCGCCGCCACCATGGCCGGGGGCAATGGCCAGAAATGACGACGGGCCGGCTTGGACCTGTAACAGTTCTTTTCTATGCCTCCTGGGAAGCCGTAGAATACGGCCATCGGAGAGCAGAAATGTCGCCGCAGATTGAACAGCTTCTGAAGGAAGCCATGGCATTGGATGAGACCGACCGCGCGTTCCTTGCTGACCGCCTTTGGGCCAGTCTTGATGCCGCGTCGCAGAGCGAGGTCGACGCGGCCTGGGCGGCCGAGGCCGAACGCCGGTGCGATGAAGTGCGCGAAGGCACGGCCAAGCCACTGAAACAAGCGGAGGTCGAAGAGCGCCTGAGGCGGCGGAATGACCCTCGCGGCTGAGCTCCGTTCCCGGGCCGAAGCTTGCGGCCACGCGCTCTCCGATGTAGATTTGCGCTAACCAAGACAGGAGATGTTCGCCGGATGAGCACGGGCCTAACGGACTGCGCTGCCACCTGGGAAGGGTACGCTCGATCGACGACGTGCTCGCCTTTGTTCTTGCAGGGCGATGCCATGGTTGTGCTGGCCGCCCTGCCTTGCTCAACATTCGACTGCTGCATGACCAGCCCACCCTATTGGGGCAAACGCGAGTACGATAACGGCGGCATCGGACTCGAGGCGGATCATGGCGACTACATCGCGCATCTGTTGGAGGTCTTCGCCGAGGTGAAGCGAGTCCTGAAGCCCACCGGCTCATTTTGGCTGAACATTGGAGACACATATTCGGATAAGCATCTGCTCGGAATACCTTGGCGGTTGGCATTGGCCATGGTAGACGAGCAAGACTGGATTTTGCGCGACTCCGTGATCTGGAACAAGGTCAAGGGCGGGCCCGACAACGCCAACGACCGGCTGCGCAATGTCCACGAGAACGTCTTTCATTTCGTCAAGAGCATTCAGAGCTACTACTTCGATGCCGACGCTATCCGAAACACGCCGGCGAAGGCCAGGATAGAGAACGGGGCGGTAGTGTCGGCGACAGGCGTTCGGGGTGTCAGGTACAAACGGCAGATCGAACTCTCGACTGCCCTGTCTGACAGCGAGAAGCAGGCCGCCTTCCAGGCACTCGATAAGATGCTGTCTGCCCTTGCTGACGGAAAGGTGTCGGATTTCCGGATGATCATCCGGGGGCAGCAGCGAGCCACGCACTCCGACGCTGAGAGGGTTTCCGGCAGAGCGAGGGAGCTTCGGGAAAACGGTTTTTACTTTCTCAAATACCACCCGAATGGGTGCAAACCTTCGGATGTGTGGGACATCTTGCCGGAGGACACGCAGAACAGGAAAGGCCATTTTGCGGCGTATCCCGAGGACCTCTGCCGCATCCCCATTCTTTCCACCTGCCCCGCCGGCGGAGTAGTGCTTGATCCGTTCTGCGGCACCGGCACGACCATGTTGGTTGCGAGCAGGCTCGGGCGCAAATCGTTGGGCATAGATGTCTCAGAGGCGTATCTTGACATCGCCCGTGAGCGTTGCGGGGGCCTCTTGTGACGAAATCGAAGATCGCCGAAGTCTTCGGCATTCCGATCCCGCCGGGAGAGCCGGTGAAATGGCTGGATGTCGTGAAACGGCAGCAATGCCCGTTTCTCGGGCGCACGTGTCTCAAGAACCGCAAGAGCCAGCCCAGTATTGCGATAGGCACTTGCACAGTGACGTATGGCAAGGACGCGAAGTCAGTGATCATCTGCCCTCACCGGCTTTTGGAAAGGAAGCAGATATTCACAGATTGCGTCCACCTCCTGACCATGCACGAGCCGGGCAATGAACTGCACCTTGTCGCGGAATTGACTATCCCCGGCGGAAGCGTCGACTACGTCCTCGCGTCAGCGAAGTGCGGCAAGGTTGTGGACTTCGTCGGCGTCGAATTGCAGACGCTCGATACCACCGGCACGATCTGGCCGGAACGCCAAAGGCTGCTCTTCCAGTGCGGAGTAAGCGTTTCCGCCAAGGAGATGAAGTCAGACAAAGGCTTTGGCATGAACTGGAAGATGACAGCCAAGACAATACTTGTTCAACTACACCACAAGATCGCCACGTTCGAGGCCGTGGCAAAGCACCTGGTCCTTGTCTTACAGGACCACATGCTCGACTACATGAAGGCGAATTTCGATTTCAGCCCGGTGGCCGCGGCGAGGCTGGGGGATCCGATGCAATTTCACGCTTACGAACTTGTCCGCAGTGGCGGCAAGTTGCGGCTCCAGTTGAGGACAAGGCTGAGCACAGACACGGCCGGCATCGCGACTTGCCTTGGTCTAAAGGCCACTGCCAACGTGAAGTTGGAAGCCCTACTTGCTCTGATCCAGGCCAAGGTCAGCGAAGAAACGCTGCTTACGCTTTGACGGCCCGGGCGCACATTCTTAGTCAGCCACTTCTGCCGTCGCCAGTTTCCGCCCAGCGCGCTTGCGCTGGGTCTCGTCGAGGATTCGTTTCCTCAGGCGGACCGACTGCGGCGTGATCTCGACCAGCTCGTCGCCCTCGATGTACTCCAGGGCGGCCTCGAGCGTGAGCTTGCGCGGGGCCTTGAGCGTCACCGTGGCGTCCTTGACCGACTGCCGCATGTTCGTCAGCCGCTTGCACTTGACCGCGTTGACGGGGATGTCGTTGTCCTTGCAGTGCTCGCCGACGATCTGGCCCTGGTAGACCTGGTCGCCCGGCTCGACGAACATCACGCCGCGGTCGGCAAGTTGGTCGAGGGCGTACGCGGTCACCTGGCCGGTGTCGGTGGCGACCATCACGCCGTTGGCCCGCCCGGCGATCTCGCCGCGGGCATCCTCGTACCGGTGGAAGCGGTGGTGCATGATGGCCATGCCCTTGGTGGCCGTCAACATGCGGTTCCGCAGCCCTATCAGGCCGCGGGCGGGAATGGTGAATTCCATGACCGTGCGATTGCCGACCGTGTCCATCTTGACCATCTCGGCCCGCCTGTCGCCCATCAACTGCATGGCCGAGCCGAGCATGTCCGTCGGCACGTCCAGCACCATCATCTCGATTGGCTCAAGCAGCCTGGACCCGTCGCGGTGGTAGATGACGTTGGGCTTGCCGACGCAGAGCTCGTATCCCTCGCGGCGCATGTTCTCCAGGAGGATTCCCAGGTGCAGGAGGCCCCTGCCGGCCACGTCGAACTCCACGTCGCTGCCCTCGCCGAAGTCCACACGCAGGGCCACGTTGGCCTGAAGCTCGCGCTCCAGCCGCTCGCGGATGTGGCGGTTGGTGACGTACTTGCCCTCGCGCCCGGCGAAGGGCCCGTCGTTGATGCGGAAGGTCATGTGCAGCGTCGGCTCGTCCACTTCGACGGCCGGCAGCGGCAGCGGATGCTCCTGGTCGCAGAGCGTGTCGCCGATGTCGACCTTCTCCAGGCCGACCACCGCGCAGATGTCGCCGACCTCGATGCGGTCGACCACCCTGCGCCCCAGGCCGTCGAACTGCATGAGCTGGCCGATCTTCTGGACCTTCTGGTTGCCGTGCCGGTCGATGCTGAGGATGGGCTTGCCGGCCTCCAGCACGCCCGCGAAGACCCGGCCGATGCCGATGCGGCCGACGTAGTCGCTCCAGTCGATGTTGGTGATGAGCGCCTGGAGCGGCGCGGCTGCGTCGAAGTTCGGCACGGGCACGTGCTCGATGATCGCCGCGAAGAGCGCGTGTATGTCCGGATTGACGGGCTCGCCTAGCTGATTCCTGCGGGCCAGGGCCGTCGCCTCTGCCATGTCGGTACACGCCCAGCCGTTGCGCCCGCTGGCGTAGATCACCGGGAAGTCCTCGGCGTGATGCTCCGCGCCGAGCTCGATCAGCAGATCGAACGTCTGGTTGAGGATGACCTGCGGGCGGGCGTCGGGGCGGTCGAGCTTGTTGATGACGACGATGGGCTTCAGGCCGTTGTGCAGGGCCTTGGACAGCACGTAGCGGGTCTGGGGCATGACGCCCTCGGCCGCATCCACCAGGAGCAGCACGCCGTCGGCCATTTTGAGCACGCGCTCGACCTCGCCGGAGAAGTCGGCGTGGCCGGGCGTGTCCACGATGTTGATGTGGTAGTCCTCGCCGTCGGGGGCGGTGTAATGGATGGCGCAGTTCTTGGCCAGGATGGTGATGCCGCGCTCGCGCTCCAGGGGGTTGGAGTCCATGATGCACTCGCCCTTGAGCTGCCCCTCGCGGAACTGCCCGCACTGGCGCAGGAGCTGATCGACCAGCGTGGTCTTGCCGTGGTCGACGTGGGCGATGATGGCGACGTTGCGTATCTGCTGCTTGGACATTTCTGAACAGGGCCTCACACAATGGGTCTGGGGGAAAGCAAGGCACAAAGCGCGTCTAAAGAGAGAAGGCGCGGATAGGTCAGGCGGCCAGTAAGTCGCCAGTCACCGTCGCCACGGAGCCAGGAGCCAGATTAAGCGGGGTCAGTGACATCACGCATACTTATAGCGAGTCCGAAGCAGGAAGTAAAGCCCATCGCGCGCAAGAATGCGTGATGCCAAATGCGGAATGCCGAAGGAATGACGAATGCCGAATCTGGCGTTTGGCATTCGTCATTCCTTCGGCACTTGGCCTTCCCAATCTGCCATTGGCGTCCGGGCTAGGGTTTCGCGCTGATGCAGTAGAGGTGACCTTCCGCCTGATAGTAGATGCGGTCGCCGTCGAAGATCGGCGAGCTGGCCGTGCATTCGGGGTAGAAGCCCTTGTCCGCGGGGACGGCCATGCCGCCCTCGTAACGGCCGGGCATCAGGCGCTCGATCCGGTTCTCGGCGACGACCTCGAACTTCCGCCCCGGCTTGATGATCATCGAGTGCCCGCCGCTGCCGAATATGTAGATGTTCTTGCCGCCCAGCGCCGGGCTGGCGCAAACGCCGGAACCGTGCGGATATGGGTAGGCGAACATGATCGTGTTCATGTCCAACCGGACGCTGTACACCGGCTCCAGCGTCTTCTGGTCGAACACGCGGAGCGGCCCGCCCATCGCGACTGTGTAGATCAGCCCGTCGTGGACCAGCACGTTGGCCACCACTCCCTGCGCCGACCATGATCCCAGCGTCAGGAGCGGCAGGTCCTTGGCCTTGTTGAGCGGGATGGACTTGCCCGGAAGCTTTGTGCCTGGCGTGATCGTCTCGGGAATGATCACTTCCGTGACGGCCGTGCCCTGGTAGAAGTCGCCCAGGTAGGCTTTGTTCCCGCTGACGGTGCACCATGACCACGGGAAAAACCCCACACCCGGCTTGTACAGCCCGACGTAGTCGTAGTTGATGCAATCGACGCCCTCGGCGGTCATCGGCGGGGCCTGGGTGATCGGCGTGACCGGCGGCCAGCCCCACACCTTCGTCGGCAGTTTCCACAGGACCTTGCCCGTCTCCTTGTCGTAGGCCGTCGTCGCATCCGTCGGCACGACGAACTCCTTGTCGGTCAGGATCGGCGAGACGTGGTAGCCGTGGCTGACCTGCACTTCCTTGCGCCGTTCCTGGTTGTCCAGCACCATCCACTTCCGCTTGCCCTCCAGGTCATGGCAGACGACCACGCCGTCGGTGATCCACGTGTAGACGTACTTGCCGTCGGTGCAGGATGTCAGGCCCGCCCATCCGGCCTCCTGGCGCGGGATCACATCCATGTACTTCTTGCCGTCAACCTGCTTGAGGAGGCGGACGACGGTCAACACGTCGGCGTGGAGCTCCAGGTCTTCCTTGAGCGTGCCGCCCCAGGAAGCCGCGAGCTCCTTGATCCGCTTGACGGCCGGATCGATCTGCTTGAACAGCTCCGCGTTGGCCGCCCGCTCCTCCTGCGTGACGAACTCGTAATGGCCGCAGTAGTCGATCCAGAGCCTCTTGCCCGTCATCTTGTCATAGCAGATGACGAAGGATGGATCGGTGTTCACGAAGACGCGATCACCAATCACCAGAGGCTGGGCGACGCTGAACCGCGGCGCCTGAGGAAGCGGCGCCTCCCACAGGATGCCCTTGGACTCGTACTTCTCGCTATCGCCGCGGCCCCACATGACCACCTGGAAAAACGCGGAATGCTGCGGCATGTTGTTCAGGTTGGCCCAGGTGTCCGTTCGATCGTCTCGCCGGCTGGCGAATACCTTGATCAGCAGGCTGTTCCATCCCTTCTGGAGCTCGACCTCCTTGTCCACAAAGTGGAGGCTGGTCTCCTCCATGCTCAGCACGTCCTTGCCGTTGAACCAGAACCGGCACGTCGGCCCCATGAGCCGCAGCATGATCCGCCCGCCGTCCTTTGAGTGCAGATATGCGTGGGCATAGAACACCTTGGCGGGCATGTCGTTGTAGTGCAGGTTGAGGTTCAGTTGCGCGCCGGTGGAGCGCACTTTGCGCCATTCGACGCCGGCGGCCTTGTCGCCGGCGGCCGGCTGGAGCTTCGCCTCGCCCTCGACGAATTCCTTTGCCAATAACGCCTTCCTCTCGGCATCAGCCTCATAGGCGATGGGGCCAAGGACCAGCCACTCCGGGATATTGCCCAGCCGGGCCGAGTTGGCTCCGGCCTCGTCCCCCTTGGGCTTGTCGGCCTGGCTGGTAAGGCCCTGGAGCGTGGCGGATGTGCGGCCCCACTTGACTGGAGGCGTCGCATCCGAAAACAGGCCAGTCCCATCCCCGCGCCAGCCCCATGACCGTGCCTGCCCGGGGGCGAAGGTCGCAAGGCCGGCTATGGCAGCGAAAAGGGAAAACGCCGCGAGGATCGAACGAATCCTGTTCATGCTCCATCTCCAATCGAAAACGTGCAGACCCGACGGCCAGGCTCACTTCTTGGTGATCGAGTCGACGAGTATGGTGCTGCCTTCCTTCTTTCCCTTGACGACGAAGTCGCCCGTCTCGCCCTTGGAGATCTTGTCGAGCGTTTCCTTCGCGGCGGCGTCGGCCTTGTCGGAGGCCTTGAGGTCGTACTGCGTGCCGTCGACGACGATCCGCGGCTGCTTGCGGGACATGGTGGCGTGGACAGGGCCGGTGAACGTGTCGCCGCCGCCGGCCGCGGGCGCGACGGCCGCCGGCTGCGTGGCGGAGGACTTGGCCGCCTCGAGGATCTTCAGCGCGGCGTCGAGCTTGGCGATGGCGTCCTTCTGATCGGCAGGGATGTCCTTTTTGGCATCCTGGATGTCCTGGACGGCCTTGGCAAGCTCATCGGCCGGCAGGGACACCATGGCTGTCTTGCCTGGCTTGGCGTCCTCGGCGATGGTCGCCACGGCCCAGACGCCGATCACGGCCGCAGCCAGTACAACCGTCAGTGCAATCGCGGACTTGGACATGCGCTTCTCCTTCTTGAGTGAGTGCCTTCCCGCGCGCCCCTCACGCGGGGCCGGGGAGGTCAATTCTACAAACCCGGCCGGCAGATGGAAGTGGCGGACGCGCGCGGATCGAAGCGGTCGCCAATAGCCGCAACATGCCCGCGCGTTTTCCGTTACAATGACTCCAATGCGCCTGTTCACGCGACCCATGCGCCTTCCGCTGCCGTCTGATCTGGACGTTCGAGCATGATCTCCAGCAGGACATCTCCATCGCTGTTGGGGGCGGCAATGCCCGCAATGATCGCGTGCGCCGCCATCCTGGCCAGCGTCGCGCCCGTCCCGGCCGGCGACTGGCCCCAATGGCGATGCGACGCGGCCAGGACCGGCGCCACGCCGGATGCGCTGCCCGCGGATATCAAACTCCTTTGGTCGCGCGAACTGGGTGAGGTCAAACCCGCATGGCCGCACGAGCCGCGGCTGCACTTCGACGCCAGCCTGCACCCCATAGTCCTTGGCAAGACTCTGTTCGTCGGCTCCAGCCGCGATGACAAGCTGGTCGCACTGGACACCGACACGGGGACCCAGCGGTGGTCGTTCTTCGCCGAAGGCCCGATCCGCCTGGCGCCGGCGGCCGCCGATGGCAAGGTATACGTCGCAAGCGACGACGGCCGTCTGTACTGCCTGTCGGCCGCCGGCGGCAGACTCCTCTGGAAGTTCCGCGGGGCGGATTCCATGCCCGACAGGAGGGTGATGGGCAACGGTCGGCTTATCTCCGCCTGGCCGGCGCGGGGCGGGCCGGTCGTGGCGGATGGCAAGGTGTGCTTCGCGGCCGGGATATGGCCGTTCATGGGCATATTCGTCCACTGCCTGGATGCGCAGACCGGCAAGGTGATCTGGACCAACGACTCCAGCGGCTCGACGTGGGTCGGCAACGCCAACGGACATGATGAGGCCCAGGCCTTCTCCGGGCCATCGCCGCAGGGCCACTTGGCCATCATCGGCCGGAACCTGCTGGTCCCGTGCGGACGCAGCCCGCCGGCGTGCTTCGATCTCAAGACGGGCAGACTCCTCTGGTACAAGCCCAACGAGACGCACGTATACTCCGGGCCGCACGTCTGTGCGGCCGGGCGGTACGTCTTTTGCTCCGGGCCGCACAAGTCGGCCGTGCTGGATGTGGCGAGCGGCGAGTGGATGGGCTACGCCGCGGTCCGACCCGTTCTTGCGGGCGACGTCGGATACGCGGCAGGCGGCGGCTTTGGCATCAAGTGGGCCACCTCAACCCAGACCACGCCGGCCAGCGGCATCAAAGGCGTCAGGCAGTTGGTGAGGTTCCCGCAGGTCGGCGGTTACCGCATCGGCGACCTGCTCCTGAAGGCCGGCTCGCGCCTCTACGGCGGGGCGGCTGACTCAGTCACCGCCATCGAGGCCTCCGTTGCGGCGATGGCCACAACCGCGCCTGCCAAGGCAACATGGACCGGCAAGATCACCGGCACGGCCGTCGAGGCCCTTGCGGCGGATGGCAAGCTATTCGTCGTCACGAAGGAGGGCGGCATATTCTGCTTCGGAGAGGACAAGGTCGCCTCCCCCACTGCGTATCCGCTTGCGACTCAGCCAGCCCTTGTGACTAGGGATGAAGTGGTCGGTAAGGCCAGGGAAGTCCTGTCACACGCGAGTATCAAGGACGGCGTATGCGTTGTGGCGGGCGTTGTTCACGGCCGGCTCGTCGAGGAGTTGGTAGCTCAGAGCACCTACCACGTCATTGCGATAGACCCAGACCCGGCGAAGATTGCGACAATTCAGAAAAGGTTCGATGAGGTCGGCCTATACGGCCGGCGCGTGTCCGCGATCGTTGGCGATCTCAAGACGCCCGATCTCCCGGCCTGCATGGCATCTCTCTTGACCACCGAGGATGAGAATGCGATGGGCCTTCACACCGGTGAGCGCCTGTTCTCTGTCCTTCGGCCTTACGGCGGGGTCGCTTGTTGGCGCGAGACTGGCGATGCGATGGTTGCGTCTCAAGCCATTGATCGGCAAATCGGCAAGATTGAGAAGAAGACCGCCAAGGGTCTTGACAGCTACGTTCGGCCCGACGGCCCGCCCGGCTCGGCCAACTGGGACCACGAGTTCGGCGACGCCGCCAAGAGCCTTTGTTCCAGGGACAAGGTCCGCGGGCCGTTTGGCGTCCTGTGGTTCGGCGGCGCGGTCGATGATGCGGACTTGTTCATTCCGTCGTGGCTCGGGGGGCCGGGAGTGCAGGTGGCGGATGGGCGGATGTACATCGAAGGCCGCAGTTGCCTCAACTGCATCGATGCCTACACAGGCATGGTCCTGTGGAAGGCCGAGATCCCCGCACCGGCCACCAACGCCTACGGCCACGGGCGGAACATCGGCTACTACTTCGCTGTAGCCAAGGATGCCGTCTACGCCGGCTATCACGACACGTGCTACAAGCTCGACGTTGCCACCGGACAGACAAAGGCGCAGTTCAAACTGCCCGCCCGCGAAGGCCGGCCCGCGCCCCTGTGGGGATACATGTCGGTGGTGGACGATGTGCTGGTGGCCGTGTCGGCCGAGCCGATCGACTTCTGGGCGGCGGGCGCGCCTGCCGATGCGAAGAAGCTCACGCTCCGCGAGGTGCAGCGGTTCATCGAGCTTCACGACGCCCTGTCGGCCGTGAAGCTGGCCAAACCGGGCGAGACCGATAGGACGCGCCTGTCGATCCTTGAGGATTCGCTGGCCGGACTGCTCGACGGCTCGGGCATCGCGAAGAAGCTGCCCGAGGCGCCGACAAAGAAGGCCCTCTCCGCCGAGAGGTTCGGCTTGAATGCTCTGGGCCTTCGCGCCGGCGAAGCCGTCGTGGCCTTTGATCGCAACACGGGCAAGCAGCTCTGGAGGCGCGATCTGGCCAACGGAGTCTCCAACGACGGCCTGGCCATCGCCAACGGCAAGGTCTACTGCCTGGACGCCATCTCACCGGAGGCCGCGGCGCTCGCCTCCAGGCATGGCATCATCAAAGACTACCGCCCGCGCCTCATAGCGCTTGACCTGAAGACCGGGCGCGAGGTCTGGGCCGTGACCGAGGGCCTGTGGCCGCAGGCGCAGCGGCTGGCGTGCGCCGCGACGCAGGATGTCGTCATCGTCGAGTCGCAGCACGGCCAGGCCCGCAGCGGCAAGGACGGCAGCGTGCTGTGGGACAACAAGCAAGGGCGTGTCTGGGACGGCGGCTCGATAGTCGACCGCCCGCCCGTCATCCGCCCGGACGGCCGAGTGATAACCTACCTCACCGGCGCGGTGGACGTGCTGACCGGCCGGCGCGTGACCCGCGACGACCCGCTCACGGGCGCGCAGGTTCCCTGGGAGTGGCGGTTCACGCGGATGGGCTGCGGCTTTCAGGTCGGCAGCGAGAACATGATCCTGTGCCGCTCAAGCACGGCCGCGTATTGGGACATGAACGACGAGGCGGGGATGACGAACCTGGGCGGCTTCCGCACCGGCTGCCGCAACAACCTCGTGGCCGCCTGCGGGATCGTGAGCGTCCCGCGATTCACCGGCTGCAACTGCGGATACCCGATCCAGGCGTCGGTCGCGCTGATACACGATGACAGCGTGGAGCAGTGGTCATCGGGGTTGTCGGGTCCGCCAAAGGGCCGCGTGAAGCGCATCGGCCTGAACCTTGGCGCTCCCGGCGACCGCCGCGACCCATCCGGCACGCTCTGGCTGGACTACCCCAGCCGGGGCGGCCCATCGCCGGATGTGCCGGTGAAGGTCAGCCCCGATGGCGTCGAGTGGTTCTGCCGCCACTCATCGCGGATCAAGGGGCCGGGCCTAGCGTGGGTGGCGGCCAGCGGCGCCAAGGGCATCGAGTCCATCTCGGTCACACTCGCGGCCGGGGCAAAGGACCAGGCCGCGTACACCGTCCGCCTTCACTTCGCCGAGCCGGACGATGTGCAGGCCGGCCAGCGCATCTTCAGCGTCTCGATCCAGGGCCGCGAGGTCTTGAAGGACTTCGACGTGGTCAAGGAGGCTGGCGCCGTGAACCGCGCCGTCGTCAAGGAATTCAGGGACATCACCATCGGCCAGGAGTTGAATATCACGTTGGCCCCATCGCCGGATGCGAAGGTGAAGCAGACGGTGCTGTGCGGCATTGAGGCCGCTATCCAGGAATGAGCATTGAAATGAGGATGAGCAGGAGATTCGTTCTTCCCGCCGCGCTATTCTTCGCCGCAATCCCCGCCGCCATGGCCGCCGACTGGCCCCAATGGCGTTGCGACGCCGGCCACACGGCCGTCGCCGGCGAGGCCCTCGCACCGCGGCTCCACGTCCAGTGGACGCGCCAGCTCCCGGCCACAAGGCCCGCATGGCGCGACGACGCGCGAACGGGCTTCGACAACTGGTACGAGCCGATAGTCCTGGGCAAGACGCTCATGGTCGGCTCGAACGCCAACGACACGATCTCGGCCTACGACACCGACACGGGCAAGGCGCTCTGGACGTTCTTCGCCGACGGCCCGGTCCGCCCCTGCCCCGCGGCCGCGGATGGCAAGGTCTACGTCGCCAGCGACGACGGCTACCTGTACTGCCTGGCCGTCGCGAATGGTAAGCTGCTCTGGAAGTTCCGGGGCGGGCCCGATGACCGCAAGCTGCTGGGCAACGACCGGCTGATCTGCGCATGGCCGGCGCGGGGCGGCCCGGTAGTGGCGGATGGCAAGGTGTACTTCGCGGCCGGGATATGGCCGTTCATGGGCGTCTTCATCCACTGCCTGGACGCCAGGACCGGCAAGGTCTTATGGACCAACAGCGGCAGCGGAAGCGATTTTCTCTGGCAGCAGCACGACAGCCCCGCGTTCGCTGGCGTCGCGCCGCAGGGGCCGCTGACCATCGCCGGCGACAAGTTGCTGGTGTCCGGCGGGCGGACAGTGCCGGCCGCGTACGACCTCAAGACAGGCAAGTTCCTCTACTACGAACTGGCCGACCGCGCCTTTCGCGCATCGGTCAACGGCTACTACGAGGTGGCGGCCATCGGGGACTTCTACTTCAACCACGGCAACCTCTACCGGCTGGAGGACGGCGCCTACGTGGTCGGCACGGAGACGCTGCCGATTCTGTACGACAACACGGCCATCGGCATCCAGAAGAAGAAGCTCATCGCGTACGCCCTGGACCCGCAGGAGAAGTGGATCAAGATCTTCAATTCCTACCGCAAGCTGGTTGACAAGCAGACGTTCGCGCTGCCTGTATCGTGGCGGCTGACCGGCGCCCCGGACATCAGCGGCGCGTATCTCAAGGCCGGCGGGCGAGTATATGTCGCGTTCGCCAAGGACGGCATCGGCGCCATCGACATCGGAGGCGACAAGCGGACGCTGTTCGAGGTCGCCTGGCGGGATTCGTCCATCGCGCGGCCGTGGACGATGATCGCCGCCGACGGCAAGCTCTTCGTGGTCGCCCAGGGCGACAAGCTCATCTGTCTCGGACCGAATGAGGTCGCCCCGGTGGAGCATCCGCTCGCGGCGGAAGCGGCAGCGCAGGTGCAGGATGAATGGACCGCCAGGGCCGCCGACATCCTTAAGGCCGGCGGCCCGCAGGAAGGCTACTGCCTGCTCCTCGGAATCGGCAACGGCAGGCTCGCGGAGGAGCTTGTCAGCCAGTCGAGGATGCACGTCGTCGCACTCGACGCCGACGCGGCCAAGGTGGACGCTCTGCGCCGGAAGATGAACGCGCAGGGCTTCTACGGCCAGCGCCTGGCGGCGATGGCGGGCGATCCGCTTGCGTTCAAGCTTCCGCCGTACTTCGCGAACCTGATCGTCTCGGAGGATGCCGCCCTGTCGGCACAGGCCCCAAAGCTCTACAACTCGCTTCGCCCGTACGGCGGGGCGATGTGCCTGGCGACGGACACGGCCGGACACGATGCGCTGACCAAGGCCGTCGCCGAGCTGAGGCTTGAGAATGCACAGCTCAGGCGGGACGGCAATCTCTCGGTCCTTGTGCGAGCGGGGCCGCTGGCGGGCGCGGGCTCGTGGACGCACCAGTCCTGCGACGCGGGCAACACGCTCGTCTCGTCCGATAAGCTCGTGCGGCTGCCCCTCGGCGTGCTGTGGTTCGGCGGGCCATCCAACAAGGGCGTGCTGCCGCGCCACGGCCACGGCCCGTCGCCGCAGGTGCTGGGCGGCAGGCTCTTCATCGAAGGCCCGGATTCCATGCGGGCGGTCGATGTCTACACCGGGCGGCTGCTATGGGAGGTCCCGCTGCCCGACATCGGCTGGTTCTACAACGCCACGGAACATCAGCCTGGCGCCAACGAGATAGGCGCAAACTACGCCACCGCCTCCGATGGCGTTTACGTGGTTTGCCGCGACAACTGCCTCCAGCTCGACCCGGCCACGGGCAAGACGCTCAAGACATTCGAGCTGCCTGCCGTCACGGGCGCGAAGAAGCCCTATTGGGGATACGTCGCCGTCTGGAAGGACCTGCTGATCGCCACGGCCGTGCCCATCGACGTGGGCGTCAGCTACGATGAATCGGCGCAGGGCCTCGTCGACGGCGACATGACCACCAACGCCCCCTACGCGGCATTCAGCAAGCACCTGGTCGTCATGGACCGCCACACCGGAAAGGTACACTGGACGCGAACCGCCGACCACGCCTTCCGCCACTACGCCATCGCCGTCGGCGGCGGCAAGGTCTTCTGCATCGACAACTGGACGGCGCAGAAGCTCGACTACTTCCGGCGTCACGGCCAACCCGTGCCGGCAACGGATGCGAAGCTGCTGGCCCTGGACGCCGCCACCGGCAAGGTCGCCTGGCAGACCGACAAGGGAGTCTTCGGCACCTGGCTGGCCTATCGCGAGGACACCGACATGCTCCTTGAGGCCACGGCCGTGGCCAGGGACCGCGCGCCGGATGAGTTCTATGGGAGCATCGCGCTCTATAAGGGCGCCGATGGCTCGGTCATCTCCCGCAACGACGACCCGTACTACGGCCCATGCATGCTATTCCGCGACCAGATCATCACGCAGGGCTGGGCGCTGGACATCGCCAGCGGCAAACCCAAGACGCGCCTCCACCCGCTGACCGGGCAGGAGAGGGACTGGACATTTTTCCGCAACTACGGCTGCAACACGGCCATCGCCAGCGAGCGGATGCTGACGTTCCGCTCGGCGGCGGCCGGCTACTTCGACCTGGAGCACGACGGCGGCACGGGCAACTTCGGCGGCTTCAAGTCCGGCTGCACCTCGAACCTCATCCCCGCCGACGGCGTGCTCAACGCGCCCGACTACACCCGGACGTGCATCTGCTCATACCAGTTGCAGGCCTCGTTGGCGCTGGTGTACATGCCGGACGTGGAGACGTGGACGTTCAACCCGGTCCCGCCGGCCTTGGATGAGCCCGAGCCGGTCAAGCGCGTGGGCGTCAACTTCGGAGCGCCCGGCGACCGCAAGGACGACGGCGGCACGTACTGGATCGACTGGCCTTCGGTCGGCGGGCGGTCGCCGGACATCCCCGTGACCATCGCCCCGGCCGACTGCGAGACGTTCCGCATCCACTCATCGCTCATGAAGGAAGGCAAGGCCGGCACACTCAAGTGGGTGGCCGCCAGCGGCCTGCGAGGCGTGCAGTCGGTGACCATCCGGCCGATGCTCCAGGTCGGCCCGCAGAAGTTCAAGTCCGGCCACCAGGTCTGGGCCCTGACCCAGCCCGCGCAGCCCGAGGGCAAGTTCGACAAGGCCCAGGCCTACACCGTCCGCCTGCACTTCGCTGAGGTGGAGAACCTAAGTCCCGGCCAGCGCGTCTTCGACGTATTGCTACAAGGCAAGGCCGTCCTGAAGGACTTCGACATCGTCAAGGAGGCCGGCGGCGCCAACACGCCTCTGGTCAAGGAATTCAGATCGGTTATGATTACCGACGACATGAAGGTCGAGTTCACGGCCAGGACCGGCCAGCCGGTCATCTGCGGGATCGAGATGGTGAAGGAAGAACAGTAGGGACGGCGGAATTGGGTGCGAACATGAGCGGAAAATGTGAATTGCGAATTGCCTGGGCCGTCATCGCCTGCGCCGGCCTCGTGTGCGGGGCATCGTGCGAGAAGCCCAAGCCGCCCGCCGGCAAGCCGGCCCTGTACTGCTACGTCGGCGGGACGATGGAGCCGGCGATGAAGGAGCTGGCCGCCGACTGGCTCAAGCAGACCGGCCAGGCCGTTGACATCGACAAGGCCGACTCCGGCCAGTGCCTGGTCAAGATCGAGCAGACCGGCAAGGGCGACCTCTACATTGCGCACGATCCGTTTCCGGCCGCCGCGCGCAAGAAGGGCCTGGTGAGCCAGTCGTTTGTCGTCGCGACGCTCACGCCCGTCATCGTCGTCGCAAAGGGCAACCCCAAGGGCATCAAGGGCCTGGAGGACCTGGCCAAGCCGGGCGTCAGGCTCGGCCTGACCGACGCGACATACTCCACCCTCGGGCACATGGCGCCGTTCATGTTCAATAAGGCCGGCCTCCAGGAGGCCATCCAGAAGAACGTCACCACGACGATGCGCGAGGGCGGCGCGATCGCCAACGAGGTGATGCTCGGCCACCTCGACGCGGCCATCGTCTGGAACGCGGTTGCGTTCCTCCGCCGCGACAAGCTTGATGCCGTTCCTATCGCCGCGAAGTACCTGCCGGCTGCCGGCGTCGACGTCGTCACCAGCGCCACCGCTGTCGCAGCCTTCGGCCCCATCGACATTGGCCGCATCCGCGTAGAGCTGGTAACGCTCAAGAGCTCAACGCACCCCCAGGACGCCGAGGCGTTCGCGAAATTCGTCGCCTCGCCGCGTGGCGCGGAGGTCTTCGCGAAGTACGACTTCAGCCCCGCCGGCGGGCCGTCCCCAAGCGCTGCGCCCGCATCTGGGGCCGCCACACAGGCCAAGTGACAGGAGCGGCGGGCCATGAACAGAAATCACGTCAGCCTGGCCCTGGCGCTGACGGCAGTCGGCTTGGCCGCCATCGGCTCGTGCAGCAAGTCCGCGACGCCCCCTTCCAGCCCGGCCGCCGGCAAGATCACGCTCTACTGCGCGGCCGGCATAAGCCCGGCGATGGATGACATCGTGCCGCTGTTCACCAGGCAGACAGGCATCCAGGTCCAGACCGACTACGGCGGCAGCGGCGATCTCCTGGCCAGGATCAAGCTGGCCGGCAAGGGCGACATCTATCTGCCCGCCGAGGCGGACTACATCGCCATGGCCCGCAAGGACGGCCTGATCGAATCGGACAAGACCATCGCCTACGTCTGGCCGGTCATCATGGTCGCCAAGGGCAATCCCAAGGGCGTACGCACGCTGGCGGACTTGGCCAAGCCTGGCCTGCGCGTGGGCCTGGGCAATCCGCAGGCATGCCAGATCGGCCGGTCCGCCGAGAAGCTCTTCGCGAAGAACAAGCTGGACGCGGCCGCGATCAAGGCCAACGAGGTCTACCAGGCCCCCACCGTGAACGAGCTTGGGCTCCAGGTCAAGCTCGGCCACGTGGATGCCGCCATCGTCTGGGACGCCATCGCCGCCCTGTATCCCAACGAGGCCGAGGCCGTCCAGATCCCGCCCGAGCAGAACGATGTATCGCATTTCATCGTCGCCATGCTCAGGTCAACGGCCGACCGCGCCGCGGCGCAGAAGCTCATGGACTTCCTCGGCTCCGACGAGGCCCGCGCGATCCTCAAGAAGAAGGGCTTCAGCATCACCCCGCCGCCGGCGACGCAGGGAGAACGGCGTTGAAGCAAGGGCCGAACGGTCAGTCTCGCCGCCGGGCGGTCCTTGTCTCGCTGGCCGTGGCGGGAATACTCGCGAGCCTGCTGCTCCTGGTGCTGTCGGTCTGCGGACAGCCGCCGCCCCGCTACGTCAACGCGCCGCCAGGCCCGGCGTGGCTTGCCCTGGCCGGCGTGATTCTGGGACTGGCCGGGACGATTGCGCTGGCCCTTTCGGCCGGACGCCAGCAGGGCCCGGCGGGCAGGAGCGTCAACCCGCTGTTCGCGATGACCCTTTCCGTCCTGACCGTCTTCCTCCTGAGCGTGATAGCGATCATGCTGAGCGGGGTGTTCTACTTCTCATACAAGGACGTGCGCGACGTGGTCTCCGAGCAGCGGCTCGTCGGCGTCGAGTTCGTGCCCGCAAGCCAGCCGGGATCGCAGCCGGCCACCGGTCCGGCGCCGAAGATCGCCAGGGAGATCTACGGCAACCCGTTCCTGGACGCCCTCAAGCTCAGCGTCTTGACCTCCGTGGCCACGCTGGTGATCGTCCTGCTGGTGGCCGTCCCCACCGGTTACGCCCTGAGCCGGTACCGGTTCCCCGGCGCGGCCTTGATGAACGCCCTGGCGGACCTGCCCATGGTCATACCTCCTCTGATCATCGGCGTGCTGCTGCTGGTCTTCTTCCGCGCGCCCCTGGGCAGGTGGATATCGGACAGCGGGCTGGAGTTCGTCTTCAGCGTCAAGGGCATTATCCTTTGCCAGTTCTTCTGCTCCGCGTCGTACGGCATCCGCGCGTGCAAGGCGGCGTTTGACGACGTCGACACCGGCCTTGAGAACCTGGCGCTGACGCTCGGGTGTACGCGGCTGGGCGCGTTCTGGCGCGTCGTGCTTCCGCAGGCGCGAAGCGGGCTTGTCGCCGGCGGCATCATCGCCTGGGCGCACGCCGTGGGGCTGTTCGCGCCGCTACAGGTCTTCGCCGGGGCGGTGCCCTTCAAGACGGCCGTCCTGCCGACGGCCATATACCTGGAGACCTCCAACGGCAAGATCGAGCGCGCGGTGGCCATCTCGATGATCATGCTGGCGTTCTCGGCCGTGGCGCTGGTGCTGGTGCACTGGCTGCTGCCGGCGCGGAAAGGCAGGGCCGCATGATCCGCGTCAGCGGCCTGTCATTCCGCGCGGGGACGTTCAGTGCCGAGGGCATGGACCTGGAGGTCCCGTCCGGCCAGTACTTCGTCATCCTCGGCCCCACCGGCAGCGGAAAGACGCTGCTCTTGAAGTGCCTCTGCGGGATCATCCGCGCGGCGGCCGGCTCGATCAGCGTGGATGGGCGCGACGTGACCTCCGCCGAGCCGCGCTCGCGCATGATAGGCTACGTGCCGCAGGATGCGGGCCTGTTCCCACACCTGAGCGTCGCCAGGAACATCACCTTCGGCCTTCGCGTCCGCGGCCAAGGGCACGACGACGCGCTGCGCCTGGCGGCTCCGATCATCGACGCGCTTGGCCTGGGGCCACTGCTGGACCGCGGCACCACGGGCCTCAGCGGCGGCGAGCGGCAGAAGGTGGCCGTCGCACGCGCCCTGGCGGCCAGCCCCAAGCTGCTGCTGCTCGATGAGCCGGCAAGCGCCCTCGACGGCCCGTCGCGCCAGGGCCTCTGCCGCGAGCTGCGCCACGTGCAGCGGCAGTTCGGCATCGTGACCATCCACGTCTGCCACAACCTGGAGGAGGCGATGGCCGTCGGCGACCGCGCGGGCGTGATCGTGGCTGGCAGGCTCGTTCAGACCGGCACGATGTCCGAGCT
This sequence comes from Phycisphaerae bacterium, assembly GCA_041946855.1. Classification (GTDB taxonomy): domain Bacteria; phylum Planctomycetota; class Phycisphaerae; order SM23-33; family SM23-33; genus JBHGBE01. The sequence goes on along the minus strand of JBHGBE010000012.1, from coordinate 5,903 downwards.
GATCGCCCGCCCGGCCAACGAGACTGTCGCGCGGCTCCTGGGCGGCCAGAACATCTTCACGGGCACGGCCGTGCGCGGCGCGGCGGATGAGCAATCGATCGTCAGCTTTGCCGGCCTGTCGCTGGCCGTCGCGGGAAGGCATGAGGGCGCGGTCAAGTGTGCCATACGGCCGGAGTCGATTCGCCTGCGATTCGACGGGTGTGTGTGTCCCGACGCCTCGGCTGGGCCGGGCATGGCTGTTGGGCAAGGCCAGGCCGCGCCGACCGGCGCTCCCGCCCAGGTCAGCCGCATCCGCGCGGTCTTGCGGAGGATCGAGAACCGCGGGCCTTACTGCCATTTGGAGTTCACGCCCGCCGCGCCGCCGGAAAATAGGGACGCACCCTATTCTCCTGGCACCGAGGCCGAAAAATGGGGTGCGTCCCTATTTATCGTCGTCCACGTAAGCCCGCAGGAGATCGCCGGCCGTCTGGCCGAGGGGCAGGAGGCGGTGCTGGAAGTGGCCGCCGACGCCGTCCACGTCTTCCCCGGCCAGTCATGAGAGCGCCCGCCCACCCCCGTCTTGAAGCGGCAACTATCCTCCGAGCCGCGGGCGGCGCAGGAAGGAGGCGCTTGGCACAGCGTCTGGAAGGCCAGGAATGGTACGTGAAGTCACGGGGCGCCAGGTCAACGACTACCCAATCTGCGGAGATTTGCCGCCTCACCACAGCTTCCACCAAGGCGATCGTTCAGACTGGTGTTTTCCCATGCCCTTGCAAGCACACTACAGGCTATGGCTACCAGTTCTCCCTCAGGGCCCACAGGCCGTTGATCAATTCCGCGGGCAGGCAGCCATGGGCGGCGGCGATGAGGGGGCCGGCGGTGGCGCCGTAGGTGTCGGCGTCGTGGCCGATCAGGGCGACAAGGCCAAGCACATAAGGCCCGCGCCGCTCGAACAGTTCGCGCGGCAGGCCCTGCGGCGTGCCGCCCAGGAACCGGGCCAGCGGCTCATCAACCAGAGACCAGTAGAGCGCCCAGACGGCGATCTGGAGCGTCAGCAGGCAGTAGCCCGTCCGGCCGGCGAAGTCGGTCGCGAACGGGTTGAACGTCCGCGGGTCCCACTGGGCCGACTCGAACGCACGCCAGGCCGCGCCCAAATGCTCCGCGACGTTCGCCCGCCAGCGGGCGCAAGGCTCATCGGCCGTCGAGTCCAGCCAGACGGTGAACTCCTGGCGGAACAGGCCCGGCCAGCCGGGGGCCAGAACACTCAACGCAGAGGGCGCGGAGGTCGCAGAGCTTTTCGGATCATCTCTTTCCATTCTCTGCGTCCTCTGCGTTCTCTGCGTTGAGTCTTCCAGGAGGCGCCAGATCAACCACGTCTGCGCCGCGCAGCAGATCTGCGCCAGGGGGCCGTAGTGCGTCATCATCCCGTGCGAAAGCGTGATGCGTAACGCATCCGCCAGGTCGACGGCCATGCCCGGCACTACGCCGTTTCGCATGAGCGAGCCGTTGGCGGCCAACTCTGGGTTGTGCAGGAACGCCTCCAGGCCGCCGTTCTGCCAACTTACGCCGCCGGCGATCCGCATGAGCGTGCGGCCGGTGGTCGCGCCGATGTCGCGCGGTCCGCCGCGCATCCAGTGGACGAACCGGCGGGCCACGTCCTGGCCGTCGAACGCGCGAAGCTGACGATAGGAATCGACCAGGCATAGGGCCATCTGCGTGTCGTCGGTGGGCTCGCCCGCCTGCCAGCCGAAACTGCCGCCGCCGACCTGCGCGAACGGCCAGCCGCGGTCCTTGTAACGGCCGTACAGGCGCGGGATGTCCCTCGGATCGACGAACTCCGACGTGCTGCCAAGAGAGTCGCCCGCGGCAAGGCCGGAAAGCAGGAGACGAAGTGTTGCCAGGGATTTCGCCATCGGGCGGCATTGTACGTCCAGGCGCTTGGCTGGGAAAGGGACTAGCCTCCGAATCCATGCGGGAGGCTCAGTCGCGGCTGGCGCCAGCGGCGGATTACGGAACAATGGCGTGGACACTGTCCACCTCCACTGGCCAGGTCTTCTTCATTGCCTCGCCTTCCTTGAAGAGCGACACGCCTTCTTCGGCCATGCGTGCATGCTCTGGCTGCGTCAGCGTGATGGCCTTGGCTGTCCGGGTGACCATTCCGCTGTTGGCGATCTTGACGTATCCCATTGCCAGGAGGGACTTCCTCTCGGCGGCGACCTGTTGTACCCGCGCCGGCTTGAGTTGGTCCGTGGCCGCGACCATCAGTTCGGCAGCTTCTAGCATCGGCACTGGCGCAACCTGTGGAGCAGGTGGGATCGCCGCGACAAGCAGGATCTTCAGTTGGCGAATTGTGCTCTCCTGTCACCGATGCGTTTCCGATTAGAACGACAGCAGGCAGTGCCAGATGTACAGGTAACCCAAAGCGTCCACGTTCTCCCAGACCTGGCGGCACAGGTCGGCGTCGCCGGTAATCGGCGGAAGTTCCGCGAGTTTTTCGGTCCACGGGATGCACACCCCCGGCGCCATGGCCGGCTCTGCCAGACCGTAGTGCGGTCCCTGGCAGACCGTTTCCGTCCGAGCCGGCGCGGGTGGCGGCGTGGCGGGAAGATGCCCGTTGCCGTAGACTCCGTACTCGCGGACGAAGTCCGTCATGGCGCGGATGTTCTCGACCTTCGCGTCGTTCTGGACGATCGCGCTGGCGTCAAGGATGTACCCGCCGTCGGCGGCGACCGTGTCGATGATCCTCTTGCAGCAGTCCTTCACCTCCTGCCGCGACCCGTAGCCCAGCAGGAAGTTCGGCACACCGCCGCTGATGGCGAACTTGTGGCCGACCTTCCTGTGGACCTCGAAGATGTCGTCCTGGTCGCAGTGGTAGACGATGCTCCCGGCCGGCAGCTCTGCGAAGCTCTCCAGGTGCATCCCCCACTTGCCCTCGGCGTAGAACAGCGTCTGATGACCCGCGGACCACAGGGCCTCGATGATCGGCTTGAGCGTCGGCCAGTGGATCTCGTTGAAGTGTTCGCGGCTGATGAACGGCACGCAACTGCGGTGCATCCACATGGTGACCGGCGCCTGTTTGGCCGGGTCGGCGCCGGAAAGGGCGACGTGCAGCAGGTGGGGCGCCAGGGCCTCGCACGCCGCCTTGACCTTATCGGGCTGCTCTAAGAGGTCACTGCACAGGCCGATGTATCCGCGGAGCTTGTCGGCAAGGATGTCCAGCGGCGCCTTGAGCATGCCCGCGATGGCCGAGACCGTGCCGGACCTCTCGCGCATGGCGGCGACCTGCGGGCCGAAGGCCGTGAAGTACTGCATCATGGCCATGCCGCCCTTGACGAAGGAGAGGTTGTTGCGGTAGGTCGAGGGCGAGCCGACGGCGGCCACGTCGCTGCTCGCTCGCGGCAGCCAGACGTTGTAGAGAAACTTCACGGGGTTGGCGATGAGCTGGTCGTACTCATCGGCGCGCATGAACGACTGCTCCTCCGGCGGCTCGCGGTACTGGAAGCCGGTGTCCGGCGGGATGTCTATGCCTGGGATGCCGTAGTACTTCAGCCCTATTGCCTGGGTGAGGCCCGTCCAAACGTAGACCATGTTGGGCACGATGGCGTCCCAGTCGAAGTCGGCCGCACATCTCAGCGCGGCGTCGAAGGCCTTGGTGTAGTCGTGCGTTACCTGCTGGCAGTCGTAGCCGGCATACTTGGCCGTGAACTCGGCCACGAACGGCCGGATGGGCACGCGGTCGGGCTTGCCCTTTTCGACAAAACGCATCGCGGTGACGTACCGCCGGAGGCGTTGCTGGTAGAGGTGTTCAGTGGCGGCCGACATTGGGATCCTTTCCTCTGGCGCGGCGTATCAGACCCCTATCCCGCGCAGGAAGTTCAGGCATTGCTTTACCCCTTCCATGGCCGGGTACGCCGGATTCGTGAACTCGACCACGTACCGTCGCGTATCGCCTGTTGTCCGGCAGTAGTCCAGGACGGCCTTCCAGTCCACGTCGCCTTCGCCGATGGGCACAAGGCCCTTGGCGGCGGAGAAGTCCTTCAGGTGCATGGACTGCTGCCTGCCGGGGTACCTCTTCATGAAGCTCATCGGCTCGGCCCCGCCGTGCATGGCGTTGCCGATGTCCATCTGCATGACCAGGCGGCGCGTCGAGCCGTAGACGATGTCCCAAGCCACCTTGCCGTCGAAGGTCTTGAACTCGACCGCGTGGTTATGGGCGCCGACCCATATACCCTCCGGCGCGACCTTCTCGGCCGCCTCCTCAAGCAGGTGGGCGCACTGGGCCCATCCGTCGGCGTCTCGCGATCGCTCATCCGGCAGGCCCGGCGCGATGAGAAAATCGTTGCCGATGATCTTGTTGAACTCGACTGTCCTCTTCAGTTCATCGCCAAGGAGCGTCTCCATGCCGATGTGCGTGCCAGCGACCTTCAGGCCCACGTCGTCGAGCATCTTCCGCAGCTCGCGCGCGGACCTGTTCCAGTAGCCGGCGAATTCGACGCTCTGGTATCCCATCCCGGCCACCGCTGACAGCGTGCCGGGAAGATCCATCCGGCATTCCTGCCGAACCGAGAACAGTTGAAGGGCCAGGGGGATCCGTCCGGTAGACTTGTCGGATGCCATGGCGAGCTCACTAAAGAGTGGTAAGAACGCGCGGGGTATTGTACCGCACGGCAATTGCGGGGAAAGCGCGGAGAGTGGTTTTTCGATTCATTGGCGCACATCCGTCGGGATGGCCTCGTTGGACCAGTCGGAATCGCCCAGCCGGCAGTCCGCTCTCACACGGTAGACAGCGCCGGATGGGGCGGAGGCGTCCTTCCAGCCCGTCGTGTCCGGGCCGACCGTCGCCACCGTGCGCCACTCGCCCCCTCCGTCCTTGCGCTGGATGGTGAAACCGGTCTCCGTTGCTGCATAGTCGATCCAATCGGGCATGATGGATGCGCCTTCCTGAGCCGCGCGGAGATTCCACGGCCGGGCCGGCACGCGCAGAAGATCGGCCTTCATCAGGATTGCCGCCTCTCCCGCGCATAGTTCGACGGCCGTTGCGGGCGGGCCCAGTGTGCCGTCGGCCCGCAGGCCCCGCCAATGCACACCGCCGGGCAGCGGCACGCTGACTCTTGTCTGGTCGCCGAAATGGTCTGATTTGGAGGCTACCGGTCTGACCAGCACAAGCGCCCTGTCGAAGTCCCGCGCCCAGACCTCGTATGATTGCCCCAGGCCGTCACGCCCGCCGGCCAGAACCGCTCGACGGCCAAACGGCGCACCGACGTTGACCTCGATGGCTCTTACCACCCGACGCTGGGCAAGGCAGCCGTCACGTTCGCCGCCAACGACTTCGGCCCGGAGTTCGCCGAGGGCACGGCCGTGGGCGAGTGGGACACTCAGTTCTACTACGTCCCGCGAGAGGGCTCGCGGCCATTCCTCAAGGCGACCATCACCGGGCGGTTCGCCCCTGGCGCCGAGCCGGTGGTGATGGGCCTGGTCAACAAGGCCGGCAATGTGGCCGTCGTCGCCATGCCGCCCAAGGATGCGCCCGAGGCCCAGGTCCGTCCGCTGTCGCGCCTGTTCCGCAAGCTGCTGGAGTCGTGGAAGGTCGATGACCGCATCCACCTGGCGGGCCAGGACGACGAGTGGGACCAGTACGCCGGCCTGCTCACCGGCGACGGCTACTGGCTGGCCGCCGCGTGCAACCTGAGCATCGACAAGCCGCAGAAGGTCTCGCTGAGGCTCAAGGCCCTGCCGCCGGGCGACTACACGGTCGAGGACGTCACGGGCGACCCCCCCGACCTTCGCAAGATCGCTGACGGCGGCACGCGCCTCAAGGAGGATCCCGCCAACCGCGCCGGCCGGATCGACTACACGCTCTCGTCGCAGCAGCTCGGGGAAGGCGCGATCACGGCCGACATCGCGCCGCTCCAGGCCAAGGTCTA